>NZ_JAKUZS010000002.1:0-651866 GCF_030128585.1 Klebsiella sp. K5-204
CGAACTTCACCCGTCCGCTGAAGCTGGTGGTGAACTCCGGCAACGGGGCGGCGGGGCACGTGATTGATGAGGTGGAGAAACGCTTTGCGGCGGCCGGGGCGCCGGTGACCTTTATCAAGGTGCATCATCAGCCGGACGGCCATTTCCCGAACGGTATCCCGAACCCGCTGCTGCCGGAGTGCCGCCAGGACACCGCGGATGCGGTGCGTGCGCATCAGGCGGACATGGGGATCGCCTTTGACGGCGACTTCGACCGCTGCTTCCTGTTCGATGACGAGGCGTCGTTTATCGAGGGGTACTACATTGTCGGCCTGCTGGCGGAAGCATTTCTGCAGAAGCAGCCGGGGGCGAAAATCATTCACGACCCGCGCCTGACGTGGAACACGGTGGACATCGTGACCCGCAGCGGCGGGCAGCCGGTGATGTCGAAGACCGGGCATGCGTTCATCAAGGAGCGGATGCGCCAGGAAGACGCCATCTACGGCGGGGAGATGAGCGCGCACCACTACTTCCGCGACTTCGCCTACTGCGACAGCGGGATGATCCCGTGGCTGCTGGTGGCGGAGCTGCTGTGCCTGAAGAACAGCTCGCTGAAATCGCTGGTGGAGGACCGCCAGGCGGCGTTCCCGGCGTCGGGGGAGATCAACCGCAAGCTGGGTAATGCGGCGGAGGCGATCGCGCGCATCCGGGCGCAGTATGAGCCGGCGGCCGCACACATCGACACAACGGACGGTATCAGTATTGAATACCCTGAGTGGCGGTTTAACCTGCGCACATCCAACACGGAGCCGGTGGTGCGCCTGAACGTTGAGTCCAGAGCGGATACGGCGTTGATGAACGAGAAAACCGCCGAGCTGCTCAACCTGCTAAAAGAGGAATCGCTTTGAGTCCTATGTTTTCAGCGATCTATCGCTACCGTGGCTTTATTATTGACAGCGTTAAACGGGACTTTCAGTCCCGTTACCAGACCAGCTTTTTAGGCGCGGCATGGCTGATCTTGCAGCCGATCGCCATGATTTCCGTCTATACATTAATCTTTTCTGAATTAATGCGTGCCCGCCTGGCGGGCATGGACGGCCCTTTTGCCTATAGCATCTACCTCTGTTCCGGGGTGTTAACCTGGGGGCTGTTCACGGAAACGCTCAGCAGTCTGGTCAACGTTTTTCTGACCAACGCCAATATTCTTAAAAAGCTCAGCTTTCCACGGATCTGTTTACCGATCATCGTCACCGCTTCGGCGTTCATTAACTTTCTGATCATTTTCGGTCTGTTTGTGCTGTTTCTGATCGTCACGGGGAATTTCCCGGGCATGATTTTCTTTGAAATCATTCCGGTGCTGATCGTCCAGATGCTGTTCACCCTGGGCCTGGGGATTATCCTCGGCGTGCTGAACGTTTTTGTCCGCGACATCGGCCAGTTCGTCAATATCCTGCTGCAGTTTTGGTTCTGGTTTACGCCTATTGTTTACGTGTCCAAAACGCTGCCGGAATGGGTTTCAGGCCTGCTGGCCTATAACCCGATGGCGACCATTATCGGTTCCTACCAGAACGTGATGCTCTATCACCAGAGCCCTGACTGGATGGCGCTGCTTCCGGTCACGGTGGTGTCGGTCATTCTGTTTTTATTTGCCTGGCGTTTATTTAAAAAACATGCCGCTGATATTGTGGACGAGATTTAATCATGAGTATCAAAGTTCAGCACGTCGGCAAGGCGTATAAATATTACCCATCCAAATGGAACCGGGTCATCGAGAAACTGCTGCCGGGCGATAAGCCGCGGCACAGCAAAAAATGGGTGTTAAAAGACATCAATTTCAGCATTGAACCCGGTGAAGCAGTCGGTATTGTCGGGGTGAACGGCGCAGGTAAAAGTACGTTGCTGAAGCTGCTGACCGGCACCACCCAGCCCACCAAAGGCAGCATTGAGATCCAGGGGCGCGTCGCTGCGCTGCTGGAGCTGGGCATGGGTTTCCATCCCGACTTTACCGGCCGGCAGAACGTGTATATGTCCGGGCTAATGATGGGCCTGAGCCGGGAAGAGATCGAGCGCTTAATGCCGGAGATCGAAGCCTTTGCGGATATCGGCGACTACATTGAAGAGCCGGTGCGCATCTATTCCAGCGGCATGCAAATGCGCCTGGCGTTCGCCGTGGCCACCGCTTCTCGCCCGGATATTCTGATCGTCGATGAAGCGCTCTCCGTTGGCGACTCCCGCTTTCAGGCGAAGTGCTACGCCCGCATTGCGGACTTCAAAAAGCAGGGCACCACGCTGCTGCTGGTTTCCCACAGCGCCGGGGATATCGTCAAACACTGCGACCGCGCCATCTTCCTCAAAAATGGTGACATTTGCATGGACGGCACCGCCCGTGACGTGACCAACCGTTACCTGGATGAGCTGTTTGGCAAACCTGATAAAGACAGCGCCAGGAAAAGCGAAACGGCTACCTCGTCAGTCAGTGGCGAAAGCCAGATGTCGCTTGATGAGATTGAAGATGTGTACCACACGCGACCAGGCTACCGTCCGGAAGAGTACCGCTGGGGGCAGGGCGGCGCGAAAATCATCGATTACCATATTCAGAGCGCCGGGGTTGATTTTCCGCCCTCGCTGACGGGCAATCAGCAGACCGATTTTCTGATGAAGGTCGTGTTTGAATACGATTTTGATTGCGTGGTGCCAGGCATCCTGATTAAGACCCTCGATGGCTTATTCCTCTACGGAACCAACTCTTTCCTCGCCTCAGAAGGGCGCGAGAATATTTCGGTTTCCCGCGGCGATGTTCGGGTGTTTAAATTTAGCCTTCCGGTGGATTTAAACAGTGGCGATTACCTGCTGTCATTTGGTATCTCTGCCGGCAACCCGCAGACGGATATGACGCCGCTGGACAGACGTTACGACTCCATTATTTTACATGTGACCAAGAGCATGGATTTTTGGGGTGTCATCGATCTTAAGTCGTCCTTTACTAGCTACCAATGACGTTGAGAAAAACGATTCCATGACTAAAAACTTAAACACGCTGGTTAGCGAATTACCTGAGATTTATCAAACTATTTTTGGCCATCCCGAGTGGGATGGCGACGCCGCTCGCGATTGTAATCAACGTCTCGATTTGATTACCGAACAGTACGATAACTTATCCCGCGCGCTGGGCCGCCCGCTTAAAGTTCTCGATCTGGGCTGCGCTCAGGGCTTTTTCAGCCTGAGCCTGGCAAGCAAAGGCGCGACTATCGTTGGTATCGATTTCCAGCAGGAAAATATTAACGTTTGCCGCGCGCTGGCCGAAGAAAACCCCGACTTTGCCGCCGAATTCCGGGTAGGCAGAATTGAAGAGGTGATCGCCGCGCTGGAAGAGGGCGAGTTTGATCTGGCCATTGGCTTAAGCGTGTTTCACCATATTGTTCATCTTCATGGTATCGATGAAGTTAAACGTCTGCTTTCGCGCCTGGCGGATGTCACCCAGGCGGTGATCCTTGAGCTGGCGGTGAAAGAAGAACCGCTATACTGGGGCGTTTCTCAGCCGGACGATCCACGCGAACTGATTGAGCAGTGCGCGTTTTATCGCCTGATTGGCGAGTTTGATACCCATTTATCCCCCGTTCCGCGCCCGATGTACCTGGTTAGCAACCACCGGGTGCTGCTCAACGATTTTAATCAGCCGTTCCAGCACTGGCAAAATCAGCCCTATGCCGGGGCCGGCCTGGCGCATAAGCGCAGCCGTCGCTACTTCTTTGGCGAAGATTATGTGTGCAAGTTTTTCTATTACGACATGCCCCACGGCATCCTGACGGCAGAAGAGAGCCAGCGTAATAAACATGAACTGCATAATGAAATAAAGTTCCTGGCGCAACCGCCAGCGGGCTTTGACGCGCCGGCATTACTGGCCCACGGCGAAAACGCCCAGTCTGGCTGGCTGGTGATGGAAAAGCTCCCGGGTAGCTTGCTGAGCGATATGCTGGCGGCCGGGGAAGAGATCGATCGTGAAAAAATCCTTGGCACCTTGCTCCGTTCCTTAGCGGCGCTTGAGAAGCAAGGGTTCTGGCATGACGATGTGCGCCCATGGAACGTGATGGTCGATGCCCGGCAGCATGCCCGCTTAATCGACTTCGGCTCTATCGTCACCACCCCACAGGACTGCAGCTGGCCGACAAACCTTGTCCAGTCGTTTTTCGTGTTTGTGAACGAGCTGTTTGCCGAAAACAAAAACATAAACGGTTTCTGGCGCTCGGCGCCCGTGCATCCGTTCAACCTGCCGCAGCCGTGGTCAAACTGGCTGTATGCGGTCTGGCAGGAGCCGGTTGACAGCTGGAACTTTGCCCTGCTGTTAGCGCTGTTCGACAAGAAAGCGAAACTGCCTTCAGCTGAACAGCAGCGTGGGGCGACGGAGCAGTGGATCATCGCTCAGGAGACGGTGCTGCTGGAGCTCCAGTCCCGGGTGCGCAATGAAAGCGCCGGCTCGGAGGCGATGCGTGGTGAAATCCATGCCCTGGAGCAACAGATCGTTCAGCTGCAGGCGGCACAGGATGCGTTAGTCGAGAAAGCGCAACAGCCAGTGGAAGTCAGCCATGAGCTGAGCTGGCTGACTGAGAATATGGCGCAGCTGACCGCGCTGCTGGAGTCGGCACAAGCGCACGCCCAGGCTGACATTCAGCCCGAGCTGCCGCCGGAAACCGCTGAGCTCCTCCAGCGACTGGAAGCCGCTAACCGGGAGATTCACCATTTACATAACGAAAACCAGCAGCTTCGCCAGGAGATTGAAAAAATCCATCGCAGCCGTTCCTGGAGAATGACCAAGGGTTATCGTTATATTGGACTGCAGATCCATTTGCTGAGGCAGTATGGTTTCGTGCAGCGTTGTAAACATTTTATTAAACGCGTCCTGCGGTTTGTTTTCTCGTTTATGAGAAAACATCCGAAGGTAAAACATACCGCGGTAAATGGGTTACATAAGCTGGGCCTTTATCAGCCGGCCTACCGTTTGTATCGTCGTATGAATCCGCTGCCGCACAGCCAGTATCAGGCTGATGCGCAAATTTTATCGCAGACTGAGCTGCAAGTGATGCATCCGGAGCTTTTACCTCCGGAGGTTTATGAAATTTATCTCAAACTAACGAAAAATAAATAAGGAGATTAACTTGCATATTTTGATTGATGTCCAGGGTTACCAGTCGGAAAGTAAATTCCGCGGTATCGGTCGCAGTACCCTGGCCATGAGCCGCGCCATTATTGAAAATGCCGGCGAGCATCGCGTCAGTATTCTGATCAATGGTATGTATCCCATTGACAATATTAATGATGTAAAAATGGCCTATCGGGACCTGCTGGCGGACGAGGATATGTTCATCTTCTCCGCCGTTGCGCCAACGGCCTATTGCAATATTGATAACCACGGCCGTAGCAAAGCCGCCCAGGCGGCCCGCGATATCGCTATCGCCAATATCGCGCCTGATATTGTCTATGTTATTAGCTTCTTCGAAGGCCATGGGGATAGTTATACCGTGTCCATTCCGGCGGACAATGTGCCGTGGAAGACAGTGTGCGTATGCCACGATCTGATCCCGCTGTTAAATAAAGAGCGTTATCTCGGCGATCCGAATTTCCGCGAATTTTATATGAACAAGCTGGCGGAGTTTGAGCGGGCGGACGCGATCTTCGCTATTTCGCAGTCGGCGGCCCAGGAAGTGATCGAATATACCGACATCGCCAGCGATCGAGTGCTGAACATCTCCTCGGCGGTGGGTGAAGAGTTTGCGGTTATCGACTATTCCGCCGAGCGTATTCAGTCTTTAAAAGACAAATACAGCCTGCCCGATGAGTTTATTCTGACGCTGGCGATGATCGAGCCGCGGAAAAACATCGAAGCGCTTATTCACGCCTACAGCATGCTGCCTGCCGAATTGCAGCAGCGCTATCCGATGGTGCTGGCGTATAAGGTGCACCCGGAGGATCTGGAGCGGATTCTGCGTCTGGCGGAAAGCTATGGCCTGTCACGCAGCCAGCTTATCTTTACCGGCTTCCTGACCGACGACGATCTGATTGCCCTGTACAACCTGTGCAAACTGTTTGTGTTCCCGTCGCTGCATGAAGGTTTCGGCCTGCCGCCGCTGGAAGCGATGCGCTGCGGGGCGGCGACCTTAGGTTCAAACATTACCAGCCTGCCGGAAGTCATTGGCTGGGAAGATGCCATGTTCAATCCGCATGACGTGCAGGATATTCGCCGGGTGATGGAGAAGGCGCTGACCGATGAGGCGTTTTACCGTGAGCTGAAGGCGCATGCCCTGACGCAGTCGGCCAAATTCTCCTGGGCCAACACCGCCCATCTGGCGATCGATGGTTTCACTCGCCTGCTGCAGTCGTCCAAAGAGGCGCATGCCGGGCAGGTGGAAGGCGTGACCGCCTCGCGCATTCAGACGATGCAGAAAATTGATGCGCTGAGCGAAGTCGACCGTCTGGGTCTGGCGTGGGCGGTTGCGCGCAACGGCTTTAAGCGCCATACTCGCAAGCTGCTGGTGGATATTTCGGTTCTGGCGAAGCATGACGCGAAGACCGGGATCCAGCGCGTCTCGCGCAGTATTCTTAGCGAATTACTGAAATCCGGCGTGCCGGGTTATGAGGTTTCCGCCGTCTACTACACCCCAGGCGAGTGTTATCGCTACGCCAACCAATATCTGTCCAGTAACTTCCCGGGCGAATATGGTGCCGACGAGCCGGTGCTGTTCAGCAAAGATGATATTCTGATCGCCACCGATCTGACCGCGCATCTCTTCCCGGAGGTGGTGACGCAAATTGACAGCATGCGCGCCGCCGGGGCGTTCGCCTGCTTCGTGGTGCATGATATTTTGCCATTACGTCGCCCGGAGTGGAGTATCGAAGGCATTCAGCGTGAATTCCCGATCTGGCTGTCCTGCCTCGCAGAGCACGCAGACCGGCTGATCTGCGTCTCTGCCAGCGTCGCCGAGGATGTGAAAGCGTGGATTGCGGAAAATAGCCATTGGGTGAAACCGAATCCGCTGCTGACCGTCAGCAACTTCCATCTGGGCGCCGACCTCGATGCCAGCGTACCGTCCACTGGTATGCCGGACAATGCACAGGCGCTGTTAGCCACGATGGCCGCAGCCCCGTCATTTATCATGGTTGGCACCATGGAGCCGCGCAAAGGCCACGCCCAGACGCTGGCCGCCTTCGAGGAGCTGTGGCGCGAGGGCAAAGAGTACAACTTGTTTATCGTCGGCAAACAGGGCTGGAACGTTGACAGCTTGTGCGAAAAATTACGCCATCATCCGCAGCTGAACAAAAAGCTGTTCTGGCTGCAGAATATCAGCGACGAGTTTTTGGCCGAGCTATATGCTCGTTCACGCGCGCTGATCTTTGCCTCGCAGGGCGAGGGCTTTGGCCTGCCGTTGATTGAAGCGGCGCAGAAAAAGCTGCCGGTGATTATCCGCGATATCCCGGTGTTTAAAGAGATTGCTCAGGAACATGCCTGGTATTTCTCCGGGGAAGCGCCGGCCGACATCGCGAAGGCCGTCGAAGACTGGTTAGCCCTGTATGAGCAAAACGCGCATCCTCGCTCAGAAAATATCAACTGGTTAACCTGGAAGCAGAGCGCGGAATTTCTCCTGAAAAACCTGCCGATTATCGCGCCAGCCGCGAAGCAATAATCGCTATCAACAGGGCCGCCCCGGTGGCCCTTGTGATGAGTTCGTTATGAAAATTATTTTTGCTACTGAGCCAATTAAATACCCATTAACGGGCATCGGTCGGTATTCCCTGGAGCTGGTTAAGCGGCTGGCGGTCGCTCGCGAAATCGAAGAGCTGAAGCTGTTTCACGGCGCGTCGTTTATCGATCAGATCCCCCAGGTTGAGAATAAAAGCGATACCAAAGCCAGCAATCATGGTCGTCTGTCAGCGTTTCTGCGCCGCCAGCCGCTGCTGATTGAGGCGTATCGCCTGCTGCACCCGCGGCGCCAGGCATGGGCATTGCGCGACTATAAAGATTACATCTACCATGGTCCCAATTTTTATCTGCCGCATCGCCTGGAACGCGCTGTGACCACGTTTCATGACATCTCCATTTTTACCTGCCCGGAATATCATCCAAAAGATCGGGTTCGCTATATGGAGAAGTCCCTGCACGAGAGCCTCGATTCGGCAAAGCTGATCCTGACCGTCTCTGACTTCTCGCGCAGTGAAATCATCCGCCTGTTCAACTATCCGGCGGATCGGATCGTCACCACCAAGCTGGCCTGCAGCAGCGACTATATTCCGCGCAGCCCGGCGGAGTGCCTGCCGGTCCTGCAGAAATATCAGCTGGCGTGGCAGGGCTACGCGTTGTATATCGGCACCATGGAGCCGCGTAAGAATATCCGCGGTCTGCTGCAGGCCTATCAGCTGCTGCCGATGGAGACCCGCATGCGCTACCCGCTGATCCTCAGCGGTTATCGCGGCTGGGAAGACGATGTGCTGTGGCAGTTAGTCGAGCGCGGTACGCGGGAAGGGTGGATCCGTTACCTGGGTTATGTCCCGGATGAAGACCTGCCTTATCTGTACGCGGCGGCCAGAACCTTTGTTTATCCCTCCTTCTATGAGGGATTCGGTTTACCTATTCTTGAAGCGATGTCTTGCGGTGTGCCGGTAGTATGTTCCAATGTCACTTCTTTGCCTGAGGTGGTTGGCGATGCCGGCCTCGTTGCCGATCCTAATGATGTAGACGCGATTAGCGCGCATATTTTGCAGAGCCTGCAGGATGATAGCTGGCGGGAAATCGCCACCGCGCGCGGTCTTGCCCAGGCGAAACAGTTTTCGTGGGAGAACTGTACGACCCAGACCATTAACGCCTATAAATTACTCTAAGGGTGTCAGTTGAGAGTTCTACACGTCTATAAGACCTACTATCCCGATACCTACGGCGGTATTGAGCAGGTCATTTATCAGCTCAGTCAGGGCTGCGCCCGCCGGGGAATCGCAGCCGATGTATTTACTTTTAGCCCGGACAAAGAGACAGGACCTGTCGCCTACGAAGACCATCGGGTCATTTATAATAAGCAGCTTTTTGAAATTGCCTCCACGCCGTTTTCGCTGAGAGCGTTAAAGCGTTTTAAGCAGATTAAAGATGATTACGACATCATCAACTACCATTTTCCGTTTCCATTCATGGATATGTTGCATCTCTCGGCGCGGCCTGACGCCAGAACGGTGGTGACCTATCACTCTGATATTGTGAAACAAAAACGGTTGATGAAGCTGTACCAGCCGCTGCAGGAGCGATTCCTCGCCAGCGTAGACTGCATTGTCGCCTCGTCGCCCAACTACGTGGCCTCCAGCCAGACCCTGAAAAAATATCAGGATAAAACCGTGGTGATCCCGTTTGGTCTGGAGCAGCACGACGTGCAGCACGATCCGCAGCGGGTGGCGCACTGGCGGGAAACCGTCGGCGATAACTTCTTCCTCTTCGTCGGCGCTTTCCGCTACTACAAAGGGCTGCACATTCTGCTGGATGCCGCCGAGCGTAGCCGGCTGCCGGTGGTGATTGTCGGGGGCGGGCCGCTGGAGGCGGAAGTGCGTCGTGAAGCGCAGCAGCGTGGGCTGAGCAATGTGGTATTTACCGGCATGCTCAACGACGAAGATAAATACATTCTCTTCCAGCTCTGCCGTGGCGTGGTCTTCCCCTCGCATCTGCGCTCCGAGGCGTTTGGCATTACGTTACTGGAAGGCGCGCGCTTCGCCAGGCCGCTGATCTCCTGCGAGATCGGCACCGGGACCTCGTTCATTAATCAGGACAAAGTGAATGGCTGCGTGATCCCGCCGAATGACAGCCAGGCGCTGGTGGAGGCGATGAATGAGCTCTGGCATAACGATGAAACCGCCAGCCGCTATGGCGAAAACTCGCGTCGTCGGTTTGAAGAGATGTTTACTGCCGACCATATGATTGACGCTTACGTCAATCTCTACACTACGCTGCTGGAAAGCAAATCCTGAGGCCAGCTACCCCCGCCGTTGCGGCGGGGGTCAACGCGTTAGTGCCGACTTTTCAGATTATCAATCACTTCCCCGAGATCCAGCCCCTGGTCCTGCAGCAGCACCAGCAGGTGATACATCAGGTCCGACGCCTCATTCTTCAGCTCGAAGCGGTCGTTCACCGTGGCGGCCAGCGCGGTCTCCACGCCTTCTTCTCCCACTTTCTGCGCGATGCGCTTGGTGCCGCTGGCATACAGCTTCGCCGTGTAGGAGCTCTCCGGGTCGGCGTGCTTACGCTCGGCCAGCAGCTGCTCCAGCTGATAGAGGAACAGCCACTGGTGGCCGGCGTCGCCGAAGCAGCTGGTGGTGCCTTTGTGGCAGGTCGGCCCGATCGGATTCACCAGCACCAGCAGCGTATCGTTGTCGCAGTCCGGCGTGATGCTCACTACGTTGAGGACATGGCCCGAGGTTTCACCCTTGGTCCACAGCCGCTGTTTGGTGCGTGAGTAAAAGGTGACCTTGCCGGTGGCTTCGGTTTTCTCCAGCGCCTCCTTGTTCATGTAGCCCAGCATCAGCACTTCGCCGGATACGGCGTGCTGCACGATGGCCGGCATCATGCCGTCCGTTTTTTCCCAGTCCAGCTGTTCAGTCAACATACCCTTATCTCCACGCCCTGTGCCGCCAGGTACGCTTTCAGTTCGCCAATATTAATAATCTGTTTGTGGAATACCGAGGCCGCCAGCGCGCCGTCAACGTCGGCATCGCGGAAGGCTTCGAGGAAGTGTTCCATGGTGCCCGCGCCGCCGGAGGCGATCAGCGGCACATGGCACACCGCGCGAACCTTCGCCAGCTGCTGCAGATCGTAGCCGTTGCGCACTCCGTCCTGGTTCATCATATTGAGGACGATCTCGCCCGCGCCGCGCTTCTGCACTTCCTCCACCCAGTCGAGGGTTTCCCACTGCGTCACCCGGGTGCGGCTCTCGTCGCCAGTGTACTGATTGACGTGATACTTGCCGGTCTCTGCATCAAACCAGGTATCAATCCCCACCACAATGCATTGCACGCCAAAGCGGTCGGCAAGGCGGGTGATTAGCGTCGGGTCGGCGAGGGCAGGGGAGTTAATCGAGATCTTATCGGCGCCAAAGGAGAGGATCTGCGCCGCGTCTTCCAGCGACTTGATCCCGCCCGCCACGCAGAAAGGAATATCAATCACTTCCGCCACCCGCGACACCCAGCTCTTGTCGACCACCCGGCCGTCGCTGGAGGCGGTGATATCATAGAACACCAGCTCGTCGGCGCCTTCGTCGGCATAGCGCTTGGCCAGCGGGACGATGTCGCCGATGATCTCGTGATTACGGAACTGCACGCCTTTCACTACCTGGCCGTCGCGGACGTCGAGGCAGGGGATTATCCGTTTTGCCAGCATTGAATGGCCTCCGTTACGTTGAATTTACCTTCCAGCAGCGCGCGACCGACAATCACGCCGCGCACCCCGGTGCCGCGCAGGGCGGCAATATCATTGAGATCGCCGATGCCGCCGGATGACTGAAACGCCACCTGCGGGTAGCGGGCGCAGACTTCCTCATACAGCGAGACGTTGGAGCCCGCCAGCGTGCCGTCACGGGAGATATCGGTGCACAGCACATGCTGCAGGCCGACCGGCAGATAGCTCTCCACCAGCTCCTCCAGGGTCACGCCGGAGTTTTCCTGCCAGCCGCTGACCGCCACCTGCTTATTGCCGTCGGCGTCGATACGCACGTCGAGCGCCAGCACCAGTCGTTCAGGGCCAAAGCGTTTAAACCAGCCTTTCACTTCCTCCGGGGATTTCACCGCGGTGGAGCCGACCACCACGCGGGCGACGCCGGCTTCAAGCAGGGCCGCGACATCCGCCTCGGTCCGCACGCCGCCGCCGACCTGCACCGGGACGTCAACGCCGGCGACCAGCGATTTCAGCAGCGGGAGCTGGCGCTTCGCCGGATCCTTCGCCCCGGTCAGGTCGACCAGGTGCAGGACTTCCGCCCCCTGAGCGGCATAGGACTGCAGGCGCGGCAGCGGATCGCTGCCGTAGTCGCGCTGCTGGCCGTAATCGCCCTGGTGGAGACGAACGACGGTGCCGTCGATTAAATCTAACGCAGGAATAATCATCACATCTCCAGGAAGTTTTTCAGCAGCTGCGCCCCGGCGCTCCCGGAGCGCTCCGGGTGGAACTGCACGCCAAAGAAGTTATCTTTCTGCACCGCGGCGGTAAACGCCTCGCCGTAATTGCACTGGGCGATGGTGTACGGGTTGACCGGCATGGCGTAGCTGTGGACGAAGTAGAAATACGCGCCTTCTTCAATGCCGCGGAACAGACGATCGCCCGCTTTGGCATACACCCGGTTCCAGCCCATGTGCGGCAGCGGCAGGCCGTGGTCGGTCATCTTCGGCACTTCTTCCTCGATAATGCCCAGCAGATCGACGCCGTTGTTCTCTTCGCTGCGCTTGCCGAGCAGCTGCATGCCCAGGCAGATACCCAGCACCGGCTGGGTACAGGCTTTGATCAGGTCGATCAGCTCGCGGTCGCGCAGCTGGTCCATCGCCGCCTGGGCGGTGCCGACGCCCGGAAGAAACAGTTTATCGGCACGCAATACCACCTCCGGGTCGCGGCTGACCACCGGCTCATAGCCGTGGCGGCCAATCGCCGATTTCACCGAATTGAGGTTGGCGCACCCGGTATCAAGGATCACCACATTCATTACAGCACCCCTTTGGAAGACGGCAGGGCATCGCCCTGGACGCGGATCGCCTGGCGCAGCGTACGGCCAAAGGCTTTGAACAGGCTCTCCACGCGGTGGTGATCGTTCTTGCCCTTGGTTTTCAGGTGCAGCGTCACCGCCATGGTGTAAGAGAGCGAGCGGAAGAAGTGTTCCACCATCTCGGTGCTCAGATCGCCGACGCGCTGGTACGTGAAGTCCGCTTTATATTCCAGGTGCGGACGGCCGGAGATATCCAGCGCGCAGCGGGCGAGACACTCGTCCATCGGCAGCACGAAGCCGAAGCGGTTGATGCCGCGCTTGTCGCCGAGCGCCAGCTTCAGGGCTTCGCCGAGGGCCAGGCCGGTATCTTCCACCGTGTGGTGATCGTCGATGTACAGATCGCCGCCGACGTTGACCTCCATGCGGAAGCCGCCATGGGTGGCGATTTGGTCGAGCATATGGTCAAAAAAGCCGACGCCGGTGTGGATCTTGCTGCCGCCTTCGCGGTCCAGCCACACTTTCACATCCACCTGGGTCTCTTTGGTGATGCGCTCGACGTGGGCATAGCGGTCGCGGCGGGTCAGCTGCTCGCAGATGGTCGGCCAGTTGAGGGTCTCGCGGTCATAGCGCAGACCGATAATCCCCATGTTATCCGCCAGCTCAAGGTCGGTGGCCCGGTCGCCAATCACGTAGCTGTGGGCTTTATCCAGCACGCCCTCTTCCAGCCACGGCAGCACCAGCTGGGTTTTCGGCTTGCGGCAGGCGCAGTTGTCGCCCGGGAAGTGCGGACAAATCAGCACTTCCTCAAAGTTAATGCCCTGCGAGGCGAAGATCTGCATCATCAGGTTGTGTGGGCCATCAAACGCCTCCTGCGGCAGGCTGTCGGTACCCAGACCGTCCTGGTTGGTGATCATCACCAGCTTATAGCCTTCCTGCTGCAGCTTCAGCAGCGCCGGGATCACCTGCGGCTCAAACGCCAGCTTGTCGAAACGGTCCACCTGGAAATCTACCGGCGGTTCGGAAATCAGGGTGCCGTCACGGTCAATAAAGAGATACTTCTGGGTCATACATTCTCCGCAGTCAAGGCGTCAATCACGCGCTGGCTCTCGGCACGGGTACCGATAGTGATACGCAAACAGCCGCTCAATGAAGGTTGTTTATTCTGGTCACGTAAGATAATGCCCTGATCCCACAAAGATTTAAACACTGCGCTGGAGGCGGTTATCCGCGCCAGGACGTAGTTGGTCTCGGAATCGAAGACCTGCTCCACGCAGGCGATGCCGCGCAGCTGTTCCACCAGGTAGCGTCGCTCGTCGAGGATCTGCGCCACGCGCTGACGCATCGCGGCGATCCCTTCCGCGCTCAGCGCCTGGGCGGCGATATCGGCCACCGGCGTGGAGAGCGGGTACGGCGCGATCACTTTCAGCAGGACGTTAATCACCTCGGCGTTGGCGAGGGTGAAGCCGCAGCGCAGGCCGGCGAGGGCGAAGGCTTTGGACAGCGTGCGCAGCACCACCAGGTGCGGGTAGTCGCTGAGCCAGCCGGCGAGCGTCGCCTGCGGGCAGAATTCAATATAGGCTTCGTCGGCCACCACGATGGCTTTGCCGCGGGTCATCTCCAGCAGGTCGCGCATCGACTGCGGGTCGATAATCTGCCCGGTCGGGTTGTTCGGGCTGCAGACGAAGACCACTTTCACCCCGTCCAGCTTTGCCTCAATGCCCGGCAGGTCGAGCTGCCAGTCGGCGAGGGTCGGCACGGTGCGGCATTCGACGCCGATGGTCTCGGCGCTGACGCTGTACATGCCGTAGGTGGGCGGGCAGTAGAGCACCGCGTCTTCGCCTGGCTCGCAGAAGGCGCGGATCAGCAGCTCAATGCCTTCGTCGGCGCCGCGGCTGACCAGCACCTGCTCCGGTTTAACCCCGGCGTAGCGGGCGTAGTTCTCAATCACCGCCTTCGGCTGCGGCTCCGGGTAGCGGTTCAGCGTCTGCTCGGTCAGCTGGAAGGCCACGGCGGTGGGGAATTCGTTAGCGTTCAGCCAGACGTCGCCTTTCCCGCCCAGGCGGCGAGCGGATTGATACGGGGTCAGCGCGCGGACGTTGGCGCGGGCTAAATCTTCAATGCTCATGCTTGCTCCTTCAGGGCGGCAACGCGCAGCGTTACGGCGTTTTTGTGGGCGTCAAGGCGCTCGGCGGCGGCCAGAATCTCAATCGTCGAAGCGAGGGCGGCAAAGCCGTCGCGCGACAGCTCCTGCACGGTCATCCGCTTCTGGAAGTCGGCCAGGCCGAGGCTTGAGCAGGTGGCGGTATAGCCATAGGTCGGCAGAACGTGGTTGGTGCCCGAGGCGTAGTCGCCCGCGGATTCTGGCGACCAGTCGCCGAGGAAAACCGAACCGGCGCTGGTGATGCTGTCCACCAGCTCACGGGCCTGGCGGGTCTGAATGATCAGGTGCTCCGGGCCGTACTGGTTGGAGATAGCCACGCACTGCGCCAGGTCGCGGGCCACGATGATCCGGCTGGCGGAGAGCGCCACGCGGGCGGTTTCGGCGCGAGGCAGGGCGGCCAGCTGGCGCTCCACGGCCTCGGCGACGCGGCTGCCCATCCCGGCGTCCGGGGTCAGGAGGATCACCTGCGAGTCCGGGCCGTGTTCCGCCTGGGACAGCAGGTCAGAGGCGACAAAGTCCGGGTTGGCGCCGCTGTCGGCGATCACCAGCACTTCCGACGGGCCGGCCGGCATGTCGATGGCCGCGCCGTCCAGACGCTGGCTGACCTGGCGTTTGGCTTCCGTGACGTAAGCGTTACCCGGGCCAAAGATTTTATCCACCTTCGGCACCGACTCGGTACCGAGGGCGAGGGCGGCGATGGCCTGCGCGCCGCCGACGTTAAAGATGGTTTTCACGCCGCACAGCTGCGCGGCGTAGAGGATCTCATCGGCGATCGGCGGCGGCGAGCAGAGCACCACCTGCTGACAGCCGGCGATGCGCGCCGGCGTCGCCAGCATCAGCACCGTGGAGAACAGCGGCGCCGAGCCGCCCGGAATATACAGCCCGACGGAGGCGATAGGGCGGGTCACCTGCTGGCAGCGCACCCCCGGCAGCGTTTCGACATCCACCGCCTGCAGCTGTTGCGCGTTGTGGAAGGTCTCGATGTTTTGCACCGCCACCGCCATCGCCTGCTTCAGCTCGTCGCTGAGGCGCTCGCCGGCGGCAGCGATCTCCGCCTCGCTCACCTGCAGCGCGGCGACGGTGGTTTTATCAAACTTCGCGCTGTATTCGCGCAGCGCCGCGTCGCCGTTGGCTTTGACGTTATCGAGGATCGCCGCCACCGTTTTACTGATGCTGTCGGAGGCGGAAATCGCCGGGCGCGTTAAGAGTTGTTGCTGTTGGTCTGCGCTACAGCCGTTCCAGTCGATGATTGTGTTGAAGCTCATGATTGTTTTCCCCTGTGTGTCCCGTGACCGGCTGGCCGATTACTCCATCATCTTCTCAATCGGCAGCACCAGAATGGAGCTGGCGCCCAGCGCCTTCAGTTTTTCCATGGTCTCCCAGAACAGGGTTTCGCTGCTGACCATGTGCATCGCCACGCGCTGCTTGTCGCCCGCCAGCGGCAGAATGGTCGGCCGTTCGGCGCCCGGCAGCAGGGCAACCACTTCTTCCAGACGTTCGGTCGGGGCGTGCATCATGATGTATTTCGACTCGCGGGCCTGGATCACGCCCTGAATACGGGTCAGCAGGCGGTCAATCAGCTGCTGTTTGGCGTCGTCCATTTCGCCGTCGCGCTGGATCAGGCAGGCTTTGGAGCGGTAGATCACTTCCACTTCGCGCAGGCCGTTGGCTTCCAGGGTGGCGCCGGTGGAGACGAGGTCGCAGATGGCGTCGGCGAGGCCGGCGCGCGGCGCCACTTCCACGGAGCCGTTCAGCAGACAGGATTTAAAGGAGATACCTTTTTGATCGAGGTAACGCTTCAGCAGGTGCGGGTAAGAGGTGGCGATACGTTTGCCGTCCAGCGCCGCCGGGCCGTTCCAGGCTTCATCCACCGGGGTCGCCAGCGACAGGCGGCAGCCGCCGAAGTCCAGACGACGCAGGGTGAAATAGCGCGGGTCTTCGCCCTGGGCGCGGCGGCTGAGCAGCTCTTCTTCCAGCACGTTTTCGCCGATAATGCCGAGGTCGACAACACCGTCCATCACCAGGCCCGGGATATCGTCATCACGCACGCGCAGAATGTCGATTGGCATATTTTCCGCCAGCGCAATCAGACGCTGGGTGTGCAAATTGACTTTAATGCCGCAGCGGCTGAGTAATTCGCGTGAATCTTCGCTTAAACGGCCTGATTTCTGAATAGCTATGCGTAAACGGGTGTTGTCTAACATTGTTCTTTTCCTCTGAATACCTGTCTGAATCTGTCCGAATTTGGTCCAAAAAAAAGCCCCCGGAAGTGAATCTTCCGGGGGCTCTCTGCGCGTTCATGCACCACTGGAAGATCCAAATGTCTTCCAGCACACATCGCCTGAAAGACTAGTCAGGATGATGGTGATGATGGTGGTGTTTAAATTGAACGCGGTTCATAAAAATTCTCTGTGAATGACTATGCATTTGATGTCCTTTAACCTAAACCACTTTCGCCGCAGAAAGCAAGGGCTTTTTTCTATCATTAATTCATTTCACATTGAGCGAAGAAATTGTCAGTTGCCGCTGGCTGGCGTAGCCTGTAATCAGCACAGCGAAAGAGTCAGGAGCCTGGGATGAAAAAGGTCGCGATAGTCGGTTTGGGATGGCTGGGGATGCCGCTGGCGCTGTCGTTGACGGCGCGAGGCTGGCAGGTCACCGGCAGTAAAACCACGCAGGATGGCGTGGAGGCGGCGCGGATGTGCGGGATCGACAGCTATCCGCTGCGCCTGGAGCCGCAGCTGGTCTGTGATACCGAGGACCTCGACGCGCTGATGAACGTCGATGCGCTGGTGATCACGCTGCCGGCCCGGCGGACCGGGGCAGGGGAAGGGTTTTATCTGCAGGCGGTGCAGGAGATCGTCGATACCGCGCTGGCGTACCATATTCCGCGGATCGTCTTCACCAGCTCCACCTCGGTGTATGGCAACGTCAACGGTACGGTGAAAGAGAACTCCCCGCGCCTGCCGCAAACCGCCAGCGGGCAGGTGCTCAAGGAGCTGGAGGACTGGCTGCACAATCTGCCGGGGACCTCGGTGGATATTCTGCGCCTGGCCGGGCTGGTGGGGCCGTCCCGCCATCCGGGGCGTTTTTTCGCCGGCAAGTCGGCGCCGGATGGCCAGCACGTGGTCAACCTGGTGCATTTGCAGGATGTGGTGGCCGCCATCGAACTGCTGCTGCAGGCTCCGAAGGGCGGGCACATCTATAATCTATGTGCGCCCCGCCATCCGGCGCGCGGCCTCTTTTATCCGCAGATGGCCCGCGAGCTGGGGCTGCCGCCGCCGGTCTTCAGCGACAGCCCGGACGGCGGCCAGGGCAAGATTGTGGATGGCAATCGTATCTGCAATGAGCTGGGGTTTGAGTACCAGTACCCCGATCCGCTGGTGATGCCGATGGAGTGATCCGCCAGCGGTGATTCGCATACCGTAAGGGGGTAGCGATGAAACCACTGCTGGATGTCCTCGTGATCCTCGACGCGCTGGAAAAAGAGGGGAGCTTTGCCGCGGCGTCGGCAAAGCTCTTTAAAACGCCCTCGGCGCTGAGCTACACCATTCACCGGCTGGAAAGCGATCTCAATATTCAGCTGCTCGACCGCAGCGGCCACCGCGCGCGCTTTACCCCCACCGGACAGATGCTGCTGGAGAAAGGGCGGGAAGTGTTGCACATCGCCCGCGAACTGGAGATCCGGGCGGTTAAGTTGCAGCAGGGGTGGGAACATACCCTCCGCCTGGCGGTGGACAGCACTTTTCCCGTGGCGCAACTCTCGCCGCTGATCGCCGCCTTTTATCAACAGCAGCCGCTCACCCGGCTGCGCTTCACGCTGACCCCCTCGCTGCTGGACTGGCGGCCCTTGACGGAAGGGCAGGCCGATCTCCTGCTGGGGGCGCTCGGCGAGCCGCCGCCGCTGAGCGGCTATGATTATCTTCCCCTTGGCGAGCTGGAGCTGCTGCTGGTGGTCTCCCCGCAGCATCCTCTGGCGGAGCGCCGCGCCCCGTTGAGCTGGCGAACCCTGCGGCGTTACCGCGCGGTGGCCACCGGCGAGGGTGGGGCGCTGCTCGCCGATCAGGATACCCTGACGGTGTGTGACGCCGCGGGGCAGCTGGCGCTGCTGCGCATGGGGCTGGGGTGGGGTTGCCTGCCGCGTTATCAGGTGCAGGGGCTGCTGGAGAGCGGCGAGCTGGTCAGCCTGGCCGTGCGCGGGCTGTCGCCTCGTCAGCGCGCGTGGATCGCCTGGAATGACGCCGCCTGCGGTTTGGCCGGGAAATGGTGGCGCGAAGCGCTATTAGCAAATAGTGCTATTTTTACAATTTATCATACGGAAATCGTATAGATATTAGCATCTTAAAAATTATGCTCACGCAATGAACTTCATAACATCTTGTCAACGCCGTTGATATTGTTGCAAAATATGCGGCCTGAAAACCAGAGACTAGCCGACGCTTTTTTTAAAGTGTCGGTTATTTTTTTGGTCGAAAGACACATCATTCAATACCAAGAGGCCGGGCTTCGTACCGGATAGATATTTACTAAAAACCGACAGTCGTTGTCGCTGAGGAATAGAAAGAAATGGGGCAATTTTTTGCTTACGCGCTGGCGTTCACCGTAAAAGGGGATAACTATGTCGCATAACGCTACTCCAAATACCTCTCGCGTGGAATTACGTAAAACACTTACGTTAGTTCCGGTTGTAATGATGGGCCTGGCCTATATGCAGCCGATGACGCTGTTCGATACGTTTGGTATCGTCTCTGGTATGACCGACGGTCACGTGCCGACGGCCTACGCCTTTGCGTTAATCGCTATCCTGTTTACTGCCCTGAGCTATGGCAAGCTGGTACGTCGTTACCCGTCCGCCGGCTCGGCGTATACCTATGCGCAGAAATCCATCAGCCCGACCGTTGGCTTTATGGTGGGTTGGTCCTCGCTGCTCGACTACCTGTTCGCGCCGATGATCAACATTCTGCTGGCGAAAATCTATTTTGAAGCGCTGGTGCCTTCGATTCCGTCGTGGGTGTTTGTTATCGCGCTGGTCGCCTTTATGACCGCCTTTAACCTGCGCAGCATTAAATCCGTGGCCAACTTCAACACTGTGATCGTGGTGCTGCAGGTGGTGCTGATTGCCGTTATCCTCGGCATGGTGATTTATGGCGTGTTTGGCGGCGAAGGCGCCGGTACGCTGGCCAGCAGCCGTCCGTTCTGGTCCGGTGACGCGCACGTGATCCCGATGATTACCGGGGCGACAATCCTGTGCTTCTCGTTTACCGGCTTCGACGGCATCAGCAACCTGTCTGAAGAGACCAAAGATGCAGAGCGCGTCATTCCGCGCGCGATCTTCCTGACCGCGCTGATCGGCGGCCTGATCTTCATCTTTGCCACCTACTTCCTGCAGCTGTACTTCCCGGATATCTCGCGCTTTAAAGATCCGGATGCGTCACAGCCGGAAATTATGCTCTACGTGGCAGGTAAAGCCTTCCAGGTTGGCGCGCTGATCTTCTCCACCATTACCGTACTGGCGTCCGGTATGGCGGCGCACGCTGGCGTGGCGCGTCTGATGTACGTGATGGGCCGTGACGGCGTGTTCCCGAAAAGCTTCTTCGGCTATGTGCACCCGACCTGGCGCACCCCGGCGATGAACATCATCCTGGTCGGCGCTATCGCCCTGCTGGCGATTAACTTCGACCTGGTGATGGCGACGGCGCTGATTAACTTTGGTGCGCTGGTGGCGTTTACCTTCGTTAACCTGTCGGTGATTTCGCAGTTCTGGATCCGTGAGAAACGCAACAAGACGCTGAAAGACCACTTCCAGTATCTGTTCCTGCCGATGTGCGGCGCCCTGACCGTCGGCGCGCTGTGGGTCAACCTGGAAGAGAGCTCGATGATTCTGGGCCTGATCTGGGCCGGTATCGGTCTGGTCTATCTGGCCTGCGTGACCAAAAGCTTCCGCAACCCGGTGCCGCAGTACGAAGACGTGGCGTAAGGCGTAGCGTGATGTGAATGAGAAAAGCCGGAGGGAAACCTCCGGCTTTTTTTTCGTCTGCTGTCTGCGTCTGGGCCTGCTTTTTTGCCCGGCGGCGCTGCGCTTGCGCGGGCCTACGGTGATGGTTAATCTTCTGAAATTTAATGGTTATGTAGGCCGGGTAAGCGAAGCGCCACCCGGCAACATATTGGGCACGGAGCCTGATGTATTGCGCGGCGGCGGTGGAGACTGTTATCGGTTTACCACGTTCTCAGACTCCGTAGGCCGGGTCAGGCGCAGCCGCCACCCGGCAATATGTTGGCCACGTAAACGATGGCCGGACAGCTCCGTCTCCCCTGGGAGAGGGCCAGGGGGAGGGGAAGCAACGCCGATTGGTTCTTTATGTTATCTGTGGCTTCAGCGCACATTGCGCTCCCGGTTAATTTTCTGCGTTATGTCTCTTACGGTGCAGGGAGCGCACAGGGGGCGGCCAGTCGCCGCCGCCCCCTGTACCCCCGGGCTCCGGCCAGCAAAATCGCCGCTACGCGGTCCCCTCGACTTATCTCTGCAGGCTGCGGGTCGGGCCGAGGCAGCGTCCGTGCAAAACACGGCCCTCAGCCCGCATCCATGCGGGCTGCCCCGGCCTTCCGGGAACGTCTCAGCGATTTTGAGGCCGCCAGCACCGGCAGTTTCAGCAAGGCTGGTGAAAAAATTAACGACAGGTCGCACGAACTCCAGGCCGGGTAAGGCGTAGCCGCCACCCGGCACAGAAGCGGCACTGCGCCCGCTGTCCTTGCCCGGAGGCGCGGCGCTTGCCGGACCTGGGATGTTGAGTAACCTTCTGATAGGTAGATGACTTTGTAGGCCGGGTAAGCGAAGCGCCACCCGGCAGAAATCCGCGTAAAGCGGTTAAACAGGGGCATTTTGGGGGCAGCCGCAGGGGCACCTGCGGGGTGTTTATTGCGGCGGCGGTTCGAAGCAGAGGCTACGCTCCAGGCATTCGTCGCAGCTCGGCGAGCGGCAGACGATCTCCCCCTGTGACTGCAGGCAGCGCTGGCGATAAAAGAACTTCTTCCAGCGCATATGGTGGACGTTCTGCGCCACCAGCTGCGGAAAGCAGTCGCTCATCAGCCGGCCCAGTTCCGCCCGCGAATCCAGACCCAGATCCTCCCATAGATGATTAAACGCCAGCGCTGCCCCGGCGACGATCGGCGCCATCGGTTCGGCTCCCGGCGCGATCCACTCCGCCAGCCATCGCGCCAGCTGGCGGCGCTCTTCGTCGCGGGTGGCATTCAGCTCCGTCATCAGCCGGCGACGGCTCAGCGCCTCGCTGTCCAGCGGCGTCGCCACCTCGCCCAGCCGCTGCTGCAGGGCCAGCCACGCCTCGACGCTCAGCCCCATGCGCAGCGGAAAGCAGCCTTTTCCGGCGTGATACCGTCGCCACAGGCGGGTCAACCAGTCGACCGGCGCCATCAGGCGACCCCCTGACGCAGGCGCGATGCCGCCAGGCTCTGTCGCCGCCGCTGCCACCAGGCGGGCAGCACCTCGGCGACCGACCGCCACGCGCCGTCCACCTGCGGCTCAATGCCCTGTCGCTCGAGCTGTTGCCATGGCGTATGGCCGATACGCACGCAGAACACCGCTTTCACGTCGGCGAGCAGCGCGAGAAGCGCCGCCAGTCTGGCTTCGTTCTCCTGTGGCTCGCACTCCTCCGCGCCGCGGCAATATTTCGGCGTAAAGCGCTCGCCCACCAGCACCATGCCGGCGGCAGACAGGCTGTAGATCGAGAAGCGGTCGGCATGGCCAAAATGACAATCAATCACCTCGCCGCGGCTGGAGGCCACTGCCACCAGACAGGCATCATCGGCCTCCGACTCTCCCCGGGTGGCGAGGCTGGCATGAAGTTCGGCGCGCTGATGGAGGATGGGCAGCCAGTCGGGGAGGCTGTCCGGGTCCGGCAGCTGGGTAAACTGCTGGCTGCGGTCTTCGCCCAGCATGCCGATGGCGTCGGCGCGGCACTGGTGGCAATGCGTCATCTGCGGCATCGCGGCCCCGCACTGGCTGCGGATCGCGGCGAGCATCCCGGCGTCCGGCTCTGGCTGGCCGTTGAGGCCAAAGACCGTGCCGTGCTCCGGTCTGGCAATCAGCGGCATAATATTGTGAATAAACGCGCCGCTTTCCCGCAAACAACGGCTGACCTCGGCCATGCCGCTGTCGTTGATCCCCGGGATCAGCACCGAGTTTATCTTGACCAGCACCCCGGCGTTGGTCAGCCTGCGGACCCCCTCCAGCTGGCGGGCTATCAGGATCTCCCCGGCTTCCCGCCCGCGGTAGCGTTCGCCGTCGAGCCACAGCCAGGCGTAGATTTGTCCGGCGATGCCGGCATCCAGCGTATTGATGGTCACCGTAACGTGATCCACACCGACCTCCAGCAGGCGATCCACCGCGTCGGGCAGCATCAGCCCGTTGGTCGACAGGCATAATTTCAGGTCCGGAAGCCGATCGCGGACCAGCTCCAGGGTGCGGAAGGTGCGGGTCATATTGGCCAGCGGATCGCCGGGCCCGGCAATGCCGACCACCGACAGCTGCGGGATGGCCTGGGCCACCTGGCGCACTTTCAGCACCGCCTGCTCGGGGGTCAGCAGCGTCGAAGACACCCCGGGGCGGGATTCATTGCTGCAGTCGAATTTACGATTGCAGTAGTTGCACTGCAGATTGCAGGCCGGAGCGACCGGGAGATGCATCCGGGCGAAACGGTGGTGCCCGCTGCGGGAGTAGCAGGGGTGCGCGGCGACCTTATCGGCCACCCGCGGCGCTAACGCGCTGGCGTCCGCCGACTGACAGGCGTTGCCGCCGGAAAAAGAAGAGCAGGAAGTCATGGTCGTACCTTCTTGGTTGGGCGATACCTTCCTGCTGCAAAGGGCATACCAGAGAGGGATTTTTTATCATGCTGAAAAGAAAGGTGTTATTCCGCATCCCTGCGGCAAAATATTGTCGCGTTCCCGCCGCGCAGGCGACAATGTCCTGAACCTGACACCGTGGCTTACAGACGCGGCAGGGTGATATCCATGATCTGGATCCGGTAGGCGACCTGGCGCGGCGTCATCCCCAGCAGCCGCGCCGCCTTGGCCTGCACCCAGCCGGCTTTTTCCAGCGCGGCGATCAGCCGCTGGCGTTCGTCCAGGCTGTTGTCCAGCCAGCTGTCTTCCGCCGGCCCGCTGGCGGGCAGGGCTTTGGCCGGACGTTCCTGGTGGGTGAAGAGGATCACGTCGCGATCGATCAGGCCGCTCTCGGACATCACCGCCGATCGTTCGAGGCAGTTCTCCAGTTCGCGAACATTGCCCGGCCAGCTGTACTCCATCAGCAGACGGATCGCCCCCTCGCTGATCCGCAGCGTGCGCCCCTGATGCTGGCCAATTTTGCGCACCAGAAAGTGCGCCAGCTCGGCGATGTCCTCCTGACGCTCGCGCAGCGGGGGCAGGGCGATGGGCATCACGTTCAGGCGATAGTACAGATCCTCGCGGAAGTGGCCCAACCGGACCTCCTCCTCCAGGTGGCGGTTGGTGGCGGCGATGATGCGGACATTCACCCGCAGGGTCTCATCGCCGCCGACCCGTTCCATCTCTCCCTCCTGCAGGATGCGCAGCAGCTTAGCCTGGAACGAGGCGCTGCTTTCGCCAATTTCGTCGAGGAACAGGGTGCCGCCATCCGCCAGCTCAAAACGCCCCTTACGCTGGCGCACCGCGCCGGTAAAGGCGCCTTTTTCATGGCCGAACAGTTCGCTTTCCAGCAGGTTGTCCGGCAGCGCCGCGCAGTTAAATTTGACGAAGGCGGCGCCAGCCCGCGGGGAATGGTGGTGGATGGCATTGGCGATCAGCTCTTTCCCGGTGCCGCTTTCGCCGCGTACCAGCACAGTGGTGTCCCAGCGTGAAACCTGGCGGATCACCTCCACGATCTGGCGCATCGCCGGGCTCTTGCCGACCATATTGTCAAGGCCCACCCCGCGCGACGACGAGCAGGCAGGCGGCCGTTCCACCTTCGGCGGCTGGCGGCCCGGCAGGGTGGCGGAGGCCGGGAGGATCATCAGCCGGATGGTCTGGGCGATGAGGTTGGCGACGGTTTCGAGAAAGCGGGTGCAGGCCGGCAGCCGCTCTTCCTGGCGCGCCATCGGCTGGGCCGCCAGCACGCCCATGGGCCGGGCGTTGGGCCCCATTAGCGGCACGGCGATAAACGGCAGATCGTAATCGTAGAGGCTCAGGCGGTCGAGAAAACGCTGATCGTCGGCGACCCGGGGCAGCACCAGCGATTGCCCCTGGGCCAGCACCGTCCCCACCAGCCCCTCGCCGGGACGATAGCGGATCTGCGCGCTGCCGGGGAGAGTCTGCTGCTCGGTTTGCTGCAGCGCTTCGATACTGAGGATCTCCTGCTCGCTGTCGTACAGACAGATCATCCCGTGCTGCATAAAGGCATCGTTGTGCAATACGCTGAGCACCTCCTGCAGCGTTTTGCTGGCCTCGGTGGCGCGGCTCAGCACCACGCTTATCCGCTGCATGGCGGTGAACTGCTGAGAGAGGTCGAAGCGTCTGACGGTGGTGTCCGGGTCGGATTCGGGGATCATGCTTCACCTCCGGTCAGGGTGTTAAACAGCGGGAAACGCAGGGTCAGGCAGGTGCCGCCCTGCGGCCGGGAAGTCAGCTCGATGGCCCCGCGATGGTGCGCCACCAGGGTCTGGATCAGCCGCAGCTCCATGCCTTTGCCCGGCGAGTTCAGCGCGTCGGGGGAGTGGGCGTAGCGCACCTGCAGCAGCGGCACGTTGTCGGTCAGGTACAGCGCCAGCCAGCCGTCGTTTTCCTCGGCATAGAGCTGCATCGCCAGCGGGACGGAAGGCAGCTCGGCGGCGAGGGCCAGGGTGCGGTCGAACCACAGGCTTAAGCACGCCAGCAGCTGAGTGCGCTGGCCAAAGCCGATCAGATGCGGCGAGGCCATGTCCAGCTGCAGCCCCTCGGCATCGAAGCGGGTGCGGTAGAGGGCGCACAGGTCGTCGAAAAAGGGCTGCAGCGGCCAGACGGCGGGGTTTTCGAGATCCAGCGACGGACGACAGCGCTGGAGCCGGGCCATCGCCTCTTCCCCTTCGCGCCAGGCGGCCTCCAGCGCCACGTTGCCGCTGCTCTCGCCGTTCAGCCGACGGGCCGCCGCCAGCATGTTAATCGGGCAGTTCAGCTGGATCAGCGCGGCGTCCAGCGACTCGCGGATCGCCGCCAGCAGCTTGCCGGCGGTCATTTGCTGCTTCAGCCGGTCGAGGCGGCCCTGCTCCTGCTGCTGGCGCTGCTGGGTACAGTCGGCGATCACCACCAGGGTTCGCGCCAGGGCGCTGTCGATAAAGTAGCGGCTGGCCTCTTCGCTGACGCCGGGCAGCGGCCAGCAGGTCACCGACAGCCAGCGCGCGGCCCCGCGGATCGCCACCGGCAGGATCTGCTCCACGCCGGGCGTCATCCGGCCTGGGGAGACCTGCAGCTCGGTGAGCAGCTCCCGGCCGCCGCAGTCGGCGCAGAAGGTTTTATAGGCAAGGTTGTCCATCACCACCCGATCCTGCTCGTCCACTACCACCACGGCGGCGGGAATATTATTCAGCACCGCCTCCATCAGGGTCATATGGTTGCGCAGCCGCTGCTCCAGGGTATAGCTGACGCTGATATCCCGCTGCATTGCCAGATAATGCTCCAGTTCCCCTTGCGGACTGAGCACCGGAGTGATGTCAATCTCCACCAGGTACAGGCCACCGTCCCGCCGCTGGTTAATCAGCTGGCCGCGCCACGGCTGACGCTGGAGCAGGGTATGCCACATCTCCTGATAGATCTCGCGCGGCGTCTGGCTGCTGGCCAGCAGGCGCGGGTTCTGATTTAACAATTGCGCCAGCGAATAGCCGGTCTGGCGGCAAAACGCCGGGTTGGCGTAGATGATCCTGGCGCTGGCGTCGGTGAGGGAAATCGCCACTGAGGCCTGTTCCACCATGGTAAAAAACAGCCCCGGATGTTGTTGAGTCAGCGCGCCGGCGATGGCTTCCGGCGCGGCGTTATCGAGCATCATATTCAGGGTCATCGCAAACTCCTGTGTCGCAGTTATGACAAATTGTCCGACACCCTGCGCGGATCGCGGCGGGCTGAGCCGAACCCGGATAACCATGCAAACGGTGCGCCCTTATCGAAACGACCGAACGAAACATTGATCCGACAGGGGGAAAATCCGCTGATTTTTACCTTTCGGTCCGCCGGGGGCGCCTTGCGCGGGCGCTGCGGCGGCGGAAAGCGATCCTGTTGGGGCAGGGATGAGCCGTCACGGTGCAGGGCAACCTGGCACAGCCTTCGCAATACCCCTGCGGTAATCCCTATTTCCGACACCATTCCGACAGGAGCGTACTATGGCGAACATTGGCATTTTCTTTGGCACCGATACCGGTAAAACCCGCAAGATCGCGAAACTGATCCACAAGCAATTGGGGGAGGCCGCCGCCGCCCCGGTCAATATTAACCGCGCCACGCTGGCGGACCTGCTGGCCTACCCGGCCCTGCTGCTGGGCACGCCGACGCTGGGCGACGGCCAGCTGCCGGGCCTTGAGGCCGGGGGCGAGAGCGAGTCGTGGGCCGAGTTTATCCGCAACCTCGACGACGTCAGCCTGCAGGGAAAAACGGTGGCGCTGTTTGGCCTCGGCGATCAGCGCGGCTATCCCGATAACTTCGCCAGCGGGCTGCGGCCGCTGTACGACGCCCTGCGCGCCCGCGGGGCGACAATGATCGGCAGCTGGCCGAACGAGGGGTATGAGTTCAGCGCCTCATCGGCGCTGGAGGGGGAGCGGTTTGTCGGGCTGGTGCTGGACCAGGATAACCAGTTCGACGAGACCGAAACGCGTCTGGCGACCTGGCTTGAGGAGATCAAACCGCACCTGCTGTAGACGCTGGCGGGTGGCCTGTCGGCTACCCGCACAGCCCCGGCTGGCGCGCTAACATCTCAGCCAGCCACTGGCGCTGGTGGCGGCGCTGGCTCTGTTGAATAAGGTAATCGCGGGCGCTTTCCAGCGCCTGTTCAGGCGTCATCGGCGCGGCGGGGCGGATGGCTTCGCACCATACCAGGTGCCAGCCCAGCTCGCTGGCCACCGGCGCGCTCAGCGCATTTTCCGTCAGCGCAAACAGGGCCTCCTCCAGCTGCGGATAGAGTAACCCCCGCCCGATCCACCCCAGTCGCCCGCCGTCCAGCGCGCTCGGGCAGTGGGAGTGTCGCTGGGCCAGCGGCGCAAACGCCTCGCGGGAGGCCGCGATTTGCCCATGAAGCGCCTGGATGCGCGAGTAAACCGCCTGCTCATCGCCATCGACGGTGAGCAGCAGATGGCGGGTCAACCGCTGTTCCGGGCGCATAAACTGCGCCTGGTGCCGCAGATACCACGCCTGCACCGCGGCGGGATCCGGCAGCGGCGCCTGGCTGGCAATCCCGGCGAAGGCGGTTTCCAGCCGGGCATGGTGCAGGACGATCGCCGCCCGCTCCGGCGGCGTAAATCCGCCCTCATCCAGCCAGAGGCGCAGCGAAGCGGCGAGGCCTTCCCGTAGCGCGGCGGGGATCGCCTCCGCCGCGACCTCGGCGACCAGCGCCTGCTCCACGCGGGCCTGACGCTGCCAGGCCGCCTCGAAGGCCTCCCGGTCCGCCGCGGCGATGGCCGCCGGTTCGCAGTTCCAGCGGCTCTGCGCCAGCCGCCGCCGGCCAAATCGTTGCCATGGCTGCATTATTCTTCCTCCTCTGCCAGGGCCAGCGCGGTCACCGGAACCTGGAACCAGCGGCCGCCGAAGTCGACGATATAGCCGTCCCCGCGTTCGCCCCGATCGGTGGCCTCAATACGCCCCTGCTGACCGATGTTGACCACCACTTCGCCCTGCAACGTCAGCGCCGTCTGGCAGGTGACGTTATCGCCATACTGCAGATTCCCCGCCAGCCAGGGACGATCGCCGGCAATCAGCTCCTGTTCGCGGCAGCCGACGATCCGGTCGCTCTCCGGGAAGTGCACCTGGTAGATGACCTGGTCCTGCAAGAATACCCCCCAGTCGCGGACATAGCCGATGCTGCCCCGGCGCACCAGCAGGGCGCCGGACGGCAGGCCCGCATAGGTGCCATCGTTACGGATGGCACGCACGACGCGGACCGCTTCGCTAAAGGTAAATGTGGGTCTCATGGCGTGTTCTCCTCGAACTGCTGCTGATAACTCTCCGCCAGCAGCCGGCGCGCCAGCAGCCAGTGGGCGCGCGGGTTCTCCTCCAGCTGGTTGAGCAGGGGCACTTCCGCCCGCAGCTTACGGTGAAAGGCGGCCAGCACCGGCAGGCTGCAATGGGCCAGACGCTCGGGCTGGTAGGGAACGGCGAAAAACTGAAAGAAGGCGTCGGCGGAGCGCAGGTCGTCTACGCCGGGGATCTGATAAAACCACTCCATGCTTACCCCCTGGCCTGCAGCGTTTCGGCGCCGCAGAGCGCGTGATAGATTGCCGCCAGCTCTTCATCCCGCGGGCTGCGTTTGCCGGTTTCCGCAAAGTGGCGGAGCGCCGGCAGCAGCTGGTCAATTTGCGCTGACGTCAGGTGATAGCCCATCCGGTCGAAGACGCCGTTAACCGCCTGGCGACCGGAGTGTTTGCCCAGCACCAGCCGATAGCCGCGGCCCAGCAGGGCGGGGTCGATCGCCTGATAGCTCTCGCTGTCGCGCAGCAGCGCCGCGACGTGCACGCCGGACTCATGGGTAAAAACCAGCTCGCCCACCAGCGGCTGCTGGGGATCGACAGGGCGGCGGGTGGCGAGGGCCACCTGTTCGCACAGCGCCGGCAGGGCGGTGAAACGCACCCCGGTCTCGACGCCCAGGCAGCGCTCCAGCCCAAGCGCCACCGTTTCCAGCGCCGCGTTGCCCGCCCGTTCGCCCAGGCCCAGCACGGTGGTGTTCACGCTGGTGGCCCCGGCGCGTACCGCCGCGAGGGTGTTGGCGGTGGCCAGCCCGAGATCGTTATGGGCGTGCATCTCGAGTTCGCCGGGCCAGACGTTACGCAGGGCGGCGATCTGCGCCGCGGTGGTAAACGGGTCGAGGATACCGACGGTGTCGGCATAGCGCAGACGGGCAGCCCCCGCCTCGCCGGCCTGCCGGGCAATATCCCGTAGCGTCGCGTCGCTGGCCCGCGAGGCGTCCTCACAGCCAATGCAGACCTTCAGGCCAAGGGTATGGGCGAGGTGGATCAGACCCGTCAGCCGCTCCAGCAGCAGCGGTAAGCTCTCGCGCAGTTTGTACTGCCGCAGCTTGTCGGAGGCGGGGATGGAGATATCCACCCAGTCCATGCCCAGCTCGGCGCTCAGGCGAATTTCGCCGGCCTGCATCCGGCACCAGGTCATCAGCGTGGCGCCCGGAAGCTGACGGCGCACCAGCCGGATACGGGCGCACTCCTCCTCGCCCATCGCCGGGGTGCCGACTTCCAGCGCCTCGATCCCCGCCGCGTACAGCGCCTCGGCGATGGCGATTTTTTCGCTGGCCTGGAAGGCCACGCCGGGACTCTGTTCGCCATCGCGCAGGGTGGTGTCATTGATCAGTACGCGTCCCATTGTCGTCTCTCCGTCTTAACCGTAGACCGGCGCGAAGGCGCCATCCTGCAGGAGCGGCTGGCCGTTTCGCCAGTAGGGCGACAGGGCGCGCAGCCGGTCGATAACAGGAGGCAGGGCGGCGATGACGTAGTCGATCTCTTTTTCCCGGGTGTAGCGCGAGAGGGAGAAGCGAACGGTGCCGTGGGCCGCGGTGTAAGGAATATTCATCGCCCGCATGACGTGCGACGGCTCCAGCGAGCCGGAGGTGCAGGCGCTGCCGCTGGAGGCGGCGATCCCGGCCTGATTCATCAGCAGCAGGATCGCCTCGCCTTCAATGCACTCGAAGGCCAGATTAAGCGTGCCGGGCACCCGCGGCTGGCTGCCGCCCATCACCGTTACCGCCGGAATGGCGCTCAGGAGATGATGTTCAAGGCGATCGCGCAGCTGGCTAATCTGCGCCATGCCCGGGAGGTGGACCTGCGCCAGCTCGCTGGCGGCGCCCATGCCGACAATGCCGCTGATATTTTCCGTACCGGCCCGCCGGCCATGCGCCTGGTGGCCGCCGCGCAGCAGCGGACGAAAACGCGTTCCCCGCCGCAGCCAGAGGCAGCCCACCCCTTTGGGGCCGTGGAATTTATGCGCCGAGCAGGAGAGCATATCGATCCGCGTCTGGCTGAGCGCCATCGGGATTTTGCCCACCACCTGCACGGCGTCGCAGTGAAACAGCGCGCCCTGCTCATGGGCCAGCTCCGCCAGCTCGGGCACCGGGAACATGACGCCGGTTTCGTTATTGGCCCACATGATGCTGACCAGCGCCACGCGTGGGCTAAGCGCCGCCCGAAACTGCGCCATATCCAGAGCGCCCTGCCGATCCACGGCGATACGGTGGATCAGGTATCCCTGGCGCTCCAGCTGTTCGCACACCGCCAGGGTGGCGGGATGTTCGACCGCGCTGGTGATGATCTCGCGCCGCTCCGGCATCAGGGCCACCGCTGAGGCGATGGCGGTGGTCGTGGCCTCGGTGGCGCAGGAGGTAAAAATGATCTCGCTGGGGTAGTCGGCCCCGAGCAGAGCGGCCACCTGCTGGTGCGCCCGTTCAAGGGCGGCCTGCGCCGGCAGACCAAAATCGTGAATCGACGAGGGATTGCCGTAAAAGTCGGTCAAAAAGGGCATCATCGCGTCGAGAACCATCGGGTCGAGACGGGTGGTGGCGTTGTTATCGAGATAAACAGGTTTCATTGTGTCCCCCTGGGGTTAGTTAACCGCGGCCGGGGCCGCCACCACATCCATGTAACTTCCGGTGCGCTCCATCAGCTTTTGCTGCAGCCAGGCGAGGGTCATGTCGGTCATCATGCAGCCGCTGCAGCTGCCGGAGAGGCTGACGGTGACCTGGCGCGGGGTGACGCTCACCAGCGTCATGTCGCCGCCGTCGGCCTGAATGTGCGGGCGCAGCTCGTTGATGGTATCGACCACGCTTTGCCACTGCGCATCGTGGGCCGTCTCCGCCGGCAGGGGGGCGGGCGGCTGTTGGGCGAGGATCGCCGCCAGCGCCAGCTCAATTTTTTCATGGCAGGCGGTACAGCCCCCGCCGGCCTTGGTGTAGTTGATCACCTCCTCGAGGGTGGTCAGGCCGTTGTTCACCACGGCCCGGCGAATATGTCCTTCGTCGACGCCGAAGCATTTACAGATCAGCTTGCCCTCCTCATGCTCCTCCTCAAGGCTTTCGCCGCGAAAATGGGCGATAGCCGCACGCAGCGCCTCCTGGCCCATCACCGAGCAGTGCATTTTCTCCGGCGGCAGGCCGTCAAGGTAGTCGGCGATCTGCTGGTTGGTGATCTGCCCGGCTTCGGTCAGGGTGTGGCCGATAATCAGCTCCGTCAGCGCGGAAGAGGAGGCGATGGCGCTGCCGCACCCGAAGGTCTGGAAGCCGGCCTCCTCGATGATCTCGGTGTGCGGATCAACCCGCAGCATCAGGCGCAGCGCATCGCCGCAGCTTAATGAACCCACATCGCCCACCGCGTTGGCGTTGTCGACCACGCGCGCGTTGCGGGGATGAAAAAAATGGTCTTTCACTTTCTCGGAGTAGTTCCACATGCTGTCAGCTCCAGGGATGATGACGAAAACGCCGGGGCGCGGTGCACCGCAGACTGGCGGTGGTACTGTTCCCCAAGCAATTGCGGTACCAACGCATAAAAACCTTATTTGTTAATGACCTGGTGGGTTAACTGCCCCCGACAGAGCCGACACTGTTGTGGCGTTTTGTGGGCTTTGTCACATAAACGACAGGCTCAGGGCTGCGGGTCGGGCTCTTCCCGCCACGTCTGCTCCTCCAGCAGGCGGTTAAAGCGCTGCGGATCGCGTTGCCGCGCGCTGCGGCGCTGCGCTTTTTCATACCAGGAGAGCTGGATCTCCTGCAGTAAGCCGAGGATGGTGGTCTGATCGGGAACCCGTTCGGCGCGGACGCCCACCTGCAGCAGCTGGCGAAAAACCGCCTCGCCAATCGCCACGCAGAACAGGGTGACGCAATCCTCCAGGGCGTGGATGCGCTCGGCAATTTTCTCGGTCTGATGGCCGCTGACGACCGGGAACTCCACCACCCGCAGCAGGGTGACCCGATCCGCCTTGACGCCGTAGACCACCAGCCGCGGCGTGGCGCCAAAATGCTGATCGACATGGCGGTAATCGGAGCTGGCGAAGGCGACTTTCATCGACCACTCGTCGGCGTCGACCATCTCAAACTGACGGTTAATGGGCGGCATAAGCGTCTCCTGAAGCTTGCTGGGGGTCGGCGCCCTGGCGAAGCGGCGATCGGTAGAGGGCGGTGTGGTGATGGCGGTCGCGCAGTAGATTGGCCAGCTCAAAAAGCGTGTCGCGCATGCCGGCGTACCCCTGGCGGACCCGGCGAAATTCGCCGAGCCGATCGAAAAGGGGAAAGCCGACGCGGATCAGCGGCAGGGCAAACTGCTCCGCCAGATCGCGGGCGTGAGAGTTAGCCACCAGCAGATCGGCGGGTTGCTGGCTCAGCAACTGCTGGAGATCCTCCAGATCCCCCGGCACCACCCGCTCGACCGGCAGCTGGCGCAGGCTGGGGTGGCTGGTGGGGGCGACCAGCGGGCCGGGCTGTATCCCCTGGCTGCGGGCGAAATCACACCAGGCCGCCAGCAGGTCGCCCTCCGCGGCCATCGCCATGCGCTGGCCCTGCAGCCACATATGGCAGTCGATCATCGCATCCTGCAGCTGGCCGCGCTGGCGCTCAATCCAGGCCGGTACGCGGCGCCCGGACAGCTTCGCCAGCTGATGGATAAAGGTATCGCAGTGGTCGAGGGTCATCAGGTGCGGCAGGGCGATCACCTCTCCTCGGCTGCGCTGGCTCAGGAGCGATGCCGCCCGCTGCAGCGACACGCCGATGGCGAAGCTGCCCAGACTCTGGCCCATCTGCGCAATCTGGCGCAGCGAGGCGCCGCCCTGGGTCAGGGGCGTAAAATCCCCCTGACCCAGGTGGCCATCCATCGACAGGGAGAGGTCCGGCAGGACCACCGGCTGCAGGCCAAAGGCCTCCACGCAGCGGCTCAGCCATTCGATATCCCCTGGCGAACAGAGGTGGCTGACCAGCAGGTTGACCCGCCGGGGCCGCTGCCCCGGACGCGGCGTCGGCGCCACCCACTGCTCGATGATGCTCTCGATCACCGCGCTGTAGCCGTTTTCCATGGAGCCAAAAAAATCCGGGGTGTTGACGGTGAGGATCGCCACGCCGTGATGGCGGGGATGCGCCTCGCGAAACTGGCGTACCACCCGGGCGATATCGCTGCCCTGCGCCTCCGCCAGTCCGGTGCTGAGCAGCACAATGGCCTGCGGACTGTGGCGCTGGAAGAGGGTGTCGAGCGCGGTGAAGATATTGCCGTCGGCGCCCATGATCGTGGCGGTCGGATCCATGGCCGTCGACTGCAGGGGCACCGGGTCATGAAAATGCTGAATAAAGAAAACTTTGGCGAAGGCGCTGCAGCCCTGGGCGCCATGGACCAGCGGGATGGCCTGGGCCAGCCCAAGGCTGGCGAGGATCGCCCCGAGCGGTTGCCCGGTTTTAATCGGGCTCACCGCCAGCGGTTTTTCGCTACGGATAAGGTCTGCCATGGTGTTCTCCTAGCGCCACGGGGCGCGGGCATGCGTTTGCGGCCAGACGGGGCTGGCGAGGGTCAGACAGAGCTGGCGGGCGAGGGTGATGATGCCCTGGTAGCCAGCGTAGGCGTGCTCCCGCTCCTGATTGATATCGAGGAACGGCAGCCGGGCTTTCCAGGCGGTGTACATATTGCGTCCGCCGGCGATCATCAGATCCGCCTGATAGCGGTACACCACGTCGAGCAGGGTGCGGGCGTTGCCCTCCTCAAGCATCACCGCCTCGTCGCCCATCAGCTCCCGGATCCGCTGTTTGTCCTCCTCGGTGGATTTCCGCGTGCCGGTGGCCACCACGGTCATGCCGAGATCCTGCAGGGCCGAGACCACCGACCAGGATTTCACGCCGCCGGTGTAGAGCAGCACTTTGCGCCCGCGGAGCTGCTCGCGCCACGGCGCTAGCGCCTGCTCCGCTGCTCGCTCCTCGCGGGCGATCAGTGCCTCGGTGCGGCGGCACAGGTCGTCATCCCCCAGCAGCGCCGCCAGCTGGCGCAAGGCGTCGGAGGTGGCGCGGATCCCGTAGAAGCTGCCCTCAAACCACGGCGTGCCGTAGCGTAGCTCCAGCCCCCGGGCGACGTTGATCAGCGCTCGCGAGCACACCAGCATATTGGCCTGCGCCCGGTGCAGGGTCTGGATCTCGGCAAAGCGGCCGTCGCCGGAGAGGCTGCCGAGGACGCGGATCCCCAGTTCGTCGAGCAGCGGCTGGACCTGCCAGAACTCGCCGGCGATATTGAATTCGCCAATCAGGCCGATATCGTGGCGCTGGGCCGGGGCAAAGGGCGTGTTATCCGGCCATGGGGCGGGTTCGCGCTGGCCAATCACCTGCCTGAGCATTACGTCGCCCGCCATCCGGTTGCCAAGATTTTTGCTGCCGTAGAAGCCGGCGGCGTCAATGGCGATGACCGGGACGCCGGTGGCGGTCTGCGCGGCCTGGCACACCGCCTCAATGTCATCGCCTTCCATCGCCGGTACGCAGGTGTTGTAGATAAAGACCGCCGCCGGGCGATAGCGGTCGACGATGTGACGCACGGCATGGAACAGGCGGCGTTCGCCGCGGCCCATAATCACATCCTGTTCGTTGAGATCGGTGGTAAAGCCGAGCCGGTTGAGGGCCGGGCCGGCGCTGACGCTGCCGCGGTTATCCCACGAGCTTCCCGCGCAGCCGATAGGGCCGTGCACCAGGTGCGCGACGTCGGCAATGGGCAGGAGCGTTATCTGCGCGCCGTCGAAGGCGCAGCCGCCGGCGGTGGCGCCGGGCTTAGGGGCGCTGCAGCCGGATTTTTGCTTCTGGTTGTGTTCGCAGGCGGGTTCGTCCAGCAGCGCCAGAATTTCCTTTCCCTTCATAGTGACCTCGTTGACGGTGGGAGACCGGGGAGGTGATGCAATTCGCGCTCCAGGGAGAGGGGGGTTGATTTTTAAGGAAAAAGGGTTGTGGGCTTTGCGACAAAGGCAACAATCAGACAGGGGGGAGGCATGATTTATCGCGCTGATAACTGGATTTACCGCGACAGTATTGCCGCATATTGGCGAATGACGGGAAGCGTCGATAAGGTGGAATATTCCGTTCACCAACCTTCCTCTCTATTTCATCGCGCCCTCTGCGGGTGAACGGCATGGGGGGCGTTTCGCCCGCCCCCCATGACCCCCCGCATGGCGCTGAAAATTGCCGCTGCGCGGTCCGCTCCACTCCGGCTTCATCTGGCGGAACGGGCGGACTCGACATCCTTGTCTCGACCGCCCTCTGGCCGCCGTCCTGGCGGCCAGTCCTGGATGCGCGCCTGCGTTCTCGCCAATTTTCCTGATGCGCCTAACCCCCCGCTGTCACTTTTGTCCCTGTCCTGCGGCGCTTGCCTAGCTGAAAGAAAGGATGTCCCTGCAGGGGCAAAAAAAAATCCCGCAGGGTCGACGGGCAACCAGCACAACATTTCCTGATGCGCCTAATCCCCCGCGGTCACTTTTGTCCCTGTCCTGCGGCGCTTGCCTTGCTGAAAGAAAGGATGTCCCCTGCAGGGACAAAAAAAGCCCGCGGGGTCGGCGGGCAACAAGCACAACACAACGATTAAAAAACACGTTCCTCCAGAGGGTTATCCCGGTTGAGGCGCTTCGCCAGCCACGGCGGCAAACGGCCGGCCAGCAGCGTATTGATCGCCTCGCACTGGGCCTGGATCGTCGTGCCCGGCGGCGCTTTCATCGGATGGATCTGATGGCGGATCAACCTCGCGGCGGCAGGCCCGCCAATCTCCTGGCAAAACAGCAAATGGCAATCCTCCAGCAGCCTGGCGCGCATCTCGCTGGCGTCAGACGTCGCCGAAGGGGAGGCATAGCGGCGCAGATCCGCCAGCCAGCCGCCCTGGTCATCGAAGGCATAGATAAAAAACAGCCGGTTCTGGCCAAAATGACCATTGATGACCAGGCCATCCTGTGAACAGAAGGCGACCCGCAGCTGCGGCGTCCGCTGGGGTGACCGGGCGATGCGCAAATGGCCGGGCAGCACCCCCTGCAGGCAGGCGATGACCCGCGCCCAGCGGGCCGGGGACATCACCGCCGTCGCCGAAGGAAAGCTGGCGGCCAGCTGAGGCTGCGTCAGGGTGGTTAACCGTGCCGGGGTCAAGGTTTCGCCGCACTCCTGCGCCAGCCAGTCGACGACTTGCACCGGCTGCAGCTCCGGCAGCGTCTGGAACAGCGCCAGCAGACGCCAGAAAAGGGTATCGTTATCGGACATTTCCAGCTCCTTATAGCAGCGTGCTGCGGGTGGCGCGCAGGCTTATCGGAAAGACCGGCCGCCCCGGCTGCGGATTGACGTAGTAGCGACGTCCCCCTTCAAGGGCAATCGCGCCGCCCCAGCGGTCCGTCTCGTCATGTTCGACCTGAAGCACCCGGGCCTCCAGATCCTGTTTGGCGATATAGGCATACAGCGCCTCGCCGCGCTCACGGAAAATCACGATGGGCATACTCCCTCCTGGCCCCGCCTGCGGCGGGGCGCCTGATGGTTAACGAACGAGGTCGAAGCTGTAATCGGTTTTGCCCAGCTGGCTGGTGTCGTGGTCCAGTTTTTCCAGCACGGCGTTCACCAGCGTCGTGACGATGTTCATCGCGCCTTCATAGCCCCAGGTGGTCTGGCGGTGCAGATGATGGCGGTCGAACAGCGGAAAGCCGAGACGGATCAGCGGCACTTCGAAGGCTTTGCCCTTCGCCAGGGTATCGCGCTGGATAAACTTGCCGTAGGAGTTACCGATCATAAAGTCCGGCTGACGGGTGAACATCAGCGACCGGAAGTGCCACAGGTCGCAGTTGATGAATACTTCGCTGTCCTGGCCGTATGGCGAGGCGTCGAGCATTTTCTTCATCGCCTTTTGCCAGCGTTTATTGGCGTTATGGCTGAGGATCACCGTCGGCTCGCAGCCCAGCTCCAGCAGGAAGCGCGTCAGGCCCATCACGAAATCCGGATCGCCGTAGAGGCCGAATTTTTTGCCGTGCAGCCAGGTGTGGGAGTCCAGCATCATGTCCACCAGCCGGCCGCGCTCAAGGGTCAGGGCGTCGGCGATCGGTTTGCCGGTCAGTTGACTGACGGTCATCAGCAGCGCGTCGGTAGCGGCCAGACCCAACGGAACGGCCACCTCCGTGGCGGGCTGATTCCACAGCTCCTGAACCACCTTTTTGCTTTTCACCAGCTGCCATGGCTGCAGCAGCAGGGTGTCAATGGCGTCCGGCGCGGTTTTGATCTCCTGCTGGCTGGTGCCGCCGGCGTACATCCGGTAATGGCCGTCGGCGGGGGTGTCGAGCACCTCTGAAGGGTCGGAGAGCAGGCTGCAGGGGACATCCATCTGCGCCATCATCCGCTTCAGCACGCGGAAGTTGCCGAGATAGGTCTCAAATCCGGTCACCAGATTGAGCTTTTGCAGTTTGCCCGGCTGCCCGGCGTAGTCAGCGGTAAAGGTCTTCGCGAACCCTTCGAACATATTGTCCCAGCCGGTGACATGGCTGCCGATAAAGCTGGGGGTATGGGCGTAAGGAATGGCGATACTGTCGTCAACAAATCCCTCTTTTTTGGCGTTGGCGATAAACGCCTGCAGATCGTCGCCGATCACCTCGGCCATGCAGGTGGTGGAGACGGCGATAATCTCGGGTTTATACAACGCGCTGGCATTCTGCAGGCCCAGATTCATGTTGTTGTTGCCGCCGAACACCGCCGCGTCCTCGGTCATCGAGTCGGAGACGCAAGCCACCGGCTCCTTAAAATGGCGGTTAAAGTAGGTGCGGAAATAGGCGACGCAGCCCTGAGAGCCGTGGACGTAGGGCAGGGTGCCGGCGAACCCCAGCGCGCAGAGCACCGCCCCGAGCGGCTGGCAGGCTTTGGCCGGGTCGACGGTCAAAGCCTCGCGCTGGAAGTTCAGCGCTTCATACTCGGCGGTGGTGGTCCAGGCAAATACCTCCTGGACGCGCTGCGCGTCGTGCGCCTCTTCAAGGCTCTTTTTGTTCTGGAACAGGGTCTGGTATTCATCCTGTTCAAACAGCGGATAACAGCTGTGAATTTTATCGATCGTTTGGCTCATGGTGTTCTCCTCCCGCGCCACAAATCGGTGGACTGACGGGACAGTGAAGTGGCAATCACGCAGACTTCAGCCACGGGGCAGTCAGTTCGTTCCACGCCGGATTGTTCAGGGTCATATCCATATCGCGGGCAAAGATGGCGAAGCCGTCATAGCCGTGATAGGGGCCGGAATAGTCCCAGGAGTGCATCTGGCGGAACGGCACCCCCATTTTCTGGAAGATATATTTCTCTTTGATCCCGGAGCCGATGAGGTCGGGCTTCAGCGCTTTGACGAAGGCCTCCAGCTCATAGCTGCTGGCATCGTCAAACAGCAGAGTGCCCTCTTTCAGGTCCGGCAGGGTGCGGTCGTAATCATCGTTATGGGCAAACTCGTAGCCGGCGGCGATGATCTCCATCCCGAGATCCTCATAGGCGCCGATGACGTGGCGCGGCCGCAGCCCCCCCATGTACAGCAGCACTTTGCGCCCCTCCAGCCGCGGGCGATATTTGGCGATGATGGCCGCCATCTGCCCCTCATATTTGGCGATCACCGCTTCCGCATTGGCGCGAATGGCGTCATCAAATTGATCGGCGATCTTGCGCAGCGATTCGGCGATTTTGGTCGGGCCGAAGAAGTTATATTCCATCCACGGGATCTGATGTTTCTCCTCCATATGGCGGGCGATATAGTTCATCGAACGGTAGCAGTGGACGAGGTTTAGCTTAACGAACGGGGTGTTCTCCATCTCCACCAGGGTGCCGTCGCCGGACCACTGCGCCACTACGCGCAGCCCCATCTCTTCCAGCAGAATGCGCGAGGCCCAGGCGTCGCCGCCGATGTTGTAATCGCCAATGATGGCGACATCATACGGGGTGCTGGCAAACGGCTGCCCTTCGCGGTTGTTCAGCACCCAGTCGCGCACCACGTCGTTGGCGATATGGTGGCCCAGCGACTGCGAGACGCCGCGAAAGCCTTCGCAGCGCACCGGGATCACCGGTTTATCCAGCGCCTTGCTGCTGGCGTTGGCCACGGCGCTGATGTCATCGCCGATGAGGCCCACCGGGCACTCCGACTGAATAGTGATCCCTTTGGTCAGCGGGAACAGCAGCTCCATCTCTTCAATCAGTTTGCTCAGCTTTTTATCGCCGCCGAAGACAATATCGCGCTCCTGAAAATCAGAGGTGAAGTTCAGGGTGCCGAAGCTGTCGACGCCGCTGACGCCGGTATAGTAGTTGCGCCGTCCGGCGCGCGAGTACTGGCCGCAGCCGATGGGGCCGTGCGAGATATGGGCCATGTCTTTAATCGGCCCAAACACCACCCCTTTCGAGCCGGCGTAGGCGCAGCCGCGCACGGTCATCACCCCGGGCTGCGATTTACGGTTCGAGATAATGCACTTGCCGACGCTCTCCATCTGCGGATCGCTGATCATCATGTGCTTTCTGCGCTCTTTGCGCGCGGTTTCGGGAAACACCTCCAGGACTTCCTGGATGAGCGCAAGGTTACGTTCGCCTGTTGCGTTGGTCATGGTGAGGATCCTGTGCTCAGGCCGCGTTTTCTTCAGCGGCGGTTTTACCAATGATGCTGGTGTCTTCTTCTTCCATGATGCCGAATTCCATCAGCAGCGACTCCAGCTCGTCCATGGTGCAGGGGGTCGGCACCACTTTTTTGGTGTTATTGACGATCTTCTGCGCCAGCTGACGATATTCGTTGGCCTGCTGACAGGTCGGGTCGTACTCGATCACCGTCATCCGGCGGATCTCTGCGCGCTGCACAATGTTGTCGCGGGGAACAAAGTGGATCATCTGGGTGCCGAGCTTTTCCGCCAGGGCGATGATCAGCTCGTCTTCGCGGTCGGTTTTGCGCGAGTTACAGATCAGGCCGCCGAGGCGTACCTTGCCGGATTTGGCGTACTTCACGATCCCCTTGGAGATATTGTTGGCGGCATACATCGCCATCATCTCCCCGGAGCAGACGATGTAGATCTCCTGGGCTTTGTTTTCGCGGATCGGCATGGCGAAGCCGCCGCAGACCACGTCGCCGAGGACGTCATAGAAGACGAAATCCAGATCTTCTTCATAGGCGCCTTCTTCTTCGAGGAAGTTGATGGCGGTGATCACCCCGCGTCCGGCGCAGCCAACGCCTGGCTCCGGGCCGCCGGATTCGGCGCAACGTACATCGCCATAGCCGATTTGCAGTACGTCTTCGAGCTCCAGATCCTCGACCGAGCCCACTTCCGCCGCCATCTCCATAATGGTGTTTTGGGCTTTCGCGTGGAGGATCAGACGGGTGGAGTCCGCCTTCGGATCGCAGCCGACGATCATCACTTTCTTACCCATCTCGGCGAGGGCCGCGACAAGATTCTGGGTGGTGGTGGATTTACCGATACCGCCTTTACCGTAGATAGCGCATTGACGCATGGTCATGGTGACTTCTCCTGTTGTTGAGTGTTTGCCAGCAGAGAAGTGCAGGGAACATACCAGCTTTGATTTTTTATGCAGTTATTTGATAAATAATTATTTTCTGTAAACCGGCCGCGCCGGGGGCCTGCGCAAACGGCACAATAACGCCACCAAATGTGCGAAACAGGACAATTTCCCGCCACCGGCCCGGCGCGGCGCTTTGTCGCCTGTTCAACAGCTTGTCGCGCCCTGTGTCTTATTCCCCGCAATTCCGCCGGACGGACCTGCGCCTCTCTTCCCTTAACCTGTTGAATTATTAAGCGACAGGCGGCAATCCGCGAGCTGGCACAGGCTGTGCTTGAAGAGGAAACAGGGTTTGCCGCGGGCTGTCGCGGTAAAGAGAACGCTCACCTTCGAGGATTGAACGATGTCCGGAAACATGAAAACAATGGATGGCAACGCGGCGGCGGCCTGGATCTCCTACGCCTTTACCGACGTGGCGGCCATCTATCCCATTACCCCCTCCACCCCGATGGCGGAGAATGTCGATGAATGGGCCGCTAAGGGGAAAAAGAACCTCTTTGGTCGGCCGGTGCGCCTGATGGAGATGCAGTCTGAAGCCGGCGCCGCCGGGGCGGTGCACGGCGCGCTGCAGGCGGGGGCGCTCACCACCACCTACACCGCGTCGCAGGGGCTGCTGCTGATGATCCCCAATTTGTACAAAATTGCCGGGGAGCTGCTGCCGGGCGTCTTTCACGTTAGCGCCCGGGCGCTGGCGACCAATTCGCTGAATATTTTTGGCGACCATCAGGATGTGATGGCGGTGCGCCAGACCGGCTGCGCCATGCTGGTGGAGAATAACGTTCAGCAGGTGATGGACCTGTCGGCGGTGGCGCATCTGGCGGCGATCGCCGGGCGGATACCCTTTATCAACTTCTTCGACGGCTTTCGCACTTCGCACGAAATACAGAAGATCGAGGTGCTGGAGTATGAGCAACTGGCGGCGCTGCTGGACCGCCCGGCGCTGGAGCGCTTTCGTCGTCAGGCGCTGCATCCGGATCACCCGGTGATCCGCGGCACCGCGCAAAACCCGGATATCTACTTCCAGGAGCGGGAGGCCGGTAACCGCTTCTACCTCGCGCTGCCCGATCTGGTGGAAAGCTATATGGCGAAGATCACCGCGCTCACCGGGCGGGAATATCACCTGTTTAATTACCACGGCGCGCCGGACGCCGAGCGGGTGATTATTGCCATGGGCTCAGTGTGCGACACCGTCCAGGAGGTGGTGGATGCGCTGAATGCGGCGGGGGAGAAGGTGGGGCTGCTCAGCGTTCATCTCTATCGCCCGTTCTCGCTGGCGCACTTCTTCGCGCAATTGCCCGCCAGCGTGCAGCGCATTGCCGTCCTTGACCGCACCAAAGAGCCGGGGGCGCAGGCGGAACCGCTGTGCCTCGACGTCAAAAACGCTTTCTATCAACGCGACGATGCGCCGCTGATTGTCGGCGGCCGCTACGCCCTCGGCGGTAAGGATGTGCTGCCCAACGATATCGCCGCGGTGTTTGACAATCTTCGGCAGCCGCAGCCGAAGGACGGGTTTACCCTGGGCATTGTCGATGACGTCACCTTTACCTCGCTGCCCGCCCGGCAGGTGCCGCTGGCGGTCTCCCACGCCGGGATCACCGCCTGCAAATTCTGGGGCATGGGCTCGGATGGCACCGTCGGGGCGAACAAAAGCGCCATTAAGATCATCGGCGATAACACGCCGCTCTATGCTCAGGCCTACTTTTCCTACGACTCGAAAAAGTCGGGGGGGATCACCGTCTCGCACCTGCGCTTTGGCGACCGGCCAATCACCTCGCCCTACCTGATCCACCGGGCCGATTTTATCGCCTGCTCTCAGCAATCCTATGTCGACCGCTACGACCTGCTGGAGGGGCTGAAGCCGGGAGGCACCTTTTTGCTCAACTGCAGCTGGTCCGAGGCGGAGCTGGAGCAGCACCTGCCGGTCAGCGTCCGGCGCTATCTGGCGCAGGAAAAGATCGACTTTTATACCCTCAACGCGGTGGACATCGCCCGCGAGCTGGGCCTCGGCGGGCGCTTTAACATGCTGATGCAGGCGGCGTTCTTTAAGCTGACGGCGATTATCGATCCGCAAACCGCGGCGGACTATCTCAAACAGGCGGTGGAGAAAAGCTATGGCAGCAAAGGGGCGAGCGTCATTGAGATGAACCAGCGGGCGATCGAGCTGGGGATGGCGGCGCTGCGTCGGGTGACGGTTCCCGCCCACTGGGCGACCCTCGAGGCGCCGGCGCCGCAGGCGACAACCCTGATGCCGGACTTCATCCGCGATATTCTGCAGCCCATGAACCGCCAGCGCGGCGATCTGCTGCCGGTGAGCGCCTTCGCCGGGATGGAAGACGGCACCTTTCCCTCCGGCACCGCCGCCTGGGAGAAGCGCGGCATTGCCCTGGAGGTGCCGGTCTGGCAGCCCGACGGCTGCACCCAGTGTAACCAGTGCGCCTTCGTCTGCCCGCATGCGGCGATCCGCCCGGCGTTGCTGAACGCGGAAGAGCAGGATACGGCGCCCGCCGGGCTGCTGAGCAAACCGGCCCAGGGGGCCAAAGACTACCACTATCATCTGGCTATCTCGCCGCTGGACTGCTCCGGCTGCGGCAACTGCGTGGAGAGCTGCCCGTCGCGCGGCAAGGCGCTGCAGATGGCCTCCCTCGACAGCCAGCGCGCGATGGCCCCGGTCTGGGACTACGCGCTGGGGCTGGCGCCAAAAGACAACCCGTTTCGCAAAACGACGGTCAAAGGCAGCCAGTTCGAAACGCCGCTGCTGGAGTTTTCCGGCGCCTGCGCGGGCTGTGGCGAAACGCCCTATGCCCGGCTGATCACCCAGCTGTTTGGCGACCGAATGCTGATCGCCAACGCCACCGGCTGCTCTTCGATCTGGGGCGCCAGCGCGCCTTCGATGCCCTATACCACCAACCACCGCGGCCACGGGCCGGCCTGGGCAAACTCGCTGTTTGAGGACAACGCCGAGTTCGGGCTGGGCATGATGCTCGGCGGCCAGGCGATCCGCCAACAGATCGCCGGGGAGATGACCCGCGCCCTGGCGCTGCCGGTCAGCGACGCGCTTCACGCCGCGATGCGGCAATGGCTGGCGCAGCAGGACGAGGGGGAGGGGACCCGCGAGCGTGCGGACCGCCTTAGTGCGTTGCTGGCGGCGGAAAAAGAGGGGGTTCCGCTGCTGGAGCAGCTCTGGCAGAACCGTGACTATTTCGTCCGGCGTTCGCAGTGGATCTTCGGCGGCGACGGCTGGGCCTACGATATTGGCTTCGGCGGTCTCGATCATGTGCTGGCCAGCGGGGAAGACGTCAATATTCTGGTGTTCGATACCGAGGTCTACTCCAACACCGGCGGCCAGTCGTCCAAATCGACCCCGGTGGCGGCGATCGCCAAGTTTGCCGCCCAGGGGAAACGCACGCGGAAAAAAGATCTCGGCATGATGGCGATGAGCTACGGCAATGTTTACGTTGCGCAGATCGCCATGGGCGCTGATAAAGATCAGACCCTGCGGGCCATCGCCGAGGCTGAAGCCTGGCCGGGACCGTCGCTGGTGATCGCCTACGCCGCCTGTATCAACCACGGCCTGAAAGCCGGGATGCGCTGCAGTCAGCGCGAGGCGAAGCGGGCGGTGGAGGCGGGATACTGGCACCTGTGGCGCTACCATCCACAGCGCGAAGCCGAGGGCAAAACGCCGTTTATACTGGACTCCGAAGAGCCGGAAGAGAGCTTCCGCGACTTTCTGCTTGGCGAGGTGCGCTATGCCGCGCTGCACAAAACCACCCCGGATCTGGCGGACGCGCTGTTCCGGCAAACGGAGGAGGATGCCCGGGCCCGTTTCAGGCAGTACCAGCGGCTGGCGGGGGAGTAGCAGGCAGCAGGTTAGCGATTCACGACTGCTGCATCACGTTCAGCAGTGTATCCAGCAGGCCGGGAAAACGGGCGTCCAGATCTTCCCGGCGCAGCGAAATCATATTCTCCCGTCCCTGAGGCCGCTGCCAGATCACACCGCTGTCGCGCAGGACGCGCCAGTGGTGGGTCATGGTGGACTTGGCCACCTCTTCCTGACGCAGAGCGTTACAGCTCTGCTCGCTGCCGTCGGCCAGCGTGCGGATGATCTCCAGTCGCAGCGGGTTGCCGAGCGCGGAAAGGACATTTTCCAGGCGAATTTGTTCTCGTTCAGGGTGATTGGCGATCATAATAATCCTGTGTCGGCGGTGGCGCGGCGCATGGCGGTCGCAGTCCGTATCGGCGGCTGGCGGCTACTATACCCAAACTCCTGTTCTCATGCCACGCGCGCCGCCGCATCCTGACCAATCATAATAATAGTAAAAATAGTTCGAATATACTCGTACAATTGTACTATCATAAGCGGCAGTGAAATGAACTGCGGATCATTCCGACCGCAGACTGACAGTCAAAACGACTAAGGACGCATCATGCCCCGACCCATCCCCCTCGAACGTTATCGCAACATCGGTATCTCCGCGCATATCGATGCCGGTAAAACCACCACCACCGAGCGCATCCTGTTTTACACCGGGATGAGCCATAAGCTGGGTGAAGTACACGATGGCGCGGCAACCACCGACTGGATGGCCCAGGAGCAAGAGCGCGGGATCACCATTACCTCGGCGGCGGTGAGCTGCTTCTGGCCGGGTATGGACCGCAGCTTCGAGCCGCACCGGATCAATATCATCGACACTCCGGGGCACGTGGATTTCACCATTGAGGTGGAACGTTCCATGCGCGTGCTCGACGGCGCGGTGATGGTGTATGACTCCGTCGGCGGGGTGCAGCCCCAGTCGGAGACCGTCTGGCGCCAGGCGAATAAATACCATGTCCCGCGGCTGGCCTTCGTCAACAAGATGGACCGCCCCGGCGCGGACTTCTTCCGCGTGGTGCAGATGATGATCGACCGCCTGAAGGCCAACCCGGTGCCGATTGTCATCCCCATTGGCGCTGAAGAGCATTTCACCGGCGTCGTCGACCTGGTGAAAATGCGCGCCATCCTGTGGGATGACGCCACCCAGGGCATGACCTTCAGCTACGGACCGGTCCCTGACGATCTGCTGGCGACTGCCCGCGAGTGGCGGGAGAAAATGGTCTCGGCGGCGGCGGAGGCCAGCGACGCGCTGATGGATAAATACCTCGAAACCGGCGAGCTGGACGAGGCGGAGATCGTCGCCGGTCTGCGCCAGCGCACGGTGAAGGGTGAAATCCAGGCGGTGCTCTGCGGTAGCGCCTTTAAAAACAAAGGCGTGCAGCGCATGCTCGACGCGGTGGTGGAGCTGATGCCGTCGCCGCTGGATATTCCGGCGATACAGGGCGTGGATGAGAAAGGCCAGCCGGCGGAACGCCATCCGAGCGACGATGAGCCGCTGTCGGCGCTGGCGTTCAAACTGATGACCGACCCCTACGTCGGCCAGTTGACCTTTATCCGCGTCTACTCCGGGACGCTGAAGAAAGGCGATGCGGTGTGGAATCCGGTGAAGGGCAAGAAAGAGCGCATCGGGCGTATCGTCCTGATGCAGGCCAACGATCGCCACGAAGTGGACGAACTGCACGCCGGGGATATCGCGGCCTGCGTTGGGCTGAAGGATGTCACTACCGGCGATACGTTATGCGACCCGGATGCGGTGATTACCCTTGAGCGGATGGAGTTTCCGGAGCCGGTGATTTCGCTGGCGATTGAGCCGAAGACCAAAGCGGACCAGGAGAAAATGGGCATCGCGCTGCAGCGGCTGGCGGCGGAAGATCCGTCGTTCCGTCTGCATACCGATGAAGAGTCCGGCCAGACGATTATCTCCGGCATGGGCGAGCTGCATCTGGAGATCATTGTCGACCGGATGAAGCGCGAGTTTAACGTCGAGGCCAACATTGGTCGTCCGCAGGTCACCTACCGCGAAACCCTGCGCAAGAAAGTGACGGACGTGGAGGGCAAATTTGTGCGCCAGTCCGGCGGTAAAGGACAGTACGGGCACGTCGTGCTGACCCTTGAGCCGCTGGAGCCGGGCAGCGGTTTCGTCTTCGAGGACGCCACCAAAGGCGGGGTAGTGCCGCGCGAGTACATCCCTTCCGTGGAGAAAGGGCTGCGCGAAGCGATGGGCACCGGCGTGCTGGCGGGCTATCCGGTGGTTGACGTGAAAGCGACCCTGACCTTCGGATCGTACCACGATGTGGACTCCTCGGAGATGGCGTTCCGTATGGCGGCGATCTTCGGCTTCCGGGAAGGGGCGCGCAAAGCGGACCCGGTGATCCTTGAGCCGGTGATGCACGTGGAGGTGGAAACGCCGGAAGAGTACGCCGGGAATATCATGGGCGATCTCTCTTCCCGTCGCGGGATGGTGCAGGGAATGGAAGAGCGCTTCGGCAGCCAGATCATCCGCGCCGATGTGCCGCTGGCGGAGATGTTTGGTTATTCCACCACGCTGCGCTCGATGTCTCAGGGACGAGCAACCTACAGCATGGAGTTCCACCACTACGCGGAAGCGCCGCGCAACGTAGCGGATGAAATCATCGCCAGCCGCGCGAAAAGTTAAGCCAGTCATCCCGGGTAGCGGCTTCGCCTTACCCGGGCTACTCTGGCACCAGCGCCCAGGCCCGGTAAGGCGAAGCCGCCACCGGGCAAAAAGGTAAGCACGAACCGGGGATGCAATGCCCGGCGGCGCTGCGCTTGCGCGGGCCTACGGTCAGGTGTCCTCCCCGGTCATCGTTTGTAGCCCGGGTAAGGCGGTAGCCGCAACCCGGGAATTTCAGCCAATCAGACAATATCCTGCGCGTACTGACACAGCGCCTTCAGCTGCGCCAACTTCTCTTTATCATCCGCATACAGCTGATACAGTTTGTAGCCCGGGTAAGGCGTTAGCCGCAACCCGGGAATTTCAGCCAATCAGACAATATCCTGTGCGTACTGCCACAGCGCCTTCAGCTGCGCCAGCTTCTCTTTATCATCCGCATACTGCTGATACAGCATCTGCAGTTCATCGGCATAGGCCTGCAAAAACTCAGGCGTAAATACCTGACGACGGTGCTCTAACCAGCGCTGCTGCTCGGCTTCATCGAGCGTGCCGGGAAAGTTGCGCGCCCGGTAGTTAAACAGCAGGCGTTCGATGCGCTTGTCGGCGAAGGTGATATCCAGCGCCGGCAGATTGCGCGGTTCCGTTTCCAGCACGATTTTCATCGCCGCGCGGTCGGCATCGCTAAAGAACCCATTGTAAAGCTGGGCGTCGACGTTTTCGGACGGCACGAACGGCTCGGCTTCGGCATAGACCGCCACCACTTTCTCCCGCACCTGCGGATTCGCCCGCAGCAGCTGGGCATTCTCCAGACAGCGCTGAATGGAGATCCCCAGCCGGTCGGCATCCTGCGGGCGCAGGGTATTGGCCTGAGCCAGCACCGGACATTTGTTCAAATGCACCAGCTTAATCGGCGCCGCCGGCAGATCGCCAAGCTCGGCGCGCGGGGTGTAAAGCCGCTCGCGCAGGGCGTCCGCATCCAGCTCCAGCAGCGGCGCCATATCCCCCGCCAGATCGACCATAATCACCGCATTGCGGTTTTCCGGATGCCAGGCCAGGGGCGCCACCAGGCTGGTGTTGCCGCGCGCGGCGCCGAACATGCCGGAGACATGCACCAGCGGCTTCATCTGCGGTACGTCGATGAGCGTCGCCAGCTTGCGCTTATTGCGGTGGCTGTAGAGATAGTCAAACAGCCGCGGCTGCCGGGTTTTCACCAGCTTCGCCATGGCGATGGTGGCGTACACGTCGGCCATCGCGTCATGGGCGTTCTGGTGTTCAATACCGTTGGCGACGGTCAAATGTTCAAGGCGGAAGCTCGGCAGACCCTCGTCATTTTCCGGCCAGGCGATCCCTTCCGGACGCAGGGCATAGCAGGCGCGCATCACGTCGAGCAGATCCCAGCGCGAGTTATCGTGCTGCCAGCTCCAGGCATAAGGGTCATAGAAGTTGCGATAGAAGATATTCCGCGTCACTTCGTCATCAAAGCGCACGTTGTTATAGCCGACGATGCAGGTTTGCGGCACCGTGAACAGATCGTGGATGCGGCGGGCAAACGCGGCCTCGTTATCCCCTTTGGCCAGCGCTTCCTGCGGGGTGATCCCGGTGATCATTACCGCCTGCGGCTGCGGCAGGTAATCGTCAGCGGGCTTGCAGTAAAACACCTCGGGCTCGCCCAGCACGTTTAACTCCGCGTCGGTGCGGATGGCGGCGAACTGCGCCGGCCGGTCAAGGGAAGGGCTGGTGCCGAAGGTTTCATAATCGTGGAATAAAAATCCGGGCTGGTTGACGCTGTCTTGCATAGTCTGTTCATTATCCGTGGTGGCGTGCGACCGGTATGGTAAACGATTTGCCCGGTCATCAGAAGGGTAACGGCAAGCAACATCCTCCGCCGTGTCATATTTTCTTGCAATTAAACCCTGATATGAAACGCGAAGTTCCGTAAAAAGGACGGCGGATCTGTAAATCTAGAGGATATGCCGTTGAAAGGCCGTTTGTTTATTGCTGTATCTTTGCTCGCTTCGAGCGTTTCCTGCGCATTTGCCGTCGACTTACCTGCTACGGTCGCGCCGCCTTCCATTCAGGCTGGCTCCTGGGTGCTGATGGATTACACCACCGGTCAGGTATTGACCGCGGGTAACGAACATCAGCAGCGCAATCCTGCCAGCCTGACCAAATTAATGACCGGCTACGTGGTCGATCGCGCCATCGACAGCCATCGTATCACCTTTGACGATATCGTCACCGTGGGGAAAGACGCCTGGGCGAAGGGCAACCCGGTGTTCGACGGGTCATCCCTGATGTTCTTAAAGCCAGGGGATCGCGTCAGCGTCCGCGACCTCAGCCGCGGGCTAATTGTCGACTCCGGCAACGACGCCTGCGTCGCGCTGGCCGACTATGTCGCCGGGGGTCAGCCGCAGTTTGTCGCCCTGATGAATCAGTATGTCGAAAAACTGCATCTGCAGGATACCCATTTCGAAACCGTCCACGGCCTCGATGCCCCGGGCCAGCACAGTTCGGCCTATGACCTGGCGGTGCTGTCGCGGGCGATAATCCATGGCGAGCCTGACGTCTACCACATGTACAGCCAGAAAAGCCTGACGTGGAACGGCATTACCCAGCAAAACCGTAACGGTCTGCTGTGGGATAAAACCCTGAACGTCGATGGCCTGAAAACCGGACACACGTCGGGCGCCGGGTTCAACCTGATCGCCTCGGCGGTGGATGGCCAGCGTCGGCTGATCGCCGTGGTGATGGGGGCCGACAGCCCGAAAGGCCGCGAGCAGCAGGCCGCGAAACTGCTGCACTGGGGACAGCAGAACTTCGACACCGTGCAGGTGCTGCAGAAGGGGCAGAAGGTCGGCAGCGAGCGCATCTGGTACGGCGATAAAGAGCAGATTAAGCTCGGCACCGATCAGGATTTCTGGTTAGCGCTGCCGAAGGCGGAAGTGTCGCGGATTAAGGCGAAATACGTGCTGGATAAAAAGGATCTGGAGGCGCCGATCGCCGCCAACCAGCGGGTCGGCGAGATTTCGCTGTATGACGGCGACAAGATCGTGGGCCACTATCCGCTGGTCACCCTCGAAAGCATTAATAAAGGCGGGGTGTTCTCGCGAATGAGCGATTACCTGCACCACGAGCTGTAACCACGCCAACCGCCTCTTTGCAGGCGGTTTTTTTTCGCCTGCCGCCCGGCAGACGCGGCGACAACATCGCCGTTTTTTTCATCAGCCGCAATGGCGACTCTGTGAATTCGCGCACATACTGAGGGGGGATCTCCTGCTAGATTGACTGTACGTTTATACAGTAATTTGTTCATGAAGGAGGCAAGATGAACTACAGCGTCACCCCCCTCGGCAAGAAAACCATTGCCGGTTTCCATCTGGTCGGGCCCTGGGATCAAACCGTCAGGCAGGGGTTTGAGCAACTGATGATGTGGGTTGAGGGCCGGCAGGTGCCCGCCCGCGAGTGGCTTGCCGTCTACTACGATAACCCGGAGGACGTGCCGGCGGAAAAACTGCGCTGCGCCACCGTGGTCGCCGTTGACGAGGATTACGTCATTCCCGCCAACAGCGAAGGGGTGATCATAACGGCGATTGCCGGCGGGGATTACGCCTGCGCCCGCGCGCGGGTGGTGGATCACGACTTCGCCACCGCGTGGAGGCAGTTTTTCGACAGCCTGCTGCAGAGCACGGCGTATCGCATCGCCCCTCAGCCCTGCTTTGAGGTCTATCTTAACGACGGCAACCACGACGGCTACTGGGATATCGACATGTATGTTCCCGTCGCCCGCGTCGCGTCGTAGCGATTTACCCCTGTTCCGGACAAGGATTTTTACATTCCCGGCACGCTCCGGGCGAAAAAGCAGTTACAATTGGCCTTTTCGTTTTGCCGGAGAGGGTTGTGCGCGCTGATAAATCACTCAAGCCATTTGAGATCCGCTTGTATCGCCATTATCGGGTGGTGCATGGTGTGCGGATTGCGCTGGCCTTTGTGCTCACCTTTTTGCTGGTGCGGCTGCTGAACGTGCCTGAGGGGACCTGGCCTCTCATCACCCTGGTGGTGGTGATGGGGCCGATCTCCTTCTGGGGCAACGTCGTGCCGCGGGCGTTTCAGCGCATCGGCGGCACGATCCTCGGCTCGGCGCTGGGGCTGGTGGCGCTCAAGCTTGAGCTTATCTCCCTGCCGCTGATGGTCCTCTGGTGCGCGGCGGCGATGTTCCTCTGCGGCTGGCTGGCGCTGGGCAAGAAACCCTATCAGGCGCTGCTGATCGGCATCACCCTGTCGGTGGTGGTCGGGGCGCCGCCGGGCGATATGCATACCGCCCTGTGGCGAAGCGGCGACGTGATCTTCGGCTCGCTGCTGGCGATGCTGTTTACCGGTATCTGGCCGCAGCGGGCGTTTATCCACTGGCGCATCCAGATGGCCAGCTATGTCACCAACTTCAACCGCCTCTACCAGGCCGGCTTCTCGCCAAATCTGGTGGATCGGCCGCGGCTGGAAAAGCATCTCCAACAGGCGCTCAACGACGTCGTCAAAATGCGCGGGCTGATCACCCCCGCCAGCAAAGAGACGCACATCCAGAAGGCGATCTTCGAGGCTATCCAGACCGTCAGCCGCAACCTCGTGTGCATGCTGGAGCTGCAGATCAACGCCTGGTGGGCAACCCGTCCGGGCCATTTCGTAATGCTGAACGCGCACACCCTTCGGGAGACGCAGCAGATGACCCAGCAGACGCTGTTGGCCATCGCCCACGCCTTGTATGAAGGGAACCCTCAGCCTGTGCGCGCCAACAATGAAAAGCTGAATGAAATCGTTCTCGAACTGCGCCAGCTGATGAAAGAGCAGGGTGACGATAGCCTGGCGGAAACCCCGATCCATGGCTATGTTTGGCTCTCTATTGAACTGGCGCGCCAGCTGGAGCTGCTGTCGCATCTGATCTGCCGCGCGTTGCGCAAATAAGCACCAGATGCACCGGGTAACTGCACGGGTTGTTTCGATTCAGCAGCGTTTAGGGTTATGATAAACGCAAAGGAAAAAACATTGTCATCAGCGACTGCTAGCAGTTATGTTAGCCCTATAACGCAGTCGCTTTACGAATCCGAATCTCAATTATTAGGGGTGTAAAAATGGAAACAACTAAGCCTTCTTTCCAGGACGTACTGGAGTTTGTTCGTCTGTACCGTCGTAAGAACAAACTGCAGCGTGAAATTCAGGACGTTGAGAAAAAGATCCGTGATAACCAGAAGCGCGTTCTGCTGCTGGACAACCTCAGCGACTACATCAAACCGGGCATGAGCGTGGAAGCCATCCAGGGCATCATCGCCAGCATGAAGAGCGATTACGAAGACCGCGTTGATGACTACATCATCAAGAATGCCGAGCTGTCCAAAGAGCGCCGCGACATCTCTAAAAAACTGAAAGTGATGGGTGAAGCCAAAGTCGAAGGCTAATCCCAGCTGTCCGGCGGCGTCAGCGTCGCCGGGCTGTTCTGCACTACCCCCTCCCGTCTCTTTTTCTGCGAAAACTTTGTCCCGGCAACTGCCTCTCTGCACCGACTCTTTGCTATACTGCCCCGCGAAAACGTATTGATATCGGAAAGGTTTCTCTCATCCTGGCCGGGCATCTGACGCAGCGGCGTCAGGGCGATATCTCAACACCTCTCACCTCTCCGACGATCGATTCGCCAGAAGACAAACTCAGGTGCTGACCGGGCGCGACAGAATCTCTTCCGCTGCTTTCGCCGACAGGAGTCAACCCCACGTGATTAAGTCATTCTTTGCCGCACTCTCGTTTATCAGCCGTCTGCCGGTCCCGGCGCGGTTATCTCAGGGCCTGGAGATCGAACAGTACCAGCGCAGTATCGTCACCTTCCCGCTGGTCGGTTTACTGCTCGGCGCCATCGCCGGCGCGGTGGTGTACCTCCTGCAGCCGTGGTGCGGCGTCCCGCTGGCGGCGCTGTTCGGCGCGCTGGCGCTGGCGCTGCTCACCGGCGGATTTCACCTTGACGGGCTGGCCGATACCTGCGACGGCATCTTCTCCGCCCGCACCCGCGATCGAATGCTGGAGATCATGCGCGACAGCCGGCTGGGTACCCACGGCGGGCTGGCGCTGATTTTTGTGCTGGTGGCGAAGGTGCTGGTGGTCGGCGAACTGCTGCTGCGCGATGTCAACCCCATCGCGGCGCTGGCGGCGGCCTGCGCCGTCGGTCGCGGAATGTCGGTGCTGCTGATGTATCGCCATCGCTATGCGCGGGAAAAAGGGCTGGGCAATCTGTTTATTGGCAAAATTAGCCTGCAGCAGACGCTGGTGACGATGGCGCTGGCGATCGCGCTGGCCACCGCCCTGCTGGGGCTGCATGGGCTGCGCGCCGCGCTGATCGCCCTGGTGCTGATCTGGGGTCTGGGGTGGGCGCTGAAGCGAACCCTCGGCGGGCAGACCGGGGATACCCTCGGAGCGGCGATCGAGCTGGGTGAATTACTCTTTTTACTGGCGCTACTGTAAGGCCTGGCATCAACGGTGAGGAACAGAATGGAAACACTTTCGGCGTTACTGGCTGCCATTCCGCAGCCCGATGTGACGGGCATGGCGCGCGCGCAGCAGCATATTGATGGCCTGTTAAAGCCGCCCGGCAGCCTTGGCCGTCTGGAGAGCCTGGCGGTACAGCTGGCCGGTCTGCCGGGGCTGCAGGGGCAGCTGGCGCTGACTGAAAAAGCCATCGTGGTCATGTGCGCCGACCACGGCGTCTGGCATGAAGGCGTGACCCCTTCCCCGCAGGCGGTGACGGCCATTCATGCCGGCAATATGGTGCGGGGCAATACCGGCGTCTGCGTGCTGGCGGCGCAGGCTGGCGTGAGAGTGGAGGTGGTGGATGTCGGCATCGACGCCGAGCCGCTGCCGGGCCTGATCAACCTCAAGGTGGCCCGCGGTAGCGGAAATATCGCCCGGACGGCGGCGATGAGCCGTCAGCAGGCGGAGGCGGTGCTGCTGGCCAGCATGCGTTTCACCCGCCAGCTCGCCGCCGACGGGGTGAACGTCTTTGGCGTGGGGGAGCTGGGGATGGCCAATACCACCCCGGCCGCTGCGACGATCAGCGTCCTGACCGGCAGCGACCCCGACGCGGTGGTGGGCTGCGGGGCCAATCTGCCGCTGGCGCAGCGGGGCCATAAGGTGGCGGTGGTGCGCCAGGCGATCGCTCATAACCAGCCGAACCCGGCGGACGGGCTGGACGTGCTGGCTAAGGTGGGCGGTTTTGATCTGGTGGGTATGACCGGGGTGATCCTCGGGGCGGCCTCCTGCGGCCTGCCGGTGGTGCTGGATGGCTTCCTCTCCTACGCTTCGGCTCTGGCGGCCTGCCGCATGGCCCCGGCGGCGCACCCGTATCTTATCCCTTCGCACCTGTCGGCGGAGAAAGGGGCGCGGATCGCCCTCGACGCGCTGGGTCTGCGCCCGTATCTCGATATGGACATGCGCCTGGGGGAGGGCAGCGGCGCCGCGCTGGCCATGCACCTGCTGGATGCCGCCAGCGCGATGTACCACCAGATGGGGACCCTGGCGCAGAGCAACATTGTGCTGCCCGACAGCGCGCCAGCGTCCTGATGATAAAGCGCATCGTCTCGAGGAAGGGGGACGGTGCGCCGGGTTTACAGCGCCTGCTGCCAGACCGCCTGCGGCAGCAGGTAAACCTGCGCCGGGGCGCGCATACCGTCGCTGACAATATGGCCGATACCGCTGGCCATCACCGCCAGGGTGACGTCAAAGGCGTTAAGGCTGTCGCCGAAGCCGGCGGTCAGGTTGAGCATCGAGCCATTGGCCATCAGGTAGACGGTTTTGTCAGCCATGCGGTAGGCGTTGATATACGGCATCACCTCTTCCTGAGGGTACTGGCGCAGGTACTCGCCGTCGATCTCTTCCGCCACGTGGCCGACGTTAAGGATAAACACGCCCGCTTTCGCCCGGTCCAGCGCCTGGCGATTAACCACGTTTTTACCGCCTGTCGCGGTGGCTACCACGTCCGCCGAGGCGATAGCCTCCTGCAGATCGACCACGTGCCAGCCGTCATAGGCCGCCTGCAGCCGACGGGCAGGATCGATCTCCGCCACCATCACCTGGCCGCCAAAGGCTTTTGCCGCCGCCGCGACGCCCTGGCCAACCAGGCCGTAGCCGATCACCAGCACTTTTTTCTCATGCAGGGTGAGATGAGTGGTCTGGAAGAAGGTGTGCCAGGCGGTGAGACCGACCATATGGCGGTTATGCAGCCCCTCTTTGACCGGCAGATCGTCCCAGTTAAAGATCGGATAGCCGGGCTGAATATCCCCCAGCCGATTGACGCCGGAGCCGGTGGCTTCCAGACCCGCCACGATGTTGCCGAACTCGCCGCGCTGATGGAGGAGGGTGGTGATATCGGCCCCCATTTCGCACAGGTGAGTGGGCTGCCAGGCGATCGCTTTTTCCCATGACTGTTGCCAGTCGGCATCGCTCATATTGCGCCAGGCGCAGGCCTCGGCGCCGCGCTCCACCAGCCAGGCCACCACGTCGTCCTGCACGGTGGTGGGGTTACAGGTGGTTAAAAAGACCTGAGCGCCCTTGTCGAGGATCCCCTGCACCAGCGGGATCATTTTCATGTCGAGGTGCATACAGCAGGCAAGGCGGACGCCGCTGAGGTCGGGCAGGGCGGCGACCTGACGCAGGGTACGCGGCATATTCTGGCTGGCCCATGCCACTTCTTTCGCTAAAGAGATTTTATTATTCACTGGGTTATGACCTTCAGTTCGCAAAAGGGGTATCCCCCTGACAGAAAAGGGATTCTATCAGCCCGGGCGAGAATTCACAGCCCTGCGCCGCCCGGAAATCGCCGCCCGCGCGATCCCCTGCTAAATACAGGGTTGTTAATGTAAGGTTAAAAAAAGAAAATAAAATATAAGTAACTCCTATGATCTGAGCGATAAAGCGATGTTGAGTGTTATTCCCGCGGGCCTGTTTTCACGGCTGCGGATTTTCCTTGGGCGGCTGAAGCCGCACGCGCTGCCGGTGGCTCGTCGGCATATTGTGCTGGGCTCCATCGGCGCCGGCACCGGGCTGGCGGTGACCAGCATGTTCAGCCACTGGCTGCTCGGCGAAGTCAATCTGTGGTTTATTGCCCCCATGGGCGCATCGGCGGTACTCCTGTTTGGCGTGCCGAGCAGTCCGCTGGCGCAGCCGTGGTCGATTGTCGGCGGTAATGTGCTGTCGGCGCTGATCGGCGTCACGGTGGGTATGCTGGTGCCCGACCCGGCGCTGGCCTGCGGGCTGGCGGCGGCGCTGGCCATCGCCGGGATGTATTTTCTGCGCTGCCTGCATCCTCCCGGCGGCGCGGTGGCCCTGACGGCGATCCTCGGCGGCGCCGGGGTGCACAGCGAAGGCTATCACTTTGTGCTGACGCCGGTGCTGCTCAACTCGCTGATGCTGGCGCTGCTGGCCATCGTGTTTAACAATCTGGTTGGCCGCCGCTACCCCCATCCGCTGGCGGCGGAGGAGGTCAAATCCCGTGCGGTGCCGCTGGGCATTTCGGTTACCCGGGAAGATATTCACGCCGCCCTGCTGGAAGGCCAGTTCCTCGACATTGACGAAGACGATGTCCAGGAACTGCTGGAAAATATCGAACAGCAGGCGCGCCAGCGCATCGCGGCGGCAGGCCGCCGCTGACAGCGCCCTCCCGGCCGCGGGTTAGAGATCGCCGGTAAGATACTGCGCGACCCCGCGGCCAAAACTCCAGTCGCCTTTCTGGTTGCTGATAATCGACACCATCACATCATCCCCGCTCAGGCCGCAGTGCTCCGCCAGCTCCTCCTGCAGAATGGCGAAGAAACGCTGCTTCTGCGCGTCGCTGCGCGGGCTGGTATAGACCCGCACCACCACCTGATCCCGCGTGCGGGTCAGTCCGAGGCCGGTGTCTTCAATCACCATATGGTGGGCTTTGTTTTCGTGAACAATCTGGTAGCGGTCGCGTTCCGGTACCTCGAAGGCGCGCAGCACGGCGCGATGAGCGGCATCCAGCAGGGTTCTGATCTCCTGTTCCGTACGGCCTTCAATCAGGTCAAATGTCAGTAATGGCATGCAGGTGGTCCTTATCGTTAGGGAATAATCGCTGTCTGATATGGATGCTAGCCGATGCCGTCGCGGGCAAAAACCGCTATAGTTGAATACATTGTTTTTACTGGTGAACAATCAATATGAGCGAGAGTCGTCCGGAGAGTTACTGGGCCCATCTCTACTGGCTGACGGTGCTGGAAGAGCAGAAAAGCTATACCCGGGCCGCGGAAAAGCTGGGGATCAGCAAGTCGGCCATCAGCCAGAAAATCAGCGAGCTGGAGCGGGTGACCGGTAAAACGCTGGTCCATCGCACCACCCGCAGCGTCAGCCTCAGCGACGACGGGCTGCGGCTGGTGGCGGAGCTCAGTGAGCCGTTTGGCCAGCTGCGGGATATTTTCACCGGCGCCTGCGATGAGGGCGGACCGCTGCGGGGGACGTTGCGCCTGACGGCGCCGGTGGCCTTTTCCCGTCAGCAGCTGGTGCCGGCGATCGCGCCCTTTTTACATCAACATCCCCAGCTGCATCTGCAGCTGGAGGTGACCGACCGGCTGGTCTCTCTCGGCAGCGAAGGGTTCGACCTCGCCATCCGCCACTGTCGGCGCGAGGCGCTCCCGGACACCCACGTCGCCTGGCCGCTGTGCCACACGGCCACGCTGATCGTCGCATCCGCCGACTATATTCGCCGCCATGGCCGCCCGGAGACACCTGACGATCTGCGTCAACACCAGTGCCTGACCTATCCCCGTGGGCCCCAGCGCCCGCAGTGGACGTTCGCCTCCCGCCAGACGCCCGATGAGCGGGTGACCATCAACGTGCAGGGGCCGTTCGCCACCAACAACAGCGAGTCGCTGCGCGATGCGGTGCTGGCGGGGTTGGGGGTGGCGCTGCTGCCGGATTTTAGCGCCCGGGAGGCTATCGGCCGCGGGCTGGTGCAGGAGCTGCTGGCGGCGTGGCAGCCGGTGGAGGTGTTCGCCGATCGGCTGTACGTCATCCGGCCCTATACTCCGCGGGTGTCGCGCGCGGTGGAGACCTTTAGCCGCTACCTGAAAGCGACCTTCAGCGAGCCGCGTCCAGCTCCCGGGCCAGCGCCTCGCTGAAGCGGGGGAGCAGATGGCGCTCGCCGGGAAGTAACTGCGCCAGGGTGACGGTTTTGTCGGCGCGGTAGACCCGCCCGCTGCCGAGCTGCGCTTCGAAGGCGTTCGCCGCCTGATGCGCCGCGCTAAGGTCGGCGTCAATAAGGATCACCGCATGGGCCAGCACCACATGGCCGCCGCTCGCCGTCTGCGGCCGCCAGTACTGGGCGGTACCGACAATCTTGCGCGCCTCCTCTCCCTCTCCGCAGGCGAGGTTATACCGGCCATCGCAAAAGGAACCGCTCACCGCCCGGGCGTGGCTGGCAACGCCGAAGCGCGCGAGGGTGCGCTGCAGCACAGCGCACAGCGAGTGATAGATGGGTTCGGCGGCCTCGCCGAGCGGCTGCTGCACCGGCCAGGCGAGGCTGAGGTTGATAATCCCCGGCCCCTGGGGCACCAGACCGCCCCCGGAGCGGCGCAGCCATACCGGCCAGCCCCGCGCGGCAAAATGCGCGCTGACCGCCGGCAGGTCCGCAAACTGACGATAGCTCCCCGGCACCACGAATCCCTGCGGCGCCTGCCAGAGCTGGGCGACGGCCTCGCCGGCGCCGGCTTTGGCAAACAGCGGTTGTTCCGCCTGGGTGGGGTCCTCGCAAAACTGCAGCGCCAGCGAGGCGGGGGTAAAGCGGCGTGGCCAGCAGTCGGCCAGGGGCAACAGAGACATGCGTTCTCCTTACCGGAGGGCGCGGGTCGCGCCCTCCGAAGGCTGGTCAGTCGACGGTATGCTTTTTCATCAACAGCGCGGTGAGCGCTGACAGCAGGCATCCCGCGGTCAGATAGAGGGCCACGCTGTGCCAGGAGCCCCCGGAGAAGGTGACCAGCGCCGCGGCGATAAAGGGCGTAAAGCCGCCGCCGACCACGCTCGCCACCTGGTAGCCGACGCCGGCGCCGCTGTAGCGATAGCTGGCGCCGAACAGCTCGGTAAACATCGGCTGCTGGACGCAGACCACCATATCATGGGCGATATTGGCCAGCATCAGGGCGAAGAACAGGATCCAGAAAACGGACTGACTCTCCAGCGCCATAAAGAACGGAAAACCGCTCAGCGTGCCGATCAGCGCCCCGGTAATATAGATCCGCCGACGGCCAAAGCGGTCTGCCAGCCAAGCGAAGCAGGGGATAGTCAGACAGCTGAGGCCGCCCACCAGCAGGCCGATGTTGAGGAACAGCTCGCGCGGCAGGCCGAGGTTTTGCGTCGAGTAGTTGAGGGCGAAGGCGGTGACGATGTACATGGTCAGCAGTTCGCACAACCGCAGGGCAATAATCAGTAAAAACGCCCCGGGATGGCGAAGCAGGGCTTCCACCACCGGCAGTCGCTTTTTCACCTGCGGCGCGTTGGCCTGGCTCTGCTGGGCTTCAAACTCCTGCGATTCGGCCATACCGTTACGGATCCACAGCGCAATCAGGACCAGCGCCACGCTGAACAGGAAGGGTAAGCGCCAGCCCCAGCTGAGGAACTGCTCGTCGGTGGTCAGGCTGCTGATCAGCGATACCAGCCCGGTGGAGAGCAGCAGGCCGACGCCGTAGCCCACCTGCACCCCGCTGCTGTAAAAGGCTTTTTTTCCCTTCGGCGCGTTCTCCACCGAGAGCAGCGCCGCGCCGCCCCATTCGCCGCCGACGGCAAAGCCCTGAACCGCCCGCAGGAACACCAGCAGCACCGGCGCCCACCAGCCGATCTGGCTGAATGAGGGGAGCAGGCCGATGCAGGCGGTGGCGATACCCATCATCCAGACGGTCATCATCAGCATCCGCTTGCGCCCGAGACGGTCGCCGAAGTGGCCAAAGATAATCCCGCCCAGCGGGCGAAAAAGAAACCCGACGCCGAAGGTGGCAAACGCGGCAAGGGTGCCCATCGCCGGGCTGATTTGCGGGAAAAATTCGCGGTTGAACACCAGCGCGGCGGTAATGCCATAGAGAAGAAAATCGTACCAGTCGACCACGGCGCCGGCAAAGCTGCCCCATGCCGCCCGCCGGGCCCGATGCAGCGAATCCGGCGCCTCGCCGGGCTGCACGCTTATTGTTGAATCCATACCCTGTCCTGTCAGTCACGTAATTCGTTGTTATTGGAATGAGACGCTTTTAGCGTAGCGTCTGCACTGAGACTACCGCGCAGCGGCCGTGGAGGAAAGTAGTTTGCCTGCTAAGCGGCGAGCTGGTGCAAAAATAAGCGACCGGAAAGGCGGGCGAAATCACACCCTTTACTCAACATTCTGGCAATTTGCCAGCAAGCTTATACTTTTAATTAAATCAACGGATAACAAAGAGGAGCACCTTTTAAGAATTGACGTAAATGGTTTACACTTAACATGTCTCCTTCTCTGGAATGGTGAGTTAAATGCGTCTACTTCTTGCAGTTTTATTTTGTTCTGTCATGTTGCCTTCTGCTTATGCTGAAAAACTGCCTGCGCCGACAGGAAAACCTGTACTGACCATTTCCGGCAAAATCGGAAATACGAACGTCGGTGACAAGGCGGTTTTTGATCTCGCGATGCTGGAAAAGCTGGGCATGAAGACGGTGGAAACCACCACCCCCTGGTACACCGGCAAGGTCCGTTTTGACGGCATTCCCCTTAATAAACTCATGGATTTAGTCGGCGCTAAAGGTCAATCCGTCCGCGTGCTGGCGCTCAACGACTACACCACCATTATCCCGATGGACGATTTTTATAAATTCCCGGTCATTATGGCGTTAAAAATGAACGGCCAATATATGCGCGTTCGGGATAAAGGCCCGTTATTTATCGTCTACCCTTACGACAGCAGCGCTGAATTACAGAACCAGATCTATTATTCCCGATCGGCCTGGCAAGTTTCTAAGATTATAATAGAGTAAGGGTCGGATCTTGAATCGAATACTCACGGCTATTATTTTGTCGTTGTTTATTGTGACTGGATATATTACTTATCTGGTGCATGAGCGACAAAGTGAGTTGCAAAAATTTACCCGCTATACGGACTCGTGGTCAATGTCGCAGATGGTATCGGAATATATGCGACTGGAGTCTCGTCTGGCGGGAATGGCGATTGGGGCCGAAGGGGCGGACCACGATGAGGTGCGCCTGCGCCTCGAGATCATGATGAGCCAGATCGAACTCCTGCAGGAGGGCGATCTGGGTCGCTTTATTAATAAAAGCGAACAGCGGAAGGCGGTGGTCGCCACGCTGATCCGCAATCTCCATTTGCTTGATAAACAAGTTGATACCATGACGCCGGCGCAGGTTAAAGCGATCCTGCCGGTGTTAAGCGAGCTGGATGGCCCCCTGACCTCAATGGCGGCCGCCACGCTGACGCAAGATATTAACATCGTTAATATCACCCATGATAAAATTCAGCATCTCTATTATATCTACTCGGTGATCTCCATTCTGCTGATCGCCATGTGTATTTCCCTCGGGCTGCTGATGCTGCGGCAGAATAATAACCTGCGGCGCGCCCACGTTCGTATGAAAACCCTGGCCAACGATCTGCAGGCCTCGAAAGAGAAGCTGCAGGTGCAGAACCGTCGACTGCAGTACGATGCCTACCATGATTCGCTGACCGGTATGCCAAACCGTCTCTCTTTCTGGCAGCGTCTGCAGGAGATCGTCAATCAGGTGCGCCCCTATAATGGCTGCGCCGTGGTGATGCTTTTCGACCTCGACAGCTTTAAGGATGTAAACGATACCCTCGGGCATGACGCCGGCGATAAGCTGCTGCAGGATCTGGCCAGCCGCCTCTCTTTTTTCCGTAAAACCTCAGAGACGCTGTATCGTCTCGGCGGCGATGAGTTCGCGATGCTCTCTTACGATCTGACCGAAGAGATGGCGCTCGAGCGGGCCAATGTTATCCGGGAGAAGATCAGCCAGCCCTATCTGATCTACGATGCGCAGATTAATATCGACGCCTGCATCGGGATCGTGATCTCTGATGGCGAAAGCCGGACCGATTATCTGTACAAGTGCGCCGACCTCGCCCTGTATGAGGCGAAAAAAGAGGGCAGCGGCCATGTGCAAATCTTCCGGCCGGGAATGCTGCAGCGTCTGCAGGAGAATAAATCGTTTGAAGACGATCTGCTGCAGGCCCTGGCCCATGACGAATTCAAAGTCTACTACCAGCCGATCGCCGATACCGTTACGCGCGAAATCTACGGTTATGAAGCGTTGGTTCGCTGGTTCCATCCGGTGCGCGGCGCCGTGCCGCCGACGGTGTTTATCCCGGTGGCAGAGAAAATCGGCCTTATCAATGCCCTCGGCGAGTGGGTGCTGAAAACCGCCTGTGCCGAAGCGGCCAGCTGGGCGACGCCGCTCAAGGTCTCGGTTAACGTTTCACCGATTCAGCTGATGAACACCTCGCTGACCGACACCATTATCAGCGTATTGCAGCAGACTGGACTCGATCCACGACGGCTGGATCTGGAGATCACCGAGTCGGATGTGTTCAATGAGAACACCCGTTCGCTGGAAATTCTCAGCCAGCTGCGCGAGCAGGGCATTCAAATCTCCATCGATGACTTTGGTACCGGCTATTCTTCGTTGTCGCGTTTAAGCTACTTCCCGTTCGATAAAATCAAAATCGACCGCTCGTTTGTTATCAATATTCCGGAGCAAAAAGACGATCTGGATATCGTGCGCCTGATTATCAGCATGGGAAAGAGCCTGCATATGCGCATTGTGGCTGAAGGCGTGGAGACCGAAGAGCAGTTGGCCTCGCTGCAGGCGCTGGGCTGCGACCTGGTGCAGGGCTATTTAATCGGCAAACCGAGTCCGCTGCGCTAAATGGAATATGAATGCCCTTAAAGATATTATTCCGGGCGATTTCAGCAAGCTGGAATCGCCTTTTTTATTTTCTCTTAGCGCTAATCCCAGAGGGGTATAAAAAGGAGTAGAGATAAAATTCGCCAGGAAAATAATATCCTTCACCTTTGAAAGAGGTATATGATATGCATCATATAGGCTATTTCTGACCGTATCCTTTGCGACGGTAAAGTGAGGCGCAATCATGCAGCGAATTATTATTCCCACCCATTACGTTCATACCCGCAGCACGCCGCTGTGGACTAAGGAGACCGCTCCGGCCTCTATCTGGCGCCGCCATCTGGACGCTGGCACCCGCCAGGGGGTCTATCCCCGGCTGTCGGTGATGCAGGGGGCGATCCGCTATCTCGGCTATGCCGATGAAACCAGCCCCGAACCGGTTGAAACGCTGACCATTGAAGCCGGCCAGTTTGGCGTTTTTCCGCCGGAAAAATGGCACTGCATTGAGGCCCTCTCGGAGGACACGGTATTTAATGTCGACTTCTATGTTGATCCGAAAATTCTCATCGAGGGATAAAATTATGAGCAGTGAAAATAAAGGTTATACCTTAGCGGTAAAGAATGGCCGGCTTCAGCGGAAACAAGAAAAAATATTCCTCAAACCGATGGTCTTGTATATTCCGCAGCAGGCGGTAGAGGCCGTTAATGGGCTGCTGAGCGCTCTGCCGGACGACAATTTAGAGGGGGAGTTTGTGCTGACGGTCACCAATAACAATAACGGCGTCTCGGTCGATAAAAGCTTTTCCTCGCTGGCGGCGCTGCGCGACCCGCTTACCGCGGCCGATGCGGTGAAGGAGCTGATCAATATCGTCCGCGGCTATGAGTCCGACGAAGAGACCAACGTTTGCGGCTGGTAAGGCCGCTATCCCGCTGCCGGCTGGCCGCTATCCCGCTGCCGGCTGGCCGCTGTCGCCCAGGGCCATCTGACCCACCAGCCACTCCCGCAGCGCGATAATATCCGCCCGCTGCGCTGCCGCTTCGGTGGTGACCAGATAGTAGCTGGCGCCCGGCAATGCGCCGCTGAATGGCGCGGATAATACCCCGCGCTGCAGCAGATCCCGCGCCAGCAGTTCGCTGGCGATCACCGCCCCCTGGCCGGCCACCGCCGCCTGCAGGGCATGGGTTTCATCGCTAAAGGTTAACCCCGCGTCAATATTCAGCGTCGGCGGTCCATAGCGGCGACGCCAGTTCTCCCAGCTCGGCGAATCGGCCGGTACGTGCCGGTTGGCGACGTGAAACAGCGTCACCTGCGCCAGATCGTCAGGCCGGCTGAGGGCCAGCGTCGGGCTGGCGACCACGATAAAGCGATCCTTATGCAGCAGGGTACAGCACAGATCCGGCTCGGGCGTTTCGCGATAGCGAATCGCGGCGTCCACCGTGCCCAGATGCAGATCCACCCGTTCGACGCTGGTGTGCAGACGCAGGTCGATAGCCGGAAAGCGGGCGGTGAAGTCCGCCAGTCGTGGCACCAGCCAGTGGGTGAGAAAATTGGAGGTGGTGGTGACGGTTAAGGATGGCGGCTGGCGGGCCTGGGCTATCTGGACGACGGCCTGCTCCAGGGCGCTGAAGGCGCGCTGGGTGGCGGCGTAGAGGATCTCGCCATCGGCGGTCAGGCTGACGCCCTGCGCGCTGCGTTCGCAGACCCGGCACTCCAGGACCGATTCCAGCAGTTTAATCTGATGGCTGACCGCCGTCGCGCTGACGCCGAGCGCCCCGGCGGCCAGTTTAAAACTACGCTGGCGGGCGACGGCGTGAAAGGCGCGCAGGGCGCCCAGCGGCGGCAGGCGGGGGGTTCTCATGGCTGATTTTTTCTCATCTATGGCTGAAAACTATGCGTTTGTGTGTCCCTGTATAGTGGCGATAGGCTACGGGCATGTAAAGACGATGACATGAGTTATTTTCATGCCGTTTAAAGTGTCAGGAGCTGAATATGCACGTTTTACACCACCATGCCGCCGCGAACGCGGGGGGAACCATCGACCCGCGCGGCCGCGCCATCGCCCTCAGCGTGGTCTTCGCCGCCGGGGCCTTGCTGTTTATCATGGCCCCCGTTATCGGGGCGAGCGGCACGCTGGGTCTGCTGGCGCTCCTGATCGCGGCCTTCGGCGCCGGATGGGGATTCGCGCGCGCGCAGCCCTGGCTCTATCGGGCGCCCCTGACGGCGACGCGCTGGGCCTTCCTGGTGTCGGCGGCCGGCTGGCTGCTGGCGCTGGTGGCCTGGTATGGCGGCCAGGCCTGGCCGTCGCTGCTCCCCGGCGTGATGTTCGGCAGCGCGGGGGCGGCTGTCGCCTGGCGCGTTGCCGCGGGACGGGCGGCCCTGTCGGGTCGCCGCGTCAGCGGCGCCACGGCGCTGAGCGTGGCTGTCGCTATCGCGGCGACGCTGCTGACCTGGCACACCGCCGGGGCAGGACGCGGCGGCGTGAACTTTGCCTTCGCCGTGCTGCTGGACTGGGCGCTGCTCGGCGCGCTGATTGTGCGCATCCGCCAGCAGGAGAGTGCGGCGTAGTAGCCGCCGCTTGCCGGGTTCAGGCGAGCCGATCAAGCGAAACGGGATAAGTCGTCCGGCGGGGTGATAAATTTCTTCTACACTGTTACTGGCATCACATTCCTGCGCGGCTGGCATCTCAGCCGGCCGCCGTCGGCATTCAGTCCAGGCACGGGCCTGCAGGCTGGTTATCCTGAAAGAGGAGTCTGTAACATGGCATTTGTCACCACCCAAGACGGCGTCAATATTTACTTCAAAGACTGGGGTCCAAAGGAAGCTCAGCCGATTGTTTTTCATCACGGCTGGCCGTTAAGCGCCGACGACTGGGATAACCAGATGTTGTTTTTCCTTGCCGAAGGCTTTCGGGTCATCGCCATCGACCGCCGGGGCCATGGCCGCTCCGATCAGGTCAGCGAGGGGCATGATATGGACCATTATGCGGCAGACGTCTCGGCGGTAGTGGAGCATCTGGATCTGCACAATGCGGTCCACGTCGGGCACTCCACCGGCGGCGGCCAGGTCGCCCGCTACGTGGCCCGCTACGGCCAGCCGCAGGGGCGGGTGGCGAAGGCGGTGCTCATCAGCGCCGTTCCGCCGCTGATGGTCAAAACCGAACAGAATCCTGGCGGCACGCCGATCGAGGTGTTTGACGGTTTCCGCAAAGCGCTGGCGGCTAACCGCGCCCAGTTCTATCTCGACGTCGCCTCTGGCCCGTTCTATGGCTTTAATCGTGACGGAGCGGAGGTGTCGCAGGGGACGATCCAGAACTGGTGGCGACAGGGGATGATCGGCAGCGCCAAAGCCCATTATGAAGGTATTAAGGCGTTTTCAGAAACGGATCAGACCGAAGATCTTAAGTCGATTACGCTGCCGGTGCTGGTCATGCAGGGCGATGACGATCAGGTGGTTCCCTATAAAAATGCCGCTATCCTGCAGGACCAGCTGCTGCCCAACAGCCAGCTGATCGTTTACCCTGGCTTCCCGCACGGGATGCACACTTCCCACGCCGATACCATCAACGCCGATCTGCTGGCGTTTATCCGCGCCTGATCTTCCCTTTCGCCGTGCGGAATGCCGCAATGGCCTTCCGCCAGCGCCCCGGCCGCCCGTCGCCGGGGCGCGCCGGTTGACGAGCAGGGGAAATCTGCTTAACTCATGGAATACCTGACGACTATTTTTCCCCTGGCAGGATAAAACGCCGGGTTTCCCGCGGGAAGCCCGGTGGAATTCTGCGCAAGAGACAAGAGAGAGACAATGAAATTAGCCGGACTTCATCCCGACGAGCAGCGTCGCCTGCAATCGCTTCGCTCTTCCGGGCTGTTGAATAGCGGAAAAGAAGAACGCTTTGATCGCCTGACCAGGCTTGCCCGTTCGCTGTATAACCTGCCGGTGGCGTCCATCAGCCTGGTAGGGGAAGATCTGCTGCATATCAAATCCTGTGCCGGTCTGGATGTGGACACGGTGCCGAGAGATATTTCATTTTGCGCCCATACCATTTTGCAAACCGACCCGCTTATCGTTAACGACATGCAGCAGGACGAGCGTTTTCACGACAACCCGCTGGTGATCCAGGCGCCGTTTATCCGCTTTTACGCCGGGTACCCGGTGCAGCTGCCGGATGGCGCGACGGTGGGGTCTTTTTGCCTGATGGACCATCAGCCGCGTTCGTTTTCCGCGCATGAAATGCAGATCTTAAGCGATCTGGCGGCGATCGTGGAGGATGAGTTCAAGGTGCTGGATGCGGCAACCTCTGATGAGCTGACGGGACTGTTTAACCGCCGGGGATTCCTCACCCTGGCCGAGTATGCCCTGCTGACGGCCCAGCGCCGTCATGAGCCGGTCAGCCTGGCGTTTGTCGACCTCGATCGCTTTAAGCACATCAACGATACCTGGGGGCATGAAGAGGGCGATCGCGCGCTGATCGCCATCGCCGATTTGATGAAAGCCGCCTTCCGTGAATCCGATATCCTCGCCAGGCAGGGGGGCGATGAGTTTATTATTCTGTTCGCCAATACCAGCCGCCACGATGCCGCGGCGGCGATGGAGACGCTCAGCCACAACGTGGCGCGTTTCAACCAGCAGGCGGCTCACCCCTGGCAGTTGGCGTTCTCCTGGGGCTGCGTGGAGTACGATCCCGCCAGCCACCCCAGTCTCAACGCGCTGGTGGCCACTGCCGACCGCCTGATGTATCAGGCGAAGCAGAAACAGGGGCGCGAGCGCCGTTAATCCTTTGCGGCGGCGGCATTCAGCAGGTACTCCTGCGCCTGCTGCCGCTTCTGCGCATAGTCACCGAGCAGCGCCTGCTGCGATTTCCCCGCGTTGTCATAAAACAGGCCGCCCTGATCGGCGATAAAGTCATAATGCTGTTCCAGCTGGCCTATCACCCAGTCGATACGTTGCAGGGTGAGCAAGGTGCAGGACTGGCCATGCAGGTCGTCTTCAATATCCAGCACGTGTGAGCGGAAGGCCTCCAGGGCAAATAACCGGCTCAGCGCGGCAGGGTCCGCCAGCGCCGTTTCCCAGCGCGCCGTTATCTGCTGAAAATGAGCCTGCACCTGCGGAGATGCCCGCCGGGCGCGAAGCCAGACCAGCTTGCGCCGGTAGCTTTCGACCGCCAGCCGCTTCATCTCGCGATACTGCGCCAGCTGCTGTTCGGCATCGGGCACCCGGGTCATCAGCCAGCTAAAAAAGAAGCGGGTCTCAAAGCGCTCGACAAAGTGAAACAGGGGATCGGCCAGACCGTTGCTGTTGAATTCTCTCAGCGGGTCGAAGGGATACATATAGCCAAAATCGAACAGCCACAGCTGCTCCTCCCGGTCCACCAGCAGGTTCCCGCTACAGAGATCCCACTCCATCAGCCCCTGCTCCTCACAGGCTTCCAGCGTGGTGAACAGCTGAGCGATCAGCGGCGGGGTGAGCTGGTGAATCGGCTCGCCATCGATCCAGGGGGAGAGGAGGATGCCGAGGCGATAATCGGCATACAGCGTCGGGACGATGTGGGTGAAGCGCGGCGCGGTATTTGGGTCATCCTTCAGCCGTTGCAACGCCTGCCGGCGCTGTACCTCGTTTAAAAACGACAGCTGGCCGTTAAGGTTGGCAACGCCGGCGACGGCGCGTCGTTTCTTTAAATTGTACTCCTTGCCGGCGATGCGCAGCCGGTAAACCTCGCCGGTCAGCCCCGAACCGTATACCTGCACCACATAGGGTGAATCCGCAGCCAGCGCGGCGAGGGTCTCCGGCGGCAGTGGACAGTGATTGACGTCGCCGACGATAAGAGGTTCTCCGCTGCGATCGAACGCCTGCTGCTGCTGTTGTCTGAGGTTCATGGCGCCTCCTTTAAAGACATGGGACAGAGTGATTTATCCACGCTATCTCACCCGCAAGCGTCAGCAAAATCATCCTACCGCCGGGCGCTTTTTCAGGCTGAGCGGTGGCGCGTTCATGGAGGATACCTGGGGCGTAGGGCGGCGGCCCTGACGCCGTTGTCAATGAGGTGTTTGCCAGGCTGGGTGCGATTCAGAGTTAACGACAGAGACGCAAGAAAGCAAAAAGCCTGCTCGAAAGCAGGCTTTTTAAATTTGGCTCCTCTGACTGGACTCGAACCAGTGACATACGGATTAACAGTCCGCCGTTCTACCGACTGAACTACAGAGGAATCGTGTGGAGTCGTATCTTAGCGGCGAAAAATCTTTTGTCAAACATCAATTCGCCCGTTCAGGTGCAACTGCCGCTTCCATCAACAATTTGTTGTCATTTCCGACAATGATTACGGAAAAATACTTTGCAGGATATCCATTTCTCGATCATCATTTGAAATGTTGTTTCAACATCTCTCACTAAGGTCTCTCTTGAACGTCACCTCCGCCGTACGCCAGGCCGTCGAACGGACATCCTGGTTTAAAAAACGTCAGCGTTATCGTGTGCTGTACTGGCGCGAAATCAGCCCTCTCGCTGTGCCCATTCTGCTGGAAAATGCCTGTGTGCTGTTGATGGGGGTGTTGAGCACCTTCCTTGTCAGCTGGCTGGGCAAAGAGGCCATGGCCGGGGTGGGCCTGGCCGATAGCTTTAACATGGTGATCATGTCGTTTTTTGCCGCTATCGATCTGGGTACCACAGTGGTGGTGGCCTTTAGCCTCGGCAAGCGAGATCGGCGGCGGGCGAGAGCGGCCGCACGCCAGTCGCTGGCCATTATGACCCTGTTTTCCATTGTGCTGGCGGGAGTGATCCACGCTTTTGGTCAGGAGATTATTAATTTTGTCGCCGGCGATGCCACCCCGCAGGTGAAGGACCTGGCGCTGACCTATCTCGAGTTGACGGTGCTGAGCTATCCGGCGGCGGCGATTGCGCTAATCGGCAGCGGGGCACTGCGCGGCGCCGGGACCACCAAAATCCCGCTGTTGATCAACGGCGGGATGAACATCCTCAATATCCTAATCAGCAGCGTGCTCATCTATGGCCTCTTCTCCTGGCCGGGGCTGGGCTTTGTCGGCGCCGGTCTCGGGCTGACCATTGCCCGCTATATTGGCGCCATCGCCACTATCTGGGTGCTGATGGTGGGCCTCAATCCCGCGCTGCGGCTGTCGCTGAAGGGCTACTTCAAACCCTTTAACTTCGCCATTATCTGGGAGGTGATGGGGATCGGCATCCCGGCCAGTATCGAATCGGTTCTGTTCAATGGCGGTAAGCTGCTGACCCAGATGTTTGTCGCCGGGATGGGCACCAACGTTATCGCCGGCAATTTCATTGCTTTTTCGGTGGCCTCGCTGATTAACCTGCCGGGCAACGCCCTCGGCTCCGCCTCGACGATCATTACCGGCAAGCGGCTGGGGAAAGGGCAGATTGGCCAGGCGGAATTCCAGGCCTGGCATGTGTTCTGGCTGTCGACCATTATTCTGACGCTGATTGCCTGGGGCAGCGCCCCGTTCGCGGGCTTTATCGCCTCGTTCTATACCCATGAAGAAGACGTAAAAGAGGTGGTGAAGCAGCTGCTGTGGCTCAACGCCCTGTTTATGCCGATCTGGTCGCTGTCGTGGACTTTACCCTGCGCCTTCAAAGGCGCCCGTGACGTACGTTATACCATGTGGGTGTCGATGCTCGGCATGTGGGGCTGCCGGGTGGTGGCGGGCTATACGCTGGGTATCGTGCTGGGGATGGGCGTGATCGGCGTATGGTTAGGGATGGTGCTCGACTGGGCAGTGCGCGGCGCGCTGTTTTACTTCCGCATGGTGAGCGGCCGCTGGCTGTGGAAGTACCCGCGGGTGAAGGCCTCAACGCCGGAAACCTGATCCGTTTGCCGGATAAACGCCATTTTTTGCGCAAAGTGAGGAATAATTCGGCAAACGATTCATTTTATTAAAAACAGGCTTTACAGCGTCCGGCGTCATCGTTAATATGCGCCCCGTTCACACGATTCCTCTGTAGTTCAGTCGGTAGAACGGCGGACTGTTAATCCGTATGTCACTGGTTCGAGTCCAGTCAGAGGAGCCAAATTTAAAAAAGCCTGCTTTCGAGCAGGCTTTTTGCTTTTCTGTCTGTCCGTTTCCTTGCGGACTCATAATCCGCAGCCACCGCCGGGACGTTTGTTTCGCTCACCCGGGCACTGACGCTCCCCTGCGGGGAACGCCAGCGTTTTCCTCTCTCTTCCCCCGTCGCCGGTTAGCGGAACGGCGGTTCGTTGAAGGTGCGTAGCTTACGCGAGTGCATATGATCCCCCTCGGCGCGCAGCAGGTCGATGGCCCGAATGCCGATCTGCAGATGCTCAGAGATGGCCCCCTCATAGAAGCGGTTGGCCTGACCGGGGAGCTTGATCTCACCGTGCAGCGGCTTGTCCGAGACGCAGAGCAGCGTGCCGTAGGGGACGCGGAAGCGATAACCCTGGGCGGCGATGGTCGCGCTCTCCATATCGATAGCCACCGCGCGGCTGAGATTAAAGCGCAGCGCGGAAGCGGAATAGCGCAGCTCCCAGTTACGGTCGTCGGTGGTGACCACCGTCCCGGTACGCAGCCGCTGCTTCACTTCCTCGCCCGGCATCCCGCTCACCTGCTTGGTGGCGTCGTACAGGGCGCGCTGCACTTCGGCAATGCTGGGGATGGGAATATCCGGCGGCAGCACCGCATCCAGTACATGGTCGTCGCGCAGATAGGCGTGGGCCAGCACATAGTCGCCGATGGCCTGGCTTTCACGCAGGCCGCCGCAGTGGCCGATCATCAGCCAGACATCCGGGCGCAGCACCGCCAGGTGGTCGCAGATGGTTTTGGCGTTGGCCGGGCCGACGCCAATGTTAATCAGGGTGATCCCTTTGCCGTCGTGGGTGATCAGATGCCAGGCTGGCATCTGGTGCTTCTTCCACGCCAGATCGGAAATGGCCTGCTCCGGCGCTTCGGTTTCGGCGGTGATCCAGATCCCGCCGGCGCAGGAGAGGGCGATATAGGGGCTGTCAGGATCGAGGATCTGGCTGCAGCCCCAGCTGACAAACTCATCCACGTAGCGGGTATAGTTGGTGAACAGCACGTAGGGCTGGAAGTGTTCCGCCGGGGTGCCGGTATAGTGCCGCAGACGCGCCAGCGAAAAATCGACGCGCCGGGCGTCAAAGTGCGACAGCGGATAGAACTCGGTAGGATGGAACAGGCCGTCCGCGGTCTCATCGCCAATCTGCGACAGCTCGGTGGTGGGGAAATAGCGCGTCAGACCAGCGCTCATCGAACGGTCAAGGGTCAGGGTGGAACCGTCTATCACGTAAGGGTAGGGGATTTCATGCTGCGACAGCTCGACGCTAATATGGGCGCCATAGTCCTGATAGAGCAGGGTCAGCTGTTCGAGTAAATAGTGGCGGAACAGTTTCGGGTTGGTGATAGTGGTGGTATAGCACCCGGCATGGGTGAAACGTCCCCAGGCGCGCGTTTTAAGGGCTTTATGATCGGCGCCGTCCCAGGAGACCGACAGCTGCGGATAGACAAAAAGGCCTTCCGCGCGGGCTTCGGTATCAGGGAGCGTATGATGGTCAATATAGTCGCCGATGGCTTTGCGCAACGCCGTGACCGAGGCTTCATAACGCGCTTCCAGCTCGGCAAGCGCTTGTTCCGGGGTCAGACTGGCGGCCTTGTTATTCATGATTCGCTCCTTGTTTCAGGTCTGCTGACATTCCCGATAGTATGTCACAGCGGGAAAAGGGCGAAGGGGAATTTATCTGTCAGTTGCGAAGATACTCAGATCAATACCGGCACAGGGGCCGGACTCGATTTATTTACCGGCGTTTGCCCAGCGCGCGCTGCTATAATGGCTGGCGTTGCGGATCTTCAATGTCTGCGCCGGATTATTATTCAGACAATAGCGCGCATCGGCCAGCGGTGTGAGTTTATCCCCTTCCCGCAGGCGGAGGCGACAGGCTTCAATCTCAGCGATCATCTCCAGTGCGCCGCTCTGGAGCACGACGCGGCAGGGGCTGGACGGAGAATTATCCTGGACTTTTTTTACCCACCACTCCATCTGTTTTTTTCCTCTCCTGGTGACACATCCGCCGATAATTCATGTTTCTTAAAAATCTGACAATAAGATTATCCCGCTGGTTTATGCAGTGTTTAAAAACAGGCGACCAAACGTTGATCTCAGCGGTAGGTTTTTTTTCGCCGGCAAGGAATGATCTGCCGGGTTTAATTTGCCGGAAGCGATGACTATGCTGAAAAGCAGACCGTGAGAAGCGCCTGTCAGGAATAGGGCAGAACGCGTTCGGCTACGCGATAAATATCAGAGAGAGCGTTATGAAGCATCTATTACGACACTGGCGAACGTCGGGCGCCGTTATCGGCTCACTGCTGAAAAAAGGGAGCATTGCGGTGCTGGCGCTGCTGGTGGTGTTTCTCGCCGGACGGATCTATGAGTCGCAGCGCGGCCCGGCGCTGCATCGCTGGCATACCTGGCGCGGCAATGAGATGGCGGCCAAAGAGATCGACCAGGCGACCTTTGCCCAATATCTGGCGCGGGAGAAGACCATTTTCGCCGATCTCCAGCGCGAGGTGACGGATGCTTTACCGGAGGAAGATAAAACCCCAGTCAACCGCTTTTATCGCCACAGCCGGGTCTGGCCGGGACAGTTTACGCAGGACTGGAACCGTTCTTTTATACTGTTGCCGCAGGGCAAGCCGCGCGGCAGCGTGGTGCTGCTCCATGGCCTGACCGATTCGCCCTACAGCGTGCGCTATCTGGCGCAACTCTGGCGGCAGCGGGGCTATGTGGCGGTGGCGCCGCGTTTGCCGGGCCACGGCACCGCGCCGGGGGCGTTAACCGCCGTTGACTGGGAGACCTGGCTGGCGGCAACGCGTCTGGCGGTGCGGGAAGCGACGCGTCTGGCCGGGGCGGACGTGCCGCTGCATCTGGTCGGCTACTCTAACGGCGGCGCGCTGGCGCTGAAGTATGCCCTCGATAGCCTGGAGGACAGCCACTTGCGCCAGCCGCAGCAGATTATCCTGCTGTCGCCGATGATCGGCGTGACGGCGTTTGCCCGTTTTGCCGGTCTCGCCGGGCTGCCATCCATCTTCCCGGCGTTTGCCCGCGCGGCCTGGCTGAACGTGGCGCCTGAGTTTAATCCGTTCAAGTACAACTCGTTTCCGGTAAAAGCGGCGAGACAGTCCTGGCTGTTGAGCCAGGCGCTGCAGCAGCAGATTATTCGCGCGTCCCGTCAGGGGGCGCTGAAAGCGCTGCCGCCGGTCCTCACCTTTCAGTCGGTAATGGATTCCACCGTCAGCACCCGGGCGGTGGTGGAGTCCCTGTATCGCTACCTGCCGGACAACGGCAGCGAGCTGGTGGTGTTCGACATAAATCAGGCGGCGGATCTCCGGGGCCTGTTCCGTCCCGCGCTCTATGCGGCGGTGAATACACTGTTGCCGCCAGCGCCGCGGGCCTATACCACGACGGTGGTGACCAACGCGACGGCGCACACCCTGCAGACCATCGCCCGTACGACGCTGGCGCAGGAGCGGGAAGAGCATCGTTATCCTTTACACCTTGCCTGGCCGGCGGATATGTACTCCCTGTCGCATGTGGCAGTGCCGTTTCCCCTGAGCGACTCGCTGTATGGTCGCGAGCCGGACGAGAAGAACCGCTACGGCATTAGCCTGGGCACCATTTCACTGCGCGGAGAGACCGGGACGCTGAGCGTGGGGCTGGAGACGTTAATGCGCGTCACCTCCAATCCTTTCTTTCCGTGGATGCTGGCCCGCGTCGATGAGCATATCGCCTGCGGCGAGCAGGCGGCGGTGGTGGCCTGCCTGAAGGCGCAGGCCAGCGCGGAGGCGTTAAAAGAGGATCAGGTGCAGGACGGTGCGCAGCAGAATGCCGACGATCGCCGCGGGAGCCACGAAGCGAAACAGGCGGACAAACCGTGAGCTGATGCCGAGGAAAATACCGATTCCGGGCAGATCGAAGGTTTGGATCAGCAGGCCTGCCGAGGTGTTGACCTGGCTGACGGTGACTTTGCCCTGCTGGATCAGCTCGGAAATGACGCCAAAATAAGCGGTGCCCCCGGCGACGCACTTCACCAGCGCCGGCAGGACAAAGTTCTGCGGAATATGCAGCCAGCCGAGCACCGGTTTCAGCAGCTGCTGCAGCAGGTCGATGACGCCAGCGCCCTGCAGCAGTCCGACGATGGTTAACGACAGGATCAGCATCGGCACCGCGCCGAGCGCCAGGCGGATGGCGTCGGAGCCGGCGCTATTGATCACCGCCAGAATGCCCTGACTGTTCTGCTCGGCGTTGGGCAGCGCTTCCGCGCGAGGGTTCTCGGCGACCGATAGGCGCCGTCCGGTGACGTGCCAGGCGACCGCCGCCGCGCACAGGCCGCCGACCACTGAGATAACGATCGAGGCCAGCCAGTGCAGGCCGAAAGGGGTGAGGGGATAAAAGACGTTGCCTTGCCCCATGGCGAAGACCATGGCCAGGGTGGCGGCCATTTGCCGGTCAGAAACGCCGCGTTTGTCCATAATCGACAGCGTGGCCAGCGGGGCGGCGAAGCTGACAAAGTTAATCTGGATCAGGGCGAAGGCGCTCATCCCGGTTAAGCCGAAGGGCTTCAGCAATGGCGCAACCCAGCGCACAATCACATCGAGGATGCCGCGGACCTCCAGATATTTCATGATAATCAGCATGATCACCATGATCGGCAACAGCGTATACAGCGCGACGTCAACGGACGATTTGCCCGCCGCCATAATGATGCTTATGACATCCATTTACGTTCTTTACCACTCGCAAAGCCATTCGTTCGCGTCATCATAATCCCGTGGGGAAGGAAATGATATGTCAGGATCGCCCCGGGGACCGGCGCCGTGGGGCGCCGGGAGGAGAGGATTACTGGCCGATATTGACCAGCGTGCGGCCATGAATATTGTTGCTGAGGAAATCTGCGGCATACGCTGGCGCCTGCTCCAGCGTGATTTCGGTGGCTGCCTGTTGATAGTAGCTTTCCGGCAGCAGCTGGGCCAGACGCTGCCACACCGCGTCGCGTTCTGCGGTGGGCACCATCACCGAATCCACCCCCTGCAGACGCACATTGCGCAGAATAAACGGCATCACGGTGGTTGGCAGATCGAAGCCCCCGGCCAGACCGCAGGCGGCGACGCAGCCGCGATAGTGCGTTTGCGCCAGCACTTTGGCCAGCATCGTGCCGCCAACGGTATCCACCGCGCCCGCCCACAGCTGTTTCTCCAGCGGGCGGGTCTCTGCAAAGTCGCTGCGCGGCAGGATGGCGTCGGCCCCGAGCTGGCGAAGGTAGTCGTGCGTCGACTCGCGGCCCGATACGGCCGTCACCCGGTAGCCGAGCGCTTTCAGCAGGACCACGGCGGTGCTGCCGACCCCGCCGCTGGCGCCGGTGACCAGGATATCACCGCTTTCCGGGGTGATGCCCGCGCTGACGAGGGCATCGACGCACAGCATCGCGGTGAAGCCGGCGGTGCCGATGATCATCGCCTGGCGCGCGCTGAGCGCCTCCGGCAGGGCTACCAGCCAGTCGCCTTTGACACAGGCCTCGGTGGCCAGACCGCCCCAGTGGTTTTCGCCCACGCCCCAGCCGGTGAGGATCACGTCCTGGCCGGGAACAAAGCGCGGATCGCGGCTTTCACTTACCCGGCCGGCAAAATCAATCCCCGGCACCATCGGGAACTGGCGGATGATTTTGCCTTTGCCGGTGATCGCCAGGGCATCTTTATAGTTGAGACTCGACCAGTCGATGGCGACCCGCACGTCGCCTTCGGTAAGGGCGGGCAGGTCAATCGCTTTGACGGTGGCCACGGTGCGGTTGTCAATCTGGTCCAGAACTAATGCTTTCATGACTGAGTATTCCTCGTCTGAAGGGAGTTATCGGCGCTATCGCCGTCCTGTGCAGGTGTTATTGTCATCATAGTGTGCGCAAAGAAATCCCAGTACTGGTTAAGGGGAGCGGCGGACTGGACCAGCCTGGCGCGCATCACCGCGCCTTCCCAGCCGATCCAGAACACCTGGGCCAGCGTCTCCGGTGAGGTGTCGCTGGCGATCGTCCCGGCAGCCCGCGCCTCGTGCAGGCAGCGGGCCACGCGCGCCTCCCATGCCGCCAGGATGGTCTGCAACCGCTGGGGAAATGCCTCGGGCAACAGGGGAGCTTCCTGCAGCAGGTTGCCTACCAGGCAGCCGCGACGAAACTGGTATTTCTCCATTCCCTGACCGGCATCACGCACGAAGGCCGCCATCCGTTCCAGCGGCGGCACGGCGTCGTCCAGCAGGAATTTATCTAATTTATGCGCAAAGTAGTCGCCATAGGCGGCAAGCACGGCGAGGCCAAAGGCCTCCTTGCTTTTGAAACAGTGGTAAAACGACCCCTTCGGCACGGCGATGTTCTTGATCACCGCATCAATACCCGCTGCGAGATAGCCCGTTTCGGTCAGCACCTCCAGGCCCGAGCGGATCAGCGCCTGTCGCGTGTCGACAAACTGGCGATCGGCCTTTGGCGGTCGGCCGCGGCGGGGCTTCTGGTTGGCGGAGGTAGCGGGATTCATCATTTAGACCGTATGGTTTAATTGTTTGTCAGGGTACCCCCAATCCCGGTGGGGGGCAAGCCATGTATGGCAGAGAAGGGCGGGATTTCGAGGCAGTCGGCTTATGAAGGCGACGCGGATTATCATCAATTATTAATGCGTGGTTCTCCGCGCGGCTGCTGCAAAGAATATCAATCCGCTGACCATATATCTCTCTGGTCGCCACGGAATGATAAGGATGAATGGTAGCGATTATATTGCCGGGCTGGCGATGATTGGCAGACCCTGGCGGATTGACAACTCCGGCATGATAAAACACATTGTCCCCTCTGAAGGGGCGCCGGTTGCCAGCTCAGTTTAAATAAAAACGCCGCAAGACAGGAAAGCCTGTCCTTTATTATCGGCGTCTGGATAAATAACCCGCCGCCGAAACCACACCTGCGAAAAAGGAATAACAGCCTGATGTACAGAATGAATATTGCCGTCAAAGGAGGGGATGAATGTCGCTAATCGCTATTGTGCTGGTCTTTATGATGGCCATCGTGGTGACGGTGTTCATTTCCCATCTTCTGCCCGTTAAAGTGCCGCTGCCGCTGATCCAGATCGCTGCGGGCGCCGCGCTGGCCGCCGGTGGTTTTCAGGTCGATTTCGATCCGCACATCTTTTTGCTGTTGTTTATCCCGCCGCTGCTTTTCCTTGATGGCTGGCGGATCCCGAAAGACGCGTTTTTCCGCGATATGAAGCCGATTCTGTCGCTGGCGATAGGCCTGGTGATGGTCACTATCCTCGGCATTGGCCTGTTTATTCACTGGCTTATTCCGGCGATCACCGTGGCGGCGGGGTTTGCCCTGGCGGCGATTCTGTCACCCACCGATCCGGTGGCGGTATCGGCAATGACCGCCAGCTCGCCGCTGCCTTCCCGGATGGCGCATATCCTCGAAGGGGAATCGCTGTTAAACGATGCTTCGGGCCTCGTCGCTTTTAATTTCGCCATCGCCGCGGTGCTGACCGGCAGCTTCTCCCCGGGAGAGGCGGTGATGAAGTTTTTCCTGATGGCGTTCGGGGGCATCCTCAGTGGGCTCGTGGTGGTGTGGGTCACCGGCAAATGTAATAACTTTCTGGTGCGGCGCACCCGCGAGGAGCCGGCCATCCAGATCCTGATCAGCCTGCTTATCCCCTTCGCCGCCTACCTGCTGGCCGAGGCGTTCCATGTCTCCGGCATTCTTGCCGCCGTCGCCGCCGGCATTGCGATGCACTATGAACAGCTGTCGGGGCCCCGGCTACCCGCGACGCGCATGAAAAGCAGCGCGGTGTGGTCCATGCTGCAGACTACCCTCAACGGGATGATCTTCCTGATGCTGGGCGAGCAGTTGCCCCGCATGCTCAGGACGTTGCCGGCGGTAGCCAGCCAGGCCGGCGTCCCTTCGCCCTGGTATCTGCTGCTGTACGCCGTGGCCATCACCCTCGCGCTCGGTCTGATGCGTTTCGCCTGGGTATGGCTGTCGATGACGCTGACCATTTTTCGCCGCAAACGCCGGGGCAAAGCCATCACCGTCCGTCCGCGATTCAGCATCCTCGCCGTCATGGCGCTGGCTGGGGTCAAAGGCTCCGTGACGCTCGCCGGTATTCTGACGCTGCCGGCGGTGCTGGCGGATGGTTCACCATTCCCGGGCCGCGAACTGCTGATCTTTCTCTCAATGGCGGTGATCCTGATGTCGCTGGTGGTGGCGGCTATCGGCCTGCCGTTCATGACCCGCTATCTTGCCGATGATTTACCCCATGACACCGGCAAAGACGATATTGGCGCCGTCATGACCGAAGTGGCTATCAACCGGCTGAATGCGCTACTCGACGAGCCGGTGGAAGATCCGACTGAGCAGGCTCTGCGGGCTGATGCCGGCAATATGCTGCTGGAAACCTACCAGCGACGACTGCACTATAACGACAATGACGAAGGGCAGGACGTCGGGCTGGAGCTGGCTAAGCGCGCCAGGCTGGAGAAATATATGCAAAGAGAGGTCATTATCGCCCAGCGTCAGGAGCTGTTCCGGCTGCGTCGCGCCCACAACATTAGCGATATCACCTTTTATGAGGTGCTGCGAGAGATAGACCTGAAGGAAGAGAGCTTGCGCTAGGGGCGCCATCGCCGGAGGGGGGATCCTTCGCCTTCCGGCAGCGCAGCTGGCGCGGAAAAGCAAAAAGCCTGCTCGAAAGCAGGCTTTTTAAATTTGGCTCCTCTGACTGGACTCGAACCAGTGACATACGGATTAACAGTCCGCCGTTCTACCGACTGAACTACAGAGGAATCGTGTGAACGGGGCGCATATTAACGATGCCACCCGGCCTTGTCAAAGCCTGATTCAAAGAATTGCGTTCGACTGCTGACAATTTCAGCAACCCCCGCGCATGCGCTGTTTTTTTCACCAGATTGCACCGTTGTAGTGCGAATGTACCCCTTATGGGGCATACCACAATCTGCTTACCGGGCAAATAAAAACCGGATTGCTATCACTATCCCTTATAACACCGCCTGTGGCGGGCAACGGCAGCGGAAATGAAAAGCTGGCAAGCAAATTGCAAAACCAGTTTCATCATACTTCCAGCGTCGACGCTGGCGTTCCTTACAGGAGGCAAAATGAACTTAAGACGACTGAAATATTTTGTGAAAATCGTCGATATCGGCAGTCTGACCCAGGCCGCTGAAGTCTTGCACATCGCCCAACCGGCCCTCAGCCAGCAGGTCGCGACCCTGGAAGGTGAAATGGACCAGCAGCTGCTGATACGCACCAAGCGAGGGGTCACGCCAACGGAAGCCGGTAAAATCCTTTATACCCATGCGCGGACCATCCTGCGCCAGTGTGAGCAGGCGCAGCTGGCGGTCAATAACGTCGGCCAGACGCTGCGTGGCCAGGTCTCGATCGGCCTGGCGCCGGGCACAGCGGCCTCCGCCATTACCATGCCGTTGCTGCAGACGGTGCGTAATGAACTGCCCGAGGTGATGGTCTATCTGCAGGAAAGCAGCGGCACTGCGCTGAATGACAAGCTGCTGGCGGGCCAGCTGGATATGGCGGTGCTGTATGAGCGTTCGCCGGTGGCCGGCATCGTCAGCCAGCCGCTGCTGAAAGAAGACCTCTACCTGGTCGGCACCCGCGACTGCCCGGGGCAGAGCGTGGACCTCACGGCGGTGGCGGAGATGAACCTGTTCCTGCCGCGAGATTACAGCGCGGTACGGGCGCGGGTCACCGAGGCGTTCACCCTGCGTCGTCTGTCGGCGAAAATTATCGGCGAGATCGAATCCATTACCACCCTGACCGCGGCCATCGCCAGCGGCATGGGGGCGACGGTCCTGCCGGAATCCGCTGCCCGCTCCCTGTGCGGCGCGGCGAACGGCTGGATGGCGCGGATTAGCACGCCGTCAATGAGCCTGTCGCTGTCGCTGAACATGTCGGCGCGCGGCGGTTTGTCGCCGCAGGCGCAGGCGGTGAAGGAGATCCTGCTGTCTCTGGTGAGCCGTCCGTCGCTGGAGAACCGCGAACTGCAGCTGGTTAGTTAAGCTATATTCTCTTAAGGAATAAGTTGCTGGTTTTTATTATTTGTTACCCGGGACAACAGACTTTAACAATAGCAGATACGTTAAGTCCATTGGCCCGGAGGAAAGGGTGAACTTCCAGCAACTGAAAATTATCCGTGAGGCGGCCCGTCAGGATTACAACCTGACGGAAGTCGCGAATATGCTCTATACCTCGCAGTCAGGCGTCAGCCGCCATATCCGGGAACTGGAAGAGGAGCTGGGGATTGAGATCTTTATCCGTCGCGGCAAACGCCTGTTAGGCATGACCGAGCCGGGTAAAGCGCTGTTATCCATTGCTGAGCGGATCCTCAATGAAGCCAGCAACGTCCGGCGGCTGGCGGATCTCTTTACTAACGATGCCTCCGGCGTCTTAACCATCGCCACCACCCATACCCAGGCGCGCTACAGCCTGCCGCCGGTGATTAAAGCTTTCCGCGAGCTGTTCTCCGACGTTCGCGTCGAGCTGGTGCAGGGCACCCCGCAGGAAATCGAAGCGCTGCTGCATAACGGCGGGGCGGATATCGGCATCGCCAGCGAGCGTCTGAGCAACGACCCGACGCTGGCGGCTTTCCCCTGGTTCCGCTGGCATCACAGCCTGCTGGTACCCAAAGACCATCCCCTGACCCAGGTGTCTCCTCTGACGCTGGAGGCGATTGCCCGCTGGCCGTTAATCACCTATCGCCAGGGGATCACCGGCCGTTCGCGGATCGATGAGGCCTTCAACCGCAAAGGGCTGATGCCGGATATTGTGCTGAGCGCCCAGGATTCCGATGTGATCAAGACCTACGTCGAGCTGGGGCTGGGCGTCGGGCTGGTTGCCGAGCAGTCCGGGGATGCCCGCGAAGCGGACACCTTTACGCGGCTCGATACCCGCCATCTGTTTGATGCCAATACCGTATGGCTGGGACTGAAGCGGGGTCAGCTGCAGCGTAATTACGTCTGGCGCTTTATCGAATTGTGCAATGCCGGACTGTCGCTGGATGAGATCAAGCGCCAGGCGATGGAGCCGGAAGAGGCCGCTATCGACTATCAGATTTAAGGAAATGCTCGCCAGCGGATCGGGGAGAGGAAATGCCGCTATAATTCACACACGAGAGTCGCGACTGAGGAAGGGAAAATGACGATGCGGCGTGTGACATTACTCTGTTCGGCGCTGATGCTGTTCGCCAGCCACAGCGCGCTGGCCGTCAGCTATCCGCTGCCGCCGGAGGGGAGCCGTCTGGTGGGCAGCGCTTTTACCATTGCCGTGCCGGAGAACAACACTCAACCACTGGAAAGCTTTGCCGCCCAGTACGGCCAGGGGTTGAGCAATATGCTGGAGGCTAACCCCGGCGTCGATGTCTATTTGCCGCACTCCGGTTCGACGCTGACCATTCCGCAGCAGCTGATCCTGCCTGACACCGTGCGTGAGGGGATCGTTATTAACGTCGCCGAGATGCGCCTCTATTATTACCCGCCGCTGGGCAATAGCGTGGAAGTCCTGCCAATCGGCATTGGCCAGGCGGGACGCGAAACGCCGCGTAACTGGGTGACGGCGGTAGAGCGCAAGCAGGAAGGGCCCACCTGGGTACCGACCGCCAATACCCGCCGTGAATATGCGAAAGAGGGCAAAACCCTGCCGGCGATGGTACCGCCCGGCCCCGATAATCCGATGGGGCTGTATGCGATCTATATCGGCAGGCTGTACGCCATCCACGGCACCAATGCCAACTTTGGCATCGGGCTGCGCGTCAGCCAGGGATGCATCCGCCTGCGCAATGACGACATTAAATTCCTGTTTGATAACGTGCCGGTGGGGACGCGCGTCCAGCTGATCGATCAGCCGGTGAAGTACACCGTGGAACCGGATGGCAGCCACTGGCTGGAGGTGCACGAGCCGCTGTCGCGCAACCGGGCGGAATTTGAATCCGACAGAAAAGTCCCCTTGCCGATGACCTCGGCGCTGCGCGAATTTACTCAGGGGCCGGGAGTGAGTCCTTCGCAGGCCGAGCAAACCCTGCAGCGCCGCTCCGGAATGCCGGTGAATATCAGCGCCACAGCGGCGCAGGGGAGTTTGTAGGGGGTCGTTTAGCCTGATTAACGGCTATTGTAAGAAGGCTCTTTTGCTGTCGATTCATTCAACGTTGTTGGGGATAAGGATCGGGAAACCGATCCTTAACTTATCAACAGTGGCGGTGATGGCGTGTTAATGAGGGCGCCAGGAGAGGCTCAGGCGGAGATGATAAAGTCTGCAAATATATCTATGGACTTAATATTGTTACTGAGGATCTTTTTTTTGGCTGCCATTGTCCATGAAAGCGAAGATCCCCGTTATGATAGCCATTATCCAGAATATAAGACGGATGAGTTCTGCTGAATCCCTATTGTCAAAACACGCCTGACCACAGTCACTACTACTGACCCACATCGTCGTTGGTAAGCGAATCAGGGGGCTGGGATGTCGTTATTTATTGTTGGCAATCGGGACATGCTGCTGCATCACTTCAACGATCCAGTCAATAAAAACGCGCAGCTTGGCGTTGACATGGCGGTTCGGTGGAAACGCCAGGTACAGAGGCATTGGGCTAATCCGCCATTGTGTAAATAACGGAATCAAAGCGCCAACGGCCTGATGCGCTGCCGCCATATAGTTGGGCAGCGCAATCACGCCTAAGCCAGCTAACCCAGCTTCGAGGTAAGCATTGCCATCATCCACGGCAAGGACGTAGTTGCCCGTGATTTCAATACGTTCATTCTCACAGCGCAGTACCAAAGGATCAATCTTACTGGTGCGTGAGGACAAGAATCCCACTATGCAATGGTCAGTATTTTGCAGCTCTCGCGGGTGTGCGGGAGCGCCAAGGCGTTCCACATAACGGGGGGCGACGTAGACGCCGATTGGCAAATCGCCGACATGGCGTGCGATTAGGGACTGGTCGGTGATTTCGCCCCCGCGCAGGACGCAATCCACGTTGTCGCCGATCAGATCTACCTTCCGGTCGCTCACGCCCATGTCGAACTGAATATCAGGGTAGCGGGCGTGGAAAGCCGGTAGCGCCGGCACCAGGATGAGGCGGGCTAGCGGACTGGGCACATCCACCCGTAGCCGTCCCCTGGGCGTCATCGCCGCACTGGACAGGCTGTTTTCAGCATCCTCCATGTCCGCCAGCAGGCGGATGACGCGCTCGTAGTAGACCGCGCCATCGGGAGTCACTCCAAGCTTGCGGGTGGTGCGATGGAGCAATTTGACGCGCAGTCGCGCTTCCAGTTGCTGAATGAGTTGCGTCACCGTGGTTTTGCTCATATGAAGCGTTTGGGCAGCCTTCGTGAAGCTCCCTGCCTCCACCACCCGAGCAAAGGCGCGCATCGCATCGAAACGATCCATTTCTTATCCTGTCTTTCATCGATTGTTTGGATACTACAAACAATGAGGGACAAAGTCGCTTGTTTATCCGCCCGATCTGGCCGTTGTACAGTGTCTTTACATTCACCGGGCTGAATTCGCCCCAGCATAAAGGTACAAACATGACAGCACGCGAAGCCGTTTTTCCCCTCGGTCGGCAGGCGCTCTATGAGCGCAATCGTTATTCACCGGCCATCAAATCCAATGGTTTCTTGTTTGTTTCTGGGCAGGTGGGTAGCCACGAGGATGGTTCGCCTGAGCACGATCTGAAAGCACAGGTCAGGCTGGCGTTCAAAAATCTTAATGCTGTGCTCGCAGCGGCGGGCTGCACGTTTGGGGACGTGGTTGACGTTACCCTCTTTGTCGTCGATCCTGAGTCAAATCTCGACGCTATCTGGAGTATCCTGCCAGAATATTGGGGAGAAGCGCCTTACCCTACGCTGACCGGGATCGGCGTGACGTGGCTTTATGGATTTAAGTTCGAGATTAAGGTTATTGCCAGGCTACCCTAAGCGTTACGGGTCTTTCCGCCAGTTGGGCAGCCCGCGCTGTCTGTAGCGGTAACTGGCGAATCGGGATCGTCTGCTACCCAGCGCCAGACCCAGTGGATACCGTCGGATCGAAAGTCGGTAGCCATAAGGTTGGGAGCAGCGGCGCTGCTTTTCACCTGCGGGGATCGCATACGGAACGTTGGACGGTACCTACGGTACGATGCTGCTTATACCCGCTGGCGGGGGGCTCACGGAAAGCAAAAAGCCCGCTCAGGTTTCCCTGAGCGGGCTTTTTAAATTTGGCTCCTCTGACTGGACTCGAACCAGTGACATACGGATTAACAGTCCGCCGTTCTACCGACTGAACTACAGAGGAATCGTGTGAACGAGGCGCATACTACTGGCCCGGCATTTTTGTGTCAACACTAAAATTAACTTGCTGATTCAAATGGCTAAATTTAGCTCAACACGTTGTTTTAGTGAACAATGCGCCGCTCGTCTTCGTCCTGCAGGCCATTTTCACGTCTGCGCGCCAGCGGATCCTGGCGGTAAAAATGGCAAAAACGCTGCCACAGGGCCGGGAAGCGGGGCGCGAACAGTTCAGGCGCGCTGAAAAAATATTCCGAAAGGACGGCGAAGCACTCCGCAGGATCGGTGGCGGCATAGGCGTCAATGCTGGCGGCGCTTTCCCCTACCAGATCTATCTCATCCTGAATGTTGTTCATCGCCGCGTGGAGATCGTGCTCCCAGCCGGCGACTTCGCGCAGTGGGATCAGCGGCACCCCGCTGGCCCGATCGCCATTCCGCGCATCAAGCTTATGCGCCACCTCATGCACCACAAGGTTAAAGCCTGACGCATCAAAGGAGTCCTGAATATCCAGCCAGTTCAGCACTACGGGACCCTGCTGCCAGCTTTGCCCCGACTGCACCACCCGCTGGTTGTGGACCAGACCAATATCATCCTCCCATTCATCATCCACGACAAACGGGGCAGGGTAGATCAGCACTTCATGAAAACCGTCCAGCCACTCAATCCCCAGCTCAAGTACCGGCAGGCAAAAGAGCATAGCTATCCGCGCCTGGTGCAACGGAGTCAGCTCCAGCCCCTGAAGCGCCACCAGACGTTTTTGCTGTAAGAAACGGGCAGCCATCTGCGTCAGCTTGTGTTGCTCAGCGGGCGAAAGGTGGGCTAAAACCGGAATGGCAAGCGCTTGCTCCCAGGGCATCTCTGCGTTGCCGGACTCATCATCTGCTTTCCAGGGCCATTTAAACATCATATTGCTCGCAAAGTCGTCACTTGAACACGATTACCGAAACGGGAGCTATTAAAATGCCAAAGATCCTGGCATTATAGCAACCACAACAGCGGAGAGATGCCGGAGCGGCTGAACGGACCGGTCTCGAAAACCGGAGTAGGGGCAACTCTACCGGGGGTTCAAATCCCCCTCTCTCCGCCAACTATTCTTTCTCTGACCATTCCCCTTCAATAACACCGTTAGCTTCAGGTATAACGCCTGCGCTGGGGTATCGCCATCATCATCGTCCTGGTTTCAGCGTAAAGACGCGGTAGTGCGCCTTGTCCTTTTGTGGTCTTACCGCCGCAATTTGCCCGAACGAGCTTAAACGCATCATAAAGAGGGAAGGTACGCCTGGAAAGCGGCAATGTTGAAAAGAGTGATCTCAACGGAGCGGGAACAAGAAAAAGCCCGCTGAGCGCGGGCTTTGATGGGGATCAGAACTGGTAAACCAGACCGAGGGCCACGATATCATCGGTCGAGATACCGTTGTTGCGGTAGAAGCGGTCGTCTTCATCCAGCAGGTTGATTTTGTAATCCACATAGGTGGACATATTTTTATTGAAGTAGTAGGTCATGCCGATGTCGACATACTTGACCAGATCCTTGTCGCCATAGCGAGAATAGTTGTAAAGATCTTTCCCCTTCGATTGCAGATAGGCCACGGATGGACGCAGCGGTAAATTATACTCATCGAACTGGTACTGGGCGACGACTTCAAAGTTCTGCGTCTTGTTGGCAATAGCGCCGTTGCCGTAGAAGGTCATGTTGCGGGTTTCCGCATACATGGCGGCCAGATAGATGTTGTTGGCGTCATATTTTGCGCCGACGGTCCAGGCCTCGGCTTTATCACCGTTAGCGTAAATATGGCTGCTGCGTGCTGCCGCCAGCTGGTTATGGGTACGGTCGGAAGCCGAGTAGGCGGCCCCGAAGCTGATGCCCATATCGAGATCGTAGTAGCTGGAGATACCAAACCCGTCGCCATTTTCCCGCGCCAGTTTACGAGCGCCGCCGTTGTTTGTGCCTTCGCCAGAACCGGCGTTTTCATTATTCCCCTGATACTGCAGGGCGAAATGCAGGCCGTCGACGAGGCCGAAGAAATCGCTGTTACGGTAGGTGGCCACCCCGTTGGTGCGGCCGGTCATGTAAACGTCGGTCTGTGTGTAGGTATCGCCGCCGAATTCCGGCAGCATATCAGTCCAGGATTCGATGTCGTACACAACGCCGTAGTTACGGCCATAGTCCAGTGAGCCATAGTCAGCAAACTTCAGACCGGCGAAGGCCAGACGAGTCCATGAATTCGCGCCTTCCCCTTCGCTGGTGTTCGCCTTGACATTGTATTCCCACTGACCGTAGCCGGTTAACTCGGAAGCGATCTGCGTTTCGCCTTTGATGCCTAAGCGAGCATAGGTCTGGTCGCCGTCCTCGCTGGTGTCGTCAGAGAAGTAACGCAGGCCGTCGACCTTCCCATAAAGGTCCAGTTTGTTGGCGTTGTTGTTATAAATTTCTGCAGCATTAACGGCATTGACCATGAGTAATGCCGGTACCATGAGTGCCAGTACTTTTCTTTTCATTATATATTCCCTTTTAATAATAATTTCTGTGAATTATGACAATCCCTCCGGAATGCCTGTCAGATACTAACGACTAAGTTCATTTTTATTTAAAATAAAATATGTAAATAAATAATGTAAGATATTACAAAATATTTCTATGTGGTTCATTATATTAAATTTAAATGAATCTGTTTTAATGATTATTTTGTTGTATAGCAATAGGTTATGTTGCTGTGTTGCGATCGTGGTTAACTGAATGAAATTATTTGTATTAATTTACAGTGAGCTGGTCATTCAGCCTTTAAATATAATTTATTAGTCAATTCCGCCGGCGGAGGGATAATTTAAATACACGGCATGGCTGGGTGTCGTTAATGTTTAAGCCCGTGGGTAAAGAATAAAAAAAACCACCCCTGCGTATTTCCATTGGCAGAATAAGTGATAAGTGGGTGCAGAAGACAAGGATGAAACTGCTGCCTGTGGCGCAGCATGGCGGTATAATGTGATGAGTGTCACGTTTTTGAGTGGCGGTAGTATGATTTGTCACGGAGAGGAATGAGATGGAAGAGCAGGCAAAACGCAGCCCGGGCGGCAAACTCGCGCTATGGGCGTTGTATGCCTTTTGCGGATATTGTGTCTGGGTCATTGTGCGTTACTGGTGGGTGGTGGGAAAAATTCACAGCGTCCCCGGCGCCAGCGCAGAGGGCGACTTTGGCACCATGGCAGGGAAATGGCTTGGCGCCCTGTTGGGAATGCTGGTGCTCGCCGGCATTGGCGCGATCCTCGGCGCTGTCGTCTGGTATACACGGCCCTCCGGAAGCGGGCGGGATCATCGGTCGTAAAGTTGCTATGCTCGAGGCTGACCTACAGATAAAGGAACGCCTATGAACCTGGTTGACTGGCAGCAGCGATTTGAGCACTGGATACTGACGCACCACGCCCGGGAGGATGCGGCGCACGATCTGTCCCATTTTCGTCGCGTCTGGGCCACCGCCACCCGGCTGGCCGCCGGGGAGGAGGAGGTCGACGGGCTGGTGCTTCTCACGGCCTGCTATTTTCATGACATTGTCAGTCTGCCTAAAAATCATCCGGAGCGAAGCCGCTCCTCGATGATGGCTGCCGAGAAAACCCTGGCTATTTTGCAGTCGTCGTTTGCCGATTTTCCCGCAGACCGGTATGCGGCGGTCAGCCACGCTATTGAGGCGCACAGCTTCAGCGCGGCGATCCCGCCGCGCACGCTGGAGGCGAAAATCGTCCAGGACGCCGACCGTCTCGAGTCGCTGGGGGCGATAGGCCTGGCGCGGGTCTTCGCCGTCGCCGGCGCCCTGAATACCATTCTGTTTGATGCCGACGATCCTTTCGCCGACCGGCGAGCGCTGGATGACAGAAAATATGCCCTCGACCATTTCCAGTGCAAGCTCCTGCGCCTGCCGGAAACCATGCAGACCGCCGGGGGAAGGGCTATGGCGCAGCATAATGCGCGCTTCCTCGTCGAGTTTATGGCCAAGATCAGCGCGGAGCTGAAGGGGGAACCCCTGGCGCTGGATGAGGCGGTTTTACGCCGCTTTGCACCGCAGCCGTCAACCGACCAGTGATTTATGGTACTCTCTGCAAAAATCGTCCGCGCTGGTTGAGGATATGCCACAAAAGTTAAGCAAGGAAAACAGGTCGTTGTCATTGACGGAACAGGCCGGTGAAGAGGCTCAGGCGCTGCTGCGCCAGCTGATGACGATCTACGATGTAAAAACGCTGGTCGCCGAACTGGTGAGCGTCGGGGAGCAGCACTGGAGCGCGGCGATCCTCAAGCGCGTGGCGGCCCTCAGCCGCGCGGCAGCGCGTTTGCGTCCGCAGGAGGTCGCTCATCTGGCGACGCTGCTGCCGTCGCCGCCGGCCCATCATCCGTACTATGGATTCCGTTTTGTCGATCTGTTTGCCGGTATCGGCGGGATCCGCAGCGGTTTTGAAGCTATCGGCGGGCAGTGCGTCTTTACCAGCGAGTGGAACAAGCATGCGGTGCGCACCTATAAGGCCAACTGGTATTGTGATCCGCAGCAACACCGTTTCAATGAAGATATTCGCGATATCACCCTCAGCCATCGCCCCGACGTTAGCGATGACGAGGCGGCGCAGCATATCCGCGAGACTATCCCGCAGCATGATGTGCTGCTGGCCGGCTTTCCCTGCCAGCCTTTCTCACTCGCCGGCGTGTCGAAAAAAAATGCCATGGGTCGCGCCCACGGCTTTGCCTGCGAAACCCAGGGGACGCTGTTTTTTGATGTGGTGAGAATTATCGCTGCCCGTCAGCCGGCGATCTTTGTGCTGGAGAATGTTAAAAATCTCAAAAGCCACGATCAGGGGCGGACCTTCCGCATCATCATGCAGACGCTGGATGAGCTGGGGTATGAGGTCGCTGACGCCGCGCATAGCGGGCCGGACGATCCGAAGGTGATCGACGGGCGCCATTTCTTACCGCAGCACCGGGAGCGCATCGTGCTGGTGGGCTTCCGTCGCGATCTGCAACTGCACGAGGGGTTTACGCTGCGCGATATCGCGGCGCTGTACCCGACGGTTCGGCCAACATTTGGCGAGCTGCTGGAGCCGACGGTGGATGCCAAATTTATCCTCACGCCGGTACTGTGGAAATATCTTTATCGATATGCCCGCAAGCATCAGGCGCGGGGCAATGGCTTTGGTTATGGCCTGGTGGACCCCGCCAATCCCCACAGCGTGGCCCGGACGCTCTCCGCCCGCTACTATAAAGATGGCGCCGAAATTCTCGTCGATCGCGGCTGGGACCGGCCGCTGGGCGAGACGCATTTTGACGATCCGCAGAATCAACAGCGGCGTCCTCGTCGGCTGACGCCGCGGGAGTGCGCCCGGTTGATGGGTTTCGAATCGCCTCAGGGGGCGCGTTTCCGCATCCCGGTGTCGGATACCCAGGCCTATCGTCAGTTCGGCAACTCGGTGGTGGTTCCGGTCTTCGCCGCGGTGGCGAAGCTCCTGGCCCCGCGCATCGCTCAGGCGGTGGCGCGTCGCGAAGCGGGTGATAACGATGGCGGATGTTCACGATAAAGCCACGCGCAGTAAAAATATGCGGGCTATCGCCACGCGCGATACGGCGATCGAGAAGCGGATAGCGGCGCTGTTGACTCAGGCGGGATTCACCTTTGTTGCCCAGGAGCGCGAGCTGCCGGGACGCCCTGATTTCGCTTTACCCGATTACCGTTGCGTCATCTTTACCCACGGCTGTTTCTGGCATCACCATGACTGTTACCTGTTTAAGGTGCCGGCCACCCGGACCGCGTTCTGGCTGGACAAGATCGCCGGCAACGTGGCGCGCGATGCCCGTGACCGGCAAAAGCTGGCCGAGCAGGGCTGGCGGGTGCTTATCGTCTGGGAATGCGCCCTGCGCGGTCGGCTGAAGCTGAATGACGAGGCGCTCACCGAGCGTCTGGAAGAGTGGATCTGCGGCGCCGGACACGACGCGCAGATCGACACCCAGGGTATCCGCGAACTGGCGCTTATTTCGACGCCTTACAAGGGGTAGCTTCGCTGCGAACCGGGAAAAGGTATTTCCCCAGCGTCACCAGCACGACGGCAAAAATAATCACCGCCAGCGCCAGCCACTCGATCAGGGACAGGCTTTCGCCACCGAATCCGGTACCAAGCAGAACCGCCACCACCGGGTTGACATAGGCGTAGCTGGTGGCCACCGCCGGGGTGACATTGCGGATCAAAAACATATAGGCGTTGATGGCAATCAGCGAGCCAAAAATAGCCAGGTAGGCCACAGCGGCGATCCCGGACCACGACGGAACACGGGTTAAGGTTTCGCCGCTTAGCCATGACGCGGCCAGCAGGACGATCCCGGCGGCGAGCATCTCGATTGCCCCCGCCATCATGCCGGTCGGCAGCTCGATCCGCGAGCCGTAAACCGAGCCGAAGGCCCAGCTCAGGGAGCCAATCAGGATCAGCAGCGCGCCCCAGGGGTTGCCGTTCAGGTTGCCTCCGCTGTTAAGCATCACAATACCCGCGAGTCCAATGGCAATCCCCAGCCATTCCAGTTTACGAGTGGCGATGCCGAAAAAGCGGCTGAAGCACAGGGTGAACAGCGGAACGGTGGCGACCATGACCGCGGCGATCCCGGAGGGAACGTGCTGATGTTCGGCCAGGGTGACAAAGCCGTTGCCGACGGCCAGCAGCAAAACCCCGATCAGCGCGGCGTTAAGCAACGGTCCGCGGGCCGGCAGTTTATGGCCGGTGGCCAACAGCCATCCCAGTAGCAGCACGCCGGCAGAGAGAAAGCGAATTCCGGCCATCATCAGCGGCGGCCAGCTGGCGACGCCGACGGCGATGGCGAAATAGGTAGAGCCCCAAATGATATACAGCGCAAACAGCGCCCCGATAAGCGGTAACAGCTGACGGGTAGACATACTTCCTCACGACGGTGCAGAGATAGAAAGGGGACATATAGTAAACGTGAAAACTATCCTGCTGGCGAGCGCTTAATTTGCGTCAGGTTGTTAAATTTATATTGACTAATTGTAACTTGGGCAGCGGCCGTTTTTTAACGCATACTCGAGGGAGACATTGATGAAAAGAGAAGGAAAATCATTTTGGCAGGAAGTAGTCTTTTAACATTACTCGATGATATCGCCACGCTGCTGGACGATATTTCCATGATGGGCAAGCTGGCGGCGAAAAAAACGGCGGGGGTGCTGGGCGACGATCTCTCCCTCAACGCCCAACAGGTGACCGGCGTGCGGGCAAATCGTGAGCTGCCTGTGGTCTGGGGCGTGGCGAAAGGGTCGTTCGTCAATAAAATCATCCTCGTGCCGCTGGCCCTGCTAATCAGCGCCTTCATTCCCTGGGCGATTACGCCGCTGCTGATGTTGGGCGGCGCGTTTCTCTGTTTTGAAGGGGTGGAAAAGGTGCTCCACAGTCTGGAAGCGCGTAAGCACAAAGAGGACCCAGCGCAACGGCAGCAGCGTCTTCAGGCACTGGCGGATCGTGATCCGCTGGCCTTTGAGCGTGACAAAGTCAAAGGGGCGATCCGCACCGACTTTATTTTGTCCGCGGAAATTGTCGCCATCACCCTCGGCATTGTCGCGGAAGCGCCGCTGCTGAATCAGATCCTCATTCTGTCGGGGATCGCGATTCTGGTCACCGTCGGGGTCTATGGCCTGGTGGGGGTGATCGTCAAACTGGATGACATGGGCTACTGGCTGGCAGAGAAACGCAGTACCCTGGCGCAGTGGCTGGGCAAAGGGTTATTGACCGTGGCCCCCTGGCTGATGAAAGTGCTCTCTATCGTCGGGACGCTGGCCATGTTCCTCGTGGGCGGCGGGATTGTGGTTCACGGTATTGCGCCGCTGCACCATGCCATTGAGCACTGGAGCGCGGGGCTGGGCGGCATGTTGGCCGCCTTGCTGCCGATGGTGGCTAATCTGGTGCTGGGTTTTATCATCGGTGCGGTGGTGCTGGCGGGCGTCAAGGCGGTCAGTCGCCTGCGTGGCGCGGTGAAGTAGTCAGGTGCGGCGCCGCATGACGGCGCCGCGTGGTCTACGCTAAAAGCGCCTCCGGTATCGACAGAGACCGGGCGTGCTGACGACGTCAGATTTGCGCAACGTACTGCGAGAGAAAGATGGAAAAGCCACTACGGTTGAAGTTGAAAAAACTCTACCACCTGACTCGCCCGGCGCATGTGGTTAACATTTGTTTTATCGTGGTGCTGTTTTTCTCCACGCTGCTGATCTGGCGCGAAATCAATGTCCTGGAAGAGGCCTACGTGGCGAACCAGCGCAATAATCTGGCTAACGTCGCGCATGAAATGGATGGCCTGCTGCAGTTCAACATCGACAGGATGATGTTTTTTCGCCACGGTATGCAGTCCGCGCTTGAACGCCCGCTCGACGTCGATGTGTTGCACGAAGCCAGCCAGCGCTATCTGAGCCAACGCCACCAGGAGACCTGGCGGGTGGCGCTCCCCAACCGCCGGACGCTGCCGGTGTTTGGCGTCTCGGAGGGCGTCGTCAGGGATCACCCGCTGCTCTTGCCGGACGATCCGCTGGTGGTCAATGAACTGATGGCGACGCTGGAGCTGGGTTATCTGTTAAACCTGACGCAGCATGACCGCGATTTTGCCGAGCGGATGCAATATATCTCCCGCAGCGGTTTTTTCACCTCGACCCTGCCGCTGCGCGATGAATCGCAGGTGAAGACCTACTATTCGCGCGCCATCAGCGCCCTCTGGTTTACCCGGCAGACCCAGCGGAACAATCCGCACCGCGGCGTTATCTGGCAAACCTTTCCTGACGATGACCCGCAGCTGGAAGAGCAGGTGGTCACCGCCTCGATACCGCTGGATTTTGCCGGTTACTGGCGCGGCGTGCTGGCGATGGATTTCTCAGTCAGCGAAATAAAAGCATTTTTAATCAGCGCGATGCAGGGCGGGCAGGAGGGGGAATACCAGCTTTACGACAGCCATCTTAGCCTGCTGGCCTCTTCTGCGCCGGGGAATGTCCTGACGCTGCTGTCGCCGCGCGAACAGGAACTGCTCAGCCGCGCGTTTGCCCATGATAATCAGGGCGGTCTGCGTCTGCTGACGCGCTATATCAGCTGGGCCAAACTGCGCAATTTTGATGGCGTGCTGCTGCGGATCCATACTCTGCGGGAAGGCGTACGCGGCAACTTTGGCACCATCACCATCGCCCTGACCCTGATGTGGATCCTCTTCACCTTAATGCTGCTGCTCTCCTGGCTGGTGATCCGCCGTATGGTCCGCAATATGAGCGTTCTCCAGACCTCCCTGGAGTGGCAGGCCTGGCACGATGCCTTAACCCGCCTGCTCAATCGCGGGGCGCTGTTTGAGAAGGCGATGGCGGTAGCCAGCGACTGCCAGCGCAGCGGACGACCGCTGGCGGTCATCCAGCTCGATTTGGATCACTTTAAGGGCATTAACGATCGCTATGGCCATCAGGCGGGTGACAGAGTGCTGTCGATGGTGGCCAGTACGCTTGCCGGCACCGTCCGGGACGGTGATTTGCTGGGCCGCGTGGGCGGAGAGGAGTTTTGTGTCGTGCTGCCGAATACCACGCTGCAGGAAGCGGCGGCGGTAGCGGAGCGGCTACGCCTGCGTATTCATGGCCGGGAGGTCTTTTTGCATAACAACGTGACGCTGCGGGTCAGCGCGTCGTTAGGGGTGAGCGGCAGCGAAGAGCGAGGGGAGTATCACTTTGAAGCTCTGCAGTCGGTCGCCGATGGTCGACTGTATCTGGCCAAGCAAAATGGCCGCAACCAGGTCTGGTATCGCAGCGAAGCGTGAGCAAAACGTTTCGCCCGAATCAGGCAAAATGAGATTTTTCTTAAAGTGTTCGACGGGGATCGCGCTAACGAATGAAACCGGTTTGCGGCTAAGCCTTATCGCATCAGCCCTGCAGCCCTTTCTGCTGCGAAGCGCCAACTTTCTCAATATTTTGCGCCATGAATATCGCTTGTCATGCAAAATAATTGAGGATAATGTTTCAACGCATCGGATTTCCCGGTGTAACGAATTTTCAAGTGCTTCTTGCATTAGCAAGTTTGATCCCGACTCCTGCGAGTCGGGATTTTTTTCGCCCATCGCTAGCGGTTGGCTTCACTGGCGCTGAAATCATGAATATCGAGTTCAAATGCCTCCGCCAGTTCACGCCAGGTATGCGCCCCGCGGCCATCGATACTGGCGCGCTGTGGGTCATCGAGGATGCGATGGACTTCGCTTTCGCTGATCTCATTAATCGCCGCCAGCAGAGCATCAACGTTGACATCAACGTCGTTCCCGGTCTGGTCTGTCAATCGGTTCTTCATCATTACCCCCCCTCGCTGAGCGTCGCTCAAGCCTCTTTAAGTATAGTCGGTCTAAAAAAACGCCAGTCACTGCCCGCGACGCTGCGAGCGGCGTGGTTTTGTTCTACACTGGCTGGAAATAGAGAGGAGATGGATTATGCAGGTGAACGATCGTGTCACGGTGAAGACCGACGGTGGCCCACGTCGATCGGGCGTAGTGCTGGCAATTGAGTCGTTTAGTGAAGGGACGATGTATCTGGTTTCGCTGGAAGACTATCCCCTGGGGATCTGGTTTTTCAATGAAATAGGGCACCCGGATGGGATCTTCGTGGAAAAAGAAATCTCGTAAAACCGAACTGGCGGGACCACCGCCAGTTTGTTTCAGCGTAGATTCACCTGAATACCGCTGGTAATGTTTTCGGTCAGCCGAACGATGTGGTAAATCACCTGCTTATTATGCGTCTGTATTTTCTTTTTAATATTGCCTTTATGCGATGATACCGTTTTCGCTTTGATGTTCATTTGCGTTGAAATTTGCGAAGTACCATGCCCGGCCATCCACATTTGCAGCATATTTGATTCTGTTTTGCTCAGCGACAACGTCGGTAAATTTAACTGCCCCAGACTCGTGTTCTTGTATTTAAGATAATTAACCAGAATGACATCAAGGTCTTTTGGAGTGATCGATTTTGAGCTGATTAGCAGGTTCTTACGCACCCGTAGATAGCGGTCAAAATGGATGTTCGCCAGCGACATAAAAATCACAAACAACGTCGCCGGATTTTGCGTGATGATCTGGCGAATAATGCCATTACTTTCATCATCATGCACAAAGCAATCTTCATTCAGAAACACCACCGCCGGGCAACATGACGCACAATGCCTGTGCAGATCCTCAGCGCAGTTGACCTCAACGATTTCCTGTTTTTTAATTCCCCGACTGGTCAGATATCCCGTTAGTCCCAACCGGGTATAACTGCACAAATCCATAATCATCGTTGACATGACCCATCCTCAATCAACACGTAACGATATACACTTCACACTGGCTGTGCGAAGCAGTCCTTGCAGGCGGTGATAATAGTAGGTTTAAGAAAGAACCCATTAGTTCCATTAAACTATTCCGCATCTCTGTATATAATTTGCCAGGAAAACTCTTAAAGTAAAGTCAAGAACCGGTAGTGTGAGCGAATTAAAAACAAAAAGTGCCCGCGGATGCTATGGTTAGGCCCCAAAGATTCTTTTACTTTCAGAATTTCCTTATTTCAAATGAAGGCTGCGATGCCTGGCCGTGTTTTGCCCGACTTCTCCGCCTGCGGCGGGGGTGGAAGGCTTAACGCTTTAATGCCACAATACTTTTTTATCAGCTTGTGGGATGAATGATGAAACAGTTAGTTTTTGCTGGCATGGTGCTGGCGCTGGCCGGATGCGTGCAGGTTGATCGTTACGAAGACGTTGTTAAAGCGCCAGCGCCGGCAGGCCTGGAAGGCTACTGGCAGACGAAAGGGCCGCAGAGTGAGATGATGAGTCCGGACGCCATCGCCAGCCTGATCGTCACCAAAGAAGGGGACACCTTCGACTGCCGCCAGTGGCAGCGTGTGATCGCCCAGCCGGGGAAACTGATGAACCGCGATAGCGATATCTACAACGTGACCGCTTCCCTGGATATCTACCCGATCGAGCGCGAGGGCAACACCCTTTCCTACGATCGTATGACGTTGACCCGCGTTGAACGTCTCACCCCGGAGTGCGAGAAGGCGTGGGCTAAAGCGCGTGCCGCCGCTCCAGTCAGCGCGCCGACCACCGCGCGCTAAGGTTCCGGCGGGCCACTGCTGGCCCGTCCGGCGTCAGATGACTACAGCACCGCCTCCAGCACCCACACGCTGACGCTTCCCCCGTTACAGGTAAAGGTTGCGCAGCCTTCGTCGTCGGTTTCGACAATCTCTTCCCGGTTGCCCAGGAAATCCCGCCAGCGTTTGTTGCCATAGTTCTCGCCCAGCGTCAGGGTCTTTTCTCCCTCATCACCATTGGACATCACCACCACGCAGCCGGGATCCTCGTCGGTGCCGCTGCGGCTGAAGGCAATGCAGTTGGGGTGATCGAACCAGAGAGTCTGCACGCCGTGGGCAAAGCGCTGACGGGCGTCGATCAGTTCGTGTAGCTGCTCGATGACGGGCATTTCTATGGCGTAGGTTTGTCCGTCGCCGCCGGTATCTTCATAGGAAGCGCCGAAGAGATCGGCATAGAAGACCGAGGGCACGCCATTTTCACGCAACAGGATCAGCGCATAGGCCAGCGGTTTAAACCATGGCTCAACCGGCGCCTCGAGCGCCTGCAGCGGCTGGGTATCATGGTTGGTGACCAGGGTGACGGCATGGAAGGGGTCGGCTTCCACCAACGTCCCGCTGAAAATCTGGCTCATGTCGTAATCGCGCCCCTGGCGGGACGCTTCATGAAATTTCATCTGCAGCGGGGCATCGAACAGCATCGTCTTGCCCTCGACGAGGTCGATATACTGCTGGAGCTTTTCCACTTCATGGGACCAGTATTCCGCGACAATAAACAGCGGCTGCGGGGCCACCTCCTGAACATGTTCGATCCATGCTTTGTAAAACCAGGCGGGGATATGCTTCACGGCGTCAAGGCGAAAACCGTCGCAGCCGGTCTGCTCCATCACCCAGCGCGCCCAGTATTTGATCTCTTCGGTGACGGCGTGATTACGAAAATCGATATTGGCGCCCATCAGGTAGTCGAAGTTGCCAAGCTCATCATCGACTTGCTCATTCCAGCCTTCGCCGGTGTAGTCGTTGACGATTTTAAATACACCGTCTTCCGTCGGATTCTCGATGTGGTCAATGCCGCTAAAACACTTGTAGTCCCAGACAAACTGCGAATACTGCCCGGCGCGCACCGGGAAGGTATAGCGAGTCCATGCCTCGCACTCTATGATCGCCTCGTCAATTTGCGTGCGATCCTGCTCATCGACGCGCTGCACGCGCAAGGCCTCTTTTTCATCGGCGCCCATTTTATGGTTCACCACCACGTCCAGCAGCACGGCGATGTCGTGCTCCTTCAGGGCGTTGACCGCCGCCAGCAGTTGGGTTTTATCGCCATATTTGGTGGCGACAGAGCCCTTTTGATCGAACTCGCCGAGGTCGAAGAGATCGTAGGTGTCATAGCCGACGGAATAACCGCCCGAGGCGCCTTTGTAGGCGGGTGGCAACCAGACCATATTGATGCCGATTTCGTTAAGACTGGGGGCCAGCGCTTCGACTTCACGCCACAGTTCGCCGCCGGCGGGGTAGTACCAGTGAAAACATTGCAACAAGGTGGGGTTTTTCATCTTCCATGCTCCAGACGTCAACAGGCTGACCTTTGCAGTATGGGAGATATCCCGCAAAACGGGTGAGGAAAGCCCTGAATTTCGCTATACCCTAAAGCGGATCATATATAATAAATTTGCATAAGATGTAGCGTAACGATGTTGGTGTCGGGCCGTTAAGCGCCTTACACTACAGGAAAATCCTAATCTTCGGGGTATCTATGAAATTAGCACTTCTGGGTCGTCAGGCGCTGATGGGCGCAATGGCCGTTGTTTTGATGGCTGGCGTTAGCGTGAAAACTTTTGCGGCGGAAAACCTGCTCAATCAGATTAAAGAGCGCGGCACGCTGCGCGTGGGCCTCGAAGGCACCTATCCTCCCTTTAGCTTCCAGGGCGATGACGGCAAGCTGACCGGCTTTGAAGTGGAGTTCGCCAACGAGCTGGCGAAACATCTGGGCGTGAAGGCCGACCTCAAACCGACCAAGTGGGACGGTATGCTGGCCTCGCTGGACTCCAAACGCATTGACGTGGTGATTAACCAGGTCACTATCTCCGATGAGCGTAAGAAGAAATACGATTTCTCTACCCCGTACACGATCTCCGGTGTGCAGGCGCTGGTGAAGAAAGGCAACGAAGGCGCGATTAAAACCGCGGCGGATCTGAAAGGCAAGAAAGTGGGCGTCGGGCTGGGCACTAACTATGAAGAGTGGCTGCGTCAGAACGTCCAGGGCGTGGATGTCCGCACCTATGACGACGACCCGACCAAATACCAGGATCTGCGCGTAGGCCGTATTGACGCCATTCTGGTTGACCGTCTGGCGGCGCTGGATCTGGTGAAGAAAACCAACAATACGCTGGCGGTCACCGGCGAAGCGTTCTCCCGTCAGGAAGCTGGCGTTGCGCTGCGTAAAGGCAACGATGACCTGCTGAAAGCGGTAGATGGCGCGATTGCGGATATGCAGAAAGATGGCAGCCTGAAGGCGCTGTCCGAGAAATGGTTTGGCGCTGACGTGACAAAATAACGGCCAGCGGTGAAAAAAGGCGCTCCTGGAAGCGCCTTTTTTTATTTAGCGCGTAACTGTGTGCATAATGAAGCATAACTGAGTCAGGAGGGGCCATGTCACTGCAAAATTTAACCCGCTTTCCGCGTCTGGAACTGATCGGCGCGCCGACGCCGCTGGAGTATCTGCCGCGTCTGTCCGATCACCTCGGGCGCGAAATTTTTATCAAACGTGATGATACGACGCCGCTGGCGATGGGGGGCAACAAACTGCGTAAGCTGGAGTTTCTCGCCGCCGATGCGCTGCGCGAAGGGGCGGATACCTTAATCACCGCCGGCGCGATCCAGTCTAACCATGTGCGCCAGACGGCGGCGGTCGCCGCCAAACTGGGCCTGCACTGCGTAGCGCTGCTGGAAAATCCCATCGGCACCCGGGCGGAGAACTATCTGAGCAATGGCAACCGCGTGCTGCTGGATCTGTTTAATACCCAGATTGAGATGTGCGATGCCCTGACCGATCCCGCGGCCCAGCTCGACGAGCTGGCGACCCGTATCGAAGCGCAGGGGTACCGCCCGTATGTCATTCCGGTCGGCGGCTCTAACGCACTTGGGGCGCTAGGCTATGTGGAAAGCGCGCTGGAAATCGCCCAGCAGTGCGAAGACGCAGTGGAGATTTCGTCGGTGGTGGTCGCCTCCGGGAGCGCCGGCACCCATGCCGGACTGGCGGTCGGCCTTGAACAGCTGATGCCGCAGGCGGAACTGATCGGGGTGACGGTGTCGCGCGCTGTTGCCGACCAGCTGCCGAAAGTGGTGGCGCTGCAGCAGGCCGTGGCCAACAGCCTTGAGCTGCAGGCGAAAGCCGACATCATCCTGTGGGATGATTACTTTGCACCGGGCTACGGGACGCCAAACGAGGAAGGGATGGCCGCCGTGAAGCTGCTGGCGCAACTGGAAGGTATTTTGCTTGACCCGGTCTATACCGGCAAAGCGATGGCCGGACTTATCGATGGCATTACGCAGAAGCGCTTTAAGGATGAAGGGCCGATTTTGTTCGTCCACACCGGCGGAGCACCGGCGCTGTTTGCCTATCATCCTCACGTCTAATATAGAAACCACAGCATGCAAGAAAGTATCCAACTGGTCATCGATTCCGCGCCTTTTCTGCTGAAAGGCGCCGTCTTTACGCTGCAGCTGAGCATTGGCGGGATGTTTTTCGGCCTGATGCTGGGCTTTATCCTGGCGCTGATGCGCATGTCGCCCCTCTGGCCGGTAAAATGGCTGGCGCGCATGTATATCTCCATTTTTCGCGGGACACCGCTTATCGCCCAGCTGTTCATGATCTACTACGGTTTGCCGCAATTTGGCATTGAACTTGACCCGATCCCGGCGGCGATGATCGGCCTGTCGCTGAACACGGCGGCCTACGCGGCGGAAACCCTGCGCGCGGCCATCGCCTCGATTGACAAAGGGCAATGGGAAGCGGCGGCCAGTATCGGTATGACCCCGTGGCAGACAATGCGTCGGGCTATTTTACCCCAGGCGGCGCGGGTCGCTTTGCCGCCGCTCTCTAACAGTTTTATCAGCCTGGTAAAAGATACCTCGCTGGCGGCGACGATCCAGGTGCCGGAGCTGTTCCGTCAGGCGCAGCTTATCACCTCGCGTACGCTGGAGGTCTTCACCATGTATCTGGCAGCCTCTCTGGTCTACTGGGTGATGGCGACGGTGCTCTCCTCGCTGCAGAACTATTTTGAAAACCAGCTGAACCGCCAGGAGCGTGATCCGAAATGAGTGCGATTGAAGTAAAAAGCCTGGTGAAAAAATTCCATGGCCAGACGGTGCTCCACGGTATCGACCTGGAGGTGCAGGAAGGCGAAGTGGTGGCGATCATCGGTCCCAGCGGCTCGGGGAAGACTACCCTGCTGCGCAGCATTAATCTGCTGGAGCAACCGGAGAGCGGCACTATCCGCGTCGGCGATGTGACGATCGACGCCGGTCGCAGCCTCGGGCCGCAAAAAGGGCTTATTCGGCGGCTGCGCCAGCACGTGGGTTTTGTCTTCCAGAACTTTAACCTGTTTCCCCACCGGACGGTGCTGGAGAACATTATTGAAGGGCCGGTCATCGTAAAAGGCGAAGACAAGCAGGAGTCGATGGCGCGGGCGCGCGATCTGCTGGCGAAGGTAGGCCTCAGCGGCAAAGAGAACAGCTATCCGCGCCGCCTCTCCGGCGGTCAGCAGCAGCGGGTCGCCATTGCTCGCGCGCTGGCCATGCGTCCGGACGTGATCCTGTTTGATGAACCGACCTCGGCCCTTGATCCTGAGCTGGTAGGGGAGGTGCTCAATACCATCCGCCAGCTGGCGCAGGAGAAACGCACCATGGTTATCGTGACCCATGAAATGAGCTTCGCTCGCGACGTTGCCGATCGGGCGATTTTTATGGATCAGGGACGCATCGTTGAACAAGGCGAGGCCAAAGCGCTGTTCGCCTCGCCTCAGCAGCCGCGTACCCGCCAGTTCCTCGAAAAATTCCTGATGCAGTAGAGCAGGCGCTGGCGCGGCGGCGCTCCATCGCGAGGGCCGCCGCGTTCAGCCCGCTTCCACGCCGGGGGAACGCCCCATCATCACATTTTCGTGCTATTGACTCCCCTGGCCGTATACACCGCTTCCCATCCCCCCGTGTAGGGTGTAGAAAATGAAGGGAGGGCCTTAGTTTCAGCGCAGCGAGCGGAAAAAAGGCAAGCCTTCAGGCTAATAAATGCGACAGCTACGATATTTTATACATATAAATAAGATTTATGTGTTAGTTTTCTGTATTTATAATAATGATTATCAATCAGGAGTTATTTGCACAGCTATGAGGGACAATGATTTTTTCAGCTGGCGGCGGGATATGCTGCATCAATTTCAGTCCATGGCCGCCGGTGAGGAGGTTTATAATCTCCTGCAACGAGAAACAGAAACGCTGGAATATGATTACTACACGCTTTGTGTGCGTCACCCGGTGCCTTTCACTCGCCCCCGCGTCACGTTTCAGTCGACCTATCCCCGCGCATGGATGTCTCATTACCAGGCAGAGAATTATTTCACGATAGATCCCGTGTTACGCCCGGAGAATTTTATGCGTGGCCATCTGCCATGGGAAGATGGGCTGTTTCGCGATGCGCAGGCATTATGGGACGGGGCGCGCGACCATGGTTTGCAAAAAGGGGTGACACAGTGTCTGACGTTGCCGAATCATGCTCAGGGTTTTCTCTCCGTCTCCGCGAACAACCGTTTGCCGAACGCTTATCCTGATGATGAACTGGAGCTGCGTCTGCGAACGCTGACGGAGTTGAGCCTGTTGACGCTCTTGCGTCTGGAAGATGAGATGGTGATGCCGCCGGAGATGAAGTTCAGCCGGCGCGAACTGGAGATCCTCAAATGGACCGCGGAAGGAAAGACCTCGGCGGAGGTGGCGATGATTCTCTCGATTTCGGAAAATACGGTTAATTTCCATCAGAAGAATATGCAGCGGAAATTTAACGCGCCGAATAAAACGCAAATTGCCTGTTACGCCGTGGCGACAGGGCTAATCTGAATGCGCCTGCCGTTCTGCGTGCCAGACGTGATACCGGCTGTCAGTCATACTTTCAGCCGGTACAAGATTACTGCCGGTATGCTTGTTTAATTTGCTTAACGGTGCTGGAGAATACGGCGGCCTGAGCCTCATCTTCCATCTGCGCGATCTGCTTTTCCATTTTAATAATCACGCGACCCGCGTCTGCCTGACCCATCGCCTGCAGCATTAGCGTCATCAGCGCTTTCAGGCAGGAGACTTCCTGCGCCAGTTCTTGATTATTTTCTGCAGTGGAAAAATCTGGTGTGCTCATCGATATCCTCGTTTGCTCGCTGCGCTATTGCGCCTGTCTGAATGTGAAGGCCGCGCAGTATACCACAAGCGACAGAAAAAAAAGGAGTGCTTAATTTCTGTTCTCTCATCTGAGTTGTGAATGATTTTATGCATCAGATAAGACGTAATAGCTGTCAGCAGCGCAATAATTTCCCCTAATTATTTAGCACGTTAATAATTGTTACATATTTTGCCTCGTATTTATGCGCTACGTAATCTGTTGTGTTTTTTGTGCCTTCTGTATGAGGATTGTTAAAAAATAAGCCCCGGGCAACTGATTGTTCGCAATGACTTTCCACTCAGTGTGCACAGACATTGCCATAAATGAGAGCCAAATCGAGGGGACGGCATTTTTTTGCCTTTTAAATTAGCAATAAAACCCGGTAATATGTGGGAGATAAAGTATCAGTAGCGTTATCCCTCATTCTGGAGATTATTCCTTTGATCAACGTTCTTCTTGTTGATGACCACGAACTGGTGCGCGCAGGGATACGACGCATTCTGGAAGATATAAAAGGGATTAAAGTCGCTGGCGAAGCCTGCTGCGGCGAAGACGCCGTCAAGTGGTGCCGGGCTAATTCCGCTGATGTCGTCCTGATGGACATGAACATGCCCGGGATCGGTGGTCTGGAAGCGACGCGCAAAATCGCGCGCTCGGTAGCGGGCACGAAAGTGATCATGTTGACCGTGCATACCGAGAATCCTTTACCTGCCAAGGTCATGCAGGCAGGGGCGGCAGGGTATCTCAGTAAGGGCGCTGCGCCACAGGAAGTGGTGAATGCGATTCGCTGCGTCGCGTCCGGGCAACGTTACATTGCCTCCGATATTGCTCAGCAAATGGCGTTAAGTCAGATTGAACCGGAAAAAACAGAATCGCCGTTTGCCAGTTTGTCTGAACGCGAATTGCAGATTATGCTGATGATCACCAAAGGTCAGAAGGTGAATGAGATCTCAGAGCAGCTGAATCTGAGTCCTAAAACGGTTAACAGCTATCGCTATCGGATGTTCAGCAAATTGAACATTCATGGCGATGTCGAGCTGACCCACCTGGCAATTCGCCATGGCCTGTGTAATGCGGAGTCGTTAGCAAGCCAGTGAGTGATGTTTTTGACGCAAAAGCTTTCCTGAAAACGGTAACCAGCCAGCCCGGTGTGTATCGGATGTATGATGCTGGCGGAACCGTCATCTATGTTGGCAAAGCCAAAGATTTGAAAAAGCGGCTCAGCAGCTACTTCCGCAGCAACCTCGCGTCGCGTAAAACGGAAGCGCTGGTGGCGCTGATCGCGCAAATCGACGTGACCGTCACCCATACCGAGACGGAAGCGCTGCTGCTTGAACACAACTATATCAAGCTGTACCAGCCGCGGTACAACGTGCTGTTGCGCGACGATAAGTCGTATCCTTTTATCTTCCTCAGCGGCGATACCCATCCGCGTCTGGCGATGCATCGTGGCGCCAAACATGCGAAGGGCGAGTATTTTGGTCCTTTTCCCAACGGCTATGCCGTGCGCGAGACCCTGGCGCTGCTGCAGAAAATCTTTCCCATCCGTCAGTGTGAAAACAGCGTCTACCGCAATCGCTCCCGTCCCTGTCTACAGTATCAGATTGGCCGCTGCCTGGGGCCGTGCGTGGCGGGGCTGGTCAGTGAAGACGAGTATGCTCAGCAGGTGGAGTATGTGCGGCTGTTTCTCGCCGGCAAAGATGATCAGGTGCTGACTCAGCTCATCGCGAGGATGGAGAAGGCGAGTCAGAACCTCGAGTTTGAAGAGGCGGCGCGCATTCGCGACCAGATTCAGGCCGTCCGCCGCGTGACGGAGAAACAGTTTGTCTCTAACACCGGCGATGATCTTGACGTGATCGGGGTTGCCTTCGATGCCGGAATGGCCTGCGTCCATGTGCTGTTTATCCGCCAGGGTAAAGTGCTGGGCAGCCGCAGCTACTTCCCGAAAGTGCCGGGCGGCACCGAGCTGGGCGAGGTCGTGGAGACCTTTGTCGGCCAGTTCTACCTGCAGGGCAGCCAGATGCGCACGCTGCCGGGAGAGATTTTGCTCGACTTCAACCTCGGGGATAAGACGCTGCTGGCCGAGTCGTTGTCGGAGCTGGCGGGGCGCCGAATTCATGTGCAGACTAAACCGCGCGGCGACCGGGCGCGTTACCTTAAGCTGGCGCGCACCAATGCCGCCACGGCGTTAACCACGAAATTGTCTCAGCAATCGACCATTCATCAGCGTCTGCAGGCGCTGGCCACCGTGCTGGAGCTGCCGGCCGTGAAGCGGATGGAGTGCTTTGATATCAGCCACACCATGGGCGAACAGACCGTCGCCTCCTGCGTGGTATTTGACAGCAATGGCCCCCTGCGCGCGGAGTACCGGCGCTACAATATCGCCGGCATCACCCCGGGCGATGACTATGCGGCGATGAATCAGGTCCTGCGCCGTCGCTATGGTAAAGCGATTGATGACAACAAGATTCCGGATGTGATCCTGATAGACGGCGGCAAGGGGCAGCTGGCGCAGGCGAAAGCGGTGTTTGCCGAGCTGGACGTCCCCTGGGATAAACATCATCCGCTGCTGCTGGGCGTGGCGAAAGGTAGCGATCGTAAAGCTGGCCTGGAAACGTTATTCTTTGAACCAGAGGGCGAGGGGTTTAGCCTGCCGCCGGATTCGCCGGCCCTGCACGTGATCCAGCATATCCGCGATGAATCGCACGATCATGCGATCTCCGGACATCGCAAAAAACGGGCGAAAGTGAAGAGCACCAGCTCGCTTGAGACTATCGAGGGGGTGGGGCCGAAGCGTCGCCAGATGCTGCTGAAGTACATGGGGGGGCTGCAGGGGCTGCAGCAGGCCAGCGTCGAAGAAATTGCCAAAGTACCGGGCATCTCTCACGCTCTGGCAGAAAAGATCTTCTACTCGTTGAAACATTAGGGGCTCTGTAGCAACATAGGGCTAATTTTTACTTACAACAGATAGTTACCCGTCACTATGCAATTTAATATCCCTACGTTGCTTACTCTGTTCCGCGTCATCCTGATCCCGTTCTTTGTGCTGGCGTTTTATCTGCCTTTTAGCTGGGCGCCGTTTGCCTGCGCGCTGATTTTCTTTGTTGCCGCCGTGACCGACTGGTTTGATGGATTCCTCGCCCGTCGCTGGAACCAGAGTACCCGGTTCGGCGCCTTCCTCGATCCGGTGGCCGATAAAGTCATGGTGGCTATCGCCATGGTGCTGGTCGCTGAGCACTATCACACCTGGTGGGTCACGCTGCCGGCGGCGACGATGATTGCCCGTGAAATTATTATCTCCGCGCTGCGCGAGTGGATGGCGGAGCTGGGAAAACGCAGCAGCGTGGCGGTCTCGTGGATTGGCAAAGTGAAAACCACCGCACAGATGACTGCCCTGGTGTGGATGCTGTGGCGTCCTTATCCGTGGGTGGAATGGGCCGGGATCGCGCTTTTCCTCGTGGCGGCGGTGCTGACGCTGTGGTCGATGCTGCAATATTTGAACGCGGCGCGCGGCGATTTGCTTGATCAGTGATCGTTTCGCCGTTATTTTCAGCAAACGATGCAAAGTTGCGAAAAATACCGTTGACTCACCGCGAGAGATAAGTAGAATGCAACGCATCGAACGGCGGCACAGTCTTCCAGACGATAACAAAATCAAGTGATTAGCAAATAACTTGATGATGCGGGAATAGCTCAGTTGGTAGAGCACGACCTTGCCAAGGTCGGGGTCGCGAGTTCGAGTCTCGTTTCCCGCTCCAGATTAACAGCATCGGCAGTAGCGGGTGCTTCAGAATTAAAGGCGCGTTAGCAAAGCGGTTATGTAGCGGATTGCAAATCCGTCTAGTCCGGTTCGACTCCGGAACGCGCCTCCACTTTATATCCCGAGCCCGGATGGTGGAATCGGTAGACACAAGGGATTTAAAATCCCTCGGCGTTCGCGCTGTGTGGGTTCAAGTCCCACTCCGGGTACCATTGGGATAAAAGCAGAATAATCAAAGCAATAAGCAGTGTCGTGAAACCACCTACGGGTGGTTTTTTTGTTTCAAAACCACCCATTTCATAATATCACTTCATAATATTTTTCCTTTCCACCTGTCCATCTACAACCGGAACTACCGCGATCTTTCTGTCATACCGGGCAGTTTGCTCAACGTTCTTGTGCCCTGATATTGCCTGTTTCTCGTACAGATTGCCCTTGAGATCAGATATCCCTTTTGCTTTTAAATCGTGGAACGTGAAGTCAAAAGAAAGGTGAGGGTACAGCTCCTGCGCCTCAATTTTTGCTTTTCTCCAGCGACTGTTAAAGCCGTCCCGTGTGTATTTTCCACCTGCTGGTTGATGGATGACATACAGACTGCTCATGCCAGAGTTAAGAGGCAATTTTTTTGCCAACTCAAGTGCAGCGTTCAAGCGAGGGCTCCATGCTTTTATCTGAGCAACAGACGTTTTACTTTGCTTTATCAGGATACCTTCTTCCATAAATTGGCTTTTTTTCATCTCCAGTACATCGTTCTGTCTGGCACAGCAGAGGTAAGCGAGTTCCATGGCGATTTTCACAATGTCTGGAGCTACAGAGTACAGCGCTTGGTATTCCTCATTTGTAATATAGCGATCTCGGCTAACCTCTTTATATTGGCGAACACCCTTTGTTGGGTTCCCTTTAACGAATCCGCGTTCATAAGCCCAGCGATACACGCGTGACATAAAAGCTTTTTCTCTATTAGCTTGTGTCCTGCTTTTTATTCCCCGCTTGTCCATATAACGCCGAATATGTTCAGGTTTGATAGCGTCCGGCGGCATTTTCCCAAATACATCAATAATTTTTTTTGAATACTTTCTATAGTCTTTCTGGGTTTCCAGAGCCAGTTCGAAAAATTCACCAGATTTAAAGAAGCGTTCAATAAGCCCTTCCAGCATGGAGTAGTCCGGGCGATCGTTCATTAGCGCTTCCCATGCACTCCATACCTGAGCCTTTGTACTGGTTTTGTCACAGAGGCGGATATTGCCGCCTCCTTTGGGATGATATTCATATGCTGACCTCCCGAGGTAAACCCTCGGTGGCATCCAAGCATCGTCTTTATTTTTTCTCGGACGTGGCATTAATCAAGCGCTCCAAAATTGGGCTGCAGCAAATTATCGACGTTATTCTGTCGTAATCTCTGAGCTAAAGGATTATTGAAATGCGCCCAGGTTGTGCGTGGTCTTCCGTCTCGCCCTTCAACAAAGAAAATCCCGGCATCACGTAAACACTGTGATTGCTTTGAGGGGATCTTGTATCCAGTAATTCGTTCGAGGTCTGCGTTTGAAATGATCTCGTTATCAAGATTCATAGTGTATCTCCACAAGTCCGGCTGCAACCGGCTTAACTTCTACAATTCTTTTCTCCGGGCCAGTCGTCACTCGATAGGCTTGATGGTGTCGAGCAGCAGCCGGCGGCGCGTATTTTCTGCAAAATGACGGCATCCGGTCGCTTTGTGGTAAAACTCGTTTTTGCCAACGACCCACATCCGCTCTGTCTGATGCAGTTTTTTAACCTTCGGACCGTCTTTGGTGATCACGGTACCGGTATGGGTTTTTATGATTGTCATACGGACTCCCCAAGTACCCAACGGAGTGCGCTTGCATACTCACCTTCGGCAGATTCCAGGGCTTTAGTAATTTCTTTGCGGGTTTTCAGACGCGGCTTTTGCTCGCCGAGAATCTTACGCTGACGCCGGGCTTTTTCATGGCCGGTTGTGCCAGCTGTCGCCAGCTCGATTGCTGACACTTTTGCACGCTGTTCTTCAGGTGGGAGCGCACCAAGCTGACGCGCCTGGGTAACGGTGACCGTTCCGGACTCCACTGCATCGCGAACAGCCTGGGTGGCATCCAGCAGTGACAGCGTTGCACGTACGGTCTGAACGCTGCAGCCAAACAACACCGCAATGTCGTCCTCATCGAGCCCGCGGTCGAGCGCGTCTGACATTTTTTTAGCCCGGCCCAGCGGCGTATCGGGTCGGCGAATTTCGTTTTCGCTGACCATGTATTTAGCCATCTGATTTGCCGAACCACGCTTAACGACTCCGGGAACAAGCAGTGGGTCTTTGCCCTCTTTCAAAAGAAGCTTATTTGCCTCCAGCGTATGTTTAACGCGCTGACGGCCTGCAACTACGCAGGTGAGTCCAATTTCAGGGTCTTTCCAGACAATAATCGGCTCCAGTACACCCAGCTCCTTGATGTTCAGTAGCATCCCTTCGTCGATCGGCAGGTTGATACGTTCATCGTAGAGAAGATGGGTTTTGTCGGTAACAAGATGCAGCTTTTCCGGTTCGAACATCAGAACGTTGGTTTTGCCGTTGGCGCCGTATACAAGCTTTGAGTCTTTAGCCATCAGAGAGCCTCCACGTTACGGAAGCTGGTGGGGCAAATTGCTTTCAAATCGCGCATTGCTTCGAGGACATGCAGATTTGTGCGTTTCTTGGTATGTCGCTCAGTAATACGATCACACTCCTTCGCCCATGATTTGACTTCGATGAGAAGAGCGTCTCGTTCGATACGAACCTGGCGAAGAGCTACGTTCGAAACATCGAGGATAGCCGCCAGTTCTTTGACGATCGTTCCCTGAGCTGGTGGCATATCTCTGGCAATTTCGTATGCCTCTTTAATTAGTTGATTTGCTGTCTTAGCCATCTCTTATTCTCCATCTGACGCGCTGCAACGCGTGAATTTAGGGTGCAGCAACCCAACCCATGAAAGTGGGTGAATAGCTGGTTAGAATTTCTTGCTGATGGGTTAGCCGCCACTGCAATGGCGGCACGTTAGTTCTCCACACAACTGGAAGCGCACTCCTTCAGTTACAAACCGATCCCCACCGGAAGAAGAGGAATGCGCTTCCGTGTTGTGTGCTATTCACCTATTCCTTACGACATTAATGTAGGATAACTTACCTTTTGGTGTCAATGCTGTTTGTAGGAAAACTTACATTCAGGTGTAAAAAAAACCGGCTTTGATGCCGGTTTCATTGTTCTTCAAAAATCAGAGGTCCGTGACAACCTGCCTGACAACACCAACGATCTTACAGTTGCCATTTACTTCCATCACACGATAGTTCGGATTAAGAGGAACCAAATATTTTATAGGTCCATCAATTACAAATTTTTTCAGCGTTGCCTCTGCTGAGCCCATCACTTGGGCAACGACAATCTTACCGTTTACTTCGTAAATACTGCCGTAGTCTGGGTCAACAACAACGATTGAGCCCTCAGGTATGCTTGGGGCACCGTTAGGGTTAGTCATTGAATCACCACGTACTTTCAGAGCGAATCCTTCATCACAAAGATTTGCGGTTGTGTAAATCCATTCTGAAACATCATTTTCGGTAACTGGCGCGCCGCTTTCGGTCCATTCACCAGCCTGAACCCAAGATAAGACTGGAATCCTTTTCACGCCAAAACGTTCGGTAGGCTTATAGGTTGGTGCCTCCGATACAGGATCTCCAATACCATGAATTATCCATTGAGGATTCGTTTTTAACGCAGCAGCAAGCGCCTGAAGGTTAGAACCCCCTGGCTCATAATCTCCTGACTCCCACCCAGTAACAGTCACACGGTTAACGCCCACTAATTTGGCTAAGACCGCTTGGGTTAGTTTCAGCTCTTTACGTCTTGCACGGATGCGTTCATTCATTTTCATGTAGGCAATCCTACCATTTTGTAATGTAGGAATCCTTGACCTTTGAGTGTAAGATATCCTACCATTTGTTTGTCTGCTTCCCTTACATATGAGGAAAAAATGAAAAAAGTTGACGTGATTACTTACTTTGGCTCCGTCGGTAATGTGGCAAAAGCGCTGGGTATATCTCATGCCTCTGTATCCGGTTGGGGGGAGGTCATTCCAAAAGGGCGAGCATTTGAAATCCAAGCTCTAACAGAAATGAAGCTGAAAGTTAACCCGGAGTTGTATTTAAAGGCTAATCAAACAGCAGCTTAACCGTTACTACTAATTGTAAGCAAAAAGGGTAGGTATGAACTTGAAAGAAGTCGTGAAAGGTATGTGCAAATCATATCCGGGTGGCCGCGAAGCAATGGCTGGCGCCTTGGGTATGACCGTGACGCAGTTCAACAACAACCTCTACGAGAAAAACGGCTGTCGATTTTTTGAAGTATCGGAGCTGGAAGCGATGGAAGACATTTCCAACACGTCGCTGCTGGCAGACTACTTCGCCCGCCGTCGTGGCGCCCTGCTGGTGGATGTGCCGCACCTGGAAGAACTCGATCGCGTGGACCTGTTTAGTCGTGCAATGCGTACCTCTGCTGCCAGGGGACAGGTTGATCAGATTATCGAACAGGCGCTTGAAGATGGCGTTATTGAAAGGCATGAGGCCGAAGAAATCATGGTGCATCACCGCCGCCATCTGGCAGCTCGGGAAGAAGAGATTGCCGCAATTATCACGTTATTTTCACGCAAAAAGAAGTGACGCCAGCGAGTTGCAGCTCCTGGCGTCGTGGCGTGTCGTTATCAGTGGAGATTACTAACGCATGAACAGTCTACCAACACAGTACCGCAGGTCGCAACTTGTGGCGCGGCCGGTCCCTGGAGGAGAGGGGCCGGTGCAGTTCGTGTATGGGGTAAGAGTACCCGGTGGGATAGAACCTGTCTGCTACCAGTTTGCTCAATGGGCGGTAGATGACTTTAGAAGTCAGGCGGAAAGCGTATGCGAGAACTTAACCGATGGTTCAGAGATCACTACGGCGTCCCGGTCAGGGTCATACGCTGGGAGCCCCAAACACAGCGCGTTATATACCTGCGCGAAGGGTATCAGCATGAGTGTTTCAGCCCACTTGAACAGTTCAAACGAAAATTCAGGGAAATAGAGGGGTCTTATGAGCCTGTTAATGCCATCAAGGCCGATAGTCATTAATCCCGACCTTGCGTACAGCATTGGCCTGAATGAAGCCATTGCGCTGCAGCAGGTTAACTACTGGCTGCAGGAAACTAACTCAGGGCTGGAGCGTGACGGCGTACGCTGGATCTACAACACAACAGAGCAATGGCTGGAACAATTCCCGTTCTGGTCTGAGTCCACTCTGAAGCGCACCTTCACCCGGCTGAAGAGCCTGGGCGTGCTTAAAGTTGAGCAGCTTAACAAGTCGCAGCGTGACATGACGAACTACTACACGATCAACTACGAGAGCGAGCTTTTAGATGAGGTCAAAGTGACCAAATCGAAGAAGTCAAAATGCGCCGTTCCATCAGTTCAAAATGACACGATGGAAGAGGTCAATGTGAAACGCTCCACTAGGTCAAAACGAACCGCTGTCATCAGGTCAAATTGGCACGATGATCTTACAGAGAATACAACAGAGAGTACTACAGAGATTACAGGTAAAGACTCTTGTCCGGTTGCGCTGCAACCAGACCAGACCGTTCCGGCTGCACTCGTTCTGGATCATTTTAATCGAGTAACTAATTCGACCTATGGCAAGGGGGGACGAACCAAAACGACGCTGGGTTATATCCGGGGACGGCTGGCCGAAGATTACAGCCCTGAAGACCTGATGCTGGTGGTTGACTACCTGAACGAGAAATGGGCTCAGGATCCGAAGATGAGCGACTACCTGCGGCCCAAAACGCTGTTTGCTCCCGAGAACTGCGTCGAGTATTTCGACAAGGCCAAAAAATGGGAAGCAGCCGGACGCCCAGCCTGGACTGGCGGAAAGTGGGTGAAACAAGACACGGCGTTCAAGTCCAGTTATTCCGACGTGGATTATTCAGTGCCAGCGGGGTTCCGTTCATGAGCAAGCCATTTCTGAAATGGGCTGGTGGAAAGTATACCCAGCTGGCTGACCTGTTCGTGCATATCCCGGCAGGGAAACGCCTGATAGAGCCATTCGTTGGTGGTGGGGCGGTATTCCTGAACAGCGATAAGCACGCAGATTACCTGCTGGCGGACATTAACCCGGACCTGATTAATCTGTATCAGATGTTAGCGGTGGTGCCGGATGAAGTGGAATTAAAGGCCCGCTGGATGTTTGAGCACATGCGGTCACCAGATGGCTATGAGCTGATCCGTTCCGAGTTCAACGCTCAGACACTGGATGCTACAGAACGCGCAGCTGCATTCCTGTATCTCAACCGGCATTGTTTCAATGGCCTGATGCGCTACAACCAGGCGAACAAGTTCAATGTGGGCTGGGGAGGCTACAAGGCCCCGTATTACCCGATGGATGAGATGAAAGCCTTCGCGGCTATGACGCATAACTGCGTCTTCATGACTGCTGACTATCGCCGAACTATCAGCCTGGCCGGGAAAGGGGATGTGGTTTACTGCGATCCACCTTACGAACCGATGCCGGGAACAGCCGGATTCACCGCCTACGCCGCTGGTGGTTTTAGCTGGGAGAACCAGGTAGACCTGGCGAAGCAATGCGTATCAGCCTTTCACCGTGGGGCTCGGGTAGTGATTTCTAACTCATCTGCACCGAAGGTTCTCGGCCTGTACCGTGAGCATGGTTTTAACCTGCAATTCATCAAAGCGCTCCGTTCGATTTCCTGCAAAAGCAGTACGCGGGAAGTCGCAAAAGATGTCGTGGCTATCCTGTGAGTTACCTGCAGTGGAGAAAATGACATGAGAGCATTACTGACTCCTGAAATTGCCCCACGCATGGGCATTGTTCTGCTTCGCCCTGGCACCGATCTGATGCCGATGTTCAGGAGAGGGCGGGTATTGATTGAGCCGGCACCGGAAAAATACAGTGACTATGCAACCGGCGCTGTCCCTCCTGCCAAACAGCCACTGGAAGAAGACCCGGTTTTGAAACCAGTCTTCGAAAACAAAGACGTCATTCTGCGCGCTGGTGGTATCAGCGCGCTGGAGGCCGAGCTGGAGCGTCGTTTTGAATGCCAGTATCCGCACGGCTCGTGGCACAGCGAAAATTTTACGCTGTTCCGGCATGAGCCTGGCAGCATCCGCCTTTGCTGGGCCTGCGATAACCTGCTGCGTGATCAGTACACAGAGACGCTGGCAGGCATTGCGCGTGAGAACTTGGTATCCTGGCTGATAAAGGTCATCCGCTCACAGCTGGGGTTCAACGAAGACCATCAACTGACAATCCCGGAGTTATGCTGGTGGCTGGTTATAAACAATCTGGCGCACGTCATCCCTGAATCGCTGGCCCGGAAAGCCTTGAGATTGCCGGAGATAAAGCATCAACCGGTGATGAAGGAGAGCGATATTGTGCCGGAGCCAGCGGCGAGCGAAGTGGTGTAGAAAAAGATTCTCGGTCTTCGCGTAGATCCTGAAACGCCGGAATCATTCATGCTGCGGCCAAAGCGCCGCCGCTGGGTAAACGAGAGCTGGACGCGCTGGGTTAAGTCTCAGACGTGTGTCTGCTGTAACAAACAAGCAGATGATCCCCATCACCTGATAGGCCACGGACAAGGTGGAATGGGAACAAAAGCGCATGACCTGTTTGTGCTGCCGCTTTGCAGAGCGCATCACGACGAGTTGCACGCTGACACCGTGGCATTTGAGGAGAAGCACGGCTCACAGCTGGAGCTACTGTTTCGATTTCTGGATCGTTCGCTGGCAATTGGCGTGCTGGCTTAATTCAGTGGAGATGAGTTAATGCGTGATATGTATGAAGTTTTAGACCGGTGGGGCGCATGGGCCGCAGCTGATAGTAGTGGCGTTGACTGGCAACCTATTGCAGCCGGGTTTAAAGGTCTGTTGCCACGAGGTAAAAAGTCGCGCCTGCAATGTGATGATGATGAGGGAATCTTAATTGATGGTTGTGTGGCACGCCTAAGGAAATATAAGCCGGAAGAATATGAGCTGGTTATAGCTCACTTTGTTATAGGTATCTCGTTACGTACTATTTCAAAGAAGAGAAAGTGTTCTGATGGCACTATAAGAAAGGATCTTCAGACGGCTCTTGGTTTCATTGATGGTGTTCTCTCTATGCTGTGATGATGGGGGAGGATTACTCCCCTTATTTTTTATTTTGCTTGAGAAGGATTTTGATGTTTTGTCTAATAATGATTAGACAGTGCAACAATAGGAAGACGGTAAGAATCGCAATCCATACGCAAAACAAACAAGCATAAAGATTCGTTGAAAGTCCGATGGTGAACTGGGCGATAGCGGTGGTTAGAGAAAATAAAATCGAAGTATTAATAAATGATGAAAGATTATCTAATGGTTTATAAAGATCCTCATCCGCTACTTTTTCTAAAGGTGTCTGTGTTGCTTTGCTGTATATTTCTTTATATTCAGCAGTAGCGAAAACTTTATCTCGTAAATTTATAATCACGAAAGTATGCAGGCTTAATAAAAAAGAGCCTACTGATATGAAGCCAGAGAAAAGATAGCCACGAAGATTTTTATGATAAAAATCAAAGAATTTGACGCTTACGTCAGGGGTGTTCCTGTAGAGAAGGTACAGCCCCAGCAAAACTAGGGCTGACAGGCCGAGCAGGGTAATGTACTGGCACCTTAACCTTTTGTTTATAAGCCATTCATACAAAGGCATTTTTATTAGTCCCGTTCAACATTTCATTCTTGATTATATCAAAGACCGGGTTAGATGTATAATTGTCATTTGTCAAGCCATTGATTTTTTCTGCAATTTCATCAAAATCATAAGATTCAAAGAAGGTGGGACAGTCCATAAAATCAATAATTTTTTCTAACCCAGCATGGTCAACGGCTGTAACTCTGGCTTTAGAAATCCCACCTTGCATTGCATGATAAATTTTATCCAGTGTTTCTGAAAGTGCTTGAACTTTTGTTTTATCCTCTGGATTAACACTCATGTCTATTGTTGTTGAGTTAGCAAATGGTTCTAATGCTGTCATTGGACCACCTTTAAAATCGATGTAATCAAATTTAAAGGATGTCTTTTTAATTTCTCGGAACTGTCCAAGGATTGTTTTGATGTCCTCCTTAGTAGTCATGATGCTAAATGAAAAACGCTTCTTGTATTTTTTGTTTACAGCGGTGATTTCTTTTTGCTTAGGTTTGTCACCTAATCCTGCAATTTCATTAGCGTTCTGTTTCCTGATAAATTCATTGCTGATGGTTTGGAGATGGCTGAAAAGGGTGTTAATACTACAGGAACCATGGTGGGACATATACAGACCACGGAGATTATCCTTGTTAAGGACAAATAGATTGAAATTCGCTAGTTTTTCGTCCCCCTGAAGGTCTTCAACTTTGATCCGAAATTTCCCGTCGATGAACTGAGATCTGCAATTTTTCTTTTGGTTTTTGAAGGTGACGACTAACCCATAATAATAATCATTCATATCTGACATGAGTATTCTTCGAGTATAATCAACCCGAACATATTCACGAGACGATGCCTCAATAAATGCGTTCATGACATCGGCAGAATTGATATGTTCATTCTCATTTGTTATTGAAAAACCTAAGCTTTTAACTTGCATGTGCGCGCGCCCTAAATGAAACAATAAGTTAATGCTGAGTAGTCTAGCCCAACGGCGGTATGAAAACACTAACGCGTACGCAAAAACTATCGTAATCTGTTAGGAGTGGTCACTTCGACACACAGCCTAATCATTGAAACCCTGCTCCGGCGGGGTTTTTACTTTCCGGCGATATGGCAGGGTATTAGCGAGATGCATTGCATCTGTGCCCCTGTCACATTGTCGTAAAGCGATACACATAATTCCCAAGCCTTGTTAATCGCCGGGGCTTTGTCATTTCTGCACTCCGGTCAGGGCTCTTGGGTTGAGATGTGCTGCACGACACATCGTAAGTAAGCATCTTCTGGTGCCTTTGACAGCGTGTTACATATTGACTAACACAAAGTTTACAAATTAGATTATCGACATGGTGAATCCCCCTATGCGGTGGGGCGACCAGTCACTTACAGTGATCTGTAAATGCAGCGCGGGCCATGTCGACTGGGACATGCTCACCGGGAGGCACCCGGCACCATGCAATGCTACTAAGCTATTTTGTAGCGGAGTTGCCGTTTCGGCTTCTCCAGCTATGTTTAAAAGGTAGTAACGGAAAACGAGAGATCTCCTGGTAAATCGGTAGCTCGGACTATTAGGTGCGCCTCGTTCCGTTGAAGAATCAGTATTGCCTACCTTCTGCCCGCCCCTCTGAGCGGGCTTTTTTTCGCCATGAATAAGTCTCCCCGGCAAGCTGAGGAACAAATCATTTGAGGCTGCGCATTCGCGGGCCTTTTTCGTTTCAGGCTCACGGGAATCATCATCGATACGGCTCGTTGTTAAATCAGCCCGATGAGCCTGACCCCTACACGCACAAAGCACCCCGTTAACCCGGAGGTGGAGTATGTATCGAATGGACAAGCTAACAACAGGTATTGCCTACGGAACGTCCGCAGGTAACGCGGGGTTCTGGATGTTGCAATTGCTCGACAAAGTATCCCCATCTCAGTGGGCCGCGATCGGTGTTCTGGGAAGTCTGGTATTTGGCTTGCTGACATACCTGACGAATCTGTATTTCAAAATTAAAGAAGACCGGCGAAAAGCTGTGCGAGGTGAATAATGTCTCCGACACTACGTAAAAGTGTTCTTGCGGCAGTCGGCGGCGGGGCCCTGGCGATTGCCTCTGCACTCATCACTGGCCCTATGGGTAATGATGGGCTTGAGGGAGTGCGATACGACCCTTATCAGGATGTGGTAGGTGTCTGGACGGTTTGTTACGGCCACACAGGTAAAGACATCATGCTCGGCAAAACCTATACCGAGGCAGAGTGTCGGGCGCTACTAAATAAAGACCTGAATACCGTCGCCAGGCAGATCAACCCTTACATCAAAAAACCGATCCCAGAAACAATGCGTGGGGCTCTGTACTCATTCGCCTATAACGTTGGAGCCGGGAACTTCCAGACCTCTACTCTGCTTCGCAAAATCAACCAGGGTGACCAGAAAGGTGCGTGTGATCAGCTGCGCCGCTGGACCTATGCCAAAGGTAAGCAGTGGAAAGGACTTATTACCCGGAGGGAAATTGAGCGTGAAGTGTGTTTATGGGAGCAAAGATGAGTCGCTTAACCGCCGTTATCATCGCAATAGCAATCCTGCTAATGTCCTGTGCCATTTCATGGCGTATGGGATGGAGTTCCCACGCTGATCACATCAATGCTCAGGCTGCGAAGAAGAGAGAGAAGGCCGAGAATGCCATTAAGCCTGTAGAGGAAAAGGCCGCTACTGCTAACGAAGCGGGTAAGGTCATCTACAAAACAATAACCCGCGACGTGGTGAAATATGTTCAGTCTCCGAATCGTACTGTGTGTAGGTTTGATGATGCTGCTGTGCAGTTGCGTCAGCGCGCCATCGATGCTGCCAACTCCATCCCCGGATTTGATGAGTCCGCCGTGCAAAGCAAGTGACGCAGGGAATGACAGCGATGAAGATTTACAGTCTGATGTAGAAACCGCTCAATGCCTGCGCCAGCTCCGTTTGGATAAGTATCGCTGGCAGGCGTACTATCGGGCGGTGAGTAAGTAACAGGCATAGCACATGAAATAAGTGGCCTTAAGTGAACAAAAAATCTGAAAACAAGACATTCAAGCTTTCAGCATCGAAATGTTTGTATCTAATTCAGGGGGAGTCATGCACTATAGGATCTCAAACCACTCTTAACTAAGTAGCCACTCATGACAGTAAACTTACTACCACAACTACCATGCGGTTATCGTTACGGCATTGAGCGCTCGATCCGGCCCCAGACTGGTGCGGAATTTTTTCCGCCACAAGGGTGTGTTATCAAATCTGTTAACTTTGGGGATGGTGTGGTTATTTGTGTGCCCATCCAATGGTACATTAAACAATTAGATTTATGGGTCACTGTCTAAGGAACCATCGAATAATATGTTAGTTACTGGTGACTAACGGATCATTGCGCTAAAAAAATAAGCACAGACGTCTGTTGTTCTGGTTAATGTTCTTGAGAATCGCGAATTACTAGTCTAATAAGCTATTCATCCATTTAAATGATATCGATGGCTGAAATGAAGCTATCCTCACGTTACCACTGCCAGCCAACACCGAAACGGCAGAGGTCATTTAGCAAGCAGAAAATCTCTCCTGGGTGGCTCCTGAGAGATTTTAGGTTTCTAACTGTTACTAACCAAAGGTCGCATACCTATGCGGCCTTTTTTTAGTCGGTTTAATGGTTTGAGGACATCCTGGACGAAAATATTTGATAAAACCAATCAGGGGAAACAGGAATGACCTGTGAGCGGATTTACGAATCGGCGCGAACGTCTATCCCCGATAAGGGATAAAATAACCGATATCCCTTGTCGGGGATAAAAATGAGGAACAACAACATGAAAACGCTAAAACTTACATTTTCAAGATTTGAATCTGTCTCAGGCGAAAGGGATGAATCCACTATTACGCCTGAGACCCAACCCAATCATTCACAAGGTTGGAAAATTAATATAGTAGGTTTGGCAATTTTTAAAGGAACTGAGTAAATTCCTTGGCTGAATCATTTAGTCCAAATTCTTTCAAGTTATCAATGACAGCCTGCCTGGAATCAGGTGTTAATTGAGTCATCAAAAAACCAACGACACATTTCAATTGCCCAATTTCCTTGTTCAATTCGTCGATTGTTTGGGCGTTTGATTCCATTTCTAGGCGTATATGCTTCTTGATCATATCTATTCCTTAAGCAGAGCTAATCAGCCATTCCTCTGCAAGTACAATGTTTAACTGTGTCCCACCACAGATAGGCTGAGCCGCAACCTTACACTCTGAGCTTTCACAGTAACACCCTGATATTTAACCAGTAGCCTCGCATCTGCGGGGCTTTTTTATTCGCAAAGGTACATGATGAAGAGCTTAAAAATTGAATACGTAGACGGGAAGCTGGTGGCCCTCGAGCGGGATGGTAAATCCTACATGGATTTGCCGGTAAGCGCGGTTCACTTCACACACAGTATGAAAACTAACCCGTATCTCAAGGTTGAGATTGAGGCTGGTGGTGAGCCATATGTCCCGGCAGAACCGGCGCAGCCACCAGCGGCCGCCGAAAAAACGGTGACAGTGAAGGAAGGAGAGCTTATGCCTCCTGATGATAGTGCCCCCAGGGCAGAACGCCGTTCCCGTCATCGCAATTGTAACCGTAACAGGAGCCAGTAATGTTTAACCGTAATGATCTAACCCTCACACTGTTCTATGCATCCAGCACGAGTGATGAGGGGAGTAAAGTCGCAATGTTCACTGTGCAGGTAAACAATACAGACATGGTGTCTGTGCAGAGCAATACGCTGCAATGCATTACTGACAAGTCCGGTAAGAAGGGTTATTCCGTTGGTGAACAAACGATAAGCAATGGCTCAGATCCATTGTTGATTGCCCTCGAAAACTACTGGCGAGTGAATACCGATGCCGTCGTTAATGGATTGATGGCAGATGTGAGCGACTTTATCGCGGGTAACGTCAGCCAGTCCTCTACATACCTTGGATTCAGTGGTTTGAAGATCTTCAACAATGTGCCGTTGGCGGAGCGTATCCCTGAAAGTGTATTGCAGGCCGACGGTGGCGCATCTGCAGGCTGAGTATTCACAGAGGCTGTTCAATGAGCGGCCTCGATAATTGCCCAGCAATTACAAACGATAATCATTATCTAATGGGTCCTCCCGGCGGGGTGGCCTTCCACGGGGCGGCGCGCTCGCGGGAATCGGCTGGTTTTCTGGATCCATGGTCATCATCATCATTTGCACAGGTTATTGATTTTATTGAGTCCTGTTTTGCAATGATGTCGAATCGGTTAAAAAGTGCTCACCATCATGGATCAGGAAATCGCTTCTCTAAAGCTGAATATCAATCAGCTGGCGGGCATAACCAATGTCCATCGTCAGACGGTGGCCGCCAGGTTGAAAAATGTTGAGCCTGCGCTGGGCAGCAACAGCAAACTAAAACTGTATTTAGTTACCGACGTTCTGGCTGAGTTAATGATCCCCACGGTTTCAACAAATCTTGAGGACATGCCGCCGGCTGACAGGCTGGCGCACTGGAAAGCAGAGAACGAGCGGATCAAGTTTGAGCAGGATACGGGGCAACTGATCCCGGCAGATGAAGTTGCCAGGGAGTTTTCAGTCATGGCAAAAGCTGTAGTGATGGTGCTGGAAACCCTCCCTGATGTACTCGAGCGCGATTGTGCGCTTTCCCCTGCAGCGGTTGCCCGGGTGCAGAGTGTGATTGACGATTTGCGCGACCAGATGGCCCAGAAGGTCATGGAAGCCGAAGCAGAGGAGGAAGAGCCAGAGGAGGACTGATGGCAAAGCGGGCATCCGCCAGGGGGATCCGTCGGGATGTCTCCGGAATTTTACGCGCGCCACGCCGCATGCTGGTTGCCGACGCGGTGGCCGAGTATATGCGTGTGCCAATGGGCGCCGGTAACTCGGTCCCGTGGGATCCTAATCTGGCCCCTTATGTTATCGAGCCAATGAATTGCCTGGCGTCACGCGAGTATGATGCTGTGGTGTTTGTCGGCCCGGCACGAACGGGTAAGACTATTGGCCTGATTGATGGCTGGATTGTATACAGCATCGTTTGTGATCCGGCGGATATGCTGGTTATTCAGGTCTCCGAAGAGAAAGCGCGTGAACACTCGAAAAAACGTCTTGACCGGACATTCAGATGTAGCCCTGAAGTAAAAACCAGATTGAGTCCGCGTCGTAACGATAACAACGTTCACGATCGTACTTTCCGCGCTGGTAACTATCTGAAACTTGGCTGGCCCTCAGTCAATATTATGTCCTCGTCGGACTATAAATTTGTTGCGCTGACCGACTACGACCGCTTCCCGGAAGACATCGACGGGGAGGGGGACGGATTCTCGCTTGCCTCCAAGCGTACTACTACGTTTATGTCTTCGGGTATGACCCTGGTCGAAAGCTCACCGGGCCGCGACATTCTCGATACGAAATGGCGGCAGAGTTCACCCCATGAAGCACCTCCCACGACGGGCGTGTTGTCGCTGTATAACCGCGGCGACCGCCGGCGGCTTTACTGGCCTTGCCCGCATTGTGGGGAATATTTTCAGCCTGAAGTTGCCAACATGACGGGCTACCGTGACACGACAGACCTGGTCACAGCCAGCGAAGCGGCCTATCTGCAATGCCCGGCCTGCAAAGGAAAAGTGCTTCCTGCGATGAAGCGCGAGCTGAACATGAAAAGCGTCTGGTTACGTGACGGGCAGTCAATTGATCGGGAAGGAAACATTACAGGGGAGGGCCGGCGGTCACGCATTGCTTCTTTCTGGATGGAAGGGCCAGCAGCTGCTTACCAGACCTGGTCACAGCTAATTTATAAATATCTGGCGGCTGAGCAGGAATACGAAAAAACCCAAAGCGAAGAGACACTAAAAACGGTCGTTAACACTGACTTTGGTCGCCCTTATCTTCCGCGCGCCAGTACCGAACAGCGTAAAAGCGAATTGCTCGAACAGCGGGCCGAGGATGTCCCGAAACGTTGTGTGCCTGATGGTGTTTGTTTCCTGGTGGCGACTGTCGACGTGCAGGGGGGACGTAATCGCCGCTTTGTCGTTCAGGTTACTGGCTACGGAAGCATGGGCGAACGGTGGCTGGTGGACCGTTACAACATTCGCCAGTCACTCCGGTGCGACGCGAACGGTGAAAGCCTGCCTATCGACCCAGCCAGTTACCCGGAGGACTGGGATCTGCTGCTGACTGATGTCTTTTACAAGACGTGGCGAATGGCATCCGATCCCCGCCGGTGTATGCGCCTGATGGCAATGGCAGTCGATTCCGGCGGTGAAGATGGTGTCACCGATAATGCCTATCGATTCTGGCGTAAATGCCGTCGGGAGGGAATTGGCCGGAATGTTTGCCTGTTTAAAGGTGACGGTCATCGACGCGAAAAGCTGATCACCCAATCCCTGCCAGATAACACCGGCCGTTCAGCGCGCCGGGCGAAAGCCGCCGGGGATGTTCCTCTTTATCTGCTGCAAACCAATGACCTCAAAGACCGGGTAAACAACGCCTTATGGCGCGATACCCCCGGACCGAACTACATCCATTTCCCGAAGTGGCTGGGAAGCTGGTTTTACGACGAACTGACTTATGAGGAGCGTGATTCTGATGGCAAATGGAGCAAGCCGGGTCGCGGCGCCAACGAAGCTTTTGACCTGCTGGTTTACGCTGATGCGCTGGTTATCCTTCGCGGATACGAAAAAATTAAATGGCCTGATGCGCCTGACTGGGCGCGGCGCGAAACGTGGATGGAGAACGTGCCGCCGGAAACTGGCGAAGAAGCACCCCCGGCGCCAGCGCCGGTCCAGGCCAAAAAGCGCAAACGCAAAAAAACCGTAACTGATGATGCTAACCCATGGGCCACCTCAGGAGGCTGGTTATGAATAAAAGTGATATTGAGGCCATGATCCAGCGCTATGCCGAAGCGGAGATGGCGGTACTTGATGGCAAATCCATCAAATTTAACGGTCAGGAAATGACCATGGAAAACCTGTCCGAAATCCGTAAAGGGCGGCAGGAGTGGGAGCGGCGTCTTACTTCCCTGAATAATCAGCGCCGGGGGCGGCCTGGCTACAAACTGGCGAGGTTTTAATGTCTTTACTTGATGATGCGATAGGTGTCATTTCTCCTGGCTGGAAGGCTGCGAGGCTAAGATCCCGCGCCATGATACAGGCATATGAAGCCGTTAAGCCCACCCGCACCCACAAAGCCCGAAGAGAGAATCGTTCCGCTGACCAGCTCAGCAAGATGGGGGCCGTCTCTCTCCGTGAGCAGGCGAGGTGGCTTGATAATAACCACGATTTAGTGATTGGCATTTTCGATAAGCTTGAAGAGCGGGTGGTAGGTAAGAGCGGGATTATCGTGGAGCCGCATCCGAAGCTCAAGAATGGCAAGATCGCTAAAAAGCTGGCGGCGGATATCCGGCAGAAATGGGGGGAATGGTCTATTCGACCGGAAGTGACCCATCAGTTTACCCGCCCCATGCTGGAGCGCCTGATGTTACGCAGCTGGTTGCGCGACGGGGAGGTTTTTGCACAGATCGTCAGCGGCACAGGCAATGGCCTGACGCCTACCGCCGGGGTGCCGTTCTGGCTGGAAGCGCTTGAGGCTGATTTTGTTCCCCAGACCAGCAACGAGTCAGACAAGCTAAATCAGGGGGTATATACCGATAACTGGGGCAGGCCAAAGGGCTATCTGGTTTATAAAAGCCTGCCGGTCTCTGGCAGGCAACTGGAAACGAAACGGGTTGATGCGGAAAACATGCTCCACCTGAAGTTTGTCCGCCGGCTGCATCAGACGCGCGGAACGTCGCTTTTGTCCGGCGTTCTTATGCGACTCAGTGCTCTGAAAGAGTACGAAGATGCTGAACTGACTGCAGCACGCATCGCCGCCGCCCTTGGGATGTATATCAAAAAAGGGGATGGGCAAAGCTGGGATGAAAACGCCGGTAAGGATGATGATCGTGAGCTGAATATTCAGCCCGGCATTATCTACGACGACCTGCTGCCCGGCGAGGATATCGGCATGGTCAAATCCGATCGCCCGAATCCCAATCTTGAAACCTTCCGCAACGGCCAGCTGCGAGCTGTGTCCGCGGGCAGCCGTCTGAGTTTTTCCAGTACCGCCAGAAACTATAACGGCACTTACAGTGCTCAGCGGCAGGAGCTGGTGGAATCGACAGACGGATATCTCATTCTCCAAGACTGGTTTATTGGCGCCGTGACACGTCCGATGTATCGCGCCTGGCTGAAGATGGCTGTCGCCAGCGGCCAAATCACGTTACCACGCGGGCTGGATAATGAGTCCTTATACACCGCTGTGTATTCCGGCCCGGTCATGCCATGGATTGATCCCGTCAAGGAGGCTAATGCCTGGAAGGCTCAAATACGCGGTGGCGCTGCGACGGAATCAGACTGGGTTCGTGCCAGCGGGCGTCATCCCGATGATGTGAAAGCACGCCGGAAGGCCGAAATCGATGAAAACCGTGAGCAGGGGCTGATATTTGATACTGATCCTGCCAATGACAGAGGAGGCACCAGTGCCGATGCCAAAGACCTGGACGCTTCAACGTCCGAAAGCCAGCGTAAAAAGTAATACGTGGTTCCGTATGAAGGCGAGCGCCAACAACGAAGCGGATATCTATATCTATGATGAAATTGGTTATTGGGGAGTGACGGCCAAACAGTTTGTTAACGACCTTAAAGCGCTGGGTGATGTCAGCCATATTAATCTTCACATTAACTCGCCTGGTGGCGATGTCTTTGATGGCATCGCCATTTTTAATGCCCTGAAACATCACGGCGCCGCAATCACCGTTCACATCGATGGCCTGGCTGCCTCCATGGCTTCTGTCATCGCAATGGTGGGTAATCCGGTCATCATGCCGGAAAACACCATGATGATGATCCATAAGCCATGGGGCTTTGCCGGCGGCGATGCCAACGACATGCGCGACTACGCTGATTTGCTGGATAAAGTTGAATCGGTCTTAATCCCCGCCTATGCAGCAAAAACCGGAAAAACCTCTGATGAGATTGCCGCAATGCTGGAAGACGAAACCTGGCTGGATGGCGCTGAATGCCTTGCCATGGGTTTTGCTGACCAGGTGATCCCATCCCTTCAGGCAATGGCCTGTATTCATTCAAAACGTATTGAGGAATTTGAAAAAATGCCAAACAGCATTCGTAATATGGTCACCCCGCCGCGTAATTCCACCCAGCGCGAACCGCAGCAGCCTGTACCACAACCTCAGGCACACCAACCTACCGCCCCTCAGCCTGCCGCTGTGGATGAGAATGCTATCCGGGCGCAGGTTTATGCCGAACAGCGTAACCGTGTGAACGGGATTAATGATCTGTTTGCTATGTTCAGCGGTAAGCACCAGGAGCTGCAAAACCAGTGTATTGCGGACCCCGATTGCACTGTGGAGCAGGCGAAAGATGTTCTGCTGGCTGCTCTGGGCAAGGCTGCTACTCCATCGAACAAAAGCGAACAGCCGCACATTTATGCCGGGAACGGGAATTTTGTTGGCGATGGCATCCGCCAGGCGCTGATGGCCCGTGCAGGGTATGAAAATCAGGAGCGCGATAACGTGTACAACGGGATGACGCTACGTGAGTATGCGCGTATGGCACTGACGGAACGCGGTATCGGGGTCGCCAGTTACAATCCGATGCAGATGGTTGGCCTGGCATTGACTCACAGCACCTCTGATTTTGGCAATATTCTGCTCGACGTGGCGAATAAGGCGCTTCTGCAGGGGTGGGATGAGGCAGCAGAGACCTTTGATCTGTGGACGAAGAAAGGTCAGTTGTCTGATTTTAAAACTGCTCACCGCGTGGGAATGGGCGGTTTTAACTCCCTCCGCAAGGTTCGCGAAGGGGCTGAATATAAATATGTGACCACGGGCGATAAAGGCGAAACGATCGCACTGGCTACCTATGGGGAAATTTTCTCAATTACCCGCCAGGCGATTATCAACGATGATCTGAACGCATTGACTGACGTCCCGGCGAAAATGGGACGTGCTGCGAAAGCTACCATTGGTGATTTGGTATATGCGATTCTGCTGGATAACCCGAAACTGTCCGACGGCAAATCGCTGTTCCATGCGGATCACAAAAACCTCTCCTCTGGCGCCATTTCTGTTTCGAGCATTGATGATGCCCGCAAACTGATGCGCCTGCAGAAAGAAGGGGAACGATCGCTGAATATTCGTCCAGCTTACATGCTGGTGCCGGTAGGGCTCGAAACGATTGCCAGTCAGACCATTAAATCGGCAAGCGTTAAGGGCGCAGATATTAACGCCGGGATCATTAACCCTATCCAGAACTTTGCCGAAGTGATTGCTGAAGCACGGCTGGATGACAAGGATCCGAACGCCTGGTACCTGGCCGCTGCGAAAGGCACCGATACCATCGAAGTAGCTTATCTGAATGGTGTTGACACGCCTTACATTGACCAGCAGGAAGGTTTCAATACCGACGGGATCGCCACGAAGGTGCGTATCGATGCGGGTGTTGCGCCGTTAGACTTCCGCGGCCTGGCGAAATCAACTGGCAAGTAATTCTCTGCCAACTCAAATCTCATTAGCCCATCAGGGCTTTTTTTATACCTGAAATCAGCCCTGCGGGGCTGCCAGGAGATGTTATGGCTAAAAACTTTGTGCAGGAAGGAAAGACGATTCATCTGGTTAATGCCGGACAGGAACCGATTCTGAGTGGGGCAGCTGTTGTTGTCGGTGAGCTGATTGCTATCGCGATCACTGATATTCCCGGCGGCGACACTGGCGATGGTCTTACTGAAGGGGTATTCCAGCTGCCGAAGCTGCCCGCTGATGAAATTGAAGCGGGAAAGAAGGTGTATTTCAAGGCGGGCAAGGTACAGCTGGAAGCAACAGACGCAGTTTTTGCTGGGGTTGCCTGGGAAGATGCGGGCGCAAACAGTACCGTCATTGACGTCAAGATCAATGCCTAACCCTTTCGACAAGATGGCGGCCCGGATGGATGCCGCCACCCTCAAAAAAATGGGCAAGGAAGCGGTCATTAACGGCATAAGCGTTGACGTCGTGCCTGCTGAGTTGCTGGAGGAGATGGGCGCACTTTCCGGAGCCGCCACGGTGCTGGTCGTGTTTGCTGCTGGTTATCGGCCCGCCAGAAACGATGCCGTGGAATATGACGGTAAAGACTGGATCGTTACCCGCTATCAGCTTTTTAACGGGAAGCCTCAAATCTGGCTGGAGTGAATCATGTCTCTGAAAGGTCTTGAGCGTGCTATCCAGAATCTGAACAGTCTGAGCCGACTGATGGTACCGACGGCTACCGCGCAGGCGCTTAACCGGGTTGCCGGGCGGACGATTACGCAAGGTAGCCGCAAGGTGGCGAAAGAGGCAACGGTTGGTGATAACCGCAAAAAAGGGTTACCGGTGAGGCTGGTCCGGCAGCGGTCACGTCTTAAGCGCGCGAAACCTGATCGTCTGGTGGCAGCCATTCGTATTAACAGAGGGAACCTGCCTGCAATCAAACTGGGTGCTGCACGGGTGCAGCTTTCGAGGCGAAAAGGCGAAAAACGCGGGCGCGGGAGCGTGCTTCGTGTTGGACCGTACATTTTCAAAAATGCATTTATCCAGCAGCTTGCGAACGGGCGGTGGCAGGTGATGCACCGTCTGGGCAAATCCCGCTATCCGATTGATGTTGTAAAAGTTCCTCTCGAAACCCCGTTAACCCAAAACTTCACCGCTATATCAAAGCAGCTTATCGACAGTGACATGCCGAAGGAGCTGTCGTCCGCGCTGAAAAATCAACTGAGGATCCACCTGAAGCGATGAGCAAACACACCGCTATTCGTCTTGCTGTTCTGGACCAGTTAAAGACGTCCATTCCGGACCGCGTGACATGGTTTGACGGACGCCCTGTCTTTCTGGAAGAGCAGGATCTACCGGCGCTCGCAGTCTATCTGACGGATGCCGAATACACGGGAGAAAGCCTGGATGAGGATAGCTGGCAAGCAGTCCTTCATATCGAGGTATTTCTGAAATCCACCACGCCGGATAGCGCGCTGGATGCGTGGATGGAAGAGAAGGTGTATCCGGCCCTCGAAACTATTCCGGCGCTATTCCCCTTAATCGAAACGATGATCCCCATGGGCTACGACTACCAGCGGGATGACGAAATGGCCACCTGGGGATCGGTCGATCTGACCTATACCCTCACTTATTTTAGATAAGGAATTTTATGGCAACTCCTAATCCAATGGCCCCGGTAAAAGGGGCCGGTACCACGCTCTGGCTGTATACCGGAACGGGAAATCCCTACGCTAACCCGCTTTCAGATGCTGACTGGCAACATCTGGCGAAAATTAAGGAACTGACGCCGGGCGAAATGACGGCGGAATCCTACGATGACACATACCTTGACGATGAAAACGCAGACTGGACTGCGACAGCGCAGGGGGCAAAATCGGCAGGTGAAACGTCTTTAACCCTGGCCTGGAAGCTAGGGGAAGAGGGGCAAAAGTCGCTGGTGGCCTGGTTTGTCGATGGCGATGTGCGGGCCTACAAAATTAAATACCCGAATGGCACCGTTGATGTGTTCAAAGGGTGGTGCAGTAGCTTGGGTAAAGCCATTCCCGCGAAGGAAGTGATCACCCGTACAGCCAAAATCACCAATACCGGGAAACCTGAACTGGCGGAAGAAAGCGGTAATCCGCCGATCGCGGTGACCGGGATCAAACTCGATAAGGCAACGGCCAGCGTGGCAGTCGGCGCCACCACAACGCTAAATGTTACTTTCCTGCCTGCCAGCGCGTCGATGCAGTCGTTCCGCGCAGCGACCTCGGATAGCTCGAAAGCGACGGTGGCCGTGAGTGGCAAATCTCTGATCGTCACCGGCGTGGCAGCTGGTGCTGCCGACATTATTGTCATGAGTAATGACGGTAATTTTGTGGCGACCTGCAAAACCACCGTGACGGCTTCCTGATAACAGAGGAATGAGCATGTTTCTGAAAAAAGACGAATTTACCCATAACGGCGCTACGGTGCCGATCACCGAATTGTCGGCATTGCAGCGCATTACTTATCTCGAATATCTGGCCGCAGAAGAAAAAGCCTTATCCGCCATTTCTGATGACGTGGATGACCAGAAAATGTCCGCCGGGCTGGTCAGTATGAGTATTCGCGCAGGCGCGCGCCTGATTGCGCTCTCGCTCTGGCATAACGATCCTAAAGGGCCATCTGAAGAGGAACTCCACCAGCAGGTGATGAGTACCTGGCCGCCGGAAGCGATTGGCAAAGCGGAAATGCAGATCAAGCTGCTCTCCGGCATGCTGGCGCCGGTTGCCGAAGAAGAGCAATCCACGGATGAAGATATTGATACCACCGCGCTGGGTGATGAACCTGTTACAGCGGAAAAGCCCTAGCCAGCGAGCTTGATTTTGTCCTGAAGCTGGCGCGTGAGTTCGGGCGACCTGACTGGCGCGCCATGCTTGCTGGCATGACGTCCTCCGAGCTGGGCGACTGGCATCACTTTTACCGGGAGCGTTTTTTTCAGGACGCGCAGCTCGATGCCCACTTCTCCGGGCTGCTTTACACCATTTCAACCTTCTTATACCGGGATCCGGACATCACCCCTGCACACTTCAGCCTGCTGTCTCCCTCCGCTGAGGCTGCAGCGGATAATGTTCAGGACGATGAAGCCATGATGCTGGCCGCGGAGGGAATTACAGGAGGCACCAGATATGGCCCAGCAGATTAGCGACCTTGTCATTAACCTGGATGTCGACAATGCCACGTTCACCGAACAGATCGCCAGGATTAGGGGGCAACTGTCCGGTATGGCGGATGAATCGGACAAAGTGCAGACGCGCATGCGTAGTGCGGCAGAGTCGCAAATTAGCGCGCTGAAAACCACCAGCGCCGCCAGCGCAGGCGCCGTGTCCGATATGCATAAGCGACAGGCGGATGCCGCCGCCGGGCTTCAGAGCGAACTGCAACGGGTCTCCAAATCGGTCGATGAGACTTACCAGCGCGTCACCGGGTTAAACCAGCGTTATCGGGAGAACGATGCGCAGGCAGAGGCGCTGGCGCGGCGGCAGGATGCGCTGGCGGAATCGTTCTTTCGGCAGATAGATGGCGTTCGATCCCTCAGTGGTGAAACGCGGTCGCTGGCCAGTGTCCAGGAACAATTCCGCAAGGCCCGCGCACAGGGAAACATCACTCAGGGTGATTATCTCTCCCTGATTTCCCGCACCACGGCCCGGCAGAAAGAACTTCAGCAGGTTGAGGAAAAAGCGAACCAGGCGCGCGAGAAATTTCTTCGCCAGCTGAAGGCGCAGGTTGTCGAGCAAAAGCTATCTGGTACAGAGCTCCTGAGAATGAAAGCGGCGCAGGTGGGCGCCGGCGATGCCGCTGAAGTTTATATCCGCAAACTGGAAGCGGCAAAGGTCGCCACGCACAGCCTTGGTCTCGAGAGCGCTGGCGCACGTCGGGAACTTGGCGTGCTGGCGGGGGAATTATTGCGTGGTAATTTCGGCGCGTTGCGTGGCTCCGGGATAACCCTGGCGAACCAGGCCGGGTGGCTCGAAAAAATGATGACGCTACGCGGACTGGGGATCGCCGGCGTGGTCGGTGGCATAGCGGCATCCGTCGTTCTGCTGGGAAAGGCATGGTACGAGGGCGGGAAGGAAGCCGAAGAGTTTAACAAACAGCTTATTCTCACCGGGAACTATGCCGGGAAAACATCGGGACAACTGCAGGCGCTGGCGCGGAACATCTCAGGAAATGGAGTCACTCAGCACGCCGCGGCAGCCGTATTAGCGCAGGTTGTCGGAAGTGGGGCATTCGGTGGCGCCGACGTCGAGCGCGTTGCCAACGTGGCTGCAAGGCTCCAGCAGGCGACCGGCCAGGCGGTGGATGAAACTATTAACCAGTTCAAACGGCTGAAAGAGGATCCGGTTAATGCGGTTGCAACGCTGAATGAGTCGCTGCATTTTCTGACCGCAAGCCAGTTTGAACAGATTTCAGCTGCTCAGGCGTTGGGGGATTCACAGCGCGCTGCAGAGCTCGCGATGCGGGCCTATTCCGACAGCGTTATCCAGCGCGCAAATGCGGTGAAGGAAAATCTGGGGACACTGGAAACTGCATGGAACTGGGTGAAAAATGCCGCCAGCGGCGCCTGGGATGCCATGATGGGCATTGGTCGGAATCCTGATACTGCCATGAAGCGGCAGGGGGCTTTTGCAGACTGGCAGGCCGCGGAAAAAGAACGCCGGCAACTGGCCGCCAACCTGAACGTCGATCCCAACTATTCCGGTAATAACCCCCTCATTAAGGCTGATGCAGAACGTTTGCGTATTGCCACTCAACGTGCTGAGTTGCTGAAACAAACTTATGATGAGGCCGATAAAGCATACGCTAAGGAAGGTTTAGCCGCGGCACGTGAGAAGCTGCGTAACGAACAACAACAGCAAGCCATCAGGAACCAGCAGCAGTTTAATCAACTTCTGGAAGCAGGCCTCAAGCCGGCAGAAAGACGGGCTCGCGCCCAGGCCGAATTTAATAAGCTCGTTGAGAAAAACAAGCAAGATGCGATCGATGGGATTGCCACCCGCTGGACAGCCAGTGATATAGAAAAAATCCGCGCAAGTATTGATGCCAAGTACAAAGACCCTAAAACACCGAAAGGGAGGCAGTACACAACACCCGCCGGGAGTAAAGCAGAGGAAGGGGCTCAGGCCGAATTACTGACCCTGCAAGCTCAGTTGAAAACCCTCCAGCAGCATACAGACGTCAACGACGTGATCAGTAAGCAACGTCGGGATCTCTGGCAGGCAGAAAATCAGTATGCTGTTTTGCAGGAAGCTGCCGGCCGCCGCCAGCTCTCCGCCCAGGAAAAATCCCTGCTGGCCCATAAAAACGAAACCCTGGAATACAAACGTCAGCTGGCAGATCTAGGTGATAAGGTCGCCCTGCAGCAGAAGCTGAATAATCTGGCAGATCAGGCCAATAAATTCGCTCAGCAGCAGAGTGCGATCCGGGCGGGGATCAAGGCTCAGGCCGAAGGGCTTTCCGGCAGGGAAGCGAACAGAAGGAGCACGCTTGAAAAGCTGAGTGAAACGTATGCTTTCAACCCTGATGCGCAGCGCAAGGTGCTGGCGGAACAGCAAGCCACCTATGAAGCCGAGGACGCATTGCGCGGTAACTGGCTGGCCGGCGCTAAACAGGGCTGGGCTGAGTATCAGGATTCTGCCACTAACGTATTTTCCTCTGTTCAACAAATTTCGCAGGCCACTTTTGGGGGGCTGGTAAATCAGCTGACATTGCTCAATACCACCGGCAAAGCGAGTTTTAAGGAATTCACCACATCCATTCTGAAGATGATCGCTCAGGTCATCGATCAGCTTATTGTGGCCTACACCTTTCAGGCTGCAATGGGGTGGATCAGCGGCGGGAGCAGTTCTTCAAATTCTGGTCAGTCTTTTGCCGTTCCTTCCTATCGTCCCTCTGGCTTTGATGGTGGCGGTTATACCGGGCATGGGGGGAAATACGAGCCCGCTGGGGTTGTCCACCGCGGCGAATTCGTTTTCACCAAAGAGGCAACCAGCCGCATCGGCGTTAGCAACCTTTACCGGATGATGCGCGGTTATGCCTCCGGCGGGTATGTCGGCAACGCTGCCAGTCCGGCAAGTGTGTCCTCTGGTGGTGTGATGGTCAACATGGGCGGCGTCTATATCAGTAGCAGCAACGATCAGCAGTCTACGCAGCGGTCAGCGATTGACAGTAACGGTATCCTCAAGCAACTGAAACCCGCCATTATTAGTGTCGTCAGTGAACAGGCCCAACGGCCCGGAACGCCACTCTGGAAGGCAATAAAAGAAGGGCGTTAATACCTGAAGCCGCTTTGCGGCCTTTTTACTGGCTGAGATAAAGGCTATTTATGACTATTGAAACATTTTCCTGGAGAATTCAGGCCGCCAGTCAGCCCGCAATAACGAGTAAGGATAATATTCGAAAGGCGCAATTTGGCGACGGCTATGCGCAGGTTTCAGGGGAGGGAATAAACCCGGAAACCTTAAATTATGCATTTTCATTTACCGGAGATCTGCAAACAGGCCTGGATATATATAAATTCCTGCGACGGCATAAAACAAAATCCTTTGCGTTTAAACCACCCTATGACGAGCTGGCGCTATGGCGGGTTCAGGCCGACAGCCTGCAAAAAGCCGTTCTGAATAACAGAGTCATGACAGTCACTGCAACATTTGAACAGGCATTCGTACCATGAGTCTTCACGCTGATTATCAGAAACTGGAGCCGGGAGATGAAGTCCGGCTTTTTGAAATTGATGGTAGTGCTTTTAACATGGGGGATGTTTTATATTTCCACGGATATAACATTCCCCATACTGAAGCGGAAATTTTAGCCGCTGGTGGCGATGAATCGAAATTGCCCGCTAAAAGTATCTGGTGGCAGGGAACCGAATATAAAGCGTGGCCGTGTGAATTAGAGGGGATCGAATCCTCGACTTCAGGAAGCGACGCGCAGCCGACACTGAGGGTGGGCAACATTGATGGTTCGATTTCCGCGTTGTGTTTGCATTATGACGATCTGGCGATGGCTCGGGTCATTATCCATGAGACACAAAAGCAGTATCTGGATGCGCGAAACTTCCCTGAAGGTAATGCCACAACGGACCCGACGCAGGAAAAACGTCATCTGTATTTTATCGACACCAAAAGTCTTGAAACCGATGAAACAGTGGAGTTCACGCTTTCCAGCCCGATGGACCTACAGGGGATGATGATTCCGACCCGGCAATATCATTCGGTTTGCACCTGGTGTATTCGCAATAAATACCGTAGTGGCGATGGCTGCGATTATGCAGGGACAAAGTATTTCGACAAGAATAACAAGCCGGTTGATGACCCATCGAAAGACGTCTGCAACGGAACACTCACAGCCTGCAAACTGCGTTTTGGTGAGCATAACGAGTTGCCGTTTGGCGGATTTCCTGGCACGTCGCTGATAAGGAGCTGATATGCGCCAGAAAACGATTATGGCGATACAGGCCCATGCTGCCGCTGATTACCCGCGTGAGGCATGCGGCCTGATTGCCCAAAAGGGGCGAGTGGAGCGCTATTTCCCCTGCAGAAATATGGCCAGTGAGTCGAATGATAATTTTGTAATGGCGCCAGAAGATTACGCAGCGGTAGAAGACTGGGGGACGATCATCGGCATTGTTCACAGCCATCCTGATGCGACCACTCAACCCAGTGAGCTGGATAAGGCGCAGTGCGATGCCACTCTGCTCCCCTGGCATATTATCAGCTGGCCGGAAGGCGATCTGCGTACCATCCACCCACGCGGAGAGTTGCCCCTCCTTGAGCGTCCGTTCGTGCTTGGTCATTATGATTGCTGGGGCCTGGTGATGAGCTATTTTAGGCAAACCCACGGCATCGAGCTGCACGATTACCGCGTCGATTATCCGTGGTGGGAAAAGGAGTATTCGGACAATTTTTATCAGGACTGCTGGTATGAATGCGGGTTCCGGGAGTTTGATGGTCCGCCGCAACCGGGTGATATGGTGATCATGCAGGTGCAGGCGGATAAGTGGAACCATGCCGGGATTCTGCTGGAAGGCAACATGCTGTTGCACCACCTTTATGGTCATCTCAGCAAGCGCGTGCCGTATGGTGGATACTGGTTAGACAGGACGATGAAAATCGTCCGATATCGTTCTCTGTGTTAATCTTTTGTGGAGTTTTAACTATAAAGCAAAAGGGACACCGAGATGAAAAAAATTGCACTGGCGTTAGTGATCGTGGGAATTACAGGATGCGCGACTAAGCCTGTAACTAATGAGCAGGCAAAAAACATACCTTCTAAACAAATTTTAAATCCATCGCTTTTCACTAAAAAAGAAGGTACGGGCGAAGTCATCATAAAAAGAGATTCAGGCTTTATGGGAAGTGCTTGTATGACTCGAATTTATATTGATGGTAAAGAAATTGCTGATTTGGATACGGCGGAAAAAGCAGTTATTTATCCTGTAATAGGTACTCATATCTTCAGTGCCTGGCCTAAAGGAATGTGTGGTGGGGGTATGAGTGAACAATCAGGAGAAGTTACCGAAGGGAAAACGTTAATGTATCGTGTAGGTTATGGGACCAACGGTGATTTTGGTATATACCCTACAGCTTTTTAATTTTTTACGGGAAAAGCCGCCGTCAGGCGGTTTTTTTAAGAGAAAACATGAAAGAAGTCATGACGCGTATTGAACTAAGTGGAACGCTCGGTAAAAAGTTTGGGAAAACTCATTATCGCCTTATTTCATGCCCCCATGAAGCAGGAATAGCACTGGCGAGTACCATTCCTGGATTTGAAAAATTCATGATTACCAGCGAAGAGCGTGGACTAACCTATGCGGTATTTAAAGGAGAAAAAAACATAGGGGTAGACGACCTAGGATTTCCAATAGCAGGAGAGGTAATTCGGATTGTGCCTATAATTATTGGCAGCAAAAAAGCTGGTTTCCTTCAAACTATTTTAGGCGCGGTTATTGTCGCAGTTGGAGCCATAGCCTCTATCGGATTTGGCCAGGCATGGGGGGCTAATGTAATGATGGCAGGGGCAGCAATGTCGATAGGTGGTGTAGCTCAGATGCTTTCCCCTCAGCCTGGGGGGCTGGCACGAAAAGAATCCCCCGACAATAAAGCCAGCTATGCCTTTGGTAGCGTAACCAATACCGCCTCACAGGGTTATCCTGTTGGTTGGCTATATGGTAAGCGGCGAATTGGCGGGGCGATTATTTCCGCCGGTATCTATGTCGAAGACCAGCAATAAATAATTAGTAAGTTATACCATCCAATTCAGGCCACCTCGCGGTGGCTTTTTTTATGGACGTAATATGGCAAATAACATCATTAAAGGGCGCAAAGGTGGCAGTTCAAGCCAACGTACACCTACAGAACAGCCGGACGATTTACAGTCTGTAGCAAAAGCCAAAATTCTTATCGCATTGGGTGAGGGTGAATTTGCGGGTGGTTTAACCGGGAAAGATATTTATCTCGACGGTACTCCTCTTGAGAATGCCGATGGTTCTCAAAACTTCAGCGGAGTAGCCTGGGAGTTTCGTCCTGGCACGCAGGCGCAGAGTTATATTCAGGGTATTCCCGGTACCGAGAATGAAATTAGCGTAGGGACGGAAGTTTCCAGCCAGACCGCCTGGACCCACACGTTTACGAATACCCAGCTTTCTGCCGTTCGCGTCCGCCTGAAATGGCCCTCCCTGATGAAGCAGGAAGACGACGGCGATGTGGTGGGGAATACCGTTAAATACGCCATCGATTTACAGACGGATGGCGGAGCCTGGCAGACCGTACTCGAGACCGCCGTCTCCGGCAAAACTACTTCCGGGTATGAACGTAGCCACCGCATCGATTTACCGCAGGCAGGCAGCACCTGGACGCTGCGTCTTCGCAAGATATCGCCGGACGCGAACAGCGTGAAAATCGGCGACGTCATGACGCTGCAGAGCTACACCGAGGTTATTGACGCGAAGCTGCGTTACCCACACACCGCGCTGCTGTACATCGAATTCGACTCCAGCCAGTTCAATGGTTCCATCCCGCAAATCTCCTGCGAGCCGCGTGGGCGTGTTATCCGTGTCCCGGATAACTACAACCCGGAAACGCGCGAATATACCGGCACATGGACAGGGGGCTTCAAATGGGCATGGACTGATAACCCGGCATGGATTTATTACGACATTGTTGTCTCTGATCGTTTCGGTCTTGGCGATCGTCTGACCAGCGCGAATATCTCCAAATGGGCGCTCTACCCGATTGCGCAGTATTGTGATCAGTTGGTTCCCGATGGCAGGGGCGGCGATGGCATGGAGCCTCGTTATATCTGCAATGTCTATGTTCAGGAGCGTAACGACGCCTACACCGTACTGCGCGATTTCGCTGCTATTTTCCGGGGGATGACCTGCTGGAGTGGTGAGCAGATTATCGTTCAGGCCGATATGCCGCGTGATGTCGATTTCAACTATACGCGCGCGAATATTCTTGGTAGCCCGCGATATTCCAGCAGCACCAGTAAGGCCCGCTACACCAACGCGCTGGTTTCCTGGTCTGATCCGGATAACGCCTATGCCGATGCGATGGAGCCCGCATTTATCCCGGAACTGGTTTCCCGATACAGTTTTAACCAGCTGGAAGTCACGGCCATTGGTTGTACGCGGCAGAGTGAAGCCCATCGTAAAGGGTTGTGGGGGATCCTGACCAACAATAAGGACCGCATGGTCGAAATTGATGTCGGGCTGGACGGCAGGATCCCGCAGCCGGGTTACATCATTGGGCTGGGCGACGAACGGTTGGCCAGGCGAGTTAATGGTGGTCGTATCAGCGCGGTGAATGGACGCGTAATCACGCTTGATCGTGATATCGATGCAAAAGAGGGCGACCGCCTGCATCTGAACCTGCCATCGGGTATTTCGCAGGCACGGACCATTCAGTCGGTAAACGGTCGTCGGCAGGTGACGGTTACAACGGCATACAGTGAGACACCAGAGGCGGAGTGCGTCTGGATCGTCGAATATACTGACCTGGTGCCGCAGCAGTACCGCGTCATTGGTGTAAAGGACAACAATAACGGCACGCTCACCATCACCGGCGTGGCACATGACCCGGATAAATTTCCCCGCATCGATACCGGCGCTATTATCGACCAGCGTCCGGTTAGCGTATTGCCGGCGGGCAACCAGTCACCTCCTGACGATATTGTCATCACATCCCGCTCGGTCGTGAATCAGGGGATCAGCGTCGAAACGATGCAGGTCAACTGGTCAGCGGTCAGCGGTGCGATTTCCTATGAGGCGCAGTGGCGACGAAATGAGGGAAACTGGATCAGCGTGCCACGTAACTCAACCACTTCGTTCGAGGTTAGCGGTATTTATGCCGGCCGCTATCTGGTGCGTGTCCGCGCGATCAATGCGGCGGAGATTTCGAGCGGCTGGGCGTATTCCGAAGAGAAGACCCTGACCGGGAAAGTTGGTGAACCGCTGCCGCCGCTGGCGTTAACGACGGCATCACTGACCGCGGGAATTGAGATCCGCTGGGAGTTCCCTGAGGGGGCGGAGGATACCCAGCGCACTGAGCTGCAGTACAGCCCTGATCAGGACGGTAAAGGCGCGCTGCCGCTGACCGATTTAGCGTATCCTGGTAAAAAGTACCAGCAGATGGGGCTGAAGATTGCCACACAGTTCTGGTATCGCGCACGCCTGATCGACCGCCTCGGTAATGCCTCGCCATGGACCGGCTGGGTGCATGGAATGTCCAGCGATAACGTCGATGACTATTACCAGCAACTCGATGATGCGATTAAAGACACGGATACCTACGAAGAGCTAACTGGCGGTATTAAAGAGGTTTCAGACAGCGCGCAGGCTGCTAAGGATGCCGCACAGGCTGCACAGGTGACTGCTGACGGCGCTGTAGCAACCAACAAGCAGCAACAGCAGCAGCTGAACGACCAGCTTGCTGATATCCGGCAGAACGCGAAGGACATCACCGACGCTGCGAACGCTGGGGCCGCTAACGCCGGGGCTATTGCTCAGGAGATCCTCGATCGTAAAGCTGGCGATATCGCCACCGCCAATAAGGCGGCCAGTGACGTCGCGGACGCTATCGCCAAAGCTGAGACTGACGATGCAGCGGTTGCGGCGCAGGCTGCGGCCAATCTGCTGACGGCGAAGAACGAAGTTGAAGCGCAGATCAGCACCACGAACACCACGATGCAGGACGGTTTCGACAGCCTGGCGCAGCAGATGGCCTCCATCTCCGCTGGCACTGGCGAGCAGTTCGACAGTATCGCGATCTGGTACTTCGACAACGGTCCTGAAGGCTGGGCATCGAACGACAACAACACCAACCTGTTGCCGGTCGATCAAGACGGCTGGATCTACCCGGCTGGCGCAACGTCAACGATGCGCTCACCGAACCCGCTTGCGATCGATGCGCGCAGCTACAAGTACATGCGGCTTCGCATGAAGCGCACAGGCAATCCTGCATGGGCTGGCAAACTGTACTGGATCGGAGCTGAGGAAACAGGCTGGACTGACGCCCGTTCACTGACCATCCCGGCACCTGACTTTGACCCGGCAACCGGCGTGACTGTTCTATCGCTTCCCGATCTGCTGTGGGCGACATCCGGCACCCTGCGCCGCCTGCGTCTGGACTTTTCTACCAACCAGGATGCCAATAACTACTACGCCGTTGACTGGTTGGCAGTAGGCCGTCCGACACCTGGCGCTTCGCAGGCGCAGATACAGGATCTCAAGACTGCCATGACCGCTGCGGATTCTGCAGAGGCTGCGGAACGTAACACGCTGGCTGTTCAGCTACGCGGCAACTATGAGGGAACCGACCCGGCGAAGCTGGTAACTGGCATCATTTACAACGAGCGCCAGACACGCGTTACCGCAGAACAGGCGATCGCCAGCGACGTCAACACCCTGCGCACCGACTACAACGCGAACAAGGCGGTAGTGACCCAGCGCCTCGACACGCTGACCAGTGAGAATCAGGCGCAGGCGCAGGCACTCACCCAACTGCAAAGCGGTCTGACCGACGCGAACGGCAGGATCACGGCGAACGCCACCGCCATCACCCAGCTCAAGACTGATGTGACAAACATTGACGGGCGCGTGACGGCGAACAGCCAGCTTATCACCGGGCTTGAGAGCACGCTGAACGGCGACGCTATCGCACTGGCCGCTAACCCGAATAACCTCCTGACGAACACCGGCTTCGAGCGCAAAACGGCAGCGTGGACTGGCTTTAACGCCTATTCCGACGTGTACGCAGCACAGGTGCCTAAATCCGGCTCTATGATCCTTCGCGGGAAGGCTGGCGGCATTGCCTCCATCGGCCAGAACGTCGCCAACGTTCAGAAAGGGCGAACCTATCGCTACGGTGGCTGGGTCAAGCGCTCCGGCGACATGGCGATGAGTCCGAACACCACCGGGAATAACAAGTTCCGGTTAGGCAACGCTGATACTGGTACCGGCCCGCTGTCCGAACTCCTGTACAACGCCACCAACGTCGGCACTAACTGGACGCTGTTCACCAAGGACTTCACCGCTTCCAGCGACATGACGATTTTGTATAGCGTCAACTGGATCCTCACCGCTGGTGAAATCTACTTCGACGACGTCTTTTTCATCGACGTGACAGAAGAAATCAGGAATAACGCCAACGCCAGCGCGATCACCGGGCTGACTACCCGCGTCACCGCCGCAGAGGGTGCCATCACCACCAACAGCCAGGCGATCACCCAGCTCAAAGGCGACGTGAGCACCTTGCAGGGTCAGATGGCGACCAAGGCCGAAGCGAGCGCATTGCAGCAGCTGGCAACCACTGTTATCCAGCAGGGGAATACGCTGGCGTCGCAGGGGCAGGCTATCACCGATTTGCAGAACACTGCGCAGAACGGGAAAGCGAAGTACTGGCTGACCAAGGTCTTCGACATCAAGGTGAGCGGTAGCGGGTACATCCCGAAACTGTCCGACCTGTCTGGCGTTCCGCCGCTGGCCGTGTCTGAGATGGCCGACGCTGCAAAACTGGACTTCCTGACTTACGGCGACTACAAAATCGCGTATGCGAAGTCGCTGGTGTATGTCGCAGCTGACAAGACTATCGCAATTGCTCCTGGCTCACGCATCGTGGACGACACCGCGCGCCTGTACATCAACGGGGCAGAGGTAGCCACCTTCGGTGCAGGGACTATCACCTATAGTCTGGTGCTCAAGAAGGGCTGGAACACGCTGGAATTTGTGGTTGCACAGATCACCGGCCAGTTCTTTATCAACTTCGGGCTCAAACTCTCCGACAACGTTGATCAGCTGTTCAGTGGTGCCGGTCAACTGGCGGCTGCATCCGCATCGCAGATCCTCTCCTCTCAGGTTGAGCAGACCTCCGGGAAGGTTGACGCGAACAGCGCCGCGATTGTCACGCTGAACAACTCAGTGCAGGACATCAACACCGCGCTGAACAACAAGGCCGATGCGAACGCGTTGCAGTCACTGACCACCCGTGTCACCTCTGCCGAAGGGAAGATCACCGCGCAGGGTAACGCCATCACCCAGCTGACCAGCGACTTGTCGACGGCGAACGGGAAGATCACCGCGAACTCCACGGCGATCACGAACCTGACCACCCGCGTCACCACCGCAGAAGGGAAGATTGATTCACAGGCTGAGTCCATCACCACAATCAACTCCTCTCTCAAGGGGGTGCTGACTCAGGCCGCGAACCTTATCCCGAACCCGACGGTAGACCCGGCATACCCGCAAATGGGGATGACCGTAGTTTCCACTGCATCCGAAGGCGTTCCGGGGGGATGCCCTTACGCGTGGGCGATCAAGTGTCAGTACCGCGATCACGTCCCGGTAATGAATAACATCCCGTGCCGCGAAGGACAGGTGTTTGAAATCTCTGTACTGGCTGCATGTGGCACCGGCACCGCGCCGTTCCAGCACTACATCGGGACAGCGTCTAGCGTGGCCTCTGGTATCGGCTCACCGCAGGCGAATGGCGGCCAGATCTCCGCAGCAACCGGCGCACAGTGGACGCGCACCACCTGGCGCTTCAAGGCTAACGCCACGCATGCTGCGAAGGGTTATTTCCGCCCGTTCCTGCAAATTGCGCAGACTGGCCCGGACTTCGGCTCTGTCTGGTACGCCACTGACTGGAGCGTTCGGGACGTCACCGCAGCAGCGACCGCAGAAGGCAAGGCAGACGCCAATGCCACAGCGATCACCCAGCTGACCACCCGTATCACCACGGCGGAAGGCTCGATCACGTCTCAGGGCCAGGCCATCACGAAACTGACCAGCGACCTCAACACGCTGACCGGCATCGTCAACACTAAAGCCGACGCTGCGGCGCTGATTGCGCTCACCACCCGGGTCACGACTGCCGAAGGCAAGATTGATTCTCAGGGGACGGCGATCACCCAGCTCAACAACAGCATTGCGGCTACTGATTCCTCGATCGACGCACAAGGCAAGATCCCGGGGAACCTGCTGGCGAACGCCTCGTTCGAACGCGGAACCGCATCGTTCAGCGGCTGGAACTCGCTGTCTACTGTCGTCACCCTCAGCATCCCACACAGCGGAACCAAGGCTCTCAAAGCTGCATCAGGCGGGAATACTGGCGTGGGTCAGAACGTGGAGATCACGCAGGGCCGCCGGTACCGCTTCGGTGTGTTCGCGAAACAGGATGCAGGCACAACCATCCAAGATCCGGGCAATACGAAATTCCGTATCTCCGACTCTACCGGCCTGCTGATTGGCACGAATTACGGCCCGTTTACGGCTGACTGGCAACACGTCTTCATGGACTGGACAGCCACGAAGACCACCACCGCGCTGTTCCAGCTGACCACTGCACTGAGCGCCGGGGCGATGTACTTCGACGACGTCTACGTGGTCGACATCACCAACGACACCAGGATCCAGGCGAACGCTGACGCCATCACCTCGCTGAACACTAAAGTGACCCAGCAGGGAAATGACATCACGTCGCAGGGTAGTGCGATCACCCAGCTGAATAACTCGCTTAAAACTGTGCAGTACAGCAACAGCAACCCGTGGGTGGATGGCTCGTTTGAGTCCTACGCGGACGGCCAGATCATCGGCGGCGCGAACGGCTCAGTGACTACCGAGTTCTTTTTCAGCGGTGAGAAGTCGCTCAAGTGTCGCCGTGCTGACGGTGAATCCGGCAACGCTGACAAGACTTTCGGCAACGAGACGGCCATTCGCGAAAGCGCTGTATACCGCTTCGAATGCTGGGCGATGATGCCGGAAACTGAGACGCCGCCGGAAGGCTGGAGCTGTCTTGTCGGCTTGATGGTTCGCACCTCAGCTGGTCAAGCCGCATGGCCTACCGCGCTCAATATCAACGAGACGACGCTTGCAGCTGGTGGCGGACGTGGTAAGTGGGTCAAGTTCTCCGGCAAGATCGGTGCCGGTGGCGCACAGAAGACACGCGGCCGCCTGTGGATCTCCTGCCGTGGCACATCCGGCGGCCCGGGGTATCGCGTCTACATCGACGATCTGGTGATCACCGACGTTACCGACGCGCACGCAGCGCAGACCACTGCCGACGCGAACGCCAGCGCCATCACCGGGCTGACTTCTCGCGTGACCAGTGCGGAAGGCAAGATCACTTCTCAGGCCGATGCGATCACCAAGCTGAACGGTGACGTGAGCACCATCAACGGCACGCTGAGCCAGAAGGCGGACGCCAGCGCAGTCACCGCACTGCAAACGCGTGTGACCACCGCAGAAGGCCAGATTGCGAGCCAGGGCACGGCTATCACCAACCTGAACAACGGTCTGGAAGCATTCCGCCGCACCGGCGAGAACTTGATCCAGAACTATGACTTCCTGCAACTGGGTACCGCATTCAGCGTGCAGCAGGACAGCGTCAGTACCGTGACCTTCGGCGCGTATGGCGCCGGGAAGAACGGTGTCCGCATGGTTCGCGCTAACGGTACATCTCCGGGCCTGTTCGCGAACAACAAAAAGCCGGTACCGCAGAACGGACAGCGTCGTTATCGCTATGTCGTGCGTGCGAAGGGCGTAAGTGGGGCAATGAACCTCCTCATGCGTCGCTGGAACTTCAACGGCACCGTGGAAGGCTCTTACGCTGACAAGAACAACACGCTGACAACCGACTGGCAGACCCTGACCTGGGAAACCGATCTCAATCAGGCAAGCGGCGTCGACGGCGCGGCGTTCGGCATCTATTGCCACCCGTCCAACGCTGAGATCCTGATCGACTCCTTCAAGGTGTACGACATCACCGAAGAGGTGACGATCAAGGCGAACAGCACGGCAATCACCAGCCTGACCACAACCGTCACCCAGCAGGGCCAGGACATCACCGCTCAGTCGAACGCGCTCACTCAGCTGAAATCCAGCCTGACGAATGACGCGGTAGCACTGGCGGCGAACCCGGATAACATGCTGACGAACACCGGCTTCGAGCGCGGAACGGACAACTGGGGCGGCTGGAGTTCACGCGCTGACGTCTACGCTGCGCAAGCTCCCAAGTCTGGCGCGTACATCCTGCGCGGTAAGGCTGGTGGCAACACGGCGGTTACTCAGAACGTCCTGAACGCGAAAGCAGGCCGCACCTACCGCTTCGGTGGTTATGCGAAGCGCACCGCTGATATGGCGATCGGTGCCAACACTGTCGGGAACAACAAGTTCCGCTTGGGTAATGCGACTACCGGCGCTGGCCCGCTGTCTGAGCTGAACTTCTCAGAAGCGAACATCGGTACCAACTGGACGCTGCTCACAAAAGACTTTGTTCCGGCGACAGATATGGACGTTGCCTACTCGATCAACTGGAACCTCGCCACCGGTGAAGTCTACTTTGACGACGTTTTCTTTGTGGACGTCACCGACGAGATCAACAACGCAGCGAACGCGACGGCTATCACCAACCTGACCACCCGCGTCACGTCGGCAGAAGGCAAAATCACGTCGCAGGGTACGGCGATCACTCAACTGACCGCAGACCTCAGCACCGCGAACGGGAAGATCACGGCGAACGCCAACGCCATCACCAGCTTGCAAAGCACGGTCATGCAGCAGGGCAACACCCTGACCACTCAGGGCCAAGCTATCACCAAGCTGAACAGCGATCTGTCTGACCTGTCCGGCGTTGTCGACACGAAGGCCAGCGCAGTAGCTGTTAGCGAGCTGACCACCCGCGTCACCAATGCGGAAGGGAAGCTCATGGCGAACTCAACCGCGCTGAACAGCATCACCTCACGCGTTGATGATGCTGAAGCGTCGATTGATAGCCTGAACGAAACCACCGCAGCGAACGGGCTGGCGATGGCAAACGGCTTCCAGCAGCTGCGCGCGCAGATTGGTGACAATCAGGCAGCCATCACGCAGACCAACAAGGTCGTAGCTGATGTGGAAAAAGCGACAGCTGAGCAGATAAATACCGTTCAGTCGTCGGTAAACGGTATGTCGGCAACTGTTCAGGAAGTATCCAGCACCGTTGCGGACATTAATGGCAAGCTGGGCGCGCAGTGGGGCGTCAAAGTGGCTACTGATACCGGTGGTGCAAACCCTCGCGTAGCAGGTATTCAACTGGGTATTGATGCAACCGGTAGCTCACAGTTCCTGGTACAGGCCGACACTTTCGCGGTGTATACCGGCGGCACAGGGAAAGCCTATCCGTTCATTGTGCAGGGCGGTGTGGCCTACATGCAGGAAGCGTTGATTCGTGATGGTTCGATCTCCAACGCGAAGATCGGCAACGTCATCCAGTCGAACAACTACGTCGACGGTTACAGCGGCTGGAGTATCAACAAGGACGGTAGCGCGCAGTTAAATAATGTGGTCATTCGCGGCACGGTATACGCAACTAATGGTCGATTTGATGGAACGGTGTATGCCAACAGAATTGAGGGGGATATTGGCTCATTTGCCATCAATATCGCTCAGCACCGCACACGCAAGGTACCTAAAGCAACGTGGCAGTGGTTCGAGCTTGCTCGCTTCCGTAGGCAGAACTTTGACCAGGTAATCAACATCCGTGGCGGCCTGCTACAAACAGACCGCATCAGCATTGACGGCGGCGGCACGCTTCGCGCGGGCATGTCCTACGCGCCTGGCTCAGATGGTGGTCTCGATCCTGGCTACCTGTCGTATGCAATGTTACTCCGTGGAACCGGCGCAACTTCCGGCGGTGGCAGCATGGAGATCGGCATTGAGCTTATGTACGAAACAGGTGGGGCGGACCGCCTGTTAACAGCACAAGAATCAATGAACGTAGACAACATGTCGTTCGTCGTTCCTGCTGGTACCGGTGATGCTGTTCTGCGATATGGCTGCTACCTGGATCGTAACGGTCAGATGGTGTTGACCATCCTCTCAAGGTTTGACGCCTTTGCCGCGCGCAATAACAACGTAATCCGTGGTTCGTCCACACCATAGAATGGAGGCGGCCCCTTTGGGGGCCGGTATTAAATGGCAATAATTAGCGACCAACTCGCGGCGGACATCCACAACGCTTTCAGCAAATACTACACAGACCTGGCCAATCAGGATCAAATTTTCTTTGGCGTCGGTGACGTGACAATCACGAAGCAGGACGGCACCACCGCCACCGTGCGCTCGTGGAACAAGGTTATTGGCGCTGTGGACACTGCCGCGCAGCGCGGAACGGTGAACACGTTCACCGCCCTGCAAACGTTCAGCGCCGGGATTAACGTGTCGGCTGGAAACATCAACGTCATGAACGACAACAGCATGATCATTCTCGGGAAGAACAGCGATCTTGCGCTCCTGAAAAAATCAGGGCAGGGCGGAACCATCGCCGTCGGCAGCGGGACGCCGTTTAAGGTGCAGCGGGCCAGCACTGCAACCGTAGCACCCGGCTCGACGTATGAGGATATTTTCGTCATTGGCGTGGATAAGCAGACGACGCTACCCGGCCCGCTGTCGGCTGGCGGAAACATCAACAACACGTCGAAGGGTAAGGTACTGACGCAGGCGATCGAGCTGTCGATGAGCACGCCATACATTGACTTTCATTTCAACGGCAGCGCAGCGGACTACACAACAAGGCTTATCGAAGCGACATCCGGCGAGCTTACGCTTGAAGGTGCTTTCATGTGTAAAAAGCACCTTTACACTTGGGGCGAGGTAATGGCACGTAACATTGCGCCAAGCTCACCCGCTAACGGCACACTTGTCACTGCGGCACCGTTAAAGTCTATGCTTCAAGGACGTGGTGGCAACGGGGATTCACGCGGAGCTTACGCTGGTTTCTACTTGGAGGAATTAGTCGGGTCTGAGCACCGGGCAGTTATCTACCTTGATGGTTACTCCCGGACTGACGCATGGATTTTCCACGCTGGCGGCACAATCTCCACCGGGAAAGGTGACGTCATGACCACTGGATCAGACATGCGGCTGAAAGAAGGTTTTACGGAAGCTCCTGAGAATGCGCTGCAGCGCATTGAAAGGTTAGGGGTGTGCGAGTATCAGATGAAAGGGGAAAACCGGCGACGCCGGGGATTTATCGCGCAGCAGGCTGATACTGTGGACACAACTTACACCTTCATGGGATGTGAGCAGGAGATCGATGGGGTAAAGTTTCAGGTAATGAACGTGGACTATGTAGCTATCATTGCTGATCTTGTGTCGTCAGTTCAAGAGCTAAGAATGCAACTTACTGATTTGGCTGAAATGAATAAGTCGAATTAGTTATGGTAGTGCCGGTGCGTTTAATTACTATATATAACCAGACTTAATCAGGACCTCAATTTATGGGAATGGATTTTATCACTCTGTATGATAAGGCAAAAGATATAGAGTTGCTCAACGAAGTTGTAGTGGGAATCGTGACATTCGTCGTAAATCATGCTTGGCCTATTGATTACGAACGTTCCATATATTAGGAAGTTGAAAATTTCATTATTCTTATAACTTGTGATGATGCAATACGTAACCTGCAACGCATATAATCCCTGACAAACCTGTTACTTGCTTCGAACCTCGTGCTAATTCCTAATGATAGATATTCACTTTGAATCTTAAAGATAGCATCCCACATGTAATTTCAGAGAATAATTGGTGACAGATGAAATTTCTGGTGGTTTAATTGATTCATATTCAAAAGCTTGAAAGAGGAATTATGGGTACGGAAATTTCACTTAAGGTCTCAGGTGCACCGATAGACTGGAGTAAAAATAGCTTAGGTGTTGATCATGGGAAATTGTTCCAGTCAGCTGACCACATAATGATACCTCAGTATGAACTCTATGGTTTGGAAGACACTGCTGAAATTGATGATGAAAGACGCCTTCAGTGGACCGTACTCAGAAAGCCTCTTGTAGCGGTGGCTGAACGGGTTGAATTACTTGGGTTTTCTCTTAATGCTATTCGTGCGGAATATGAAAATATTGTAAAGCATGAGATCAACCGAAGAAACGAAATGATTGAAGCCTACCCAGATAATATTGAACCTCTAGAGAATCTTTTTAGTTTTGATGAGTTTATGAGCTTAATTAAAAGTTATGATCTAGGGAGGTTAGACAATGAATACATCGAGTTTGATTATTCAAATAAAGAAGAAAATTTAATTTTAAAACTATTCCCTAAAAACATTTTAAAAAGAATACCCCTCTATGATCATTATAACGACTCCTTCTGGTCAGAAAAAACCGCATTTTTCAGTGTTATAAACATACTTCATCCGTACTCAATAATCAAACTTTTAAGTGAAAACAAAAATAATCATAATGAATATGTCGAGTGGGATTATGGGGAGATAGTCGCTAACGGATGGGTGCACATTAACCACATAAAAACTGATATTAGTCGTGAAAATTCTTTTCTCATAGCAACTGAAGGTTCGTCGGACTCACATATATTACAAAAGGCATTCAGGTTAATTAAGCCTAGCGTTTGTGACTTTTTCCGTTTCATTGATGTAACATCCGGTCACCCATTCCCCGGCACTGGAGGATTATCAAAGTTTGCAGAGGGGCTAGTAAAAATTGATGTACAAAACCAAATCATTTTTGTGCTTGACAACGATAGTGAAGGGGTCGAAGCCTACAATAAAATAATGAAGATGAAACTTCCTTATAATATAAGTTGCATGTGTCTTCCAGATCTTAAGGAGTTTGAGAGTTTCCCTACTTGCGGTCCGGGTGGCTTAAGTTTCTCCAATATTAATAGAACAGCTGCCGCTATAGAGTGTTACTTGGATTTAACATATAGTGAATATGATTCGTATACAGTTAGATGGACTAATTATAAAAAAGATACTGGGATGTATCAAGGTGCACTTGAGTTTAAAGAGTATTATGCTAAGAGATATCTTGATACACCAGAAGCTAAGCTTATCAATAGTAAATATAACACATTCAAACTTGAGGCTGTACTTAATTCGATCATTGATACATGTTCCAAATTGTCTGGAGCTATGCGTATCGAAAAAATAAAAACCCACTATCCAAATATATGGACTGAAGAAAAAATTTAATGCCATTGAAAATTTATATGGTTTTAATAAGCTGAAAAAATTTTATATTAAGTTACCTGAATATTTCAGGCGGCATGTTGGGGTTACGATTCCAGCACGAATAGGGCTGTTTTGGCCCTGCAGATCGCTTTGGGCATGAATTCAATTTAGCCTAACGAGCAGAGAGCCTCACCTCACATGCTGAATTCAAGATATTCGACCGGTATCTATGACTGTGATTAGACCTCAAAACAAATTTTTTTCAAGTTTAATGAGTAAAAGGATAATTATGTTTCTTTAAAAAGCACAAGCTGAATTTATATAGCATGTGCTTTTTGAATAAAAATCAGGATAACAATAAAATTGACTGCAACTTATCTTTCAAAACCTTAGCTCTGCCTTTGGGTATGTATGAAACATCTAGTCGCTTGCATATTTCTTCAACTTCAGCATTATCATGCACTGAGTAAACTATAATTTTCCTTCCACTAATACCTTTGGTTCTGGCTTGTTGCGCAATAAATAAACCTCTAAATTCCTGGAAAACGTTTTGCTTTTGCTTCAATAAAGCTTCAAGTTCGGGTGAAACAGGAACGTTTAAGTCTAAAACTAAGGCCGAGTATTCATCGATTTTAGCATTGTTGATCTCTTCATATGCATCATTAACGGATGTTATAAATTTTACTGAAAAACCTAATGAGTTGGTAAAGTCCTCAATCCAATCGAGAAACATAGGTTCATCATCAAGTATTAATATTTTTTTCATTTCAAAAACCCATTTGGTATTCTGATTTCGAATTTTGTCATCCCTGCTAATGAATGATGAGCTGAGATTGACCCGTTAAACGCATTCTCTACAATTAATTTACATATGTGGAGTCCCAGGCCTGAACCAGATGATGTTCTTTGTTTTGCACTTTTAGCCCTATATCCAATCTCAAATAAATCTTCATCATTAGAAAAAGGCTCGCTGTAACCCTCAAAGGTAATAATAAGATCATTGGTTTTCTTTTGTATGTTGTTTTTTATCACTAGTATACTACCAGGTTTTCCATATTTTACACCGTTATCAATTAAGTTCATGAACACTTGCTTTAATAAATTGGGATCGCCACTAACACAATTCTGAATTGTTCTGTTTTCTAATTCAATTTTAATATGATCATGCTGTCCTTGATCTTGGAAAAATTGAGCGGACTCAATAATTGCTTGAGGTATCACTGTGGTTTTGATAGAAGAGTGTGATATTGATGCTGTATTTCCTGAAGCATATTCTGCAAAATAAGATAGATTTCGTATTAATGAGACTGTATATTCTAGTTGTGACCTGGCTCGGCGTAAGCGTTGCTCTCTTTTATGTTCTGGAACAACCCCATCGATAAGATTGTCGAGCGCACCAATAACCCCACTCATTGGATTAATAGCTTGATGAGTAATGTTTTGAATTAAAAATAATGTTTCTTTATTGTCCATATATTGACCTTTTAAGTTAGCTCTAAAACAATCTCTTCGTCTATGGTACTTATGGTAAAATTGGATAAGTGAGATATTATCTTAATGTGGTTTACCTCTGATTCTCTTAGCTCTCTGGGAATCAGGAGATGGATTAAAGATGGAGATTTTTGAACGATTGTTGGCGCCTCTTTAAGTATAAAAAATAGATAAGCTAGAAGCGCTCTGGTAGAATATTTATCAAAATATAGTAAGTTCACTTTTTTTACATCAACCCAATCAAAGTAATCAATTTCAGTATGTTCCCTAAAACAAAATCCATAACCTAAATTCACATCCAATATTCTTCGGGAAATTAGTTCACTAAACGAGTGTAATAACCATAGTTTTGTTTGTGATACTTCGCCAATTTCAGGTGATAAAGAATTTGTTATTCTAAGAAGAAGATCGATTGATGGCATGAAAGCTTCGATATTCGATTCGCTCTCAGGCTTTAAACCATATTTTTTTGCTATTTGTGGGTATAGGTTTAGTTTTGCGCAAAGATCTACTGCGCCCCAAAATCTAATAATTGGTTTTTTGTTTGAGTCGTTCCAAAGTCTAACTTGATCTATAGCTTGTGGTGAAAGTGATGAGCTTGTTATAAATAAAAGTATATCTGCGACATGAGTTTCAGCATAAGCAATTTTATTCCAAATAGTAGGCCAATCAACTGATGAAGTGTAACGTTTGCACTCTATGTACCATTTTTGTCTTTGATACTGCCCAGATAAATCACATATAAAATAATCACCTTCTATATCACGACCTGAATCACTACCAGGGGTTCTCCACACAGCATTTCTTAATCCTAAGGCCGTAACAATATCAAAAGTTAAATTTTCGAATTTCGTTGGGGATAAGTTCAGAAGTTCCATTTTTAAATCCTCTAAGGCAGATATAATTATATCTTATCATCTTAGTTATCATAAAATTTTATCTAACCCTACTAACCTTAAATTGCATGTTTTTTCAATTTTGCCTTAACGAAGTTGATCTTCATTAGCAATTTTCTCATTCTTTACCTTGAATACGATCTCATTATTTATGTGCCCCTAGAATTATGTATTTCTGCACTTTGCACTTTGCACTTTGCACTTTGCACTTTGTAGTCAATAATAGTAACTAATGTAATCCTGTAAATTAAATTTGGCAAGTATCTACATCGCTTGTTATGGCATACGCACTGTAGTTTAAGGATCAATATCTTCATAATTAAGTAGTTTAAACGTTTTCAACTAGTTGATAATTAAGTGAATTCATATTTATCTTTGTTATGAAATTCGGTGATATGTCTATGATAATATGGCTAAACGCGCACGATTTAAAATCCCTCGGCGTTCGCGCTGTGTGGGTTCAAGTCCCACTCCGGGTACCATTGGGATAAAAGCAGAATAATCAAAGCAATAAGCAGTGTCGTGAAACCACCTACGGGTGGTTTTTTTGTTTTTAAACCCCGCTTTATCACGACATGTCATCCTGTTTTTCTTCTCCACCTTGTCCTGCACCCGAAACATTGTTACTGGCTAAGCCTGCGCCTGATGATACGGGATGCCGTTCTGACTCCGGGCAAGGAGAGGCCTGAAGTCATGGTCTGTGATCGGCACAGACCTCTGGCGTAGAGGCTTACCGTAGTGAAGCCGGTCCGGGTCGCGGCGGATAATAGGCTTAGCGGGTGGGGGATTATATGATCGGAACGATCTCGCTCCCCCAGGCCAGCAGGGGGAGGCAAGCGGGTACACAGCGAACCGGCGTTGAAACCGTCTCTATAGTTCGAGGTTGAAAGAAAGTACTTTCGATATAAATACCATCTCATCCGTAAGCGAGGGGAATTTGCCGGTAAATCTTTCTTCAGACTCAGGGGTAAAACGATATAGCGAATTAATGACACAATGTGCTTCACAGCCCATTGTCCTTGAGTTTCAATCCCTGATACAGGATGTGGCGGGATACATACATTCTCGAATGCCATTCTGGATGGTGTTAATCCCTTGAACTCGTCACTATTGATCAGCGATGCGTTAAGAAGTTGTGCTGATTCTGCAAGCGACTTGTCAGAAATTGCATGGTAATAATTTTTAAGACCGTCAGGATCTGCGGGGCGACCCAGTAATGTTTTATACGTAGACTTTATTAACAATATTTTGAGATATTTTTTCTGGATGTCATCTGCCATTTTTTATCCGCTTGAAGCCATAGTGTTGCTTTATTTAATTGCTGCTTAAATATATAGCCATATAAATTGCGCGGGATTATGACAAGTTGATTTAAGATTGGCAATCCAGCAAAAAATAGCGACTGCAGGGCACGGCGTCGTTGAATATCCTCGGCAGAATCTGGTGGCTATCGATGACTGGGCTGACGGCGGCAATCTCGCGAACGGGATCACCACGTAGTGGGAAACAATCCATTGTCACCGGCAATCGCTCATTTGTCCCAGGACAAAACGAACTCTCCCTGCTACTATCGACCGGACACTTCATCCAGCCTGCCGGAGGCATCATGTTCACAGGGCTTTGCGCGTTTCCGCTGACGCCGCTGCATCAGCAAACTATCGATGAAAAAGCGTTTATTCGTCTTCTTGCTCGTCTTACCGATGCCGGAGTCGACTCCCTGGGCATCTTAGGCTCAACCGGCAGCTACGCCTATCTCAGTCGTGAACAGCGCAAGCGGGTGGTGCAGGTGGCGAAGGCGCATGCCGGGTCGACCCCGATGATGGTCGGCGTCGGCGCCATCGCCACCAGCGAGGTGCTCCGGCTGGTGGAGGATGCCCAGCAGGCCGGGGCGGATGCATTGCTCCTGCCGATGATGTCCTATCAGCCGCTCTTTGCGGAGGAGATCTACGCTTTTTACGAGGAGGTCTGCAGGCATGCCTCGGTGCCGGTTTGCCTGTATGACAACCCCCGTACCACCCACGTGACGTTATCGGATGAGCTGCAGGGGCAGATTGCTGCCTTACCGGCCATCGCCTCGATAAAAATTCCCGGTCTGCCCGCGCCGCAGGCGAGCGAACGGGTGGCGGCTCTGCGTCGTCATCTGCCTGGCGGCGTGACGCTTGGCGTTAGCGGTGACGTTCGCGCGACAGCGGGCTTGCAGGCCGGCTGCGAGGTCTGGTACTCGGTCTGCGGCGGCCTCTTTCCACGTATCTCTCTGGCGCTGGTGAAAGCCATCCGTCACGGCGATGCGGCACAGGTGGCGGCGCTGAATAAGCAACTTGCGCCCCTCTGGCGGTGCTTTGACCGCTACGGCGGCAGCCTGCGGGTGGTGGTCGCCGCTGCGGCCATTCTGGGATTGTGTGATCCTGACTCGCTTCCCCGCCCCTTGCTGCCGTTAGGGGAGGAGGCCTGTCGCGACGTGGCGGCGGCGCTGCACGGGCTGGCCTGATTGTGTCGGGTCGACGCAGGCGCAATGGGCGCTGCCGGGTGGCTTTCTGCCGGCATTTCGGCTACTGTAGGCCCGATTTTTCCATGCGAGCCTGTGAATGAATACCGGACCTTTAAACGAAAACGAACTGGAATGGCTGGACGAGACGCTGGCGAAATACGCCACCGAAGGCGCTATTCTGGATGTCTCTGAACTGGATGGCCTGTTGACGGCGATCCTCTCGGCGCCCACCGCTATCGAACCCGCCCAGTGGCTGCTGGCTATCTGGGGTGGTGCCGATAATGTGCCACGCTGGGCCAACGACCGCGAGCGCGATCGCTTTGTCAATCTGACGCTGCAGCATATGAGCGATATCGCCGAACGGCTGGAGTCTTATCCCGATCAGTTCGAACCGCTGTTCGGCACCCGTGAAGCGGAAGGTCAGGAGCTGACCATCGTTGAAGAGTGGTGTTTTGGCTATCTGCGCGGCGTGGCGCTGAGCGACTGGTCGACGCTGCCTGCTGAACTTCAGCCTGAGCTGGAGGCGATTGCGCTCCACGGTAGCGAAGAACAGTTTTCCGCGCTGGATAATCTGACGGCGGAAGAATTTATCGCCAGCATCGAGCGCATCACCCCGGCGGCGCTGGCGCTTTACCAGTACTGGATGGCGAATCCGCAGCCGGAGGTGGTCCCGCAGCCGGTAAGAAATGAGACGAAAGTCGGACGTAACGATCCCTGCCCGTGCGGCAGCGGTAAAAAGTATAAGCAGTGTTGCTTAGCGAAATGAAAAAGGGGCCAGCTGGCCCCTTCTTTTATCCCACCGCCGGTAACAGCCCGGCGACGATGCAGAACTGGATCGCTACGATGCCGATCCCGCACAGCAGGACCAGCCACAGTGCCGGGGCGCCGCCGGCCACCCGCCAGGCGGCCTGCGGATGCAGTCGGCGGCTCTTCATGACCAGCATGGCCGGTAACATCAGGGCCAGCACGGCCAACGCCACCCCGGCGTAGCCCAGGGCCATGACGAAGCCGCGGGGATAGAACAGGGCGAACGCCAGCGGCGGCAGAAAGGTGATCATCCCGCTCTGCAGACGCCCGCTGACGCTGTTTTTGCGCTGAAACATATCGGCCAGATAATCAAACAGCCCGAGCGAGACGCCGAGGAAGGAGGTCGCCAGCGCAAGGTCGGCAAACAGGTGTACGGCCAGCTCCACGTGCGGTGACGCTACCACTTCGCGGATCGCCTCCAGCAGACCGTTCAGACCGGCATGTTGCGCCAGCAGGGCGGTAAAGGCCGGAGCGTCGATACTGCCCAGCGTCGCCAGCTGCCAGAAAATATAGGCCACCAGCGGAATAAAACTGCCGATAATAAACACCCGGCGCAGCTTACGGATATCGCCCTCCAGATAGCTGACGACGCTCGGCACGCTGCCGTGAAAGCCAAAAGAGGTAAAGATCACCGGAATGGCCGACAGCGCCAGGCCTTGCTCAACCGGCAGCGTGAGCAGGTTCACCTGATGAATGTGCGGCATCAGCAGAGCCAGCATAATCACCAGGAAGACGATTTTGGCGCTAAACAGGAAGCGATTAAACAGGTCGACCAGCGCGGTGCCAATGCACACCACCGCCCCGCCGAGCAGGGAGAAGATCAGTACGCCGGCAGCCGGCGGCAGCTGCCAGTCCAGCCACTGGTTGAGGCTGGAAGCGAGTAATTCGCCGGCGCCACTGATGTAGGCCGCCGTGAGGGCATACAGCAGAAACAGCATGCAGAACCCGGTGATCCATTGTCCATAACGGCCCAGATAGCGCGCCGCCAGGGAACCGAGCCCCATATCGGCAGGGACATGCTGGTAGACTTCCAGCAGCAAAAGGGCGGTATAGCACATCAATGCCCACAGGGTGAAAAGTAAACCCAGCGTGACGGTAAAGCCGACGCCTGCGGCGGCCAATGGCATCGCCAACATACCTGCACCGATTGTGGTGCCGGCTACGATTAAAATACTGCCCAGAGTGCGGTTCTTCACGCTTTTCGCTATCCCTACAGCAAATCACAATAATTTATGCCGCGCAGAGTAGGGGATATTGCGTCTTTCGTCAAATCAGGGTTACAAGCTCTGTAATTAAAACTTTACAAGGTCGAAAGGATGAAAGCCTGCGCTGGCGCAAGGCGCGGGCCGTCGGTCTGGCCTAAGCTGGCGTTTTTTTCCGGAGGGGTTATGTCTTCTATTCATGGTCATGAAGTGCTGCAGATGATGCTGGCGTCGAAGGAGTGCTGGACGGTGGCTTCGCTGGAGGCGGCCATTCACCGTCGCTTTGGCGCAGAGGCGCGCTTTCACACCTGTTCGGCGGAAAATCTGAGCGCTGCGGAGCTGGTGGCGTTTTTAGAGCAGAAAGGCAAATTTATTGCCAGAGAGGCAGGATTTACCACCGCAGAAAACAAGATTTGTCAGCATTGAAAATGCCGCGACGGAGAAGCGTCGCGGCGCGGGCAATTAATTCTGCGTATCGAGGGTGGCCAGCTCTTTGTCGATAAAGTACAGACCTTCACCGCTTTTCCCGGCGAGGGTCAGTTTATCAATTACCGATTTAAATAATTTCTCTTCTTCATGCTGTTCGGCGACATACCACTGCAGGAAATTAAAGGTCGGGTAATCCTGACTGGTCATAGCCGCGTGCGCCAGTTCATTAATTTTTTGCGTGATCAACTGCTCGTGCTCATAGGTCTGGCGGAACAGTTCATCCAGTGACGCATACTCGGCAAACGGGGAGGCGATAGCGTTGATGCGCGGCAGGCTGCCGGTGTCGGTCAGGTAGTCGAACAGGCGCTGCATATGGGTCATCTCTTCCTGGGCATGGCGACGCAGGAAGGCCGCAGCCCCTTCAAAACTATGATAACTGCACCAGGCGCTCATCTGCTGATAAAGAAGAGAAGAATAGAGTTCAAGATTCATCTGTTCATTCAGTTTGTCGATCATTTCCGTTTTCAGCATCGTCGCGCTCCTGGAATTAAAATATAGATGTTATCGGCTGCCACTATAATTTGTTATTTAATTATTTGCAAAAAGTAAATTTAAAAAGATTTTATTTAAAATGCTAATGGGAATAACACGCATTGGCAGTTTAATAATAAATGAGAATGGTTTTAATTTATTATTAGTTTTTTGCGGAGGCGAAATGACTGCCTCTGCGGATTGCGAGGCGGGGAGCGCCAGGCGGAGTCGTCCTGATGAGGAGGCGACACGCTAACCTGAGCGACAGAGGCGGCGAAAGTGTGAAGCGATGCGTAATTTTTAAAACAACTTTTCATAAAATTTGAAAGTTTGTTTTCCAGGTAGTAGAGTGCAGTCAACGCCAATGACATTCTGCGGGCAGGCCCGCACAGCATTCAGGAGAGTAAACCATGAAGATTGCACTGATGATGGAGAACAGCCAGGCGAACAAAAACGCCATCATCCTCAAGGAGCTTAACGCGGTTGCCGACGAAAAAGGATTTCCGGTCTATAACGTCGGTATGAGCGATGAGAACGATCATCATCTGACCTATATTCACCTCGGGATCATGGCCAGCATCCTGCTGAATTCGAAGGCGGTCGACTTCGTGGTCACCGGATGCGGTACCGGCCAGGGAGCGCTGATGTCGCTGAACATCCATCCTGGCGTGGTCTGCGGCTACTGTATCGACCCGGCGGATGCGTTCCTGTTTGCCCAGATCAACAATGGTAACGCGCTGTCGCTGCCGTTTGCCAAAGGTTTCGGCTGGGGCGCCGAGCTGAACGTGCGGTTTATCTTTGAAAAAGCCTTTACCGGTCGTAACGGCGAAGGCTATCCGCCGGAGCGCAAAGAACCGCAGGTGCGTAATGCCGGGATCCTCAACCAGGTCAAAGCGGCAGTAGTCAAAGAAAATTATCTCGATACCCTGCGCGCCATCGATCCGGAACTGGTGAAAACCGCGGTCTCTGGCCCTCGCTTCCAGCAGTGCTTCTTCGAAAACTGCCAGGATAAAGCGATCGAAGCGTTTGTCCGCCAGATCGTCGGGTAATCGTTATCAGGGCCAGCGCCGCTGGCCCTTCCATCCTCTACGATTTCTTCGCCGACACGCTGCTGCCTGCCGTTTTGGCCAGATGCAGGCTGTCGATCATCCCCACCAGACAAATCACCGCGATAAACATAAACGCCAGGCGAAAGCTGATCCCCGGTACGGCGGAAAGGTGCAGCCAGTCGCCGACCTGTTCACCCAGGCGAATGCCGATTGCCCCAAGCGTGATCCCCAGCCCCACCGCCAGCTGCGACGCGGTACTGAACAGAGTATTGGCATCGCTCATCTGCGCGGCGGGGACATCGGCAAAGGCCAGCGTGCTCACGCCCGTGAACTGGACTGAGCGAAACACCCCGCCGAGATAAAGGATCAGCATGATCGCCCAGACCGGAGTTTGCGGCGTGAGCAGCGCGCAGGCCAGCAGCGAACAGACGTTCAGCGCGCCGTTGATCAACAGCAGGCGACGAAAGCCCAGCCAGCGGATCAGCGGCGTGGTGGCGGGTTTAATCGTTAAATTGCCGACAAATACCGCCAGCACCAGCAGACCGGAGTGAAAGGGATCCATGCCGAACCCCACCTGAAACAGCAGCGGCAGGAGAAAGGGGACCGCGCTGATGGAGGCCCGGAACAGCGAGCCGCCGTACATCGTCACGCGGAACGTCGGCACCTGCAACGCCGTCAGACGAACCATAGGCGCTGTCGCCCGGCGGAAGTGGCGAATAGCATACGCCAGACAGCCGAAGCCAAGCGCGGCGAGGGCCAGCGTCGGCCAGATCTGCGGCTGACGATCGCCGAGCCGTTCCATCGCTGTGACCAGGCTGACCATCGCCACCGCGGTCGTGATAAACCCTGTCATATCAAAGGCGCGCCGCTCTGCTTCGCGGATATCAGGAATGATGCGCAGCGACAGGATAATCGCCGCGACGCCCAGCGGGACATTGATAAAGAAGATCCAGTGCCAACTGGCGTAGCGGGTAATAAAGCCTCCCAAAGGCGGGCCGATAATAGGGGCCACCAGTGCCGGCCAGGTGAGGGTGGCGATGGCCTTTATCAGCAGGTGTTTCGGCGTGGTGCGCAGTACCGCCAGACGACCGACGGGGACCATCAGCGCGCCGCCGATCCCCTGCAGGATACGCATGGCGACAAAGATATGCATCTCGCTGGAGAGGCCGCAAAAGATCGAAGCAAGGGTAAAAATGGCCAGGGCGAGGGTGAAGATAGCCCGGGCGCCGAAGCGATCGGCGATCCAGCCGCTGGCGGGGATCAGCACCGCGAGGGTAATCAGATAGGCGCTGATGCCGATATTCAGCTCGACGGCGGTAACGCCAAAATCTCTCGCCATGTCGGGCAGGGCGGTAGCGATCACCGTCCCGTCGAGAAACTCCATAAAAAAGGCGCCAGCCACCAGCAGCGCCGGGGCTGAAAAAGCACGTTCGTTCCCGGAAGAGATCGCGGTATTCATGTTGTCGCTGCCATCAAGGGGATCCTCGGCAAAGCGGCAGCAAAGGTGCCGCCAGCCACTCGGGTGGCGAAAAAACCTGCCACGGCAGGTTTTATTATCGTTAACGATTTAGGGTACTATTACGCTCCTGAAAAAAGGAGTAATTAATGTCTCAACATCTTACCGAACACGACGAGCTGGTTTCCGATGTGGTTGCCTGCCAGCTGGTTATCAAGCAGATCCTCGACGTGATTGACGTCATCGCGCCGGTGGAAGTGCGTGAAAAAATGACCAGCCAGCTGAAAGCCATTGACTTCGCCAGCCACCCGGCCTCTGCCGATCCGGTGACGCTTCGCGCGGTGCAAAAAGCGATTGCCCTGATTGAGCTGAAGTTTACCCCGCAGGAAGAAACGCATTAATAACCGGCCCCGCGGGTGACCGACGGGGCCTTTTCCTTTAATGGGAAACCACGGTCTGCGTTGGCGCAGCCTCAGCGGTTTTAAACAATTTGCTGTTGCCCCAGCACTCTTCGTAGCGATGGCCAACCAGATCCTCAACGATTGCCCGCACCTCCGGCGCAATATCACTGATTTTACCGCCCGCTTTAATCCGCGCGACTTCCTGCAGGACCACCAGATGGGCTTTACGGTCCAGTTTCATCTGCTTACTGAAGACGATGGCGGCCAGGGCTAAGGCGACGACACCGACGCAGAATACCACCGCGATGGCGGTCACGGCGCTTTCCGGTTGGCTGTGCGCTTTTGACTGGAAACCGTAAAAGCTCAGGATGGCCCCCATCGAAAACACCACAATCGAGCGCAGAATTTTCCCTGAAAAGGTCATGGCGCCGGCATAGATGCCTTCCCGGCGGCGTCCGGTGTAGATCTCGTCGACATCGGCGAGGAAGGTGTAAACGGTCCAGGGAATATAGTAAACCCCGCCGGTCCCCAGGCCGAACAGCACGGTAATACCGAACATCAGCACGGTCGCCAGGCCTGACGGCAGATGGAAGAACCACAGCGAGGTATACAGCAGGACTGCGAAAATCACGATCCCCAGCGCGAGGATATAGGGTTTGCTGAAGCCCTTTTTCACACACAGGCCGATAAACAGCGCGGTGGAGATCAGCTGCAGAATCGAGTTCAGGCTGTTCAGCCCGGCCACCATTGCCGGATCGTGCTGCAGAACGAATATCACGAAATAGGTGAAGATGGAGGCAAACAGCCATTCCGCGCCAAACCCGCACAGGTACATACCGAGATGTTTGCGGAACACGCGCAGATAAAAGGTGGAACGCATGTCTTTCGCCAGCGACAGCAAGGTGCTCAGCAGCCCCTTTTTCGCGCTGGTATCCACGGCTTCCGCACGCTCGCGCTCCCAGCTGCACAGCCACAGGCAGGTAATCGCGACGATCAGGATCGCGCCGTAGGTCAGGCCGGTGAGGAAGAAAGGGGTGGCGGAATCTTTGCCGTACAGCAGAATGAACTGTCCGGGAATAAACGCGGCGAGGAAGTTGGCCAGCTTGCCGAAGATGGCTTTATAGCCGGTGAGCTTTGAGCGTAGCGAGAAATCATCGGTCATCTCTGTCGCCAGCGTTTCATAGGGCACCATGATGGAGGTGTAGATGATCTCAAATACCACGTAGGTGCACAGGTAGTACCAGAAACTCAGGCCCTCTACCCACAGCAGCGGGTAGAACAGCATCAGCGGAATGCCGATCAGCAAAAAGAAGCGCCGACGGCCAAAGCGTTTGCCTAACCGTGTTTTGCCAAAGTTATCCGTCAGATAGCCCATCAGCGGGTTGCTGATGGCGTCGATGATGCTGGCGACGGAGAAGATAAATGAGGCCTCGATCAGCGTCAGGCCGCAAAAGGTCGTATAAAAATAGAGTAGCCATGCCCCGCTTATCGCCAGTGCGCCACTCCCTAACAGATTACCGCCGCCGTAGGCTAACTGATGGCGTAACAAGATCGGTCTTCCCTGCAGCCCTTCAGAGGCTGAAGCCGTGTATCGAGCCATAAAAAATAAACCTCGTGTTTTATATTTTTGAAACACTGTTTTTATATTTCTTTGTGGCTCAACAAAAAGTGACCGCGCTCACTAATCCCCCCAAAGGGGTAACGGTGAGGAGGGAATGGGATCAAGTTAAAACTTTTTTATTCTTTTGAGGAATAAATGGCAGGGAAGTATAGCGATAACGGATTAATAAACAGGGCGGGGCAGCGCGAACGCGCTCCCCCCTGATCGGCCGAGAAAGGCCCGACACCTCTGATTAATGGGGTTTCTGTGACGCTCCGACGAGGGCCATCAGACGGCGATCGGTCTGTTCCATACCGATCCCGGCTTTGTCGGCATTGCGAATTTCCTCGAGCACGCTTTGCAGCAGCAGCCCATCCTGCTGCTGCTCTTCCGCCAGCCGGGTCAGAAAACGCCAGGTGTTGTCATCGCTCTGCGCTTTGGCTTCCTCGGCGAGACCGCTCAGCATACTGCTACGCTGGCGGTAATCGACCAGGGTTTGGGTAAAGAGATCTTCCAGCGAGGTACATTCGGGATTACAGGCGCGGTCGGGATTCACTATCGGCCAGCTGCCGGCTTTTTTCAGATAGTCAAATACGCGCATGGTGAGGGTGATGCTGCATTGCGCGCGGTTGCGCAAAAATGTCGCGGCGCCGTCGAAGCGATGCCGGGCGCACCACTCGCTTAAGTTCAGGTAAACGTTAGAGGCGTGGAACTCAAGGTTCATCTGGGTGTTTAGCTTTTGTGCCATTCCTGGAACTGCCATAAAAATATCCTTATTAACCGGGAAGGGGTTACTGGTGCGCGTCAGCGGTTCCTGCGGTAAACAACAGGATAAAAGAGTGGCGCGCTGCACTGTTGCAGAATAATAAAACTCTACACATTCCGTATGAGTCGGGTAATTTTTCCTCTTGCCGACAATTTTAGAATACTCGCTGAATGGAATTAAGAAAACTCTCAAGATGGATAATTTACGTTTTGTTACACGATTATTCCTGAATGACTACTGGCGGGGGATTGGCGGCGTAGACCGGGGCGCTAGCGCGGTGTGCCAGGTATAAGTTATAGGTATTTGACTACGAGATTCGTCGTATAACGCAAAGCTATAAGTTATTTCAGAGAGCAATGTTTCATGGTGATGATAATTATTTTTATTTTTTGTTGCAGGCTTTTTTATGCAGCGGGAATATCTTTTTTCAATTCGGAATAAATTACGCAAAAGATCCGTTTTATCGCGATATAAAACGGCCGATACCGGACTGGCGACGCGCGTCTGCTGATCTTCAGCGCCGGCAGGCAGTTGACCGCCGCTGCGACCCCGTTAGCCGCTGGATATAACAGTGCCGTAACCCTCTGTTAAACACCCTCTGACATCACAGGGATAACCCTGCTGGTGGTATAGATGATCCTGCTATTCGCCGGTTAAATTGTATGACAATTATGTCTTTTTTTATGTCTTTTTTTGCTAAATCTATGTACGCAATTACTGTAATTCCGCGATGTGATAATGCTCTCGTATGGAGAAATAATTTCCGGGTATTACTACTCTAACAACGGCAGTAGGGAATGTGATTTTTCTAATGCCTTGTTTTGATGCTGATAAAAAAGTTAATTCCGATTTTTCCCTACATGAAAGCGAATTAAAGCTGGAGTTTACCATGCACAAATTTACTAAAGCGCTGGCGGCCATTGGTCTCGCAGCGGTTATGTCACAATCAGCTATGGCGGAAAACCTGAAATTGGGTTTTCTGGTGAAACAGCCGGAAGAGCCATGGTTCCAGACCGAGTGGAAATTTGCTGATAAAGCAGGAAAAGATTTAGGCTTTGACGTCATTAAAATTGCGGTGCCGGATGGTGAGAAAACCCTGAACGCCATCGATAGCCTGGCGGCCAGCGGCGCGAAGGGCTTTGTCATCTGTACCCCCGATCCTAAGCTCGGCTCGGCGATTGTCGCTAAGGCGCGCGGCTATGACATGAAGGTGATTACCGTCGATGACCAGTTCGTCAACGCCAAAGGTAAACCGATGGAGAGCGTGCCGCTGGTGATGATGGCGGCCAGCGAAATCGGCGCCCGCCAGGGGCAGGAGCTGTATAAAGAGATGCAGAAACGCGGCTGGGATGTCAAAGACACCGCGGTGATGGCCATCACCGCCGATGAGCTGGACACCGCCCGCCGTCGTACCACTGGCTCCATCGATGCCCTGAAGGCGGCCGGTTTCCCGGAAGCGCAAATCTACCGCGTTCCGACAAAATCTAACGATATCCCGGGGGCGTTTGACGCCGGTAACTCAATGCTGGTCCAGCACCCGCAGGTTAAACACTGGCTGATCGTTGGGATGAACGACAACACCGTGCTCGGCGGCGTGCGTGCCACTGAAGGCCAGGGCTTTAAAGCGCCGGATGTGATTGGCATTGGCATCAACGGCGTGGATGCCGTCAACGAACTGTCGAAGGCGCAGCCGACCGGTTTCTATGGCTCCCTGCTGCCAAGCCCGGATATTCATGGCTATAAAACCAGCGAAATGCTCTACAACTGGGTCACCAAGGGCGTTGAGCCGCCGAAGTTCACTGCGGTGACCGATGTGGTGCTGATTACCCGCGATAACTTCAAAGAAGAGCTGGCGAAAAAAGGGCTGTAACAGCCCGGTTGAACTGGCCCCCGCCGCGGCGGGGGCTGAGTGCAGAAGAGCGGAGTCGTTATGCAACAGTCTACCCCTTATCTCTCATTTCGCGGCATCACCATGACGTTCCCTGGCGTAAAGGCCTTGTCCGATATCAGTTTTGACTGCTACCCAGGACAGATCCACGCGCTGATGGGCGAAAATGGCGCAGGCAAATCGACGCTGCTGAAAATCCTCAGCGGTAACTACATCCCCACCGCGGGCCACCTGCAGATCGGCGGTCAGCAGATGACCTTCACCAATACGATGGCGGCGCTCAACGCCGGCGTGGCGATTATCTATCAGGAACTGCATCTGATCCCGGAGATGACCGTCGCCGAAAATATCTATCTTGGCCAGCTGCCGCACAGAGGCGGCATCGTCAACCGCTCGCTGCTCAACTACGAGGCCCGCCTGCAGCTTGAGCATCTGGGGCTGGATATCGACCCGGAGACGCCGCTGAAGTATCTCTCCATTGGCCAGTGGCAGATGGTGGAGATTGCCAAAGCGCTGGCGCGTAACGCCAAAATTATCGCCTTCGATGAACCGACCAGTTCGCTCTCCGCCCGGGAGATCGACAACCTGTTTCGCGTTATCCGCGAGCTACGGGAGGAGGGGCGCGTCATCATCTATGTTTCACACCGGATGGAAGAAATTTTTGCCCTCAGCGATGCCATCACCGTCTTTAAAGATGGCCGCTACGTCTGCACCTTTGACGATATGCCGAGCGTCAGCCACGACGCGCTGGTTCAGGCGATGGTGGGACGCAATCTGGGGGATATTTACGGCTGGAAACCTCGCCCCTATGGCGAAGAGCGGCTGCGTCTGGAGGAGGTGAAGGCCCCGGGCGTGCGCACGCCGGTCAGCCTCTCGGTGCGCAGTGGCGAAATCGTCGGCCTGTTTGGGCTGGTGGGCGCCGGGCGCAGCGAACTGATGAAAGGTCTGTTCGGCGGGACGCGGATCACCAGCGGTCAGGTGTATATCGATGGCCAGCCCGTCGACATACGCAAACCGGCCCAGGCCATCCAGGCCGGGATGATGCTGTGCCCGGAAGATCGGAAAGCGGAGGGGATTATTCCGGTTCACTCCGTGCGCGACAACATCAATATCAGCGCCCGGCGCAAGCATATCCACGCCGGGTGCCTGATCAACAACGCCTGGGAGGCGGACAACGCCGATCAGCATATCCAGTCGCTGAACATTAAAACGCCGGGCCCGGAACAGCTGATCATGAACCTGTCTGGCGGCAACCAGCAGAAAGCGATCCTGGGCCGCTGGCTGTCGGAAGAGATGAAGGTGATCCTGCTCGATGAGCCCACCCGCGGTATCGATGTCGGCGCCAAACATGAAATTTACAACGTGATATATGGCCTCGCCGCCTCCGGTGTCGCCGTGGTATTTGCCTCCAGCGACCTGCCGGAAGTGCTGGGCGTCGCCGACCGCATCGTGGTGATGCGTGAAGGGCAAGTCGCCGGCGAACTGCTGCATGAAGAAGCCAATGAACAGCAGGCGTTAAGCCTTGCGATGCCAAAAGTGAGTCAGGCTGTCGCCTGAGTAAGGAGTAAATGATGTCATCAGTGACTACGTCCGGCGCTACCCGCTCTGCCTTTAGCTTTGCCCGTATCTGGGATCAGTTTGGCATGCTGGTGGTGTTTGCGGTGCTGTTTATCGGCTGCGTAATTTTTGTGCCTAACTTTGCCTCATTCGTCAATATGAAGGGGCTGGGGCTGGCGATCTCGATGTCCGGGATGGTGGCCTGCGGTATGCTCTTCTGCCTGGCCTCCGGCGATTTCGACCTGTCGGTGGCGTCGGTTATCGCCTGTGCCGGGGTCACTACCGCGGTGGTGATTAACCTGAGCGAAAGCCTGTGGCTGGGGATTGCCGCCGGTCTGCTGCTGGGGGCGATCAGTGGCCTGGTCAACGGCTTTGTCATTGCCCGCCTGAAGATCAATGCCCTGATCACCACACTGGCCACTATGCAGATTGTCCGCGGTCTGGCCTACATTATCTCCGACGGTAAAGCGGTGGGGATCGAAGATGAACGCTTCTTCACCCTCGGTTACGCCAACTGGTTTGGTCTGCCGGCGCCGATCTGGCTGACGGTCGCCTGCCTGGTGGTTTTCGGATTATTACTAAACAAAACCACCTTTGGCCGTAATACGCTGGCTATAGGCGGCAATGAAGAGGCGGCGCGTCTGGCCGGTGTTCCGGTGGTGCGCACCAAGATTATTATCTTTGTGCTCTCCGGTCTGGTATCGGCCGCGGCGGGAATTATCCTGGCGTCGCGGATGACCAGCGGCCAGCCGATGACCTCGATTGGCTATGAGCTGATTGTTATTTCGGCCTGTGTGCTGGGCGGGGTATCGCTGAAGGGCGGGATCGGCAAGATCTCCTACGTGGTGGCCGGGATCCTGATCCTCGGGACCGTGGAGAACGCGATGAACCTGCTGAACATCTCGCCGTTCTCACAATACGTCGTGCGCGGGGTCATCCTACTGGCGGCGGTAATTTTTGACCGCTACAAACAAAAAGCCAAACGTGCGGCCTGATTTCAGGCATAACTTTTAAGTCTACAGAGTAATTACCGTCAGCGCCCGTTTCGCTGGCGGTAACTATCAAAAATGGCGAGGTTGGTCACACTGTCTATACTTACATGGCTAACATATAATTAACAACCAGCTTCGGCTGGCCATGATAAGGAGGAAACAGGGTGGATAACCAGATATCTGTACCGCCTGCGCTAACCGGAAACTACGCTTTTTTCTTTGACCTCGACGGTACTCTTGCCGATATCCAGCCGCACCCCGATCAGGTGGTGATACCCGACAACACGCTGCAGGCGCTCAACGCGCTGGCCCGGCAGCAGGGCGGGGCGGTGGCATTGATTTCAGGGCGCTCAATGTCTGAACTTGACGCGCTAACACATCCCTGGCGGCTACCGCTGGCCGGTGTTCACGGGGCTGAACGCCGTGATATCAATGGTAAAACCTATATTGTCTCTCTTCCGTCGGCTCTGCGCGATGAAATCGCGGCTGAGCTGACCTCGGCGTTGCAGGCGCTCCCCGGGTGCGAGCTGGAGAGTAAAGAGATGGCCTTCGCGCTCCACTACCGCCAGGCGCCGCAACAGCAGAGCGCGGTGCTGGAGCTGGCGCAGCGCATCGTTCAGCGCTACCCGCTGCTGGCGCTACAGCTTGGCAAGTGCGTAGTGGAGATTAAACCCCGCGGTGTCAACAAAGGGGAGGCGATCACCGCCTTCATGCAGGAAGCACCGTTTGCCGGTCGCGAACCGGTTTTTGTCGGCGATGATTTGACCGACGAAGCGGGATTCAGCGTGGTTAATCAACTGCAGGGAATGTCGATAAAAGTGGGCGCCGGGGAAACCCAGGCGCACTGGCGGTTGGCGGATGCCGCCGCCGTAAGGACGTGGTTGCAACATCTGGCGTATGACGCGCAAACCGAAAGGAGGGATGACCATGAGTCGTTTAGTCGTAGTCTCTAACCGTATCGCCTTACCGGACGATAAAAAATCGAGCGCTGGCGGTCTGGCCGTCGGCATCCTGGGGGCACTGAAAGCGGCAGGGGGTCTGTGGTTTGGCTGGAGCGGCGAAATTGGCGATGACCAGCAACCGCTGAAGCAGGTCTCCCGCGGAAATATTTCATGGGCGTCGTTCAACCTTAATGAACGTGACCATGATGAATACTACAACCAGTTCTCTAATGCCGTGCTGTGGCCGGCCTTCCATTATCGTCTTGATCTGGTCAGCTTCCAGCGCGAAGCCTGGGAGGGATATCAGCGAGTTAACGCCATGCTGGCGGACAAGCTTCTGCCGCTGATCGAACCAGACGATACGCTGTGGATCCATGATTACCATCTGCTGCCCTTCGCCAGCGAACTGCGCAAGCGTGGGGTCAACAACCGGATCGGCTTCTTTTTGCATATTCCGTTCCCGACGCCGGAGATTTTTAACGCGCTACCGCCGCACGCTGAGCTGCTGGAGCAACTGTGCGATTACGACCTGTTGGGCTTCCAGACTGAAAGCGACAGAACCGCGTTTCTTGACAGCATTGCCATGCAGACCCGACTCTCCGACCTCGGAGACAAACGCTATCAGGCGTGGGGTAAGGCGTTCAGCACTGAGGTTTATCCGATAGGGATCGATCCGGACGAGATTACGCGCAACGCCAAAGGTCCGCTGCCGCCGAAGCTGGTCCAGCTGAAAAACGAGCTCAAAAACGTGAAGAATATCTTCTCGGTGGAGCGGCTTGACTACTCGAAAGGGTTGCCGGAGCGGTTCCTCGCCTATGAGACGCTGCTCGAAAAGTATCCTCAGCATCACGGCAAGATCCGTTATACCCAGATCGCACCGACCTCCCGCGGCGATGTGCAGGCCTATCAGGACATCCGCCACCAGCTGGAAACCGCATCCGGGCGCATCAATGGCCAGTTTGGCCAGCTTGGCTGGACCCCGCTCTACTACCTGAACCAGCATTTTGACCGTAAGCTGCTGATGAAGGTCTTCCGCTACTCTGACGTCGGCCTGGTGACGCCCCTGCGCGATGGTATGAACCTGGTGGCGAAGGAATACGTGGCGGCGCAGGATCCGGATAACCCTGGCGTACTGGTCCTGTCACAGTTTGCCGGCGCGGCGCAGGAGCTGACCAGCGCCCTGATCGTCAACCCCTACGATCGCGACGAGGTTGCCGCCGCGCTGGATCGCGCCCTTAGCATGCCGCTGGCGGAACGTATTGCCCGTCATTCTGCGATGCTGGACGTGATCAGAGAAAATGATATTCATAACTGGCAGGCGCGCTTTGTCGACGATCTGCAGCATATTTCACCGCGCAGTGAGGAGAGCCGCCTGCGGGGGAAGATAGCCACGTTCCCTAAACTGGCCTAGTTCAGGAAAAGGGCTAACCGGCGTTAGCCCTTTTCAAGGGAAACCAACAGGACATCGACGCCGCAGCTGCCGACGATATTTTTCGCCGAGCAGGTGGCGCGCGAAAAAAGGGAATGGTTATGATTGCCGCAGATCACCAGATCGACCTGGTGCGACCGGCAGAAGTCCTTAATATGATGGCCCAGTTCGCCGCAGGCGATGGTCATTTTCTCTATCGGGTAGTCCGCGTGACGCGCCAGCTCGTTGAGAAAATCACGCGTCTCTTCCTGCATCACCTCGCGCAGATTTTCCATCATCGGCGCAGCGAACTGGTTATACAGCTCCGGATCCGTGGCGAGGGTGATAAAGCTCACTTTCGCGTTCACGGGCCGGGCAATCGACACCGCTTTTTTAATTAATACCTGACTCTCCGGCGTTGGCGCGACGGCAACCAGCAGATGTGAATAAGGCATCTGGCCTCCTTGAGATACGCGGAATAACCCTTTCTTTCCTTCTTTCTTTACTCCTGTTTACCCGGCTGCGCAAGGGCCGATCCCGGGATTTGCGAGCCTCTTCGCCAGTCGGTGTTTTTCCGGCCAGATCACAATGGTGAACCTGTCTTTTGATTTAAAAGAAATGCTGTTTTATAAATGAGTGAAGTGAAGACGTCATCTCTTTGTCATTTTGCCATCGGCGGCGGTTGCGTGGCAAAAGCACAAAGGTAACGTCGTTTCGCTGCTTTTAGTGTAGCCAGGTACCCACTCCCTTCCGGTGGCAAATCCGGAAAGATTGTCGGCGTTCTCTTAAAAAAAGACACAGGATCACGGCGATGAAAACACGAAAGATTGGACTGGCTAACTACCTGGCCTACGGCGCGGGCGATTTTCTCGGCGCCGGCACCACGGCGCTAACCGCCGCATGGCTGCTCTACTTTTACACCACCTTCTGCGGACTCTCTCCGATAGAAGCCACGCTGATATTCGCTTCCGCCCGCGTACTGGATGCGGTGGTGAGCCCGCTGATGGGCTTTCTCACCGATAACTTCGGCACCACCTGGCTCGGCAAGCGCTTCGGCCGCAGAAAATTCTTTATTCTGCTCGGCATCCCGTGCGTATTCAGCTACTCGGCGATGTGGGTTGGCGAGATGGGCTTCTGGTACTACCTGCTCACCTATCTGCTGTTTGATATGGTCTACACCATGATTCTGGTGCCCTACGAGACGCTGGTGCCGGAGATGACCGATGACTTTAAACAGAAAACCAAATTCTCCGGCGCGCGCATCTCAATGGCGCAAATGTCGGCGATTTTAGCCTCCTTTCTGCCGGGGATCCTCCTTACCTGGCTCGGCAAAGACAATGCCAGCTCGTTCTTTTATGCTAGTCTGGTGTTCTCGGTCCTGTGCGCGGTGATGCTGACCTTCGTCTGGTGTTTCACCTGGGAGCGGCCGCGTGAGGCCTGGTCAGAGGCGGCGCTGCGGGCGGAAGCGGAAAAACAGAACTTAACCCTCGCCCAGAGCCTTAATCGCCTGGTGATTGAGCTGAGCTCCACGCTGCGGATAAAAATTTTCCGCCAGCACCTCGGCATGTATCTGGGGGGCTATATCGCCCAGGACGTCTTCAATGCCGTATTCACCTATTACGTGGTCTTTGTTCTGATGCAGGAGGCCTCTGTCGCCTCGAATCTGCTGGGGACGATGGCGATTTTCCAGTTTATCGCCGTGATCGCCATGATCCCGCTGTGCATTCGCTTTGGCCCCGCGCCGTCGTACCGCATGGTGGTGGTCCTCTTTGGCCTGAGCTCGCTCTCCTATGCGCTGCTCTATTACGCCGGACTGAGCGACGTCTATTCGTTATTGCTGCTCATCTCTGCTGTCGCCGGACTGGGACGCGGCGGGATTAACTACGTACCGTGGAATACCTACACCTATATTGCCGACGTCGACGAAGCGATCACCGGCCAGCGCCGGGAGGGGATTTTTGCCGGCATCATGACGCTGACCCGCAAAGCCTCGCAGGCGGGGGCGGTGATGCTGGTGGGCATCATCATGCAGCTGTCGGGGTTTGTCTCCGGGCAAAAAATACAGCCTGAAGGGGTCAGCCATACCATTTTGCTGATCCTCAGCGTCGGCACGCTGGTGGTCTTAGCCTGCGGCTTCCTCGTTTCGCTGCGCTTCAAACTCAATCTGCATACCCACAGCGTCCTGCGCAGCGAAACCCTAAGAATGCGCGAAAGCGGTCACGCCCAGCCGGAACTGACCAGTGCGGAACACCGCGCGGTCGTCGAGATGCTGGCGGGGATGCCCTACGACTGCCTGTGGGGAAATAACAATATTGGCTACCTGAATCGTCATAAACCTGCTGCCCCGGCGCTCACCCAGGGCGGCGCTTTGAATTCGACATATACCCGAGGTTAACAACATGAAAGTTTGGCCGGTCAAACATAGCCCATTACTCTGTCAGCCTGAGCGTTTTATCGCCCGTAGCGAACTGCAGGCGCTCATCCGCAACGTGACGCAAAACCTGGTGAATATTAAGGATGAGAGCGGGCAATTTTTACTGCGCCTGGATGACGGGCGCGTTATTGATACCAAAGGCTGGGCCGGCTGGGAGTGGACCCACGGCGTCGGGCTGTATGGCATCTATCAGTATTATCAGCAAACCGGCGATCTCGAGATGCGCGATATTATTGACCGCTGGTTTGCCGACCGCATCGCCGAGGGGGCAACGACCAAAAACGTCAACACCATGGCGCCGTTCCTGACCCTGGCCTATCGCTTTGAAGAGACCGGATGTAAGGCATATCTGCCGTGGCTGGAGAGCTGGGCGGAGTGGGCAATGTATGAGATGCCTCGTACCGAGCAGGGCGGCATGCAGCACATCACCCTGGCGGAAGAAAACCACCAGCAAATGTGGGATGACACCCTGATGATGACCGTGTTGCCGTTAGCCAAAATTGGCAAGCTGCTTCACCGTCCGCAGTATGTGGAGGAGGCGACCTATCAGTTCCTGCTCCACGTGCAGAACCTGATGGACCGGGAAACCGGGCTGTGGTTTCACGGCTGGAGCTATGACGGTCGGCATAATTTTGCCCGGGCGCGCTGGGCGCGGGGCAACAGCTGGCTCACTATGGTGATCCCGGATTTTCTTGAGTTAGTGGATCTCCCGGAGGGGAATGCGGTACGGCGCTATCTGACCGAGGTGCTGAACGCGCAAATTGCCGCCTTAGCGAAATGTCAGGACGACAGCGGCCTGTGGCATACCCTGCTGGACGACCCGCACTCTTATCCAGAGGCCTCGGCGACCGCCGGCTTTGCCTACGGCATACTCAAAGCGGTGCGCAAGCGATATGTCGGGCAGCACTACGCCGGGGTGGCTGAAAAAGCGATTCGCGGAATTGTGCAGAATATTTCGCCGCAGGGGGAGCTGCTGCAGACTTCCTTTGGCACCGGAATGGGGTCAGACCTTGATTTCTATCGCCAGATCCCGCTCACCTCGATGCCCTACGGCCAGGCGATGGCGATCCTCTGTCTGACCGAGTATCTGCGCAAGTATTTCTGAGCAGGAGACCCCGCAGGCGCGGCGCCTGAAAAAACTAACCCGGCTTTCGCCGGGTTGGTTTTACATACGCTCGACGGTTTCGATACCGAGGGTATCGAGGCCCAGCTTGAGGGTTTTCGCCGTCAGCAGCGCCAGCTTCAGGCGGCTGTTGCGGGTCGCTTCGCTTTCCGCGCTGAGGATCGGGCAGTGCTCGTAGAAACCGGAGAACAGGCCCGCCAGATCGTAGAGGTAGGCGCACATCACGTGCGGCGTCCCTTCGCGAGCGACCACGGAGAGGGTCTCTTCAAACTGCAGCAGGCGCGCGGCCAGCTGGGCTTCGCGATCTTCCGCAATCACCACCGGCGCGTCGGTGAGGGCGTTTTCGTCAATGCCGGCTTTGCGGAACACGGAGAGCACGCGGGTATAGGCATACTGCATATACGGCGCGGTGTTGCCTTCGAACGCCAGCATATTATCCCAGTCGAAAACGTAGTCGGTGGTGCGGTTTTTCGACAGGTCGGCGTATTTCACCGCGCCGATACCCACCACTTTCGCCAGATTTTCCAGCTCATCAGCGGACATCTCCGGGTTCTTCTCGGCCACCAGGCGACGCGCGCGCTCCAGCGCTTCGTCCAGCAGATCCGCCAGCTTCACGGTGCCGCCGGCGCGGGTTTTAAACGGCTTGCCGTCTTTACCCAGCATCATGCCGAACATATGGTGTTCCAGCGGCACGGAGTCCGGCACATAGCCTGCTTTACGCACGATGGTCCACGCCTGCATCAGGTGCTGGTGCTGACGGGAGTCGATGTAGTAGAGCACGCGGTCGGCGTGCAGTGTTTCATAGCGATACTTCGCACAGGCGATATCGGTGGTGGTATAGAGGTAGCCGCCATCCTTTTTCTGGATGATGACGCCCATCGGTTCGCCTTCCTTGTTTTTATACTCATCAAGGAACACCACGGTGGCGCCTTCGCTCTCCACGGCCAGCCCTTTGGCTTTCAGATCGGCGACGATCCCCGGCAGCATCGGGTTGTACAGGCTTTCGCCCATCACGTCATCGCGGGTCAGCGTCACATTCAGGCGATCGTAGGTGATCTGGTTCTGCGACATGGTGATGTCCACCAGCTTACGCCACATCTGCAGGAAGTACTCATCGCCGCCCTGCAGCTTAACCACGTAGCTGCGCGCGCGCTCGGCGAAGGCTTCGTCTTCGTCGTAGTGTTTTTTCGCTTCGCGATAAAAACCTTCGAGGTCGGCCAGGGCCATCTCGCCGGCGTTTTCCTGCTGCTGTTTTTCCAGATACGCGATCAGCATGCCGAACTGGGTGCCCCAGTCGCCGACGTGGTTGGCGCGGATCACCTTATGGCCCAGGAACTCCAGGGTACGGACCGAGGCATCGCCAATGATGGTCGAACGCAGATGGCCGACGTGCATCTCTTTCGCCACGTTTGGCGCCGAGTAGTCGACGACGATGGTCTGTACCTGCGGCGTGGCGACGCCCAGGCGTTCTGACTGCAGCGCGCGGTTGACGTTGTCCGCCAGGAACGCGGGGTCGAGGAAAATATTGATAAAGCCCGGCCCGGCGATTTCAACCTTGCTGGCAATGCCGTTGAGGTCAAGATGAGACAGTACCTGCTCTGCAAGTTGTCGCGGCGCCATGCCCAGTTTTTTGGCGACAGCCATCACGCCGTTGGCCTGATAGTCACCGAACTGAACTTTTGCTGACTGGCGGACCTGAGGTTCGCAATCGGCAGGCGCGCCTGCCGCGATCAGGGCCTGGCTGACTTTTTCTGAGAGAAGAGCCTGAATATTCACCGGAATACCTTACGTGTAATGCGCCAGCCCCCGAGGGAGGCGGCGCCGGAATGTGGACAAATTAGGGCGGGAGTATACTGCATTTGTCCCCGTCCGTCAGCATCGCGCGCGGCGCGGCGGCATGGGCAATCCATCGTCGGTCGGTCACGCAGCGGCAGGGTGGCGGTTGGTCCGCGGCCTAAAACACGGTAGATTAGCCTTTTTATTATTGATGAACATAAGTGACGAGCAAACCCATGGCGAACTGGCAGCAGATTGAACAACTGGCCGATATTACGGCGGATCTCCCGCGATTTTCCGATGCGCTACAGCGCTTCGCTGCGCGACTGGGACTGGAGATCGGCGGACTCGACGCCGACCATATCTCCCTGCGCTGTCATCAGAACGCCACCGCGGAGCGCTGGCGCAGTGGGTTGGCGCAGTGCGGAACCCTGCTGTCGGAGAATATGATCAACGGTCGGCCTATCTGCTTGTTTAAACTGGCGGAGCCGGTCTGCGTGGCGCACTGGCGCTTTCATATCGTTGAGCTGCCGTGGCCGGGTGAAAAGCGTTATCCCCATGAAGGCTGGGAGCATATCGAAATTGTCCTGCCCGGCGATCCGGCTACCTTAAATGCCCGCGCTCTGGCGCTGCTGGCCGATGACGGACTCAGCCAGCCGGGGATCGTCGTCAAAACCAGCTCGCCGAAAGGGGAACATGAGCGTCTGCCGAATCCCACCCTGGCGGTCACCGACGGCAGCGTGACGGTCAAATTTCACCCATGGTCTATTGAACAAATCGTCGCCAGCGAGCAAGCCGATACATAACAGTGTGAAGCCGCGCGGCGTCTGCCGCGTGAAATCATGACATGCTGAGAAGGTTGTCTGGATCAGGGAGTGAGCAATGGCGGTACTGGAAGTTTGTTGTTACAGCATGGCGTGCGCCCGGGAGGCAGAGCGCTGCGGCGCCGATCGTATTGAACTTTGCGCCGCGCCGCAGGAAGGGGGACTAACACCCTCTTACGGGGTGCTGGTCTCGGTCCGCGAGGCGATTACCCTCCCGGTGCATCCGATTATCCGCCCGCGCGGCGGCGATTTCTGCTACACCGAAGAGGAGTTCGCCGCGATGCTTGGCGATATCCGCATGGTGCGGGAGCTCGGCTTTCCCGGGCTGGTGACCGGCGTGCTGAATGCCGATGGTCAAGTCGATATCCCGCGTATGAAAAAAATAATGGCCGCGGCCGGGCCGCTGGCGGTGACCTTTCATCGCGCGTTCGATCTGTGCGCCGACCCGCGTCAGGCCTGGGAGACGCTGGGTGAGCTGGGGGTTAAACGTATCCTGACTTCCGGTCAGCAATCCTCGGCGGAGAAAGGTATTTCATTAATTACGGAACTTATTGCCGCAGGGGATACTCCAATCATTATGGCCGGTGCGGGAGTGCGCGCCGCGAACCTGCCGCTGTTTCTGCAGGCGGGGGTGAAAGAGGTTCATAGCTCTGCAGGCCAGTGGTTGCCATCGGAAATGCGCTTTCGTCATCCAGGCGTTTCGATGTCAGCCGATCCCGATGCGGACGAATACAGGCGCTACGCCGTCAATGGCGCAGCGGTGGCGGAGATGAAAAAGATAATTTCCGCTGACAGAAGTTAAACGGTTTTTGCTGCACATCATGTCGCCCAATATGATGATTGCCCGTACCAGGCCCCTGCCCATTAAACAGGGGCCTTTTTTTATCTCGCTTTCTTCGCCAGCGACTGCTGCGTTTCCGGTTTGGTGGCGATAATCACCGCGCGCAGCGGCGCCGGATAGCCTTCCACGGTTTTGCGCTGATCCTGTGGGTCGAGGAAATCGGCCAGCGATTCGCTGGTCATCCATTCGGTGCGCCGCTGCTCTTCCGTCGAGGTGACGCAGGCGTCGACGATGCGCACATCGATAAACCCGCACTTCTCCAGCCACATTTTCAGGGCCGCCGCGGAGGGAATAAAATAGACGTTGCGCATCTGCGCATAGCGATCGCCCGGAACCAGCACCGTATTTTCATCGCCTTCGACCACCAGCGTCTCCAGTACCAGCTCGCCACCCGGCGCCAGCTGATCTTTCAGCTGCCACAGGTGGTCCAGCGGCGAGCGGCGATGGTAGAGCACGCCCATCGAGAACACGGTGTCAAAGGCCTCCAGCGCCGGGAGCTGCTCGATGCCCAGCGGCAGGAGATGCGCCCGCTGGTCGTTGCCAAGCAGCTTACGCACCGCTTCAAACTGGCACAGGAACAGCTGGGTGGGATCGATGCCGACCGCCAGATGCGCGCCCGCGCCGATCATCCGCCACATGTGATAGCCGCTGCCGCAGCCCACGTCGAGGATGGTCCGTCCGCTAAGATCGGACAGATGCGGCAGGACGCGCTCCCATTTCCAGTCGGAGCGCCATTCGGTATCGATGTTGATGCCGTACAGCGAATAAGGGCCTTTGCGCCATGGCATCAGGTTTTTAAGCAGGTTTTCTACCCGCAGCCGATGGCCTTCGCTGAGCGGCGTTTCGCTTTCGGCGGTGACGCTGTGCAGGAGGTCCAGACGCCAGGGCGTTAATTCCGGAAGAAACTCAACGGCGCGCTCCCATTCGCGAAACTTGCCGTGCAGGGCCTCGCGCTGCCAGGCGGCTACCTGGGCAGGCAGCGTCTCCAGCCAGTGAGACAGCGGGCTTTTGGCGATCAGCTGATAAAAGTTACTGAAGTCGATCATGCCTGCTCCCCGGATTTTACTGCCACCAGCGAGCCAAAGTTAAAGCACTGGAACCACAGTTCAGCATGTTCGAACCCCGCCTGACGCAGGCGTTTTTTATGGGTTTCCACAGAGTCGGTCAGCATCACGTTTTCCAGCATGCTGCGTTTCTGGCTAATCTCCAGCTCGCTGTAGCCGTTCGCGCGCTTAAAGTCATGATGCATATTGAACAGCAGCTCACCGACGTGGGCGTCTTCGAAGCTGAATTTCTCCGAAAGCACCAGCGCGCCGCCGGGATTCAGCCCCTGATAGACTTTATTCAGGATCGCCTGACGATCGCCCGGCTCAAGGAACTGAATGGTAAAGTTCAGGATCACCAGCGAGGCGTTTTCAATGGCCACATCGCGGATATCCCCTTCAATCACCTCGACCGGCGTCGGCGCTTTATAGGCGTCAATATGGCGACGGCAGCGCTCCACCATCGCCGGGGAGTTGTCGATGGCGATAATGCGACATCCCGGATGGCTAATATTGCGGCGCACGGAGAGGGTGGCGGCGCCCAGCGAACAGCCAAGATCGTAAACCTGGGTGTGGGGCTGAACGAAGCGCTCGGCCAGCATGCCGATCATCGAGATGATATTGGAGTAGCCAGGCACAGAACGCTGGATCATATCGGGGAAGACTTCAGCAACCCGTTCATCAAAGGTCCAGTCGCCGAGGCTGGCAATCGGCGCGGAAAAAAGCGTATCGCGGTGAGACATAACGTTAAACCCGAAAAAACGAAAACGGCGTATTGTGCGCTAACGGAGGGAGAAAACCAACTCCCAGGGCATATACCAGAGATTGGCCAGCACCATCAGCAACAACGCGCACCAGGTGGCGCTCATGCCGGAACGGCGCCAGTGGTAGACGCGGTGATGAAAACCCCAGGAGTGCATCAGTCGTCCGACGATCAATAAAATGCCGCAAACGTGCACCATCCAGGTCTGGGCGCCGTTCATCTCCATAAATAACAGTAAAATGAGGCCAATCGGCACATATTCGACGGCATTGCCGTGAACGCGGATGGCGACCTGCAGCTCGCTGAAGCCGCCGTCGCCGTAGCCTACATGGTATTGGGTGCGCAAACGCACCACGTCAAATGAGAACTTCACTAACAATAACGCACCTAAAACGGCATACAGCGCGCTGACCATACGAAAACTCCCTTTAACTCTGGCAGATGGCTCCGGATATGATAGCAGGATATCAGAAAAGAGAAGATTGCTGCGGAATCGACGGCGCATTTCCTGCCGCCGGCAGGGCGGCGCGCAGATCGCCCCACAGGGTATCGACCAGCGTCGGCGCGTAGGCAATATCGGGGGTATGCAGGAACAGCCACGGCGTCCCTGACTGATGCCATTTCGGCAGCGTCTGCAGCCAGACGCGAAACAGTTCCCGGTTATGGACCATATCGTCGCCGCCGATAAAGCGCACCATTGGCTGCCGGGCGGTCATCACCGCATGCACCGGCACCTTCGGTTTCTTTTGTTGCGCGTCGATCATCGCCGGACTGGTGGCCGCGGCGCTATGGACCGGGCGGCTGTCGAGGATCACGCGGTTGACGTTGCGCTGGTGCAGCCCGCGGTTGAGCTGCTGTTCCGCTTCCCCTTTGGCGAAGAACTCGGGGTGACGAACTTCGACGCCGTAGGTGAAATCCTTCGGCAGTGCGTCGAGAAAATGCCATAGCGCCGGGAGATCGCGAGGGCCGAAGGTCGCCGGCAGCTGCAGCCAGTACTGGCCGATGCGCGAGGCCAGCGGCGCCAGGCGGGTGAAGAATTCACGGCTTAAATCGTCGCAGTGGCGCAGGGCGGCCTGGTGCGAGATAGTCGCCGGGAATTTAAAGCAGAAGCGGAAGTCATCGTGGGTCTGCTCGTACCAGCGGGCGACAATCTCCGGCTTCGGTAGCGCATACAGGGTGGTGTTGCCCTCGACGCAATTGAAGTGGCGGGCATACTCTTCAAGGCTGGTGATGCCAAGGCGCACCCATTTCGGGTGCGACCACTGGGGAAGCCCAATATAAATCATAACGCGGCGAGGATCTCCTCGGTGCTGCGCACGCGGCCGATGCGCGGGAAAATATGCGTCATGCTGCCCTGATGCTGCTCGGCGGAGCCGGCGCTGCAGGCATCTTCGGCAATGACCAGGTTAAAACCCAGCTCCCAGGCGTTGCGGGCGGTGGATTCGACGCCGATGTTGGTGGCGATGCCGCAGAGAATAATGGTGTCGATACCGCGGCGACGCAGCTGAAGCTCAAGGTCGGTGCCATAGAACGCGCCCCACTGGCGTTTGGTCACTTCGATATCGCTCTCCTGCTTACCCAGCGTGGCCGGATAGGTCCACCAGTTCTCAGGCAGCGTATGCGCCCCGGCCTGCGCGTCGACAGGCTGTTTCAGCGCTTCGGCGAAATCGGCCGACCAGCCGACGCGGACCATGATGACCGGCGAACCCTGTTGTCGGCACTTGTCTGCCAGGCGCGCGGCGCGCGCCACCACCTCGTCAGCCCGATGTGGGCCGCCGGCAAAAGGCAAAATGCCTTCCTGCAGATCGATCACCACCAGCGCCGTGTTTTTCGCATTGAGTTCTAACATGGTATCCCCGTATCTTCATCTGTTGTCAGGCGGCTACAATACCTTTGCGGCTTCAGCAAAAGGGTAACAAATTTTGTTAATTTATGTGAGTGTGGACGTTAAGCGCGCAGCAAAGCAGCGTACATCGTGCGTCGGACTTATCGAACGACAGAATTTCCAGTATAATAGCCGCCTTTTTTCATTCAGTTGTGACATCAGCTAAAGCTGCGACCTCGTCGCCTGCAGGGCAGACGACAATCCGCCGACGGCTAAGTTAAGGGATATCTCATGCGTACAGAATATTGCGGACAGCTTCGACAGTCCCACGTTGGGCAGCAGGTGACTCTGTGTGGTTGGGTCAACCGCCGTCGCGATCTCGGTAGCCTCATTTTTATCGATATGCGCGACCGCGAAGGCATCGTTCAGGTGTTTTTCGATCCGGATCGTGCGGATGCGTTGAAGTTAGCCTCTGAACTGCGTAATGAGTTCTGCATTCAGGTCACTGGCACCGTTCGCGCGCGTGAAGAGAAAAACATCAACGCGGACATGGCCACCGGCGCTATCGAAGTGCTGGCTTCCGATCTGACGATCATTAACCGCTCAGAATCGCTGCCGCTGGACTCCAATCACGTCAACACCGAAGAAGCGCGTCTGAAATACCGCTACCTCGACCTGCGTCGTCCGGAAATGGCGCAGCGTCTGAAAACCCGCGCGAAAATCACCAGCTTTGTGCGCCGCTTTATGGATGACCATGGCTTCCTCGACATCGAAACCCCGATGCTGACCAAAGCCACCCCGGAAGGCGCCCGCGATTACCTCGTGCCTTCCCGCGTGCATAAAGGCAAATTCTACGCGCTGCCGCAGTCGCCGCAGCTGTTCAAACAGCTGCTGATGATGTCCGGCTTCGACCGCTACTATCAGATCGTCAAATGCTTCCGCGATGAAGACCTGCGTGCCGACCGTCAGCCTGAATTTACCCAGATCGACGTGGAAACCTCCTTTATGACCGCGCCGCAGGTGCGTGAGATCATGGAAGCGATGGTGCGTCAGCTGTGGCTGGAGATTAAAGGCGTCGATCTGGGCGACTTCCCGATCATGACCTTCGCCGAAGCCGAACGTCGCTACGGCTCCGATAAACCGGACCTGCGTAACCCGATGGAGCTGGTGGACGTCGCCGACCTGCTGAAATCAGTGGAGTTCGCGGTCTTTGCCGGCCCGGCCAATGATCCGAAAGGGCGCGTGGCGGCGCTGCGCGTGCCGGGCGGGGCTTCTCTGACCCGCAAGCTGATCGACGAATACGGCAACTTTGTCAAGATCTACGGCGCGAAAGGGCTGGCCTATATTAAAGTGACCGAACGTGCCAAAGGCATGGACGGGATCAACAGCCCGGTGGCCAAATTCCTGACCGCTGAAATCGTGGAAGCGATCCTCGACCGCACCGGCGCGCAGGACGGAGACATGATCTTCTTCGGCGCCGACAACAAGAAAGTGGTGGCCGACGCGCTGGGCGCGCTGCGTCTGAAGCTGGGCAAAGATCTGAGCCTGACTGACGAGAGCAAATGGGCGCCGCTGTGGGTGATCGACTTCCCGATGTTCGAAGACGACGGCGAAGGCGGCCTGACGGCGATGCACCATCCGTTCACCTCGCCGAAGGATATGACGGCGGACGAGCTGAAAGCTGCGCCGGAAGAGGCCGTGGCCAACGCCTACGATATGGTCATTAACGGTTATGAAGTCGGCGGCGGTTCGGTGCGTATCCACCGCGGCGACATGCAGCAGACGGTATTTGGTATTCTGGGCATTAACGAACAGGAACAGCGTGAGAAATTCGGCTTCCTGCTCGATGCGCTGAAATACGGTACCCCGCCGCATGCGGGCCTGGCGTTCGGTCTTGACCGTCTGACCATGCTGCTGACCGGCACCGATAACATCCGCGACGTTATCGCTTTCCCGAAAACCACCGCGGCCGCCTGCCTGATGACCGAAGCGCCAAGCTTCGCCAATCCGGCGGCGCTCAGTGAACTGGGTATTCAGGTTGTGGAGAAAGAGGCAAAAGCGTCTCTGGAGAACAAGTAATATGTCATTTAAGCTGCCCGTTTCGGTGCTGGTGGTGATTTACGCCGAAGATACCAAACGGGTGCTGATGTTGCAGCGGCGCGACGATCCCGCGTTCTGGCAGTCGGTCACCGGCAGCCTGGAAGCAGGAGAGACCGCGCTGCAGGCCGCCGCGCGTGAAGTAAAGGAAGAGGTCGCCATTGATGTTGCCTGCGAGCAACTGACCTTAATCGACTGTCAGCGCACGGTGGAGTTCGAGATATTTTCTCATTTGCGTCATCGCTATGCGCCGGGAGTGGAGCGTAATACGGAATTTTGGTTCTGTCTTGCGCTGCCTCATGAGCGGGAAATTACCTTTACCGAACATCTGGCCTACCGCTGGGTCAGCGCGACGGAAGCCGCTGCGCTAACCAAGTCGTGGAGCAACCGGCAGGCGATTGAAGAATTTGTAATTAACGCCGCCTGAAAGGGCGCGCTTTTTGGAGAGTTTTTTATGGCAGGTCATAGTAAATGGGCCAACACCAAACACCGCAAAGCGGCACAGGATGCCAAGCGCGGTAAAATCTTTACGAAAATCATTCGCGAACTGGTTACCGCAGCGCGTCTGGGCGGCGGCGATCCGGCGTCCAACCCGCGTCTGCGTGCGGCGGTGGATAAAGCGCTGTCTAACAACATGACCCGCGACACCCTGAACCGCGCCATCGCGCGCGGCGTCGGCGGCGATGAAGACGCGAACATGGAAACCATCATTTATGAAGGCTATGGCCCTGGCGGCACCGCGGTGATGGTAGAATGTCTGTCCGACAACCGTAACCGTACCGTTGCGGAAGTGCGTCACGCCTTCACTAAAACCGGTGGTAACCTCGGCACCGACGGTTCCGTCTCCTACCTGTTCAGCAAAAAAGGCGTCATCTCCTTCGAGAAAGGCGATGAAGACACCATCATGGAAGCGGCGCTGGAAGCTGGCGCTGAAGACGTGGTGACCTATGACGACGGCGCGATCGACGTCTACACCGCCTGGGAAGAGATGGGCGCCGTGCGCGACGCGCTGGAAGCCGCTGGCCTGAAAGCCGACGCTGCCGAAGTCTCGATGATCCCGTCCACCAAAGCGGATATGGATGCCGAGACGGCGCCGAAGCTGCTGCGTCTGATCGATATGCTCGAAGACTGCGACGACGTGCAGGAAGTGTACCATAACGGCGAGATCTCCGACGAGGTCGCAGCCACCCTGTGATGCAGTCGCATCCACGGTTAACCGGAGGCGCGTGATGGCTATTATTCTCGGCATTGACCCGGGGTCGCGCGTTACCGGTTATGGCGTGATTCGTCAGGTTGGCCGGCAGCTGAGCTACCTTGGCAGCGGCTGTATCCGCACCAAAGTGGACGATTTGCCGTCGCGGCTGAAGCTGATCTACGCCGGAGTGACGGAGATCATCACCCAGTTCCAGCCTGACTTTTTCGCCATTGAGCAGGTCTTTATGGCCAAGAATGCCGACTCGGCGTTAAAGCTCGGGCAGGCGCGCGGGGTGGCGATCGTGGCGGCGACCAATCAGTCGTTACCGGTGTTTGAATATGCCGCCCGCCAGGTTAAGCAGACGGTTGTCGGCATCGGCAGCGCTGAAAAGAGTCAGGTCCAGCACATGGTGCGCACCCTGCTCAAGCTGCCTGCCAATCCGCAAGCGGATGCGGCGGATGCGCTGGCGATCGCCATCACCCATTGCCATGTCAGCCAGAATGCCGCGCAGATCAGCGAGACCCGGCTCAATCTGGCGCGAGGGCGCTTACGATAATCGCAAATCAGGCTGGATATCTATCCAGCCTTTTTTTATGATACCGCCAGATACTTAGACCATAACGCAGGAGCCCCACGTGATAGGCAGACTCAGAGGCATCATTCTCGAAAAACAACCCCCGCTGGTGTTGCTGGAAACGGCGGGCGTCGGCTATGAAGTGCACATGCCAATGACCTGCTTCTATGAGCTGCCGGAGGCCGGGCAGGAGGCGATTGTCTTCACCCACTTTGTGGTGCGTGAAGATGCCCAGCTGCTGTATGGGTTTAACAACAAACAGGAGCGTACCCTGTTTAAAGAACTGATCAAAACCAACGGCGTAGGGCCAAAGCTGGCGCTGGCGATCCTCTCCGGCATGTCGGCGCAGCAGTTCGTCAACGCCGTTGAGCGGGAAGAGGTCGCCTCGCTGGTGAAGCTGCCGGGGATTGGCAAAAAAACCGCTGAACGCCTGATCGTTGAGATGAAAGACCGCTTCAAAGGGCTGCACGGCGATCTGTTCACCCCGGCCGCCGATCTGGTACTGACCTCACCGGCAGGCCCGACGGCGGACGATGCCGAGCAGGAAGCGGTTGCCGCGCTGGTCGCGCTGGGCTATAAACCGCAGGAGGCCAGCCGGATGGTCAGCAAGATCGCGCGTCCGGACGCCAACAGTGAAACGCTAATCCGCGAAGCGCTGCGCGCCGCGTTGTGAGGTAAGGGATGATTGAAGCAGACCGGCTGGTATCGGCAGACAGCAGCGGCTTCGAAGAGGCCGCTGACCGCGCCATCCGCCCAAAATTGCTGGCAGAGTATGTCGGCCAGCCGCAGGTGCGTTCGCAGATGGAGATCTTTATCCAGGCGGCGAAGCTGCGCGGCGACGCCCTCGATCACCTGCTGATTTTTGGCCCGCCAGGGTTGGGGAAAACCACCCTGGCCAATATCGTCGCCAATGAAATGGGGGTGAATCTGCGTACCACCTCCGGCCCGGTGCTGGAGAAAGCGGGCGATCTCGCCGCGATGCTCACCAACCTTGAACCGCACGATGTGCTGTTTATCGATGAGATCCATCGCCTCTCGCCGGTGGTGGAAGAGGTGCTCTATCCGGCAATGGAAGATTACCAGCTGGATATCATGATTGGCGAAGGTCCGGCGGCGCGCTCGATTAAAATCGACCTGCCGCCGTTTACCCTGATCGGCGCCACCACCCGGGCCGGTTCATTGACTTCGCCGCTGCGCGACCGCTTTGGCATCGTGCAGCGTCTGGAGTTCTATCAGATCTCCGATCTGCAGCATATTGTCAGCCGCAGCGCCCGCCATATGGGGCTGGAGATGAGCGACGAGGGCGCGCTGGAAGTGGCCCGCCGTTCACGCGGCACGCCGCGTATTGCCAACCGTCTGCTGCGTAGGGTGCGTGACTTCGCGGAAGTGCGCCACGACGGCACCATCTCCGCCGACATTGCCGCCCAGGCGCTGGATATGCTCAACGTCGATGCGGAAGGGTTCGACTATATGGACCGCAAGCTGCTGCTGGCGGTGATAGATAAGTTCTTCGGCGGACCGGTGGGGCTGGATAACCTCGCCGCCGCGATTGGCGAAGAGCGGGAAACCATTGAAGATGTGCTGGAGCCCTACTTAATTCAGCAGGGTTTTCTGCAGCGTACGCCGCGGGGAAGAATGGCGACGGTGCGCGCCTGGAATCATTTCGGGATTACGCCGCCGGAGATGCCGTAGTTCGCTACGGATGTGTCGTTCATCGGGAGACCCGGTCAGCAGCGCGACCGGGTTTTTCATTTTTAGCTGGCGGCTTTTTTCGTCATGCTGAGAATAAACAGCGCCGCGGCGCTCAGCACCACCGATGGACCGGCCGGCGTGTCGTAGAAAGCCGAGAAGGTTAACCCGCCGGTGACGGCCAGCATGCCCACGCCCACCGCCACGGCGGCCATTTGCTCCGGCGTGCGGGCAAAACGGCGGGCGGTGGCGGCCGGGATAATCAGCAGTGAAGTGATGATCAGCGCCCCGACGAACTTCATCGCCACGCCGATAGTCAGGGCGGTGACCAGCATCAACAGCAGCTTGACCCGCTGCAGCTTCACGCCATCGACAAACGCCAGGTCCGGACTGATGGTCATCGCCAGCAGATTCCGCCACTGCCAGAGCAGAATGCCAATCACAATCACCACGCCAATGGCAATGGCGATCAGGTCCTGCGGGGTAACCGCCAGCAGATCGCCGAACAGGTACGCCATCAGATCGACGCGGACGTTAGACATCAGACTAACCACCACCAGCCCCAGGGAGAGCGCGCTGTGCGCCATGATGCCCAGCAGGGTATCGATCGCCAGATGCGGCCGTTTTTCCAGCCATACCAGCCCGCCGGCCAGCAGCAGGGTGACGGCGATCACCGCATAAAACGGATTGACGTTCAGCAGTAAACCGAAAGCGACGCCGAGCAGCGAGGCATGCGCCAGCGTGTCGCCGAAATAGGACATACGGCGCCAGACCACAAAGGAGCCCAGCGGGCCAGCGGCGCAGGCCAGCATCATCCCGGCCAGCCAGCCAGGTAACAAAAGTTCAATCATTAGCGGCTGTTTCCCCGACGCAGTACAATTCGCCCCTGAAGATCGTGGCGGTGATTATGGTGATGGCGGTAGATCCCCAGCTGTTCCGCGCCGCGCGGGCCGAACATGGAGATAAACTCCGGATGCATTGAGACGACCTCTGGTGCGCCGGAGCAGCAGATATGCTGGTTCAGGCACAATACCTCGTCGGTTTTGGCCATGACCAGATGCAGGTCGTGGGAGACCATCAGCACCGCGCAGTCCAGCTCATGGCGCAGCTGGTCGATAAGATCGTAGAGCGCAACCTGACCATTGACGTCGACGCCCTGGGTCGGTTCATCCAGCACCAGCAGCTGCGGGCGATTGAGCAGGGCGCGGGCCAGCAGCACGCGCTGGGTTTCTCCGCCGGAAAGTTTTTGCATCGGGGCGTCGATCAGATGCCCGGCCTGCACGCGCTTCAGCGCCGGCAGGATGTCGTCTTTGCGGGTGCCCGGACGCAAACGCAGGAAGCGGCTGACGGTCAGCGGCAGCGTGGCGTCGAGATGCAGTTTCTGCGGCACATAGCCGATCCGCAGGCGTTCTTCGCGCTTGATAACACCCTCTGTCGGTGCTACCAGCCCCAGAACCACCCGCACAAGCGTCGATTTGCCGGCGCCGTTGGGGCCCAGCAGGGTCAATATTTTGCCTGGCGTGAGAGCCAGCGAGATGTCAGACAGCACGCGGCGTTGGCCAAAGGCCACCGAGACATTTTCCAGCGTTACAAGGTTTGTCATAATCATTTAGGGGTTGCACAAGCTAGTGAATGTTATAATATCACATCACACTCACTCGTTTCGATGACTAGACGCATTATGTTACATAAAAATACGCTTCTTTGCGCTGGACTTGGCGCTGTTTTTTTGTTCGCACAGGTACCGCAGGCCAGTGCCGCCGTGGTGACTTCCATGAAACCGCTGGGCTTTATCGCGGCGGCTATCGCCGATGGGGTTACCGACACCCAGGTGCTGCTGCCCGATGGCGCCTCCGAGCATGATTATTCTCTCCGTCCTTCCGATGTAAAACGCTTACAGAACGCAGACTTAGTGGTGTGGATCGGTCCGGAAATGGAAGCCTTTATGGATAAGTCGACGCAAAGCATTGCGGCGAATAAAAAGGTGACTATCGCAGAGCTGGATGGGGTCAAACCGCTGCTGATGACCGGCGCTGACGACGATGACGATCATCATGGTCATGACCATGGCGCAGCGGAAAAAAGTGACGGCGATCACCATCACGGTATCTACAATATGCATCTGTGGTTATCCCCAGAGATAGCGCGGCTTTCGGCGGTTGCAATCCACGATAAATTATTGGAACTTATGCCGCAGAGTCGAGCCAAACTCGACAGCAACCTGCAGCAGTTCGAGGCCGCGCTGGCGGCGACCGACAAGCAGGTTAGCAATGAGCTGGCACCGCTGAAAGGAAAGGGCTATTTCGTTTTTCATGACGCCTACGGTTACTTTGAAAAACACTACGGTTTGACCTCGCTGGGGCATTTTACCGTCAACCCTGAAATACAGCCCGGTGCGCAGCGTTTACACGAAATCAGAACACAACTGGTTGAGCAGAAAGCCACTTGCGTTTTTGCTGAGCCACAGTTCAGGCCAGCGGTTATCGAAGCTGTTGCCCGGGGCACGTCTGTGCGCATGGGGACCCTGGATCCACTGGGTAGCGGAATTAAGCTGGGTAAAGCGAGTTACCCGCAATTCCTCACCCAGCTGGCGAATCAGTATTCGAGCTGCCTGAAAGGAGATTAACGAGGAAGTGAATACGTGCAACAGATAGCCCGCGCTGTCACTCAGGCATTTAACAATCTGCCACGACCTCATCGCGTCATGCTGGGGTCGCTTAGCGTTCTTACCTTAGCGGTCGCCGTCTGGCGACCCTACATTTACCACCCGGAATCCGCCCCCATCGTCAGAACCATTGAACTGGAAAAAAGCGAGATCCGCTCCCTGCTGCCGGAAGCCTCCGAGCCGATCGACCAGGCCCCGCAGGAAGAAGAAGCCATTCCTCAGGATGAACTCGACGAAAAAGCCGATAGCGATGCCGGCGGGCACGAATACGTGGTGTCGACCGGCGATACCCTCAGCAGCATCCTGAACCAGTACGGTATCGATATGGGTGATATCGCCCAGCTCTCCTCCGCCGATAAAGAGTTGCGTAATCTGAAGATTGGCCAGCAGCTCTCCTGGACCCTGACCGCCGACGGCGATCTGCAGAGTCTGACCTGGGAGATGTCCCGCCGCGAAACCCGCACCTACACCCGCGTGGCTAACGGCTTTAAAATGAGCAGCGAGCTGCAGAAAGGCGACTGGGTCAACAGCGTGCTGAAAGGCACCGTCGGTGCCAGCTTTGTCTCCAGCGCGCGCGATGCCGGGCTGACCAGCACGGAAATCAGCGCGGTGATCAAGGCCATGCAGTGGCAGATGGATTTCCGTAAGCTGAAGAAAGGCGATGAGTTCTCGGTATTGATGTCGCGCGAAATGCTTGACGGCAAACGCGAGCAAAGCCAGCTGCTTGGCGTGCGTCTGCGTTCTGACGGGAAGGACTACTTTGCCATCCGTGCCGAAGACGGAAAATTCTACGACCGCAACGGGACGGGGCTGGCGAAAGGCTTTATGCGCTTCCCGACGGCGCGTCAGTTCCGCGTCTCCTCTAACTTTAACCCGCGTCGTCTGAACCCGGTCACCGGGCGCGTCGCGCCGCACCGTGGCGTCGATTTCGCGATGCCGCAGGGAACGCCGGTGCTGGCGGTGGGTGATGGCGAAGTGGTGGTGGCCAAGCGTAGCGGCGCCGCCGGGTATTACGTGGCCATCCGCCACGGCCGTACCTATACCACTCGCTACATGCACCTGCGTAAGCTGCTGGTGAAGCCGGGGCAGAAAGTGAAGCGCGGGGATCGTATTGCGCTGTCGGGGAATACCGGACGCTCAACCGGTCCGCACCTGCACTACGAAGTGTGGATCAACCAGCAGGCGGTCAACCCGCTGACGGCGAAACTGCCGCGTACCGAAGGGCTGAGCGGCTCCGACCGTACCGATTATCTGGCGCAGGTCAAAGAGGTCGTTCCGCAGCTGCGGTTTGACTAACCACCGGTCAGTGGAAAGCCGGTGCCCCAGGGCGCCGGCTTTTTATTTTGTAGGATACCCAACGTCTCGCTACACTATCCCATTATCTTGATTAAGCAGTCGATCTGCGGATTGGGCATGGAAACGAAAAAAAATAATATTGAGTTTATCCCTAAGTTTGAAAAATCTTTTTTACTGCCGCGCTACTGGGGCGCCTGGCTGGGGGTCTTTGCCTTCGCCGGTATTGCGCTGACGCCGCCTTCCTTTCGCGATCCGCTTCTCGGCAAACTCGGTCGTCTGGTCGGGCGTCTGGCGAAAAGCTCGCGCCGCCGGGCGCAGATTAATTTGCTGTATTGCTTCCCGGAAAAAAGCGAGCATGAGCGGGAAGCGATCATCGACGCCATGTACGCCTCGGCGCCGCAGGCGATGGTGATGATGGCCGAGCTGGGCCTGCGCGATCCGCAGAAAATTCTCGCCCGCGTCGACTGGCAGGGTAAAGCGATCATCGACGAGTTGCAGCGCAATAATGAAAAGGTGATTTTCCTCGTCCCGCACGCATGGGGCGTGGATATCCCGGCGATGCTGATGGCCTCCGGCGGGCAGAAGATGGCGGCGATGTTCCACAACCAGGGTAACCCGGTCTTCGATTACGTGTGGAATACCGTACGTCGTCGTTTTGGCGGAAGGATGCACGCGCGCAACGACGGAATCAAACCGTTTATTCAGTCGGTGCGCCAGGGTTACTGGGGCTACTATCTCCCCGATCAGGATCACGGCGCCGAGCACAGCGAGTTTGTGGATTTCTTCGCGACCTATAAGGCCACGCTGCCGGCGATTGGCCGTTTAATGAAGGTATGCCGCGCCCGCGTCGTTCCGCTGTTCCCGGTCTACGATGGCAAAACGCATCGCCTGACGGTGCTGGTGCGCCCGCCGATGGACGATCTGCTGGACGCTGACGATACAACGATCGCCCGGCGGATGAACGAAGAGGTGGAGGTGTTTGTTACGCCGCACACCGAGCAGTACACCTGGATCCTGAAGTTGCTGAAGACGCGCAAGCCGGGTGAAATCGAGCCCTACAAACGCAAAGAGCTGTACCCTAAGAAGTAGTCTGCAGGCGCGCCAGTGGGCATTCCCGGCTCACTGGCTATATTGCGTCAGCAACATCATGTTCTCAGCCGCAAGCCGGTAACGATACTCCGGTCGGCCGGTGATACCGTAGTGATTGCTGGTGAAGAGCACGTTGATCTGCTCCAGCCAAATCAGGTATTTGCGGCATGAAACTCTGGAGATCTGCAGTGCCGCCGCCAGCTCATTGGTTGAAAAATCTCGCGCCTGATGAGCGATTATCCACCGGCACACCAGGCGAAGCGTTTGTGGCGTCAGCCCTTTCGGCAAGCGGCGGGGGCCGTCCTGTTGTTGAACCCCGCGGCGTAGCAGGGTGTCGATATCCGCCTGGGCGTAGCAGGATTTCGCTTGCTTCGCATCGCGTTTATTGCGCCAGGTTCGCAGGGCTTCCTCAAAGCGCGGAAACTGAAACGGTTTAATCAGGTAATCAACCACGCCATAGCGCAGCGCCGTCTGCACGGTGAGCGCATCGGCGGCGGACGTCATCATGATGACATCAATATTCCGCCCATCAGCGCGAAGCGCCGGCAGCAGGTCCAGGCCGCTCTCCTGTTGCATATAGACATCCAGCAGCAGCAGATCGATCGGCGCCAGATGGCTCAGCATCGCGTTGGCATCGGCGATCGTCGCCGCGACTCCGCAGCAGTGAAAATCAGCTACCTGGCTGATAAACAACCGGTTCAGTTCGGCCACCATAGGATCATCATCGACAATCAGCACATTGAACATGGGGGGTTCCCCAGAGTGGCGGGAAGCCAGCCGGCTTCCCGCGAGATGAGCGATCACAATGACGAACGTTTATACGCGGTGTAGCGCGCTCGCCAAAAGGTTTTATCGATATTCGCCGCCAGCTGCGCCTCGTCAATCTGCGGCGCTACGCCGTCGAGTTGAGCCGCGCGGGCGACCTCTGCGGCAATAGCCCGTGAGATCATCTCGATCTCTTCCACCGGCGGCAGTAAACCGCCGGTTTCGCGGGTCGCCAGAGGCGAGTGGGCGGCCAGCGTTTTACTGCAGGTGATAAGCATTGCTTCGGTGACGCGCTCGGCTTTACTGGCAAGGATCCCCAGCCCCAGACCGGGGAAAATATAGGCGTTGTTGCACTGGGCAATGTCGTAGGTTTTGCCGTCATAGAAGACAGGGTCGAACGGGCTGCCGGTGGCGATGAGCGCGCTACCCCGGGTCCACTCCAGCAGATCCTTCGGCTGGGCCTCGGCTCGGGAGGTGGGGTTAGAGAGCGGCATAATAATCGGACGCGGGCAGTGCCGATGCATCTCTTTCACTATCTCTTCGCTAAACAGCCCCGGCTGGCCTGACACGCCGATCAGCACGGTAGGGTGGACGTTGCGTACGACATCCATCAGCGACAGCTGGGCCGCCTCGGTATCCCAGTGGGCAATACTGGCTCGGGGGGTGACCAGCTCGCGCTGAAAATTGAGCAGATTAGGCATCTCATCAGTCAGCAGACCAAAGCGGTCAACCATAAAGATGCGGCGACGTGCTTCCGTTTCTGAGAGCCCATCATCCACCATCAGCGCAATGATTTTTTCCGCAATGCCGCATCCGGCCGAACCGCCGCCAAGGAAAACCACCCGCTGGTCGCGGAGCGACGTCCCGGCGGCGGCAGCGGCGGCGATCAGGGTTCCCGAGGTCACGGCGGCGGTTCCCTGAATATCATCGTTAAAACAGCACAGCTGGTGTCGATAGCGGTTGAGCAGTCGCGTGGCATTCTTTTGGGCAAAATCTTCAAACTGGAGCAAGACAGTCGGCCAGCGCTGCTGAATGGCATGGACAAACATGTCCATAAACTCCAGGTACTGCTCATCGCTGATGCGCGGATGTCGCCAGCCCATATACAGCGGATCCTCCAGATGCTGCGGATTGTTGGTCCCGACATCTAACATAATGGGCAGCGTTGATGCCGGGTGAATGCCCCCGCAGGCGGTATATAACGAGAGTTTTCCAATGGGGATCCCCATACCGCCTATCCCCTGGTCGCCCAGCCCCAGAATACGCTCGCCATCGGTTACCACGATGACTTTGATATCGTTGCGGGAAAACCCCTGCAGCATCTCGTCAATATGGTGACGGTTGGGCCAGGAGATGAACAGGCCGCGTCCCCGGCGATATATTTCTGAAAAGTGTTCGCACGCTTCACCCACCGTCGGGGTATAAATAATGGGCAGCGTCTCTTTCATATGGCTGCGCAGCAGGTTATAGAATAACGTCTCGTTTGTGTCCTGAATATTTCTGAGATAAATATGGCGCGAAATGCTTTTTTTGAACTGACAAAACTGGCCCCATGCGCGCTCGGTTTGTTCCTCAATGGTTTCCACATTGTGCGGTAACAGTCCCTGAAGATTAAACGCTGTGCGTTCGCTTTCCGTAAACGCGAGGCCTTTATTTAATAACGGGTTTTCCAGCAGGACAGCACCGTTATAGGGGGTGTATAAGGTTTCTGTGGCTAACATTACGTGACTCCTGAATATCAAATTAAAACATTGCCTGATGTCTTGGTGTTTTATTTCTGTGATTACGAAATGAGATAAATCATGACGCCTTCGGTGACCACGCCGATGGCGGTGCCCAGCAAAATAGAAGATGAGGCGGGTTCAATATAGGTATCGCTGCGCAGGGCAAACATCCCCGCCGCGATAGCGGAAGGCGTGGCGCCAATGATAATAACCTGTTGCATCAGGGTATGACTGAGCCCAAAGGCCAGCCCGGCCAGCGCCATCATGGCCGGCTGGATCAGGTTTTTAATACTAATGTTGGTGCAGGTTTGAATATTGACCGTCGGACGTTCACCGTAAAACAGCAGCCCAAGGGCGAACAGTGACAGACCGCCGGCGATTTTACCCACCATTTCGACGGGGACGCTGAGCAGAGGCGGCAGCTGGATCCCGGCCAGGCTGAGCAGCACCCCGGAAATGGGGATCCAGACAATGGGATTTCGCACGGCGTTAAGCAGGTTTTGCAGGATCAACTGCCCGGCGTGGAGCTGGGGAGCCTCAGCGTCTCCGGGCTGGTCTCCCATGCGGATCAGGATGATGGTCAGAGGGATCATCAACACGCTGGTCACCAGGTTTCCGATAAGCACCCCGAGAAAGCCCTCCGGACCTATCAGCACCGCCAGCACGGGGGCGCCAAAGTAGGCCATATCGGGGAAGGCGCAAACCAGCGACTGAATCGCGCTGGTTTTAATATCATGACGAAAAACGTAGCGCGAGATCAGTAGCGTAAGAAAATACGACCCCATCAGACCAATAACCAGCACCGCCATAAAGGTGAAGTTTTTTATTTTATCCGGGCTGGTATGTAATGCGCCGATAAAAAGATGAAAAGGAAGGGCAAAGCGGATAACCACCGTGGCAAGAACGGAGGCGTCCTCACGGCGGGTATAGCCGAGTTTACCGCTAAGCCATCCGAGCAGCATGATAAATACCAACGGGAAAAGAGATTGCAAGAGCAGTGAAGGCATAAAATGTCCTGACATATATAATCGGATTGTTGTGCTGCCAATCTAACGATCCCCTAATATTTAAAAGGTGATAGCCATCACAGTCATCTGGCTTTAAATAATTTCGCCTTGGCTACTTTACTTACAAATAGAGAAAAGATTATTAAATCATAGCGTTGTATTAACAGAGTTCATTATTTTAGCTGGCGATAACTTTAGCTTCGCGATAATAAATTAAATTACTTAAAATAAACTTTATGGCTCAGTCACAAAGCCGGCAGCGTTAATACGGTTGTCGTTTTTAGTTTTAAAGTCCTGTGCTACCGTTTCAGTGTATTTAGTTGATACGGCGTTTAGTGCTTTTTAGTTCATAGTGCTGCGCGATTTTAATATTGCATCCTGACCCTACGTGACCTCCTTATTATTCAGGTAAAAATATGAAAAATAATTCACTCAACCACCCGATAGATAAAACGTTGCCGAACGGGCAAGCGACTCGACTTTTCGCCAATATCGAAGTCGGCGCCGTGCCGTTAACGCTGTTTATAGGTATCGCCGCGATAGTGGCGCTCTCCGCTGGCGCGGGGTTGTTGCCAAAAAACATGATTGGCGGACTGGCGGTCATCATGACCCTGGGGTTCGCACTGGCGAAAATTGGCCGCATGGTGCCGGTGTTAAAAGATATTGGCGGTCCGGCGATTTTGTGTCTGATGACGCCCTCAGTGCTGGTCTACTTTGGCGTATTTGAAGCGCATACGCTCGATACCGTGCATTTACTGATGAAGGAGGCCAATCTCCTCTATTTCGTCATCGCCTGCCTGGTGGTCGGCAGTATCCTTGGCATGAACCGCACGATTCTGATCCAGGGGATGGTGCGCATGTTTGTCCCGTTGGTGGTCGGAACCGGCGCGGCAATCGTAACCGGCCTGCTGGTGGGCAGCTTATTCGGCTACAGTATGTATCACACCTTCTTCTTTATCATTGTGCCGATTATCGGTGGCGGCATCGGCGAAGGGATCCTGCCGTTGTCGCTGGCTTATTCGGCGATCCTCGGACAGGCGCCAGATGTCTACGTGGCTCAACTGGCGCCGGCGGCGGTGGTGGGTAACATCTTCGCCATTATCTGCGCCGGCTTTCTGGCCCGCATGGGCGCTCGTCGCCCGGCGCTGTCCGGCAACGGGATGCTGATCCGCAGCCATGAAGATAATAGCGTCTTTGCGCAGAATCAGAGTACGCAGCCCACCGATTTTCAGCTCATGGGCGCCGGGTTGCTGATGATTTGCGCCTTTTTCATCATCGGCGGTCTGCTGGAGAAGGTGGTGCATATTCCGGGGCCGGTTCTGATGATTCTGGCGGCGGTATTCTGCAAATATACAAAAGTTATCCCGGCGGCGATGGAGCTGGGAGCGCACAGTTGCTACAAGTTCGTCTCCGCCGCGCTGGTGTGGCCGCTGATGATCGGCCTGGGCATGCTGTATGTACCGCTGGAGAGCGTGGTCTCGGTCTTCTCCGTTGGCTACGTCGTGGTGTGCGGCTCCATTGTCATTGCTATGGCGCTGAGCGGGTTCTTTATCGCTTCACGTCTTAATATGTATCCTGTGGAAGCCGCCATCGTTACCAGCTGCCACAGCGGGCTGGGCGGAACGGGGGATGTCGCCATTCTCTCGGCCTCAAACCGCATGGGATTGATGCCGTTTGCACAGATTGCGACGCGTATCGGTGGGGCGTCGACGGTGATCGCTGCGACGCTATTGCTGAGCTGGATGGTGTAGCCTGCCGGGCGTTGGGCAAAAAAATACCTGCCAGCCGTAGCGCTGGCAGGTAGAGACCGAGGCTTACTCGACGGTGAGGATACGCGTGGTGTTGGTGCTGCCGATGGTGCTCATCACGTCACCCTGGGTAACGACCACCAGATCGCCGGAGACCAGGTAGCCTTTGTCCCGCAGCAGATTGACGGCATCGTGCGCAGCGGCCACGCCGTCATTCTGGCTGTCGAAGAACACCGGCGTCACCCCGCGGTAGAGGGCGGTCAGGTTTAGGGTGCGCTCGTGGCGGGACAGGGCGAAAATCGGCAGACCGGAGCTGATGCGCGAGGTCATCAGCGCGGTACGGCCCGATTCGGTCATGGTGATGATGGCCGTGATGCCTTTCAGGTGGTTGGCGGCATACATCGCCGACATGGCAATCGCTTCTTCCACGTTGTCGAACTGGACGTCCAGACGGTGTTTGGAGACGTTGAGGCTCGGGATTTTTTCGGCGCCCAGACAGACGCGCGCCATCGCGGCCACGGTTTCCGACGGGTACTGACCGGCAGCGGTTTCCGCGGAGAGCATCACCGCATCGGTACCATCCAGCACGGCGTTGGCCACGTCCATGACTTCCGCACGGGTCGGCATCGGGTTGGTGATCATCGACTCCATCATCTGGGTGGCGGTGATGACGGAACGGTTCAGCTGACGCGCACGACGAATCAGCGCTTTCTGGATGCCCACCAGCTCCGGATCGCCGATTTCGACCCCGAGGTCACCGCGGGCAACCATCACCACATCGGAGGCGAGGATCACGTCGTCCATGGCGTCCTGGTCGCAGACGGCTTCCGCACGCTCGACTTTGGCGACGATTTTCGCATCGCAACCGGCATCGCGCGCCAGGCGACGGGCGTAGTTCAGGTCTTCGCCGCAGCGCGGGAAGGAGACGGCGAGATAATCGACGCCAATTTTAGCGGCGGTGACGATATCGGCCTTGTCTTTGTCAGTCAGCGCTTCGGCAGACAGGCCGCCGCCCAGCTTGTTAATCCCTTTGTTGTTGGACAACGGGCCGCCGACGGTCACTTCGGTGAACACTTTCATCCCCTGAACTTCGAGGACTTTCAGCTGCACGCGACCATCGTCGAGCAGCAGGATATCGCCAGGCACGACGTCCGCCGGCAGGCCTTTATAGTCGATTCCGACTTTCTCTTTGTCGCCTTCGCCCTTGCCGAGGTTGGCGTCGAGCAGGAATTTGTCGCCGACGTTGAGGAAAATTTTGCCTTCTTTAAAGGTCGATACGCGAATTTTTGGTCCCTGGAGGTCGCCGAGGATGGCTACGTGACGGCCCAGTTTTGCCGCAATCTCACGCACTTTATCGGCACGGAGCTGATGATCTTCCGGGGTGCCGTGAGAGAAGTTCATACGCACTACGTTTGCGCCCGCGGCGATAACTTTTTCCAGGTTGTTATCGCGGTCAGTTGCCGGGCCTAAGGTAGTAACGATTTTGGTTCTGCGAAGCCTTCTGGACATGTAATACTCCGTTGACTGATACAACTTTGGTGTTGCGTGAACATGGATTCGGTAGCGCCAGCCTGCAACGTCGCACAGCCGGATCGTTATCGAAGGTGTAATGGGGTACTGCTTGTTATCAACTTTTATTGATTATCACTGGGTACGAACGGTTCTTTATCAAAACGCGATTCCTTCAGCGCTTCCTTGACCCTCTTCAAGTTATCTCTGAATTTTGCTCCCCGGCGCAGGGTAAAGCCAGTCGCCAGCACGTCAATGACGGTCAACTGGGCCAGACGCGAGACCATTGGCATATAGATGTCGGTATCTTCCGGCACATCCAGGGTAATGGCCAGCGTGGCTTCCCGGGCCAGCGGCGAGCCGGGGGAGGTGAGGGCGATCACCATGGCATCGTTTTCACGGGCCAGCTGCGCCAGCTCCACCAGGCTCTTGGTCCTGCCGGTATGCGAGATAATCACCACCACATCATCGTCATCGCAATTCATACAGCTCATGCGTTGCAGGACAATGTCGTCGGAATAGATGACCGGCACGTTAAAGCGGAAAAATTTGTTCATCGCGTCATGAGCGACCGCCGCCGAAGAGCCCAGGCCGAAAAAGGCGATTTTTTTGGCCTGAGTCAGGAGATCCACCGCGCGATTCACTGCCGACATGTCGAGAGAATGATGGACCTGATCTAAACTCGCCATGGCCGATTCAAATATTTTTCCCGTGTATGACTCAACGCTGTCGTCTTCATCAACATTGCGGTTAACATAGAGTGTGCCGTGCGCAAGGCTCTGGGCGAGATGCAGTTTGAAGTCAGGAAAGCCGCGGGTTTCGAGACTGCGGCAAAAGCGATTGACGGTCGGTTCGCTCACCCCGGCCTCAAGAGCGAGGGCGGCGATGCTCGAATGAATGGCCTGCGCGGGGGTGGCAAGGATCACTTCCGCCACTTTGCGTTCAGATTTGCTAAGGTGTTCCAGTCGGGACTGGATTTTTTCCAGCATGTTCATTAGTAACAGGGCGCTCATCAATGGAAACGATTTCATTAATGGGTGAAATCATCGGGCGTTTTAGCAAGAATATACCCCTCCGCAAGCGCAAGCGGTGAGGAATGACGGGAAAAAATGTTGTTTTTTTTCATTACATGATCAGAGTCGTATTTTACTGACCTGAAACAGGTACAAACAACGAACAATATCAGCCAGATGCCCAAATCATCGCCGAATGTTTTCACCCTGTGCGGTTTTCCCGCCGCAAACGGAGGGGAAGGCTTTCGGGAAATACGTAAACACAGTACAGTGCAGTGTAAGAAAATTACAAATATAGCCTGGCAAAAGCACCAGACTATCAACTGAGGAGAATGACATGGCGGTAACGCAAACGGCCCAGGCATGCGACCTGGTCATTTTCGGCGCGAAGGGCGACCTGGCGCGGCGTAAATTGTTGCCTTCCCTGTATCAGCTTGAAAAGGCGGGCCAGATCCACGCCGACACCCGGATCATTGGCGTCGGCCGTGCCGACTGGGATAAAGCGGCTTACACCAAAGTGGTGCGCGAAGCGCTGGAAACCTTCATGAAGGAAAAAATTGATGAAGGTTTGTGGGATTCCCTGAGCGGACGCCTGGAGTTCTGTAATCTTGACGTCAATGACACCAGCGGATTCAGCCGCCTGGGCGACATGCTGGACCAAAAGAATCGCGTCACCATCAACTATTTCGCCATGCCGCCGAGCACCTTTGGCGCCATCTGTAAAGGTCTGGGCGAAGCGAAGCTCAATGCCAAGCCTGCGCGGGTGGTCATGGAAAAACCGCTGGGCACTTCGCTGGAAACCTCGCGGGAAATCAACGATCAGGTCGGCGAGTTTTTTGAAGAGTGCCAGGTCTACCGTATCGACCACTACCTCGGAAAAGAGACGGTCCTCAACCTGCTGGCGCTGCGCTTTGCCAACTCCCTGTTCGTCAATAACTGGGACTGCCGTACCATCGATCATGTGGAAATCACCGTCGCGGAAGAGGTAGGCATTGAAGGGCGCTGGGGGTACTTCGACCAGGCCGGACAGATGCGCGACATGATCCAGAACCACCTGCTGCAGATCCTGTGCATGATTGCCATGTCGCCGCCGTCCGATCTCAGCGCCGACAGCATCCGTGATGAAAAGGTTAAGGTGCTGAAATCCCTGCGCCGTATTGACCGCTCCAACGTGCGCGAGAAAACCGTTCGCGGCCAGTACACCGCCGGCTTTGCCCAGGGCAAAAAAGTGCCAGGCTACCTCGAAGAAGAGGGGGCGAACAAAACCAGCAACACCGAAACCTTCGTGGCGATCCGCGTTGATATCGATAACTGGCGCTGGGCTGGCGTACCGTTCTATCTGCGCACCGGCAAACGTCTGCCGACCAAATGTTCCGAAGTGGTGGTTTATTTCAAAACGCCGGAGCTGAACCTGTTTAAAGAGACCTGGCAGGAGCTGCCGCAGAACAAGCTGACCATTCGTCTGCAGCCGGACGAAGGGGTGGATATCCAGGTCCTGAACAAAGTGCCGGGCCTCGACCACAAGCATAACCTGCAGATCACCAAGCTGGATCTGAGCTACTCCGAAACCTTCAACCAGACGCATCTGGCCGATGCCTATGAACGTCTGCTGCTGGAGACCATGCGCGGTATCCAGGCGCTGTTCGTCCGCCGTGATGAAGTGGAAGAGGCGTGGAAGTGGGTGGACTCCATCACCGAAGCCTGGGCAGCCGACCGCGATGCGCCGAAACCGTATCAGGCCGGGACCTGGGGACCCGTGGCCTCGGTGGCCATGATCACCCGCGATGGTCGCTCGTGGAACGAGTTCGAGTAAGCTCGCGGTCTTATCCGTCAGGGGTATTTTACCGGTAACATGATCTGACGCAGAAAGTCGCACGCTTTTTAATCTTTTAAGCCCCGTGAGGATTCACCCACGGGGCTTTTTTTATTACACTGCCTGCAGACATTTTGCCCCTGAGCGCTGGTGTTGGTGGCTTCGGGCACCAAAACACGTCATCTCGCAGCGGCCGGACAGATAAAATTTTGAGGAGCCTTTATGAATTCGACAATGTTACGGGTAACAAATCGCATTATCGAACGGTCGCGTGATACCCGCGCGGCTTACCTCGCAAGGATTAACCAGGCCAAAACCGACACCGTGCATCGTGCGCAACTGGCCTGCGGCAATCTGGCTCACGGTTTCGCGGCCTGTCAGGCCGACGACAAAGCCTCCCTGAAAAGCATGTTGCGCAACAACATCGCCATCATCACCTCCTACAACGATATGTTGTCCGCGCATCAGCCCTACGAACACTACCCGGATATCATTCGCAAAGCGCTGCACAGCGCCAATGCGGTCGGCCAGGTGGCCGGCGGCGTGCCGGCGATGTGCGACGGCGTGACCCAGGGACAGGACGGCATGGAGCTCTCTCTCCTGAGTCGCGAAGTGATCGCCATGTCCGCGGCCATCGGCCTGTCGCATAACATGTTCGATGGCGCGCTGTATCTCGGCGTGTGCGATAAAATTGTGCCCGGACTGACCATGGCGGCGCTCTCATTCGGCCACCTGCCGTCGGTCTTTATTCCCTCCGGTCCGATGGCCAGCGGCCTGCCTAATAAAGAGAAGGTTCGCATTCGCCAGCTATACGCTGAGGGCAAAGTTGACCGCATGGCGCTGCTGGAGTCCGAAGCCGCTTCTTACCACGCTCCGGGGACCTGTACGTTCTACGGTACGGCGAACACCAACCAGATGGTGGTGGAGTTTATGGGCATGCAGCTGCCGGGATCGTCCTTCGTCCATCCGGATGCCCCGCTGCGGGAAGCGCTGACCGCTGCCGCCGCGCGCCAGGTCACCCGCATGACCGGCAATGGCAACGAGTGGATGCCGTTGGGCAAAATGTTTGACGAAAAAGTGGTGGTCAACGGCATTGTGGCGCTGCTGGCGACCGGCGGTTCCACCAACCACACCATGCACCTGGTGGCGATGGCCCGCGCGGCGGGCATCATCATTAACTGGGATGATTTCTCCGACCTGTCAGACGTGGTACCGCTGCTGGCGCGCCTCTACCCCAACGGCCCGGCGGATATCAACCATTTCCAGGCGGCGGGCGGCGTTCCGGTTCTGGTGCGCGAGCTGCTGAAAGGCGGCCTGCTGCATGAGGACGTTCACACCGTCGCCGGCTTCGGCCTGTCGCGCTACACCCTCGAGCCGTGGCTCAACAACGGCGAGCTGGACTGGCGGGAAGGCGCGACGGCGCCGCTTGACGATCAGGTCATCGCGACGTTCGAGAAACCGTTCTCCCGTCACGGCGGCACCAAGGTGCTGAGCGGTAACCTCGGCCGTGCGGTCATGAAAACCTCGGCAGTCCCGGTAGAGAACCAGGTGATCGAAGCGCCGGCGGTGGTGTTCGAGAGCCAGCACGACGTGTTGCCGGCCTTTGAAGCGGGTCTGCTGGACAAAGACTGCGTGGTGGTGGTCCGCCATCAGGGGCCAAAAGCGAACGGGATGCCAGAATTACATAAACTTATGCCGCCACTTGGTGTATTATTGGACCGCCGTTTCAAAATAGCGCTGGTGACCGATGGCCGACTCTCTGGCGCCTCCGGTAAAGTCCCGTCAGCCATCCATGTCACGCCTGAAGCCTATGATGGTGGGTTGCTGGCGAAAGTGCGCGATGGCGATCTTATTCGCGTGAACGGGCAGACGGGGGAACTGACGCTGCTGGTGGACGATGCCGAACTGGCGGCGCGTCAGCCGCATATCCCTGACCTCAGCGCGTCGCGCGTAGGAACCGGTCGGGAGATGTTTGGGGCGCTGCGTGAGAAGCTATCTGGCGCGGAGCAGGGCGCAACCTGCATCACTTTTTAAGACGATTTAATTTCTAGATCTGGCGAGAGAAAATCCTGATGAAAAACTGGAAAACAACAGCAGAAGCAATCCTCACCTCCGGTCCGGTTGTCCCGGTTATCGTAGTGAAAAAGCTGGAACACGCGGTACCGATGGCGAAAGCGCTGGTCGCGGGCGGCGTGCGCGTCCTGGAAGTGACTCTGCGCACCGAGTGCGCCCTGGAGGCGATCCGCGCGATTGCTAAAGAAGTGCCGGACGCGATTGTCGGCGCGGGCACCGTCACCAACGTCGAGCAGCTGAAAGCGGTAACAGAAGCCGGCGCGCAGTTCGCTATCAGCCCGGGGCTGACCGAATCTCTGCTGAAAGCGGCGACCGAAGACGGCACTATTCCGCTGATCCCGGGGATCAGCACCGTCTCCGAGCTGATGCTGGGCATGCAGTACGGTCTGAAAGAGTTTAAATTTTTCCCGGCGGAAGCCAACGGCGGCGTGAAAGCGCTTCAGGCGATTGCTGGTCCGTTCGGTCACATTCGTTTCTGCCCGACCGGCGGTATCTCCCCGGCCAACTACCGTGATTACCTGGCGCTGAACAGCGTGCTGTGCATCGGTGGTTCCTGGCTGGTGCCGGCCGACGCCCTGGAAGCTGGCGACTACGATCGCATCACCACCCTGGCGCGTGAAGCGGTGGAAGGCGCGAAGTAAACCGCGCCTCAAGGTCAACAACCCGGTCAGCGGCAACGCGACCGGGTTTTTTTGTTTTTACCCTTCGACGATAACCGCCGCGGCGGCGGTTTTAGCCCGCGCCACGGCCTCTTCCACTGAATCGGCGACGGCGAGGGTCACCCCCAGACGACGGGTGCCGTCAATTTCCGGTTTGCCGAACAGACGCAGCTGCAGGCCAGCTCCGACGGCCGACTGCAGCTGGCCGAAGCTGACGTTCTGGCTGGTCAGCTGCGGAAGGATCGCCGCGGAAGCGGCTGGGCCATACTGGCGGATGGCGCCGACGGGCAGCCCAAGAAAGGCGCGAACGTGCAGAGCGAATTCCGAGAGATCCTGCGAAATAAGCGTCACCATTCCGGTGTCGTGCGGGCGCGGGGAGACTTCGCTGAAGATCACCTCGTCGCCGCAAACGAACAGCTCCACGCCGAACAGGCCATGCCCCCCCAGCGCCAGCACTACCTTACGGGCGATATCCTGAGCGCGTTCAAGGGCCAGGTCGCTCATCTGCTGCGGCTGCCAGGATTCACGATAATCGCCATCTTCCTGACGATGGCCGACCGGGGCGCAGAAATGCACGCCATCGACGGCGCTGACGGTGAGCAGGGTTATTTCAAAGTCGAAATTCACCACCCCTTCGACGATCACCCGCCCGGCGCCGGCGCGGCCGCCCTGCTGGGCGTAGCGCCAGGCTTCGCTGAGCTGGTCAGCCGAGCGGATAAAGCTCTGGCCTTTACCGGAGGAGCTCATCACCGGTTTGATGATGCACGGCAAGCCGATCTCCGCGACCGCCGCGCGGAAGGCGTCTTCACTGTCGGCGAAACGGTAGCTGGAGGTGGGGAGCTGCAGCTCTTCCGCCGCCAGACGGCGAATGCCTTCGCGGTTCATGGTGAGCTTCGCTGCCCGCGCCGTGGGGACCACTTTCTGCCCGGCCTGCTCCAGTTCGACCAGGGTATCGGTGGCGATAGCTTCGATCTCCGGCACGATGTAATCAGGTTTTTCCTGTTCGATCAGCGCGCGCAGGCTCTCGCCGTGCAGCATATTGATGACGTGGGCGCGGTGGGCGACCTGCATCGCCGGGGCATCGGGGTAGCGGTCGACGGCGATAGTTTCAATGCCCAGGCGCTGACATTCAATGGCGACTTCTTTACCCAGCTCGCCGGAGCCTAACAGCATAACTTTGGTGGCTGCCGGGCGCAGCGCGGTGCCTAATACAGTCATAACTCTCTTCCGCAGTAAAAAAAGATGCGGTCGATTATAAACGAAAACGTTTGCGTCTGTCTTTACGCGCGTGAGTTGAGTCCGGAAGGGAAATTTGTTATACTGTATAAAAATACAGTATCGAGAGGCTGCAGCATGGCGGTTGAAATTAAATATGTGGTGATCCGCGAAGGTGAGGAAAAAATGTCTTTTGCCAGCAAAAAAGAGGCCGACGCTTACGACAAAATGCTCGATCTGGCAGAGGTGCTGAATGACTGGCTGGTAGCATCGCCGCTGGAAATGGATGATGCCCAGCGCGATACCATGGCGATGTGGCTGGCGGAGCGTAAAGAGGCGCTGCAGCATATCCTGCGCGCCGGCAAACTGCCGGAGCAGGATGCGACTGCGCACGATGCGCCCGCGCCGTCAACGGACGCAGAGGCTACCCCGGCGGAAGATGCCGCCGCGCCGGCTGCCAAAACGCGGAAAGCCAAAGCGGCCTGATGGCTGGCGGTCAGCCACTGGCGGGCTGGCGGGCTGGCGGGCTGGCGGGCTGGCGGGTTGGTCGGCTGAACCCGGTACCGCCGCCGCGCGCACCTTTGCGCATCTTTAGCCATATCTAACATTTCCTGACATCGCGTCGTTTAGGCTGATAACAGTGTTTGTCACCTGAGAGGAAAACCATGGCTAACTGGCTAAATCAACTGCAGTCGCTGCTCGGACAGCAGGGCGCGTCGCCGTCCGGCGAATCGTCAAAAGGGAGCGCCCTGCTGCCCGGCGCCATCGGCGGGCTGGCAGGGCTGTTGGTGGCCAGCAAATCGTCACGCAAGCTGCTGGCGAAATATGGCACCAGCGCGCTGCTGGCTGGCGGTGGGGCAGTGGCGGGTACCGTGTTGTGGAACAAGTATCAGCAGAAAATGCGCGCTCAGAACACGCCCGCCCCGACACAAGAGACGGCTGCGGCGCCGGCGGATGTCGATCCGCGCAGCGTGCGGCTGATCACCGCCCTGGTGTTTGCCGCCAAAAGCGATGGGCATATCGACGATCACGAGCGGGCGAGGATTGAAGCCCAGCTTCGGGAAGCCAATATTGACGTTCAGGCCCGGGTGCTGATTGACCAGGCGCTGGCTCAGCCGCTGGATCCGCAGCGTCTCGCCGAGGGCATCGTTGACCCGCAGGAGGCGCTGGAGATCTACTACGTCAGCTGCGCGGTGATCGATATCGACCACTTTATGGAGCGCAGCTATCTCAACGCCCTGGGTGAGGCCCTGGCGTTGCCAAAAGATGTCCGGGCCGACATCGAACAGGATATCCAGTCACAAAAACAGGCGCTAAGCGTTTAAATTATCACGTTTCGCTTGCATCGCCCGCGTCTTTTGCCACCCTTATAGACACGTCATCATTCAGGCGCCACCCTGCGGCCTGAATGCTCTTGTGTCACGAAAAAGCAGCAGAAGAATAACATGCCACCTAAAGCCAAACGGATCCCTCACGCCATGACCTTGCATGGCGATACACGCATCGATAACTATTACTGGCTGCGCGACGATGAACGCGCGCGGCCTGATGTGCTGGAATATCTGCACGCGGAAAACGCCTACGGCAAGCAAGTGATGGATTCGCAGCTCAGCCTGCAGGAGCGTCTGCTGAAAGAGATTATCGACCGCATTCCGCAGCGGGAAGTCTCGGCCCCCTACAGCAAAAACGGCTTTCGCTATCGTCAGGTGTACGAGCCGGGCTGCGAATACGCTATCTACCAGCGCCAGTCGGTGCTGAAAGAGGAGTGGGACGAGTGGGAGATCCTGCTTGATGCCAACCAGCGGGCGGCGAAAAGCGAGTTTTACACCCTGGGCGGGCTGGGCATTGCGCCCAACAACCAGCTGATGGCGGTGGCGGAAGATTATCTTTCCCGCCGCCAGTACGGGCTGCGCTTTTGCGATCTCAGCAACGGCGAGTGGTATCCGGAGACCCTGGAAAATGTCACCTCCGGCTTTGCCTGGAGCAACGATTCACGCTTTGTGTGGTATGTGCGTAAACATCCCACCACACTGCTTCCTTATCAGGTCTGGCGCCACACCGTCGGGACGCCGGCGCAGAGCGACGCGCTGGTCTATGAGGAAAAAGATGAGACCTTCTACGTCAGCGTGCATAAAACCACATCCCAGCAGTTCGTGGTGATCTATCTCTCCAGCGCCACCACCAGCGAAGTGCTGCTGCTCAACGCCGAACTGCCAGACGCCGAACCGGTCTGCTTCCTGCCGCGGCGTAAAGATCATGAATATAGCCTCGATCACTATCAGCACGCTTTTTATCTGCGATCCAACCGGGAGGGGAAGAATTTTGGCCTCTACCGTACCGTGCTGCGCGATGAAGAGCAGTGGACCACGCTGATCCCGCCGCGTCACGACGTAATGCTCGAAGGATTTACCCTGTTTACCGACTGGCTGGTCGTCGAGGAGCGTCAGCGCGGCCTGACCAGTTTGCGGCAGATTAACCGCAGGACCCGGGAGGTGGTAGGGATCGCCTTCGACGATCCGGCCTATGTCACCTGGCTTGCCTATAACCCGGAGCCTGAAACGTCGCGCCTGCGCTACGGCTACTCCTCGATGACCACGCCCGACACCCTGTTTGAGCTGGATATGGATACCGGCGAACGACGGGTGATCAAGCAGCAGGAGGTGAAGGGGCTGGACACCCGCTGCTATCAGAGCGAGCACCTGTGGGTAACCGCCCGCGATGGCGTCGAAGTCCCGGTCTCGCTGGTCTATCATCGCGACCATTTTCGTAAAGGGAGCAATCCGCTGCTGGTCTATGGCTATGGCTCGTATGGCGACAGTATCGATGCCGATTTCAGCGCCAGCCGGCTGAGCCTGCTCAACCGGGGCTTTGTCTACGCTATCGCCCACGTTCGCGGCGGCGGCGAGCTGGGCCAGCAGTGGTATGAGGATGGAAAATTCCTGTGTAAGAAAAATACCTTCAACGACTATCTGGACGTCTGCGACGCGCTGCTGGCCCAGGGGTACGGCGACCCGCGGCTCTGCTATGGCATGGGCGGCAGCGCCGGCGGGATGCTGATGGGGGTGGCCGTTAACGAGCGTCCAGAGCTGTTCCACGGCGTAATAGCTCAGGTGCCGTTCGTCGACGTGGTGACCACCATGCTGGATGAGACCATTCCGCTGACGACCGGCGAATTTGAAGAGTGGGGGAACCCGCAGGATGAAACCTATTACCACTACATGAAAAGCTACAGCCCCTACGACGGCGTGAAGGCGCAGGCGTATCCGCATATGCTGGTGACCACCGGGCTGCACGATTCCCAGGTGCAATACTGGGAGCCGGCGAAGTGGGTGGCGAAACTGCGTGAACTGAAAACCGACGATAACTTGCTGCTGCTCTGCACCGATATGGACTCCGGCCATGGCGGAAAATCCGGGCGCTTTAAAAGCTATGAGGGGGTGGCGCTGGAGTACGCCTTTTTCATCGCCCTGGCGCAGGGGACACTGCCGGGGAAAGCGGCAGTGTAGGGGCTATTCCCCGAGGTAATGCTTGAGCGTGAGGCGCAGCTCGGGGCTCATGCGGTCGAGATTGTTGAATAACCAGCGCAGATAGCCTGGATCGTTTTCAGCAATCTCGGCGACGGCTTTACCGCGGTATTTGCCGAAGGTGAAGGTGGTGAGCAGCGCCGGCCGACCGGTGATATCGGCCATTTCGTCAGGCGTCCAGCCGGAAACGTTGATGATATCCAGCAGCAGCGCAGCGGTGATATAGCAGTCATACAGCGCCCGGTGGTGATGCAGCCCCGGCGGCGTGGCCACGTTCAGCTTACGTGATTTATAGAGCCCCATATTGCTGTATTTGATCCCCGGCCACAGCCGGCGGGCCAGCTTCATGGTACATATCCACTCGCCATGCATCTCCGGTAACACCCGACGATCGAAGCTGGCGTTATGCGCGACATACCACGGGCTGCCATGATAGTGCGGAATAATCTCCTCAATCCATGGCTTATCGGCGACCATCTCTTCGGTAATCCGGTGAATAGCCATCGCCTGCGGGCTGATGGGGCGGTCAGGACGCACCAGATGACTCATGGGATTGGTGATCTGCCCGTCGACAATGTCGACCGAGGCGACTTCAACGATGCCCCCCTGCAGTCCACAGGTTTCGGTATCAATGACGCGCAGCATGGCTCGCTCCAGAGCAAAACAATAAGCGTAAAGCAATTGGCCAGGCTTGCCAACCGACGGCGAGGGGGGAAGTAGGCATTATTTCTGTTTCGGCTCCCAGGGCAGGCGGGACAGCGAGACGGAGGCCAGCCGATGGGCGATCAGTCGTTCGCGGAACCAGTCGCGCAGATGGGCGGGCTGTTCACGCTCGACCAAATCAGCGACCACCGGCATATTATACCGCTCTTTGAAGGCGACGCCGGCGGCGGCGAGATCGACGTTGACTTTATCCATCTCATCTTGCGAAATTTTGGCCAGATTTCTTTCCATCATACACTCCACTCTGCTTGTAAACCCGGTCAGGGCCTGACGCCCGGCTCGACTCTGCCATTATACAGGGTTATTCTCTGTGCTACAGACATAACAAAAGGGAATGACGAATATGCGACTTCTTGCTGGACGCGCGATGCGCCTCTCCGTTTCGTTTGCCGGGCTATTAACCGCGACGGGCGCGCTCGCCCACGCTCACCTGCAGCAGCAGATCCCCGCCGCCGGTGCGCAGCTGGCGGCTTCTCCGCAGACGCTGACGCTCAGTTTCTCCGAAGGCATTGAACCCGCGTTCAGCGGGGTGTCCGTCACCGGTCCGCAGCAGCATGCGGTGGCCACCGGCAAACTGACCCGCAGCGCCGACAACCCCACCCAGGTCACCGTGCCTGTGGCGGAAACCCTGCGGCCGGGAGAATACACTGTGGCATGGCATGTAGTTTCAGTGGATGGCCATAAAACCAAAGGGCAATACACCTTTAGCGTGAAGTAAGCGATGCTGACCGGGCTCTATATTACCCTGCGTTTTGGGCATTTTATCGCCCTGATGCTGGCTTTTGGCTGCGTGCTGTATGGCGCCTGGTGGGCGCCGGTGCCGCTGCGACGCGTACTGATGCTGCGCTTCTATCCGCTGTTGCGCCCGCTGCTGCTGATCGGCGCGCTCTCTACCCTGGCGCTGTATCTGCTGCAGGGGGGAATGATGGGCGAGGGCTGGGCGGATGTCTGGCAACCCGCCGTCTGGCAGGCGGTGGCGGGTACCCGCTTCGGCGGGGTGTGGATCTGGCAGATCCTGCTGGCGTGGATCGCCCTCGCCGTGGTGTGGATCCGTCCCCGCCACGGCGCTCGCCAGCTGGTGGCCCTGCTGGCGGCCCAGCTGCTGCTTTCCGCTGGGGTAGGGCATGCCGCCATGCATGATGGTTTACTCGGCGCCCTGCAGCGGACTAATCATGCTGTCCACCTCTTCTGCGTCGCCAGCTGGTTCGGAGGCCTGTTGCCCTTTATCTATTGCCTGCGCCTGGCGCAGGGGCGCTGGCGGCAGGCCGCGGTCTATACCATGGCGCGCTTTTCACGCTACGGGCATCTGGCCGTCGCCGGCACCCTTGCCAGCGGGGCGATCAATGCGCTGTTGATCCAGGGAGGATTGATTGGCGCATCGCCCTGGGGACGTCTGCTGTTGATCAAATGTGCGCTGGTGGCCGGGATGGTGGTAATTGCGTTAGTGAACAGGTATGTTCTGGTACCGCGCATGTCGGCAAGCGGTTCGCGGGCGGAAAGCCTGATCCTGCGAACCACGCAGGCCGAGATAGGGCTGGGCGCGCTGGCGCTGCTGGCCGTCAGCCTGTTTGCCACCTGGGAACCTTATTGAATTAACTGGCAAAATCATGAAAAAAATTGTTCTGACCATGTTGTTACTGGCAAGCTCCGGCGCTGCTCTGGCGGCGCCGCAAATTATCACCGTGAGCCGCTTTGAGGTAGGAAAGGAGAGCTGGGCGTTCAACCGTGAAGAGGTGATGTTGACCTGTCGTCCGGGCAATGCCCTCTACGCTATCAACCCGAGCACCCTGGTCCAGTATCCGCTCAATGAGGTGGCTGAGCAGCAGGTCAAAGCCGGCAAAACCACCGCCCAGCCGATCTCGGTGATCCAGATCGACGATCCGCAGCACCCGGGGCAAAAAATGAGCCTCGCGCCGTTTATCGAGCGCGCGCAGAAGCTCTGCTAGATTTTCGCGCTATCTCGCTGTAATGACATAAAAAAAACCGCCCTTGCCGGACAACTGCAGTGGCGGTTTTTTCGCTAACAGCGCCCTCTTTTCCAGGAATTATTCGGCCACATTGGCCGCAGACTGGAAAAGCTGACGCGTTAAACTATTCTTATAGTGCAAGGCGACTTAGCCTGCATTAATGCCAACTTTTAGCGCACGGCTCTCTCCCAAGAGCCATTTCCCTGGACCGAATACAGGAATCGTATTCGGTCTCTTTTTATCTTAATCTGTCTGCTTTCGCGATGACCAGCGACATCCTGTCAGTCAATCACCAGGCTGGCCTCTGGATGTCCCGTTATAGCACACCGTTTTTAGCATACACAATTCATTTACACACAAATTGCATCCAGCGGAAGAACGATATGAGGAAGGCGGAACCGTAAGCGAGGGGAGAGGAAAAGAAAAAACCTGCACCTAAACAGGCCCGGCGTGCAGGTTAACTGGCGGGCCAACATCGGAAGTCTGCTAGTATACCTATTTGTATGATAAATAGAATAAACAAAACCTTATTGATTTGGCAATTCATGCGATTAGTCGTCCGCGCCCCACGAAATGGCGGCAAATAATATTCAGGGGCGTAGTTTCGGGCAAAAAATATTATTCCGGAACGCTAAAGGTGGGAAATATCTGACTCTCCAGATAGCAGAGTAAAAGCCAAATTTCATCGCTGAAAATAAACCATATACTGCCCAGCAGCACGACCGCCAGAATAATCAGCAGAAAAATTTCGGTTTTACTCATCATGCTAACGACTATCCTATGGCCTGCGGGGACCATGATAGTAGCGAAATAAGAACATAATAAGCAAACGCCGCGTGACGGGGCGGGTTCGCTGCTCGCGAAATTTACTTGCCCGGCAGCGGCTGCGTCAATATTGCCACCTGCTCCGCCAGCTGATCCAGCAGCTGGAATCGACGCCGGTATTCGGCCCGTTTTTTACTGGCGATGCTCTCCAGCGGTTTTCTTTCCAGACGCAGCGGTAGCTGCCAGCGCCAGAGGCTTTCCGGCTTGCCGTCGATGGATTGCCAGAACTCGTCATAGCTGGCGTGGAAATGGCGCCCCTTGCTCAGGCGATAGCGCAGGGCGCGGAACACATGGCCGTTATCGCTGACGCCGTAAATCGCCGCGATATGGCTGCGAGCGGCCAGCAGCCAGATAAACTCCAGCAGCAGGCGCTTCGGGAACAGGCCGTAGCAGGCGCGAGTCGCCTGCTTGATCACCTCATGAGAAACGTGGCGTCGCGGTCCCTGTAAACCGCCGATGACCAGCTGCCAGGCGTCGCCCTCCCGGTTCACGCTGAAGGTCGCGCTGGCCAGCAGGGTATGGTCGCTGTCGCGCAGCCATAGGGTGGTTTCACCCTCACGCTCGGCTTTCCCGGCCGAAGAGGCCGAGAGGGTAAACTGGCGTTCATCCTTTCCATTGAGCGTCAGCAACGGGACCTCGCACACCGCGGTCATGGCATGCGCCAGCCGCGACCCGCGCAGGGTATCGACATAGCGATAATGGCTTATGACCGCCATCGCCCGCTGCCAGGCGTTGAGATCGCGCGTCAAATATTGACGGTGCACTTTCCCCGGCAGCGTCGCCTGCGCCGTCAGCAGCTGGTTAAAATCGTCACGAGCGCTCAGCGCCTCCAGCATCGCTTTGGTAGGGCTATAAAATAACGCCGTGCGCAGCAGAAACTTAAAGCGGTAATTTTTCTGCCGCCAGATAGGTGCGGGTGTTAATCTGCCCATCACCAGATCGGCAATGAGATGCGAGCGCGGCGTAAGCACGCTGGATGAATGCAGGCTATTGTCTGTCACGATAAACACCTCGTTGTTATTTCCTGCTATTTTAAAGCGAGGCACTGATAAGCTTAATGCTCTGGCCGACTATATTTGCCGTTTGTTTAAAATCGATTGAGGTGTAAATAAAAAACAGCGGCTGTAAGCTGGAATTACCTATAATTACGGCAGAGAGGTAATTATATGTATCAGCGTATTAATGGCAGCGACTGGCGTAATATCTGGCTGATGGGCGATCTGCATGGCTGCTTTGCGCTGCTGATGGAGCGCCTGCGCCGGCTGCGCTTTGATCCCTGGGCCGATCTGCTGATCTCGGTTGGCGATCTGATCGATCGCGGGCCGCAAAGCGCTGACTGTCTCGGCCTGTTGCGCAGCCGCTGGTTCAGGGCCGTGCGCGGGAATCATGAGCAGATGGCGCTGGAGGCGCTGGAGAGCGGAGATATGACGCTCTGGCAGATGAACGGCGGCGACTGGTACGCCCGGAGCAACGTGCGGCAGCGGGCTGACGTCGATCGGCTGCTGGCGCGCTGTCAGCGGCTGCCGTTGATTATTGAAGTGGAGTGCGCAAAGGCGCGGCATGTGATCGCCCATGCCGATTACCCGGCGCCGGTCTATCGCTGGCAGCAGCCGGTGGATCCCCAGCGGGTCCTGTGGAGCCGCCATCGTCTGAGTGAACATCTGGCGGGGCGTCATGGCGCTATCGCCGGGGCTGACCATTTCTGGTTTGGCCATACGCCGCTTCGCGCGCGTTGTGACTACGACAATCAACACTATATTGACACCGGCGCCGTGTTCGGCGGCACGCTGACCCTGGTGGCGCTGCAGTCGGCAGGCTAAAAGTCACTGTATTCGCTGGCGGGTTGCCAGAAGCCGTCAATAAAATCTTCTATCGGGTAGCAGCCGCCGTGGCGGATCCGCTGATCTTCCATCGCCACCAGGCACTGGGTTTCCTCGCGGTAGACGTCAACCACAATGTCCTCGCAGCCGCCATCCAGATAGCAAATAAACAACACTAAGGCAAACATCCTGGCCTCATGTCCGGGGGCACATACTCTTTAGTGTAGGGGATGACGGCGGGACGGGGAAATAAATAACCCGTCTCAGGCGACGGGTTCATTGGTGTCAGGCAAGGCGCATGACCCAGGCATCGGACTGGCGGTCGTAATGTTTACGGTAGAGGACGGAATGTTCACCATTGAGAATCGCGGGAACGCTGGTATCGGCATCCCAGGCGTCAAGCTGCATACATAAATCTGGATCGGATTTGCAGGGAATGCTTAACGTTCGCTCACCCTGATGTTCACCATGCAGTTCGGCATCGTCTATCTCAAACGCGCCGATGCGGACATTGGTTTTACTCATCGCTTCACCCCATTTTTCAGCTGAGTTGTGGTACGACCAGTTGCGGCCGTCATTTTTCAGCGTAGTCAATGGGGGGAAAACCGCCAGTCAAAAAGTGCGTATTTTTTGCGCGGTGTCACACCTTGCCGGCAAAAAGTTTCCCATCGCGTACCAGCTCGCGCGGATAACTGTTCTTCAGACGGGAGCCGACGCGCTTGGCCAGGCCCAGCGGCACGCCCTGGAAGGTCACAATGGCTTCGTCCTGCGCTGGCGGGGTTTGCGGATAGACGTCGCGTCCGCGATACCACGCTTCCGCCTCCTCCAGCGTCAGCTCGAAGGCGCGCTGCGGCGCGGCAAAGGCAATAACCGCCTCATGCTGCCAGCGATAACCCTTATTGTGCAGCTCCGCCAGGCGCACGCCAATGCGCGAAAACCGCACCCGACCAAACAGAGGCTCCATAGACTGCGGAAACAGCCACAGCTCTTTATCTCGTTGCCACAGCGTGTGGCTCGCGTCCCATTCCAGGCCGACAGCGCGGGCGGCGGCGGTCGCCGCGGCGGCTTCCCGGCCCTTCAGCGGCACAAACGGGAACTTGCCGACCTTATAGCCCGGCGCCGGGAGCGGATCGATCGCCGCAGTCTTGCGCAGGCGAGCGACAAAGAAGCCTTCACAATCGTAGATCTGCGGGAAGACATGCAGAAATCCCTCCGCGGTTAAGGCATCGGCCGCGCCGGGAAACAGCGCTCCCAGCGGCTGGATCTCTACCGCCTGCGGGTAACGGGACAGCAGCCAGTGTATGACTGACTGATTTTCTTCGCGGTTCAGGGTGCAGGTCGAATAGACCAGCGTCCCGCCAGGGCGCAGGGTATGGAAAGCGCTGTCGATAAGCTCGCGCTGGGTGGCGGCGATGTCGAGGTTGCTCTCCGGCGACCAGTTCTTCAGCGCGTCGGCATCTTTGCGTACCACCCCTTCGCCGGAGCAGGGGGCATCAAGCAGAATGGCGTCGAAGGCTTCGGGCAATGCCGCGCCGAACACCCGCCCGTCGAAATGGGTCAGGCCGACGTTGCTGATGCCGCAGCGGCTGATGTTGGCATGCAGCACTTTCACCCGGCTGGCGGAGAACTCATTCGCCAGGATGCCGCCCGCATTGCCCATCCGGGCGGCGATCTGGGTGGTTTTCGACCCCGGGGCGGCGGCAACGTCCATGACCCGTTCAGGCTGCGGGTTGTCGGCGAACAGGGCGGCGACCGGCAGCATTGAGCTTGCTTCCTGAATATAGAACAGCCCGCTGAGGTGTTCGGCGGTGCTGCCCAGCGGCAGCGCATCGTCGTCCCGCTCGATCCAGAATCCCTCCTCACACCAGGGGACCGGCGTCAGCTGCCAGCCATAGGGCGCGACCAGAGAGAGGAAATCATCGACGCTAATTTTCAGCGTATTGACGCGAATACTACGGCGTAGCGGGCGCTGACAGGCGGCGATAAAGTCGTCGAAAGAGAGGTGCGCCGGCATCGCCGCGCGCATTTGAGCGAGAAACGCTTCAGGTAAATAGACAGTATTTTCGGCCACGGGCAGCGCACCACAGAAAAAAAGGGTGCGCAGTTTAGCACAAACGCCCCGGTGCAGGACACCGGGGCGTGCGGTTTGTCGTCTGCCCGCCGCCGGCGTTTGCCGGGGCGGGAGAAGGGGAGGTAAGGATTACTGCGGCAGGGCGGTGCCCCACTCCCGCCACTCTTTCGGCTCGCTCTCCAGCAGCAGGAAGTGCTTGCCGTCCTGGGCCTTGGGCGCCAGCGGCGTACCCGGCGGCGTGGCAAAGGCGATCCCGCCGCGGATAAACTGATTGAAGGTCCCGGTTTTCACCACGCCGCCAACCAGGCCGAAGTCGAGGCTGTAACCTGAGGCCAGCCAGAACACCGAGTTATTGCGCACCAGGTACTGGTAGCGCTTGCTGATGCGCATCTTAACCATGACCCGGTCAGACATCGATCCCAGCGACAGACCGGTCACCGTCCCGACTTCCAGACCGCGGAACAGCACCGGCGTACCGATGCCAAGCGATCCGGCCTCCGGCGCTTCCACCACGATATTCAGACCGTCGATATAGCGCGAGTCGCTGATCGTCGTATCCTGGATCTCAAAGTCGCGACGCGCCGGGCCGCGTCCGGGCTCAACGTTAATATAGGACTGGAACAGGGTGTCGAGATGCTCCACGCCTGCCGCGGAGATCTGCGGGGTGATCACCGAGAAGCGAGTCCCGGCGCGGGCAAACGTGCCGACGTATTCCGGGTAAAGCACGGCTTTCGCCTGCACCTCGTTTTTGGCGGTGATCAGCTCCAGGGACTGGATCTGACCGATATCAATGCCGAGATAGCGAATCGGCATCCCGGCCGCCATCTTCCCGGCGTCGAACGCGTGCAGGGTGATCTGGCCGCCCACGGCGCGCGCCGCCGTTTCAGAAGCGTAAAGGATGCGTTTATTATTCAGCCGCGCGTTGGCGCTGCTGCCGTTGAGGTTATCGAAACTGATCGCTCCTTTAATGGCGCGGGCCAGCGGCGAGGCCTGAACGGTGAGCCCGTTGCCGTCAAGTTTGACCTTCGCACCCCCTTCCGCCCAGAAGACGCTGTTGTTGGTCAGCAGGTAGCGGTACTCCGGCTTGATATGCAGATCAATATCGAAAGCGTCTTTGCGCGGTTTGACGGCGATGATCTCGCCGACGGCGAATTTACGATACAGCACCACCGAGCCAGCCTGAACGTCAGGCAGCGTCTCAGCGGAGAGGCTCAGGGTGGTGGTCGGCACTTCGCTCAGGCTGTTTTCCTGCGCCTTTTCGAGGTTGGCATACAGCGGATAGCTGCTCTGCATTTCGCCTTTTTCACCCGGGATCACCCGGATCCCGCCGTTCACCCATTCGCTGGCGCTGGCGCCCAGCACCTGCACGCCATCGAGCCCCACTTTGACGTCCAGACGACTGTTCACCACAAACTTGCTGTCGCCGCGAATCAGATCGCGGTATTCCGGGGCAATCGCCACCTGGAAGGTCACCCCTTTGGCCGTCAGCTTGCGCTCCAGCACCTGGCCGACTTTCACCCCGTGCAGCACCAGCGGCTGGCCGCCGTCGATCCCGTAGCTCTCCGGCGCCGAAAGGGTGACGGTGGCGACATTGGGCTCCTCCAGCAGCGCTTTATCCGCTGGCATGACGGAGAAGTGATTACGCGGTTCGCCTTCGCCGGGCACCAGCTCAAAGGTATTGCCGGTGAGCAGGGCGCTGACGCTGGGGTTATCAAGGGAGATCTTCGGCTTCTTCATCTGAATCAGCGTTTTCTCCCGCAGCAGGGTCACCACGCTCGGGTCGACGGTCATCTCGCCCGTGACTTTGCCGCCAGGGTTAAGATTCAGTTTGCTTAACTGGCCCACTTCCAGCCCCTGATACATCAGCGGCGTCGAGCCCGCTTTCAGGCCGTCGCCGTCCGGCAGGTCGAGGGTCACCACCACCCCGCGCTGACTGTGCGCCAGGTCTTCGTACAGATGATAGTCATCGTTTTGCGACGCGACCTGCGAATCGGCAGGGGAGTCAAAGGCGATGGCGCCGTTCACCAGCGCGGAAAGGTTCTCCAGCTGCACTTTGGCCCCGCTCAGGCCGACGTCGGCTTTGATCCCGGAGACGTTCCAGAAACGGCTGCCTTTTTTCACCAGGTTGGTAAACCGGCGCTCGATCAGCACATCAATGGTGACCCCCTGGTTATTGTCATTCAGCGTGAAGTCATACACCCGCCCGACCGGGATCTTACGGAAGTAGACCAGCGAGCCGCTGCTCAGAGAGCCAAGGTCGGGCGCCTGCAGGTGGATCATCAGCTCGCCGTTGTTGATGCGGTATTTGGGCTGAGTGTCGAGGGCGACGAAGTGATCTTCGGGTTCGCCCTTGCCCGGCATCATGCCGATGTAGTTCCCGCCCACCAGGGCATCCAGTCCTGACACGCCGGCCAGAGAGGCTTTCGGCGTCACCAGCCAGAACTGCGTATCTTTGCGCAGCGCCTCTTTCATATCGCGTTTGATGCTGGCGGAAACTTCAATTTTACTCAGGTCTTTACTGAGACTAATGTCCTGGACGGTACCGACCTCCACCCCCTGATAGCGGATAGGCGTCCGCCCCGGCACGATGCCGTTAGCAGACTGGAAATCGATAGTAATCGTCGATCCACGGTCGTCAAAACTGGTCCAGATGAGCCAGGCGGCAATCAGCAGCGCGATGACCGGCAGCAGCCAGAATGGCGAGATACGACGTTTGGTTTTTATTCTGGCTTCAGTCTGCGAAGCGGGCGTTTCCTGACTCATGTGCGTCCCAAAGTAAGCGGCTGTCCAGCCATTCAACTGCAAGAATAGTTAAAATTACCGCGCCACCGAAGTAAACCGCGGCCGGCCCCATCGTAAAGGCGAGGAGCTGATCGCGATTGATTAGCGACATGGTGAGTGAGATAACAAACAGATCCAGCATCGACCAGCGGCCAATCCAGGTTATCAGCCGCAGCAGCAGGATGCGGGTGCGCAGCCCCTGCTCGCATTTGAATTGTATGCTGAGCAGCAGGGTAAATAACACTATAACTTTGGTGAATGGCACCAAAATACTGGCGATAAACACCACGCCGGCGATGGCGATATTGCTGCTGGCGAGGGAGATGATCCCGGAGAGGATGGTGTCTTCCTGGCGCGCGCCGTTAACGTAAATGATGGAGATCGGCAGCAGGTTGGCCGGTAAGAGCAAAATCAGCGAGGCAATCAGCGCCGCCCAGCTGCGCTGCAGGCTCTGCGGTCGGCGATGGTGCAGCGGCGTGTGGCAGCGCCGGCAGCGGCCGCGGGCGTCGCGGTAGCCGGTGTAGTGGCAGCCGGTGCACACCTGCAGATTGTTATCGGCGCGGGTCGCCGGCCGTTCGGGATAGAATCGCTCCCACAGCTCTTCGACGTTCATATGGATAAGCGTCAGGATGCTCAGCAGCGTCAGGGAGATAAATGCCACGAGGCCGATGCCGGGCTGCAGAAAGGCGTAATCCTGCACCTTGATGGAGGCGACGCCGATGCCCACCAGATAGATATCCAGCATGACCCACTCCTTGAGCTTACCGAGCATTAGCAGCACCGGACGCAGGTTCATCCCCAGCACGTTGCCCAGCCACAGATAGCTAATCGAAACCACCAGCAGCACCGGGGCGACCACCGCGCAAAACAGCACCATCGCGGCGGTAAGCGGATCGCCCTGCGCAGTCATCTGCCAAATTCCATGCAGAACGTTGGCGTCAATGCGAACCCCCAGCAGGTGAAGGCGCAGCAGGGGTTCGGACCAGGCAAAGGGCATTAACAGCAGCATCGCCAGGGCCATGCTGCCCAGACGGGTCAACGACCAGTCGCGGCCATCGCGCACCTTCGCGTTACAGCGCGGACACCAGGCGCTTTGGTTGCGTTTAAGCACCGGTAAGCGAAAGAGCATGTCACACTGCGTACAGCGCTGATAATGCGCATAGGGAAGCGGTGTGCTCACGGCATGCACGACCATCTTATTCGCAGGCTTAAGGGTGGATGTTTTTATCGGCATTTAATACGTACAGGAATGAATGTATCCCACTATCTTAACCTATGAATGAATTCATCTTGAGCCCAAGCGCATTTAATGCTTATTTTAGTAGGCTGTACGTATCAGGCAGTAAGACAACCAAGTGAAGATATAATGAGCAAAACAGAATTTTACGCGGATTTGAACCGCGATTTCCAGGCATTAATGGCAGGTGAAACCAGTTTCCTGGCGATGATCGCCAATACCAGCGCGCTGCTGTTTGAACGACTGGGCGAGGTCAACTGGGCCGGTTTCTATCTTCTGGAAGGCGATACCCTGGTGCTGGGGCCGTTCCAGGGCAAACTGGCCTGCGTGCGGATCCCGGTCGGGCGCGGCGTATGCGGCGCGGCGGTGACGCAAGCCCAGGTGCAGCGCGTCGAGGACGTCCACGCGTTTGACGGCCACATCGCCTGCGATGCCGCCAGTAATTCGGAAATTGTCTTCCCCCTGCGCGTGAACGACCAGATTATCGGCGTGCTGGATATCGACAGTCCGGCTTACGGCCGCTTCACATCTGAAGATGAGCAGGGGTTGCGCACGCTGGTCGAGCATCTGGAAAAACTCATCGCGGCCACTGATTATCAAAAAATCTTTACCCGTGTCGTGGGATAATCAACGGATAACGTAGCATTTAGCGAGGACGTCATTATAATGTCGCCTGTTCATGCCTGCGGCTTGTTGGCTACGTCCGTTGTAATCAGGAAATTTCATGGAAAATCAACCTAAGTTGAATAGCAGTAAAGAAGTTATCGCCTTTCTGGCCGAACGTTTCCCTCAGTGCTTCAGCGCTGAAGGCGAAGCGCGCCCCCTGAAAATCGGAATTTTTCAGGATCTCGTTGAGCGAGTGGGTGGTGAGATGAATCTCAGCAAAACCCAGCTTCGCGCTGCATTACGTCTCTATACCTCGAGCTGGCGCTATCTCTACGGCGTAAAAGCCGGCGCTATCCGCGTTGACCTGGACGGGAACCCGTGCGGCGAACTGGAAGAGCAGCACATTGCCCATGCGCGTCAGCAGCTGGAAGAAGCGAAAGCTCGCGTTCAGGCGCAGCGCGCTGCCCAGCAGGCGAAAAAACGCGAAGCCGCTGCCGCTGCAGGCCAGCCGGATGAAGGCGTTCGCCGCGAGCGTAAACCGCGTCCTCAGCAGCCGCGTCGTAAAGAGGGTGCTGAACAGCGTAAACCGCGTCCTGTTGCAGCCAAAGCTCCGCGTGAAGAGCGTCTTACTCCGGTATCGGATGTTTCCGTTCTGACCGTCGGCCAGGCGCTGAAGGTAAAAGCAGGCAATAACGCAATGGACGCCACCGTTGTGGAAATCACCAAAGATGGCGTTCGTGTACAGCTGACTTCTGGTATGTCAATGATTGTACGCGCAGAACACCTGGTGTTCTGAAACGGAGGCCGGGCCAGGCATGAACACATTTTTTAAAATCACCGCGCTTGCGGGCCTGCTGGCAATAGCAGGCCATGCGTTCGCTGTTGATGAAATAACCCGTGCAGATCAAATCCCCGTGCTGAAAGAAGAGCCGCAGCACGCGACGGTGAGCGAGCGCGTGACATCGCGCTTTACCCGCTCTCACTACCGTCAGTTCGATCTCGACAACGCCTTCTCGGCAAAGATTTTTGACCGTTATCTGAACCTGCTGGATTACAGCCATAATGTGCTGCTGGCCAGCGATGTGGCGAAGTTCGCGGCGAAAAAAGACCAAATCGGCGACGAACTGCGCACCGGGAAACTGGACGTCTTCTATGACCTCTACAACCTGGCGCAGCAGCGCCGCTTCGAGCGCTATCAGTATGCGCTGAAGGTGCTGGAACGTCCGATGGACTTTACCGGCAACGATAATTTCAACCTTGACCGCTCCAAAGCGCCGTGGCCGAAAGACGAGGCCGAGCTGAACAAGCTGTGGGACGCCAAGGTGAAATTTGACCAGTTAAGCCTGAAGCTGGCGGGGAAAGACGATAAAGAGATCCGCGACACCTTAACCCGTCGCTATAAGTTCGCTATCCGTCGTCTGGCGCAAACCAACAGCGAAGATGTCTTCTCGCTGGCGATGACCGCCTTCGCCCGCGAAATCGACCCGCACACCAACTATCTGTCGCCGCGCAATACCGAGCAGTTCAACACCGAGATGAGTCTCTCACTCGAAGGGATCGGCGCTGTGCTGCAGATGGATGATGACTACACGGTCATTAATTCGCTGGTGGCGGGTGGTCCGGCTGCGAAGAGCAAAGCGATCAGCGTCGGCGACCGCATTGTCGGCGTCGGCCAGACCGGGAAGTCGATGGTCGATGTCATTGGCTGGCGTCTGGATGACGTCGTGGCGCTGATTAAAGGGCCGAAGGGCAGCAAGGTTCGCCTTGAGATCCTGCCGGCCGGCAAAGGGGCCAAGACGCGTATCGTCACCCTGACCCGCGAACGCATCCGTCTGGAAGACCGCGCGGTGAAGATGTCGGTGAAAACCGTCGGTAAAGAAAAAGTCGGCGTGCTGGATATCCCGGGCTTTTACGTCGGCCTGACCGATGACGTGAAAGTGCAGCTGCAGAAGCTGGAAAAACAGAACGTCAGCAGCGTGGTTATCGATCTGCGCAGCAACGGCGGCGGGGCGCTGACCGAAGCGGTATCGCTCTCGGGGCTGTTTATTCCGTCCGGCCCGGTGGTGCAGGTGCGGGATAACAATGGCAAGGTGCGCGAAGACAGCGATAACGATGGCGTAGTCTATTACAAAGGGCCGCTGGTGGTGCTGGTTGACCGCTTTAGCGCCTCAGCGTCTGAGATCTTTGCCGCCGCAATGCAGGATTATGGCCGCGCGCTGATCGTTGGCGAGCCGACCTTCGGTAAAGGTACCGTACAGCAGTATCGCTCGTTGAATCGTATCTACGATCAGATGCTGCGTCCGGATTGGCCGGCGTTAGGTTCCGTTCAGTACACCATCCAGAAGTTCTACCGCATTAACGGCGGCAGTACTCAGCGCAAAGGCGTAACGCCGGATATCATGATGCCAACCGGAAATGAAGATCGCGAAACCGGCGAGCAGTATGAAGACAACGCGCTGCCGTGGGATAGCATCAACGCGGCCACCTACGTGAAGTCCGGGGACCTCGCCCCGTTTGGACCGGAACTGCTCAAGCGCCACGACGAGCGTATTGCCCAGGATCCTGAGTTCCAGTACATCATGAAGGATATTGCCCGTTATAACGCGATGAAGGACAAGCGTAACATCGTCTCTCTGAACTACGCGCAGCGTGAAAAAGAGAACGAAGAGGATGATGCGATTCGTCTGGCGCGGATTAACGATCGCCTGAAACGCGAAGGCAAACCGCCGCTGAAAAAACTGGACGATCTGCCGAAGGATTACCAGGAGCCGGATCCGTATCTTGATGAAACGGTCCATATCGCGGTAGACCTGGCGCATCTCGAAAAAGCGCGCCCGGCGGTGGAACCGCCGGCCAGCCAATAAGTCGCCAACGGGCACCCTGAGAGGTGCCCGTTTTTTTTTTGCGCCTGGTCATCGCCATTCAGCTCATCTAACAAAATGTCAACCTGCTCTACCGCTGTCAGCAAGATGCTACAAAATGTAAAGTTGTGTTTTTATCGTGACTTAGCGGGGGCTGATGGTTGAAAATTGCAGCCTGACCCATACGATGTGGGTAATCGCATAGTGCGTTTTGTTAAATTGAGGTAAAAAGAAAATTATGATGCGAATCGCGCTTTTCCTGCTGACGAACCTGGCAGTGATGGTCGTGTTCGGGCTGGTGTTAAGCCTCACGGGGATCCAATCCAGCAGCATGACCGGTCTGTTGATTATGGCCCTGCTGTTCGGCTTCGGTGGTTCTATCGTTTCGCTGATGATGTCGAAATGGATGGCGCTGAAGTCTGTGGGTGGGGAAGTGATCGAGCAGCCGCGCAACGAAACGGAACGCTGGCTGATGAACACCGTTGCACAGCAGGCGCAGCAGGCGGGCATTGCCATGCCGCAGGTGGCTATCTATCACGCCCCTGACATCAACGCCTTCGCTACCGGCGCGCGTCGCGACGCCTCGCTGGTCGCCGTCAGTACCGGGCTGTTGCAAAACATGAGCCGTGATGAAGCGGAAGCGGTCATCGCCCATGAAATCAGCCACATCGCCAATGGCGATATGGTCACCATGACGCTGATCCAGGGGGTGGTAAACACCTTCGTTATCTTTATCTCCCGCGTTATCGCGCAGATTGCGGCCGGCTTCCTCGGCGGCAACCGGGAAGATGAAGGCGAGAGCAGCAATGGCAACCCGCTGATCTACTTCGCCGTCGCTACGGTGCTGGAGCTGGTGTTCGGTATTCTGGCCAGCATTATCACCATGTGGTTCTCTCGTCATCGCGAGTTCCATGCTGATGCCGGCTCGGCGCGCCTGGTGGGCCGCGAGAAGATGATTGCCGCCCTGCAGCGTCTGAAAACCAGCTATGAGCCGCAGGAAGCCAGCAGCATGATGGCGTTCTGCATTAATGGTAAAGCGAAATCCATGAGCGAGCTGTTTATGACCCACCCGCCGCTGGACAAGCGTATTGAAGCCCTGCGTAGCGGTGAATATCTGAAATAGTCCGTCATCTGACGCTGAAAATAAAAATCCGCAGCCCGAAGGCTGCGGATTTTTTTTGTCCTTCATCGTCAGGCTGCGCGCGGCTGGGTGACGCGCAGACCGCTAATCAGCGCCGCGACGGTCGCCAGGATGCCGGCCAGCAGCAGGGCGGTGTGGGTGCCGCTGTTGCCGAGCAGGTTGAACAGCAGGGCCACCAGCGCGGCGCCGGTGCTCTGGCCGAGCAGGCGAGCGGTGCCCAGCATGCCGCTGGCGCCGCCGCTGCGATGGCTCGGCGCCGAGGCGACAATGGTGTGGTTGTTGGGCGACTGGAACAGCCCGAAGCCGGCGCCGCACAGCGCCATACGCCAGATAATATCCAGATCGGTGGGCGACGCCGGAAGCAGCGCCAGACCGAACAGGCCGCAGGCCATAACCAGCAGCCCAATGGCCCCCAGCAGCCCCGCATGGCATTTCTCGATTAAATAGCCGGCCAGCGGCGCCATCACCATCGTCGTCAGCGGCCACGGCGTCAGCAGCAGGCCGGTTTCCACTTCGCTGCGCCCCATCATCGTCTGCAGGAAGAAAGGCAGAGAGACCATCGCCAGCATCTGTGCGCAGAAGGAGCAGATGGAGGTGCAGATTGAGAGGGAGAAGAGCGGGATGCGCAGCAGATCGACCGGCAGCAGCGGGACGGGCATCGTGAGCTGACGGCGAACGAAGAAAAAGCCTACCACCAGCATAGCGGCGACCTCCGCCAGCACCAGCTGCGTGGACTGGCCCTGGGCGAAACCGCTCAGGGCGGTGATCAACAGCCCGAAGGTCAGCGCGTTCATGATGGCGCTCGGCAAATCGAAGCGGACGATTTTGCTGCGCGCGCTGTTGGGCGGCAGAAAGCGCATGGCCAGGACAAAGGCGACGATGCCGAGAGGCACGTTAATTAAAAACAGCCATTGCCATGAGGCGAGGGAGAGGATGGTGGCGGCGATCGTCGGGCCTGCCGCCGAAGAGACGGCGACGACAAAGGAGTTGATACCCATGCCGCGACCGAGAAAGCGCTGCGGATAAATCAAGCGGATCAACGCCGTGTTTACGCTCATCAGCGCGGCGCCGCCCAGTCCCTGGGCGACGCGGGCGAAGGTCAGCATTTCGAGGCTGCGCGACAGGGCGCAGGCCAGCGAGGTAAAGATAAACACCACCAGGCCTATCTTATAGATACGGCGATAGCCGACCATGTCGCCGAGGAAAGAGAGCGGCAGCAGGGCGATAACAATGGCGATTTGGTAGGCGTTAACGATCCAGATTGAAGCCGCCGGCGAGGCGTTAAGATCGCTGGCGATGGTTGGCAGCGCGACGTTGGCGATAGCCCCGTCGAGCACGGCCATGGTCAGCCCAAGCACAATGGTCAGAATGGCGCCATAGCGTTGCGGCAGCGGCACGCCATCGGATGAATTTTTATCCATGGTGAATATAAGTCTTGAATGAAACGGTTTTTTGAATGATGAGTTTAGCATTGATTATTCCGCAGTATGTCGCAGATTTGTAACGAAGTGGCAGAAGAATGATTGCGGCGCAGAGGCGGCGAATTTATAATAAAAACCGGTTCTAAATTTTATAAAACAGTTACGACGAGGTGATAAATGGCAGGTGCAGATTTGGATAAACAGCCAGATTCTGTCTCTTCGGTATTGAAGGTTTTCGGCATCCTGCAGGCGCTGGGTGAAGAGCGTGAAATTGGCATTACCGAACTGTCCCAGCGCGTCATGATGTCGAAAAGCACCGTTTATCGCTTTTTACAGACCATGAAATCACTGGGCTATGTGGCGCAGGAGGGAGAGTCTGAGAAATACTCCCTCACGCTCAAACTGTTCGAGCTGGGCGCGCGCGCGCTGCAGAACGTCGATCTGGTGCGCAGCGCCGATATTCAGATGCGGGAACTCTCCCGCCTGACGAAAGAGACTATCCATCTTGGCGCGCTGGATGAAGACAGTATTGTTTACATTCACAAGATTGATTCAATGTATAACCTGCGGATGTACTCGCGTATCGGCCGTCGCAACCCGCTGTACAGCACCGCGATTGGCAAGGTTCTGCTGGCGTGGCGCGATCGCAGCGAAGTGGAGCAGATCCTTGACGGCGTGGAGTATAAACGCAGCACCGAGCGGACCATCACCAGTACCGCTGAGTTGCTGAAGGTGCTGGATGGCGTTCGCGAGCAGGGGTATGGCGAAGATAACGAAGAGCAGGAAGAGGGGCTGCGCTGCATCGGGGTACCGGTATTCGACCGTTTCGGCGTGGTCATCGCCGGGCTGAGTATCTCTTTCCCGACCTTACGTTTCTCTGAAGAACGTTTGCATGAATATGTGGCGATGCTGCACCAGGCGGCGCGCAAGATTTCTGAGCAGATGGGATATAACGACTACCCCTTCTGACCCGGCGCTGAAGCATTCGGCGACCGCGGCGCTATCGTCGCGGTCGCCGGTTCGATCTTAGCCGTTATCGACGACGGTTGCGCTTTTACGCAGCAGCGGGCAGCTGCTGACGCCGATCACGCCGCTATTGGAATGCACATAAAGTGCGGTACTGACCCCACGGGCGGTGAGGTATTGACACTTCAGGCCGAGACCGCCGACGTTTTCTTCACTGTGGAATAATACCCCGTAGCCGCTTAATAATACGCCAATCCATAAGATAGCCACTACGACAATAGTACGAATGATTAATCGCATTGATGCCTCATTATTTGTAAGATCCTTGCCGTGATTTTGACACGAACACGTTTTGAAACAAGTCGATGATTCCTAAACTTGCCTTTCGTATTACAGTTAGCCGCGGTTTAAGAAGGCCGTGTTATCCTGGCGACATAAAGTACTGATGCGGAGAGTGGAGTGAAAAAATTACGGTGGGTTTTACTGATAGTCATCATAGCAGGCTGCCTGTTGCTGTGGACTCAGATGCTTAACGTAATGTGCGACCAGGATGTTCAGTTTTTCAGCGGCATTTGCACTATCAACAAATTTATCCCGTGGTAAGACATTTTTCTGACGACTGATTTCCTTCTGCGCCGCGGGTGGTAGAATGAACGCCTTCTCTTTGAGGTGGTGAAATGAGTGAGTTACTAAATCCTGGGATCTTAAATCTGGCATCGCTGGCCGTGTCTGTGGCGCTGCTGCTTGTCGGTCTGTTGTTATGGTTCTTCGTCAACCGCGCCAGCTCGCGGGCGAATGAGCAGATAGAACTGCTGCAGGCGCTGTTGGATCAGCAAAAGCGGCAGAATGCGCTGCTACGTCGCCTGTGCGAAGCCAGTGCGCCGGAAAAAGAGGACGTGGCTGAGCCGACCGTCGCCGGTAAGGCGAAAGGGGAGGACGAATTTATCCGCCTGGTGGCAGAGCGCTAAGTACCTCGACAGGTGTGCATCATAAGATGCGCACCTGCATGATAGCGGGCGGTAATATCTTATTCTTATTCCATTATTCCTTTCTCAATGTACTATCCCCTTTTTTACACGCTGTAAATAAAGTGATCCCCGCCGCGTTTATTGTTGGATAACGTGACGCTGTCATCTTTTTTTCATTATTAAGGTGCAGAATTAGCACTATTTTTAGCGTGACGACTAACAGGTTTTATTATCACTACACTGGCGTGGCTTTAGCGATTTTTCGTCTGGGGTTATAACGAATTTTGCGCGTCAATATTCATCACGGCCCGCCAGCCGCCTGTATACTGGCAGTTCGTATACGGACATACCTGGACGAAGCGAAGTTGTTGAGCTATGGTAAAAAAGTTGCCGTTACCGGGCTGCGCTCTTGCGTTATTGATAAACGCCATAGCGCCTTGCCAGGGGCGACAAACACGCATAAATGTGCAGGCGATCAAAGGATTACCTTATAATTTGTGCGAACGATCGAGACACGTTTAAAAATGGCTTGCCATTATTTACGTAGTGTGTGATAACACCTTTCGGGTTAAACGAGGTACAGTTCTGTTTATGTGTGGCATTTTCAGTAAAGAAGTCCTGAGTAAACACGTTGTCGTTGAATACCGCTTCTCTGCCGAACCTTAAATTAGTGCCTCATGCAGTTATGTGTCAGTTTTATCTATGTAAACGCCAGCAGGCGAAGAAAACAGTCTAAGGAATTTTGCAAATGGCAAAGATTAAAGGTCAAGTTAAGTGGTTCAACGAGTCTAAAGGTTTTGGTTTCATTACTCCGGCTGATGGCAGCAAAGACGTGTTCGTACACTTCTCCGCTATCCAGGGTAACGGCTTCAAAACTCTGGCTGAAGGCCAGAACGTTGAGTTCGAAATTCAGGACGGCCAGAAAGGTCCGGCTGCAGTTAACGTAACTGCTATCTGATACAAGACCACTCTTCTTGTATAAAAGCCTCGCCTGCGCGGGGCTTTTGCGTTTTTATTGCAAAGCATGTCATTTTTCCCCCTCTCGTCGCGTCTTGTTGCAAATACTCAACTTTATTAGCATTGTGTAGCAGTCTGTTTTGCTAATTTTCTGTTAAATCAGTTGGTTGCAAAACAATGCCGGAGCTATGGTGCTAAATAAAAAAATGAAGTCCGCCGCCAGCTTTACCCCGATTCGCTTCGGGTTACTCTGCGTGGCCATACTCGGTTGTCTGGGACTGCTATTGGCCCGCGTGGGCTGGCTGCAGATTATTTCCCCCGATAATCTGGTAAAACAAGAGGATATGCGTTCTCTGCGCGAAGAGCCCGTTGCGGTTGAGCGGGGGATGATCACCGACCGGGAAGGACGACCGCTGGCGGTGAGCGTTCCGGTCAGCGCAATCTGGATCGACCCGCAGACCACCATGGAGAAGGGCGGCGTCGGCTACGGACCCCGCTGGCAGGCGATGGCCGAAGCGCTGCATCTCAACCTCGGGGAACTGGCCCAGCGGGTACAGAGCCATCCCCACGCCCGCTTTCTCTATCTGGCGCGGCAGATCAATCCCGAGCAGGCGGCGTGGATTGATAAACTGCATCTGCCAGGCGTCTACCTGCGCGATGAATCGCGGCGTTTCTATCCGGCAGGCCATGTGGCTGCCAATCTGCTGGGCTTTACCAATGTCGATAATCAGGGCATCGAAGGGGTGGAGAAAAGCTTCAACGCCCAGCTGACCGGTAAACCCGGGCGACGTCTGGTGCGGAAAGATAAACATGGCAATGTGATTGAGAACATTACCGAAGTACCGCCTGTGCCGGCGCATAATCTGCAGCTGAGTATCGATGAGCGCCTGCAGACGGTGACGGAAGATGCCCTCGACAACGCTGTTCGCTGGAATAAAGCCGAGTCCGGGGCGGCGGTGCTGATTAAAATCGATACCGGTGAGATCCTGGCGATGGCCAGCTATCCGGACTTCAATCCCAACAATCGCGATGCCGCAACGCTGGATGATTTTCGCAACCGGGCCATCAGCGATACCTTCGAGCCGGGGTCGACCGTCAAACCGCTGGTGATCATGACCGCGCTGCAGCAGGGGATTGTCCAGCCGGACAGCGTCGTGGACACTCATCCGTTTGTCCTCGACGGCCACCGTATCCGCGATGTCGGCTATTATCCGGAGCTGAGCCTGACCGGCATCCTGCAGAAATCCAGCGATACCGGCGTATCGCATCTCTCGCTCGCCATGCCGGTGCAGCATCTGATTGACACCTATACGGCTTTCGGCTTCGGCGAGCCGACGGGGTTGGGGTTGACCGGCGAAAGCGCCGGGCTGATGCCGCATCGTCGTTACTGGGGGCAATTGGATCGTGCCACCTTCGCTTTCGGCTATGGATTGATGGTTACCCCGCTCCAGCTGGCGCACGTTTACGCCACCATCGGCGGCTTCGGCATACAACGACCGTTGTCGATCACCCGCATCGACCCGCCGGTGATTGGCACGCGCGTAATGCCGGAGAATATTGTTCACAGCGTGGAGCATATGATGGAGAGCGTGGCGCTCCCGGGCGGGGGCGGTACCAAAGCGGCGGTGCGCGACTACCGGGTGGCGGTAAAAACGGGGACGGCGAAGAAAATCGGTCCGGACGGCAAATATATCGACAAATATGTCGCCTATACCGCCGGCGTGGCGCCCGCCAGCCGTCCGCAGTTCGCGCTGGTTGTAGTGATGAACGACCCGAGCAATGGCTCCTATTACGGCGGGGCCGTTTCCGCCCCGGTATTCAGCCAGATTATGGGCGATGTCCTGCGGCTGGAGAACGTCATGCCGGACGGCATGCCACAAGGGGCGGAGAATCTGATCGTTATGCACGACAGCCACCCGCTGGCGCCGGCGCTGTAACAGTGGTCTGCAGGGGCGAATAGCGCTACACTTTCGCCCTTTCAGCGACACCGGAGCCGTCATGTCATACAGTTGCCCCCTTTGCCACGCGCCGCTCAGCCGTAGCGACAATCACTATTCCTGCCCGCAGCGGCACCAGTTCGATCTGGCGAAAGAGGGGTACGTCAATCTGCTACCGGTGCAGTTCAAACGGTCGCGCGATCCCGGCGACAGCGCTGAGATGATGCAGGCCCGTCGGGCGTTCCTCGACGCCGGGCATTATCAGCCGCTGCGGGACGCTATCGCTGAGCGACTGCGGCACGCTGCCCCTCAGGCATTACTGGATATCGGCTGCGGCGAAGGCTATTACACCCACGCATTTGCCGCCATCGCCAGCCGCAGCTGGGGGCTGGACGTGTCGAAGCCGGCAATCCGCGCGGCGGCGAAACGCTATCCGCAGGTGAATTTTTGCGTCGCCTCCAGCCAGCGGCTGCCATTCTCCGATAATAGCTTCGATGCGGTGGTGCGCATTTACGCCCCCTGCAACGCCGGTGAGCTGGCGCGGGTGGTGCGGCCTGGCGGATGGGTGATCACTGCCACGCCGGGACCCCGCCATCTGCTGGAGCTGAAAGGGCTGATTTACGATGAGATCCGCCTGCATGAGCTGAAGACGGAAGCGATGCCGGGGTTCCGCCTGGATGCTCAGCAGCAGCTGGCTTATCCGATGACCCTGACGGGAAGTGAAGCGCAGGCCCTGCTGCAGATGACGCCGTTCGCGTGGCGGGCCAAAGCCGAAGTGCATGACGCGCTGCGTCAGCAGGCGACCTTTGGCTGCCAGACCGATTTTATGATCCATTGCTGGCAGCGTGAGGAGTAAAGCTTAACCGGCGAAATGGCTCCAGAGAATTTCGCTGCCGATGCCAATCAGTACGATACCGCCGAGAATTTCGGCCCGTTTGCCCAGCAGCGGGCCGATAAAGCGACCCACCATGATCCCCAGCGTCGACATGATAAAGGTGGCGCAGCCGATCGCCAGCGCGGTGGTCACAATGCTGACCTGCAGGAAGGCCAGACCGACGCCGACGGCCATCGCGTCAAGGCTGGTGGCGAAGGCGGTGGTGACCAGCAGCCAGAAGCCATGCCGGCGAGGCGCCTCGCACGCCTCGTCGCTATCGCCGCGAAGCCCTTCGACAATCATCCGCCCGCCGAGAAACACCAGCAGAATAAAAGCAATCCAGTGATTCCACTCGAGCACAAACTGGCTGGCCAGCATGCCCAGTCCCCAGCCGACCAGCGGCGTCATGGTTTCAATGGCGCCAAAAATCAGCCCGGTGCGAACAGCTTCTGAGAATTTGGGTTTATGCAGGGTGGCGCCTTTGCCGATAGAGGCCGCGAAGGCGTCCATAGACATGCCGAAAGCGAGAAGAAGGGTTGCGGATAAATTCATGTGCCTGTCCTGACCGGGGATAATCCATATGACACATCGCTGCCCCCAGTAAATATACGCGGAGCCGCTCAATGGCTGAGCAATACGTACAGCAGTGATGTATCTATGGTCTCGCCTGATTGAATCACTTCAACCCGTACGTGCCACGTTTTGCAACGAGTATGTTGACACGTACATTTCCTGACGGGCAGGAAATCGGCTACTCCCCAACGACGGGCGCAACCTTAACATATTTTTAGAATATAAAACAATAACAGAAGAGGGCTATTTTAATAACCAAATGATAACGATTTTCATTTGAATTTATAAGTAAATAAATAGTTAATGAAAAACAGAAGGGCAGAGGGGGAAATATAGCCATGGCTATATAATTCCCCAGACGAAATCTGAAAAACATAGCGTTGGCTATATTTTTAACTCATTGAGTTGAAACGAGAAGTTTGTATATTTTTTCCAGATCGTCGATATTTCGTACGCGAATCAGCAGCCGCCGTTGCTCTAATTGCATCACCAGTACGCCGTCTTCGGATAAATTCATCTCTTTAATTCGCTGATATTCTATCCACACGTTGGCGAAGAAAAAGCCGCGCGGTTTAAAAATGATTTTCGGCGTACGGATCCAGAATAAATAGAGTCCCATCAGCGCCAGCGCAGATAATAGCCAGGTGGTGATCGCGGTGCCGTGCTGGGTGATGTTGTTATAGATCAGAATGGCGATGAGGCCGACAAAGATCATGCCGTCAACGCGGCTGCGGCGAAGCAGGGGGATGGCCAGCAGCACCGGGCCGTTGCGCCTCGGCATAATAAACTGGTCATACACCGCGTAGGCCAGTAGCGCAAGGATAAACAGGATGATCACCAGGTCCGTGAATGTCATTGCTTTGCGTTCCTCCTGATAAAAAAAAGCCGGGGGCAAGCCCCCGGCGTACAACCTGGAAATTACAGACCCAGCAGACCGACAGCGTAGCCCGCGATACCGATGACAAAGAAGCCAACGATGATCCACAGCGGGTTAACTTTCTTACGCAGCAGCCACATACAGGCGAAGGTCAACAGCAGCGGTACCAGGCCCGGCATCAGCTGGTCGAGGATCGTCTGCACCGTGGTGACGTGAACCTGTCCGTCAGAGCCGGTGATTTTTGACACCACCATCGGAATGTTCACGTGCGTCCACTTGTTAACCAGCGCCCCCATGACAAACAGGCCGAGGATTGACGCCCCCTCAGTCAGTTTCTGCAGGAAGCCGCCGCCCATATCTTTCACGATGTCCACGCCTTTGCGGTAACCGTAGGCGACGCCATAGTAGCGGGTCAGTAGTCGCACCGCGTTGAACAGGATAAAGAACAGCAGTGGTCCGAGCAGGCTTCCGCTCATCGCGATCCCGGCGCCTAAGGCCGCGAACACCGGACGCACCGTACCCCAGAAGATCGGGTCGCCGACGCCGGCCAGCGGCCCCATCAGACCGACTTTGATGCCGTTGATGGCGCCATCGTCAATCTCTGCGCCATTGGCGCGCTGTTCTTCCATCGCCAGCGTTACGCCCAGTACCGGCGCGGCAACGTAAGGATGGGTATTGAAGAACTCAAGGTGACGCTTAATCGCCTGCTTACGCGCATCGTTGTTCTCCGGGTAGAGACGACGAATCGCCGGAACCATAGAGAAGCAGAAGCCCAGCGCCTGCATACGTTCGAAGTTCCATGAACCCTGGAACAGGTTAGAACGAATGAACACGCCACGAATATCACTCTGAGTGAGTTTTTTCTCGGTGGTATTTTTAGTCATATCAACCATTTCGCTCACCTGTTAGTCCAGTTCGTTATCGAGATCGTTGTTACCAGCCGCCTGAGCCGGGGCACCGGCGACGCGGTTATATTTCGGGCTCAGCTGGATGTAGAGGATTGCCATGACCGCGCCAATCACGCCCAGGGCCACCAGGTTGAAGTTGGTGAAGGCGGCGGTGACGAAGCCGAGGTAGAAGAACGGCATCAGGTAGCCCGCGCGCATCATATTGATGACCATCGCGTAACCTACAACCACGATCATGCCGCCGGCGATGTTCAGGCCGCTGGTAACCACTTCAGGGATCGCATTCAGCAGGCCCTGGACTTCGCTGGTACCGACGGAAATGGCCACGATGACGGCCGGGATAGCGATACGCATCGCCTGCAGGAACAGGGATGAGACGTGCAGCCACGACAGGGCGGTCAGGTTGCCATTCTCCGCCGCTTTATCCGCTGCGTGCTGGAAGGCTACGGTGATGGTACGCACGATGATGGTCAGCACCTGGCCTGCAGCCGCCAGCGGGATAGCCAGCGCGATGCCGGCGCCGATGCTCTGATGGCCGGCAATAACCAGAACGGTGGAAATAATGGACGCCAGCGCGGCATCAGGGGCAACCGCCGCACCGATGTTCATCCAGCCCAGGGCGATCATTTCCAGCGTACCGCCGATGATAATACCGGTTTTCATATCGCCGAGAACGGCGCCGATCAGCGTACAGGCGACCAGTGGACGGTGGAACTGAAATTCATCAAGCACCGACTCCATACCCGCAATACACGCGACGATGAACACCAGCACAATCTGAAGAAGGGTAATCTCCATTGTACTTCTCCTGTTGATTAAGTCTTAAAGTGAAAACTGGGGCGCGATCGTCCGGGTTATTTATCAACCTTGGCGATCAGATCCATCATTTTCAGTTTCGGGTCGGTGGACACTTTACGTGCCTCCAGCTCGATACCGCGTGCGTTCAGCTTGTTAAACGCCTCAATATCTTTGGCATCGACCGAAATCGCGTTGTTAACCTGGGTTTTGCCCTGGCGGAACGCCATACCGCCGATGTTGACGCTGGTGATTTTCACGCCGCCCTCGACGACGCGCTCAACGTCGGTCGGGTTAGTAAACAGCAGCATCACGCGCTGTCCGGCGTACATCGGGTTGTTGTAGACGCGGATCATTTTGGCGACGTCCACCACGTGGGCGGTGACGCCCGGCGGCGCAACCTGGGTCAACAGGGTTTTGCGCACGGTATCCGCGGCGACTTCGTCGCTGACGACGATGATGCGGGTGACGTTGGTCTCTTTGGTCCAGCGGGTGGCGACCTGACCATGGATCAGGCGGTCGTCGATACGCGCAAGGCCAATGACCATGTAGTCATTCGGGCCCATCGGTTTGGCCGGGGCGGCGGCTTTTGGCGCCGCGGCAGGAGCGGGCGCAGGGGCCGCTTTTTCCACCGGTTTGGCCTTCAGCGCTTTCACGCCTTCGCTGCCGGTCTCTACCGCTAAGGCGACCAGCTCATCAAAGGAAGGATCGTCATCGCGGGCCATGAAGGTTTCCACCAGCATCGGGATGTTGACGCCGGCGATGACTTCGTAATGCTCTTTATCGACGACAATGCGGCTCGCAGCGTTGAACGGGCTGCCTCCCCATGTATCGACGAGAAACAGCACGCCTTTACTGGTATCCAGTTTTGCCAACTGGGCATTGTATTTCTCGATCAGCGTTTCGGCGTTTTCACCCGGAACGAAATCGATCCAGCCAACGTTTTCCTGCTCGCCCAACAGCATCTCTGCTGTTTTCAGCAGCTGTTCTGCAGCCCAACCATGTGTGCCTATTACAATAGCAATCGTCACTTGCTACCTCCTTTATTATCGTGAATGCATCATCTGCTTTGATACATCCTGAATCACTCTTGAGGACAAAATCGATTCAGTTAGGGTGTAAGATAGAAAATAGTTACTACCGCGAATTATTTTAGACAGTGAAAAAATAATTAATGTGATGAAGATCCGTTAATCAGGCATCGCCTGGTAATAATTTTGCAGCGCAAAAAATAGCCTTAGTTATTGCAAATTCAGGTAAATCTTTTCCAATTTCGATCTATATTTTGCTATGTTTAACTTCCGTTTAATTACTCAGGAGTATAGGGCATAGCCCGCAGTATGGACCGTCATCGACGTCTTTTCACTTTCTGGCACCTGGTTGCCACCTCCACGCATCACGCTTATCTCTCAGCATCTATTGTCGCGTCCGTGCATGACATGGCGATGACTGACGTTGCCGCTAACCGGAGTCGCACATGGAATTGTTAATGGATCCCTCAATCTGGGCCGGCCTGTTGACGCTTATCGTTCTGGAAATTGTGCTCGGTATCGATAACCTGGTGTTTATTGCCATCCTGGCGGACAAGCTGCCGCCGAAGCAGCGTGATAAAGCGCGACTGATCGGCCTGTCGCTGGCGCTGGTGATGCGCCTGGGGCTGTTGTCGGTGATCTCCTGGATGGTGACGCTGACTAAACCGCTGATTACTATCGCCGATTTCTCCTTTTCCGGGCGTGACCTCATCATGCTGCTCGGCGGGATCTTCTTGCTGTTCAAGGCGACAACCGAGCTGCATGAACGGCTGGAAAACCGCCAGCATGACGCCGGTCACGGGAAAGGCTATGCCAGTTTCTGGGTGGTGGTACTGCAGATCGTGGTGCTGGATGCTGTCTTCTCTCTGGATGCGGTGATCACCGCGGTCGGGATGGTGAACCATCTGCCGGTGATGATGGCGGCGGTCGTGATCGCGATGATTATGATGCTGCTGGCGTCGAAGCCGTTGACGCGCTTTGTCAACCAGCACCCGACGGTGGTGGTGCTCTGTCTGAGCTTCCTGTTGATGATCGGCCTGAGCCTGGTGGCGGAAGGGTTTGGCTTCCATATTCCGAAAGGGTACCTGTACGCGGCGATCGGTTTCTCGATCATCATTGAGTTCTTTAACCAGGTGGCGCGCCGCAACTTTGTTCGTCACCAGTCGACGCTGCCGCTGCGCGCCCGTACCGCGGATGCGATCCTGCGCCTGATGGGCGGCCGTAAACAGGCCTCCGTCAACCATGACGCCGACAGCCCGGCGTCGGTGCCGGTACCGGAGGGCGCCTTTGCGGAAGAAGAGCGCTACATGATTAACGGCGTGCTGACGCTGGCTCAGCGCTCTCTGCGCAGCATCATGACTCCGCGCGGGGAAATCAGCTGGGTGGACGCTGAGCAGAGTGAAGATGAAATTCGCCGTCAGCTGCTTTCGTCGCCGCACAGCCTGTTCCCGGTCTGCCGCGGAGAACTGGACGAAATCATTGGCATCGTGCGGGCGAAAGAGATGCTGGTGGCCCTGGAGTCGGGCGAAAACGTCGCGGCGCTGGCCTCCGCCTCTCCGGCGATTGTAGTGCCTGAAACGCTGGACCCGATCAATCTGCTCGGCGTCCTGCGTCGCGCGCGCGGCAGTTTCGTCATCGTGACCAATGAATTTGGCGTGGTGCAGGGGCTGGTGACGCCGCTGGACGTCCTGGAAGCGATCGCCGGTGAATTCCCGGACGCCGATGAGACGCCGGAGATCGTTATCGATGGCGACGGCTGGCTTATTAAGGGGTCGACCGACCTGCATGCGCTGCAGCAGGCGCTGGGGCTGGATCCGCTGAACAATGACGATGAGGATATTGCCACCGTTGCCGGTCTGGTGATCTCCGCCAATGGCCATATCCCGCGCATTGGCGACGTGGTGTCGCTGCCGCCGCTGCATTTCACCGTGGTGGAAGCGAATGACTACCGGGTCGATCTGGTACGCGCGGTGGTCACCCGTCCGCCGAGCGACGAAGAAGAATAATCGTCCTGCGCGCCGGTCCCCGTGGGGGCCGGCGAGTTATTCTGTTGCCTCTTGACTGGCCAGCCACGCCGGGAACGCCTCCACCGGCATCGGCCGCGCATAATAAAACCCCTGCAGCACATCGACGCCGTGGTTTCTGAGGTAGCTTTCCTGCTCCAGCGTCTCCACCCCTTCGGCAACGGTAATAATATTCAGCCGGTTGGCGAGGGAGATAATGATATCGGTCACCGTGGCATTGACGCTGTCTATCCCCACCGAGCTGGTAAACGAGCGGTCAATCTTCAGCACGTCCGGGCGCAGTTTTTCCAGCCATGAGAGCGAACTGTTGCCGGTGCCAAAGTCATCGATCGCCAGCTGTACGCCTTTCAGGTGCAGATCTTCGGCCATATGCTGGTCGCCATCCTGCAGGACATCGCGTTCGGTCAGCTCGACCACCAGCTGTTGTACCGGGTTCATGCTGAACCAGTAATTATGCAGGTCATGCAGCAGTAAGCCGTTGGCGAAGTGGCGGGCAGCGACGTTAATGGCGATATGAAATTGGCGGTCGCTGGGAAAAGCATCCAGACGGCGGGCGGTTTCGGCAATGACGTAGCGGGTGAGGGGGATGATCAGATTGTCCCCTTCGGCGATGGGAATAAACACCTCCGGCGAAATCGCTCCGCGGCGAGGGTTGTTCCAGCGCAGCAGGATCTCCACCCCGCAGCAGCGGCCGCTGCGCGCATCCTGCAGCGGCTGGCACCAGAGGGCAAACTCCCGGGCGGAAATACCGAGGCTTATCTCCCGCGAGAAGCTCATTCTTCCGGCGGTGGCCAGCCAGGCGATGCCGGTCATTAGCAGGCTGAAGATCAGCGCCAGCGGCAGCTCGCCGGGCAGTTCTTCGAGGGCGATTGTCGAGGCGCCAGGGCCGTTGATGTTGATGGTAAACGGAAACTCGCTAGAGCGTTGGCGATAAATCACCGTTCCCTGCGGGGTATGCGTTTTATCGAGAAGCCCATCGCGGCTGCTAAAATAACGATCGCCAACCTGCAGGCTGACGTCGCTTATCAGGGATGATTTTTCGTTGAGAATTAAGGTCCCCAGCAGCTCGATATTGACAATCAACATCACGCCGTCCTGGCCGCTTTCCGGGGTGGGGTACCACTGGATCAATACCGGCGTCCCTTTAAGCAGCGATTTTTCGGTTGAAAAGAGTAATAAAGGATGGGGGGCTGGCAGCGAGGGCTGCAGCTGGTGTAAATCCGCCTGCCGTTGCCCGAAAATACTCGAACAGTAAACGATACCGTCCGTCACGAGGACGACGGAACGAACGGTCTGCAACGAGGCTGCCATTTTGCGCAGGGTCAGATGGATATCCGGGCAGCGTTTGCCCACCAGAGGAAGCAGGGTGGTGCGCTCCGCGCTCAGCGGGCGCAGGATATTATTTAGCGCCGCCACCCGCTGGCTGGCGGCCGTGCGAATATAGTCTTCATTTTCGCTACGCTGCGAAATAAATCGGATGGCTAAGGTGGCGCCCAGGGTCACCAGGGCGACCAGCAGGCAGACTATAATGCGTTTGCGGCGATAGGCCGTAATGACTTTTTGTGCAGTCTGCATGTGCGACACCCTGTCGACAGGACGAGTGGTTAAGCGTGGCTTATTTAATAGAGCAATTGTAGTGGCAGAATATCGCCAGGTATAGAAAAAAGAAAATGCGCCACGGAGGGCGCATCAGGAAGGCAGGGGCTTTTAGTTACCCTCGCTCCGCGCCTGCGCCCCGGGAGGCGGCAGGCGAAAGCCAACATGTTAGTCACACTGAACTTTAATCGCCAGGCCGCCTCGCGAGGTTTCGCGGTACTTGGCGTTCATGTCTTTGCCGGTTTCGTACATGGTCTCGATCACTTTATCGAGCGAGACGCGCGGTTCGCTGGTGCGGCGCATCGCCATCCGCGCGGCGTTGATCGCTTTCACGGAGGCGATGGCGTTACGTTCTATGCACGGCACCTGTACCTGGCCGGCGACCGGGTCGCAGGTCAGGCCGAGGTTGTGTTCCATGCCGATCTCCGCCGCCACGCAGACCTGCTCCGGGCTGGCGCCGAGCAGTTCAGCCAGACCCGCCGCCGCCATCGAGCAGGCGACGCCCACTTCGCCCTGACAGCCGACTTCGGCGCCGGAAATGGAGGCATTCATCTTGTACAGCGCGCCGATCGCACCGCAGGCCATAAAGTAGCGGATATAGATCTCCGGGCTGACGGATTCGATAAAGTGATCGTAATAGGCGAGTACCGCCGGAACGATGCCGCAGGCGCCGTTGGTCGGCGCGGTCACCACGCGACCGCCGGCGGCGTTCTCTTCATTGACCGCCAGCGCGAACATGTTGACCCAGTCAACGACGTTCATCGGATCGCTGGAGAGCTTATCGCTGGCCACCAGCAGACGACGCAGCGCCGAGGCGCGACGCGGCACGCGCAGCGGGCCAGGCAGCACGCCTTCGGTGTTCATGCCGCGGTCGATACAGGCGCGCATGGTCTGCCAGACATTAGCGAAATAGTCCTCGATCTCTTTTTTGCTGTGCAGCGCCAGCTCGTTCTGCATTACCATCCCGGAGAGCGACAGGCCGGTCTCTTTGCAGTAGGCCAGCATTTCCTGCGCCGATTTAAACGGGTAGGGCACCTGTAGTTCGTTGGCGTTTTCTTTGCCGAAGTGCTCTTCGTCGACGATAAAGCCGCCGCCAATCGAGTAATAGGTCTTGCAGTAGATCTCTTTCTCGCCGGCCCAGGCATGAATGGTCATGCCGTTTTCGTGCAGCGGCAGATTGTCGCTGCGAAAACGCATGCCGTCATCCACCGGGAAGTCGACTTCGTGCTGACCGTTGGCCAGCAGCAGACGGCCGCGTGTCTCGACGTCACGGATAAATGCCGGTATCGCGTCTATATCGACCGTATCGGGCTGATTGCCCGCCAGTCCCATGATAATGGCGATGTCCGTATGGTGGCCTTTGCCGGTTAATGACAGCGAACCGTAGACGTCAACCGCCACGCGGGTCACTGCATTAAGCAATCCTTTTTCGACCAGGTCATCGACGAACTGTTTACCGGCCTTCATCGGGCCAACAGTGTGGGAAGATGAGGGACCAATCCCCACCTTGAACATGTCGAATAGACTAATCACGATAATACTCCTGACAGGGTTACCGCGGGTGCGGTAACGATGTAATAACTGCGCATAGTGTAAGAGGGAAGCGCCCTGTCAGTTCAACTATTCACATGAATTAAACTAATGGATAACCGCGATTTTACTAATAGTGAGAGCGCCCTCTCATAATCAGTATAGCTAAGGGCGCGCGCCTATCTGCAGCGCCAGCTCGCGAATGATCCCGGCGGTCATCCCCCAGACAAAATAATGCTGGTACCAGGAGAGCCAGACGCGGTGGTCGTTGCCCCGGCGGTGGATATGGAGCGGATGATAGCGCCCGAGGCGCAGGGCCTCGGCGAGCGGCATTTCAAATACCGCGGAGACTTCGTCCTGGCTGGCGTGATAGTGCAGATCCGGCGGAATAATACCTACCACCGGCGTCACCTGGAAGCCGGTGACGCTGTCCACCGGCGGCAGAACGCCAATCACCTCAACCGTCTCCGGCGGGATCGCCACCTCTTCCTGGGCTTCGCGCAGAGCGGCGGCGATAAGGGTCGCATCAGTATTATCTACCGCCCCGCCGGGAAAGGCGACCTGGCCGGCGTGCTTGCGCAGCAGCGGCGAGCGCTGGGTCAGCAGCAGGCCAGGCTGCGGCCGGCGCACGATCGGCACCAGTACCGCCGCCTGCCGCTGATTGAGCGCATGGCGCGAAGGCTGAGGGCGCAGCAGCTGGAAGCGGGACAGAAAATCATCCAGATTGAGGGCGTGGTCCGCCATGGTCTAGTTCTCCAGTTGGTGCAGGATACGATTAACTTTATCAAAAGTTTCCTGATATTCCGCATCTTCCTCGCTGTCCGCGACGATACCGCCCCCGGCGGAGCAATACAGTTGCCCCTGCCAGGCCGTCAGGGTGCGAATGGTGATGCTGGTATCCATATTGCCGCAATAGCTCAGATAGCCGACGCTCCCGCACCAGGCGTTACGTCGCTGGGGTTCCAGTTCATCAATAATCTCCATCGCCCGTACCTTCGGCGCGCCGGTGATCGACCCTCCGGGGAAGGCGGCGCGCAGCAGATCGCTGGCATGAAGCGTCGCCGGCAGGCGGGCGGTGATGGTGCTGACCAGATGATGGACCGCCGGGAACGGCTCCACCACGAACAGCTCGGGGACCCGCACGCTGCCCGGGACGGCGACGCGGCCGATGTCGTTGCGCATCAGGTCGACAATCATTAAATTCTCAGCGCGGTCTTTCGGCGAGTTCGCCAGCTTTTCCGCCTGCTGCGCATCCGCCAGCGGTGAATCGAGCCGCGGCAGGGTGCCCTTAATCGGGCGCGTCTGGATCTCACCCTGGAGGAGCTGAATAAATCGCTCCGGCGACAGGCTTAAAATCGCCCCTTCCGCAAGGCGGATGAAGGCGCTAAAGGGGGCGCGGTTGGCGGCGTTCAGCTGGCGGAAGGCCTGCCATTCATCCCCGACGTAGCGGGCCTGAAAACGCTGGGCGAGGTTGACCTGATAGCAGTCACCGCTGCGCAGATAGGCCTGCACCTGACGAAATTTCTCGCCATACTTCTGGCGGTTCATATTTGACTGCCAGGCCGAGGTCAGGGCGAAGGTTTCACCCGGCGCCGGCGTTTGCGCCTCCAGCCACTGCAGACGCTGCTGCGGGTCGTCATAGCTGAGCAGCGAAACCTGCTGGCGCTGATGGTCGACGATCAGCGCCCAGTCATAAATCCCCACCGCCATATCCGGCAGCGCGATATCGGCCTGCGCGGCAGCGGGAAGTCGCTCAAAACGGCGGCCCAGATCGTAACCGAAAAGCCCCAGCGCGCCGCCAAGAAACGGCAGATCCTCATGGGGCTGCGGCGTGAACGGCTGACGATCCAGCTGCTGCTGAAGCAGTTGCAGCGGATCGTCAGCCGAGACACAAACGGTCTCGCCGTCATCGATCCAGGTCTGTTCACCGCGCGTCAGCAACGTGGCGCGCGGGGCCGCCACCAGGATATCAAAACGGTTATGCGGATGGTCGGCAAAGCCGGAATGCAGCAGCATCGCCCAGGGCGTGGCGCTTAACGGCGTAAAATAGTATTCGGCGGCATCCGGGCGCCAGGGCAGGGTAATAATTGCGGGGAACAACATCTTTCTCGATCCTGAACGTTACCGTCCCTCTGGCGTAGGCGGGGACGGCGTGAAATAATTACGCCCCACAATGTAGCAGGAGTACAAGATGTTTGCAGGTTTACCTTCGCTGAGCCACGAGCAACAGCAAAAAGCGGTCGAACGTATCCAGGAACTGATGGCCCAGGGGATGAGCAGCGGCCAGGCGATTGCCCTGGTGGCGGAAGAGCTACGCGCGACGCATACCGGCGAACGGATCGTCGCGCGCTTTGAAGATGAAGACGAAGACGAAGACGAGTAATTACACCGCGGCGATGATTTTGATCTCAACTTTATATTGCGGGTTCATCAGCGTCGCTTCCACCGTGCAGCGCACCGGGGCGTGACCGGCTACCACCCAGGCGTCCCAGGCTTTATTCATCGCCGCAAAGTCGCTTTTGTCGGCAAGGAAAATAGTGGCGTCAAGAATACGCGACTTGTCGCTGCCCTGTTTTTCCAGCACCGCGTCAATCTGCGCCAGGGTGTTGGCGGTCTGCTCGAAGGCATCGGCATCAAGATTCGCCGGTACGCCGGTGTAGTAAAGGGTCTGATTGTGGATCACTACATCTGACCAGCGGGCTTCGGCATCAATACGCGTAATTGTCATTTCTCATTCCTCTTTGAGCATTCCATTCGGCAGCGGCAAGACTGCCATAATGTTCCGCTCGCGTCACTACCCGGACTGGCGAAACGCCGTCCTCCCTGACATAATCACTGTCCAAATAACCAGGGGGCAATGTGATCGACGATTTTGCAGCAGACGGCCAGCTAGCCAAAGCCATACCGGGATTTAAACCGCGCGAGCCGCAGCGCCAGATGGCGGTGGCGGTCAGCGAAGCGATTGAGGCCTCCCGGCCGCTGGTGGTGGAAGCGGGGACCGGAACCGGTAAAACCTACGCTTACCTGGCGCCGGCGCTGCGGGCGAAAAAAAAGGTGATTATCTCCACCGGGTCGAAAGCGCTGCAGGATCAGCTCTACAGCCGCGATCTGCCCACCGTCGCCAAAGCGCTCAAATTCACCGGCAAACTGGCGCTGCTAAAAGGTCGCTCCAACTACCTGTGCCTCGAACGCCTGGAACAGCAGGCGCTGGCGGGCGGCGATCTGCCGGTGCAAACCCTCAGCGACGTGATCCTCCTGCGCTCCTGGTCGAACCAAACCCAGGATGGCGATATCAGCACCTGCGCCAGCGTGGCGGAAGATTCCCAGGCCTGGCCGCTGGTCACCAGCACCAACGATAACTGCCTCGGCAGCGACTGCCCGCTGTATAAAGATTGCTTCGTGGTGAAGGCGCGTAAAAAAGCGATGGATGCCGACGTGGTGGTGGTCAACCATCATCTGTTTCTTGCCGATATGGTGGTCAAAGAGAGCGGCTTCGCCGAACTGATCCCCGAGGCGGAGGTGATGATCTTCGACGAAGCCCATCAGCTGCCGGATATCGCCAGCCAGTACTTTGGCCAGTCGCTCTCCAGCCGCCAGCTGCTGGATCTGGCAAAAGACATCACCATTGCTTACCGCACCGAACTGAAAGACACCCAGCAGCTGCAAAAATGCGCCGACCGCCTGGCGCAAAGCGCCCAGGATTTTCGCCTGCAGCTGGGGGACCCGGGCTACCGCGGCAACCTGCGCGAGCTGCTGGCGGACAGCCACATTCAGCGGGCGCTGCTGCTGCTCGATGATGCTCTTGAACTGTGTTACGACGTCGCCAAACTCTCGCTGGGGCGCTCGGCGCTGCTCGACGCCGCCTTTGAGCGCGCCACGCTTTATCGCGGGCGTCTGAAGCGGCTGAAAGAGATCAATCAGCCGGGCTACAGCTACTGGTATGAGTGCACCTCGCGCCACTTTACCCTTGCGCTGACGCCGTTGACCGTGGCCGAGAAGTTTAAAGAGGTGATGGCGCAGAAGTCGGGAAGCTGGATCTTTACCTCGGCGACGCTGTCGGTAAATGACGATCTACACCACTTCACCGCCCGGCTGGGGATCGACGAGGCGCAGACTCTGCTGCTGCCTAGCCCCTTTGACTATCAGCATCAGGCGCTGCTCTGCGTACCGCGTAATCTACCGCTGCCGAACCAGCCCGGCGCGGCGCGTCATCTGGCGGCCATGCTTAAACCGCTGATCGAGGCTAACGACGGTCGCTGCTTTATGCTGTGTACTTCGCACGCCATGATGCGCGATCTGGCGGAGCAGTTCCGCGCCACCATGACCCTGCCGGTGCTGCTGCAGGGAGAGACCAGTAAAGGCCAGCTGCTGCAGCAGTTCGTCAGCGCCGGAAACGCCCTGCTGGTGGCCACCAGCAGCTTCTGGGAAGGGGTCGATGTGCGCGGAGACGCGCTGTCGCTGGTGATCATCGATAAGCTGCCGTTTACCTCGCCGGACGACCCGCTGCTGAAAGCGCGGATGGAAGATTGCCGGCTACGCGGCGGCGATCCGTTCGATGAAGTGCAGCTCCCGGACGCGGTGATCACCCTCAAGCAGGGGGTGGGCCGGCTGATCCGCGATATCGACGACCGTGGGGTGCTGGTTATCTGTGACAATCGGCTGGTGATGCGCCCTTACGGCGCGGTGTTCCTGGCCAGCCTGCCGCCCGCGCCGCGGACCCGCGATATCCGCCGGGCGGTGCGCTTCCTCGCCGTGCCGCCGGCAAGGTAATCCGCCCTAAAATGTGTTAAGCTGCGCGCCATTTTGTTAATTAGCGGTTCCCACTAGACTTCGGGCGGTGTGGCGACGGATTGACCGTCTGCCGGTAAACAGGCTGCCTGAAGGCCTGAACTATGTAACGAGAGCGTGACCACCCATGCGAATTTTGGCTATCGATACCGCCACAGAGGCCTGCTCCGCGGCGCTGTGGAATGATGGCACCCTTAGTGCTCATTTCGAAATTTGTCCCCGCGAACACACCCAACGTATCCTGCCGCTGGTGCAGGAGGTTCTCACCGAGAGCGGCACCACCCTGACCGAGCTGGACGCGCTGGCCTTTGGCCGCGGCCCGGGCAGCTTTACCGGCGTGCGTATCGGCATCGGTATCGCCCAGGGGCTGGCGCTCGGCGCGGAGCTGCCGATGATCGGCGTTTCCACGCTGGCCACCATGGCGCAAGGCGCCTGGCGCAAAACCGGCGCCACCCGCGTGCTGGCGGCGATTGACGCCAGGATGGGTGAAGTCTACTGGGCTGAGTACCTGCGCGACGAGCAGGGCGTCTGGCACGGCGAAGAGACGGAAGCGGTGCTCAAACCGGACGCGGTGGCCGAACGGCTGGCGCAGCTTTCCGGCGAATGGGCCACCGTCGGCACCGGCTGGCAGGCGTGGCCGGATCTGGCGAAAGAGAGCGGACTGACCTTAAGCAGCGGCGAAATTGAACTGCCGGCGGCAGAGGATATGCTGCCGTTAGCCTGTTATCTGCTGGCGGCAGGGAAAACCGTGGCCGTGGAGAAAGCGGAGCCGGTTTATTTGCGTAACGAGGTGGCGTGGAAGAAACTTCCGGGCCGCGAGTGAATCTCAGTAACAAGAAGACTGAGAAAAGGAGTCGCATCATGGCGGGTCAAAAACAGGGCGTTCGCTGGCTGCTGGCCGCGGCGGTTGCCGTTGCGCTGAGCGGCTGCGTATCGGTGCCGGATGCCATCAAAGGCACCAGCCCCACGCCGCAGCAGGATTTGGTGCGGGTGATGAACGCCCCGCAGCTGTACGTTGGTCAGGAAGCGCGCTTTGGCGGCAAGGTGGTCAACGTGCAGAACCAGCAGGGTAAAACCCGCTTAGAAATCGCTACCGTGCCGCTGGACAGCGGTGCGCGACCGGAACTGGGCGAACCCTCGCGCGGGCGAATCTTTGCCGATGTTAACGGCTTCCTCGATCCGGTGGATTTCCGGGGTCAACTGGTGACCGTGGTCGGGCCGATTGCCGGGGTGGTCGACGGCAAAGTGGGTAGCACGCCCTACAAATTTATGCTGATGAACGCCACCGGCTACAAACGCTGGAACGTGGTGCAGCAGGTGGTGATGCCCCCGCAGCCCATCGACCCGTGGATGCTGGGTCCCCGCCCCTGGGGGTACGGCTATGGCGGATGGGGATGGTACAACCCCGGCCCTGCTGAGGTAAGAAACGTTGTAACTGAATGATTTTGTTGTTTTTGTTAGTTCAAAGAAACAGCGGCCAGTCCGCTGTTTCTTTGTTTTCAGTCGAATAAGAAAAAAAATAGTGACGCGCTTCGCAACCTGCTCATTGCCTAATTAATAAACTGGTACGCTGAGTTAATATAATGTTAACAAAATGTATTTCCCAGGGGCTGTGATGACGACGAATAACTATTTCAGAGGTGATGCAGTGAAAAAGGTTTGGCTAAACCGTTATCCCGCAGATGTTCCGGCGGAGATAAATCCTGACCGCTATCAATCCCTGGTTGAACTGTTTGAACATGCCACCACCCGCTACGCCGACCAACCGGCGTTTATCAATATGGGTGAAGTGATGACCTACCGTAAGCTGGAAGAGCGCAGTCGCGCCTTCGCCGCTTACCTTCAGGAGGGCTTAGGGTTACAGAAGGGCGATCGGGTGGCCCTGATGATGCCTAACCTGCTGCAGTATCCGGTGGCCCTGTTTGGCATCCTGCGCGCCGGGATGATCGTGGTCAACGTCAACCCCTTATATACCCCGCGTGAACTGGAGCATCAGCTCAACGACAGCGGCGCGGCGGCGATCGTCATCGTCTCCAACTTTGCCCATACCCTGGAAAAAGTGGTGGCGAAGACCCAGGTGAAACACGTGATCCTGACGCGCATGGGCGATCAGCTCTCCACCGCCAAAGGCACGCTGGTGAACTTTGTGGTCAAGTACATCAAGCGCCTGGTGCCGAAGTACCATCTGCCGGATGCCATCTCGTTTCGCAGCGCGCTGCAGCACGGCTATCGCATGCAGTACGTGAAGCCGGAGATCGTTGCGGAAGATCTGGCGTTTCTGCAGTACACCGGGGGCACTACCGGGGTGGCTAAAGGGGCGATGCTGACCCATCGCAACATGCTGGCCAACCTCGAGCAGGTCAATGCCACCTACGGCCCGCTGCTGCATCGCGGCAAAGAGTTCGTGGTGACCGCGCTGCCGCTGTATCACATTTTCGCCCTCACCATGAACTGCCTGCTGTTTATCGAGCTGGGCGGGCAGAATCTGCTGATCACCAACCCGCGCGACATACCCGGACTGGTGAAGGAGCTGGCGAAATATCCCTTTACCGCCATGACCGGGGTTAATACGCTGTTCAACGCCTTGCTGAACAACAAAGAGTTCCAGCAGCTTGATTTCTCCTCGCTGCACCTCTCCGCCGGCGGCGGCATGCCGGTGCAGCAGGCGGTGGCTGAGCGCTGGGTGAAACTGACCGGGCAATATCTGCTTGAGGGCTACGGACTGACCGAGTGTTCGCCGCTGGTCAGCGTCAACCCCCACGATATCGACTACCACAGCGGCAGCATTGGTCTGCCGGTGCCTTCCACCGAAGCCAAACTGGTGGATGATGACGATAACGAAGTGGCGCCGGGCCAGCCTGGCGAACTCTGTATCAAGGGGCCGCAGGTGATGCTGGGCTACTGGCAGCGACCTGACGCGACGGATGAGATCATCAAGAACGGCTGGCTGCACACCGGGGATATTGCGGTGATGGATGAAGAGGGGTTCCTGCGCATCGTCGATCGGAAAAAAGATATGATCCTGGTGTCGGGTTTTAACGTCTATCCGAATGAAATCGAAGATGTGGTCATGCAGCACAGCGGCGTGCTGGAGGTGGCGGCCATCGGCGTGCCGTCCGGCAGCAGCGGCGAAGCGGTGAAGATCTTCGTGGTGAAGAAAGATGCCGCGTTAACCGAAGAAGCGCTGATTACGTTCTGCCGACGCCATTTGACCGGCTATAAGGTGCCGAAACTGGTGGAATTCCGTGACGAACTGCCGAAATCCAACGTCGGGAAAATTTTGCGGCGAGAACTGCGTGACGAAGCGCGCGCTAAAGTGGACAATAAAGGCTGAGTAACGAATGAGTCGCCAGACGCCGGCTACGCCGGCGTTTTTTATGGGCGCAAGTTAAGAGAGTATGCTTTGAACTATCAGATGATCACCACCGACGATGGCCTGCGCGCTGTCTGCGAAGCGGCAAGCGCGGCCTCCGCCGTCGCTCTGGATACGGAATTTGTCCGTACCCGCACCTATTACCCGCAGCTGGGCCTGCTGCAGCTGTTCGACGGCCACCAGGTCTCTCTGATCGATCCCTTGACGATTAACGACTGGGCGCCGATGCGCGACCTGCTGCTCAATCCGGATGTGACCAAATACCTGCATGCCGGCAGCGAAGATTTAGAAGTCTTCCTCAACGCGTTCAACCTGATGCCGCAGCCGCTGATCGACACCCAGATCCTGGCGGCTTTCTGCGGTCGGCCGATGTCCTGGGGCTTTGCCTCGATGGTGGAAGAGTATTCCGGGGTCGCGCTGGACAAAAGCGAATCCCGCACCGACTGGCTGGCGCGACCGCTAACCGAGCGTCAGTGTGAATACGCTGCGGCCGACGTCTGGTACCTGCTGCCGATCGCCAGCCAATTAATGGCGGAGACCGATCGCGCGGGCTGGCTATCGGCGGCACTGGACGAATGTCGCCTGATGCAGCAGCGCCGTCAGGAGGTGGTCGACCCGGCCGAGGCCTGGCGCGATATCGGCAACGCCTGGCAGCTGCGTACCCGCCAGCTGGGCTGCCTGCAGCTGCTGGCGGAGTGGCGTCTGCGCAAAGCGCGTGAGCGCGACCTGGCGGTGAACTTTGTGGTGCGGGAAGAGCATCTGTGGAGCGTGGCGCGCTATATGCCCACCAGCCTCGGCGAGCTCGACAGCCTCGGGTTGTCCGGTAGCGAAATTCGCTTCCATGGCAAAACGCTGATCGGCCTGGTCGAGAAAGCCCAGGCGCTGCCGGAGTCGTCGCTGCCGGCGCCGCTGCAGAATCTGATCGACATGCCGGGCTACCGTAAAGCCTTTAAAGAGATTAAAGCGCTGGTGCAGGAAGTGAGCGCGGAGAAGGGCGTAAGCGCGGAGCTGCTGGCGTCGCGTCGACAGATCAACCAGCTGCTGAACTGGCACTGGCAGCTGAAAACGCAGGCCGCTGAACCTGAGCTGATTTCCGGTTGGCGTGGTGAGCTGATGGGCGAACGGCTGAAGAGGCTGTTAAACGACTATCCGCGCTAGCGGGCGGTCTGGTTCAGGCTATAAAAAAACCGGCGGCGCGTGGCGTAGCCGGTTTTTTTTCGGGATGGAACAGCAGGTCAGGGTTTCGACTCTTCCGTTTCGGGTAGGGTCACGTTCAGCTCAAGAATGGAAATATCACCGTCCCGTTGCTCCAGCTGCACGCTGACCATCTCCGGGTCGATCTGCACGTATTTACAGATCACTTCCAGGATATCTTTGCGCAACTGCGGCAGGTAATGCGGCTCCGCGTCCCCGCGGCGGCGCTCGGCGACGATGATTTGCAGGCGTTCTTTCGCAATATTAGCCGTGTTCTTTTTTCGCGAGAGAAAAAAGTCGAGTAAAGCCATAATTTATCCTCCGAACAGGCGTTTGAGGAATCCTTTCTTCTCTTCTTCAATGAAGCGGAAAGGGCGTTCTTCTCCGAGCAGACGTTCAACGGTATCGGCATAGGCTTTGCCTGCGTCCGACGCGGCATCGAGGATCACGGGCTCACCCTGGTTGGATGCGCGCAGGACTGACTGGTCTTCCGGGATCACGCCCACCAGGTTGATGCGCAGAATCTCCAGCACGTCTTCCATGCTCAGCATATCGCCTTTATTGACGCGGCCTGGATTGTAGCGGGTCAGCAGCAGGTGCTCTTTGATCGGCTCTTCGCCATTTTCCGCGCGGCGGGATTTGGAAGCGAGAATGCCAAGGATACGGTCGGAGTCGCGAACGGAGGAGACTTCCGGGTTGGTGGTGATAATGGCTTCATCAGCAAAATAGAGCGCCATCAGCGCACCGGTTTCAATGCCTGCCGGGGAATCACAGACGATGAAATCGAACTCCATCTTCTTCAGTTCTTCGAGAACTTTGTCGACGCCTTCGCGGGTCAGGGCGTCTTTATCCCGGGTCTGGGAAGCCGGGAGAATGTAGAGGTTTTCCGTGCGCTTATCTTTGATCAGCGCCTGGTTCAATGTGGCATCGCCCTGGATGACGTTGACGAAATCATAAACGACGCGACGTTCGCAGCCCATAATCAGGTCGAGGTTACGCAGGCCGATGTCGAAGTCGATAACGACGGTTTTCTTTCCCTTCTGGGCCAAACCTGTAGCGATGGCCGCGCTGGAGGTGGTCTTGCCAACGCCCCCTTTACCCGAAGTCACAACAATAATGCGTGCCATAGAAATTCCTTGTTAAAAAGGGATTAATTTAACGGTTGAATTGTCAAAGCGCTTTCGCCTAAACGCAGGCGTGCCGCTTTGCCATAAAATTCGGCCGGGATGTTATCGCTCAGCCAATATTCCCCGGCGATGGAGACCAGCTCCGCCGCAAGGTGGGTACAAAATATCTGGGCGTCTCTGTCGCCACCGGCGCCTGCCAATGCGCGTCCTCGCATCATGCCATATACATGGATATTGCCGTCAGCGATAAGTTCCGCGCCGGCACTCACATGATTTGTAACAATAAGATCACAGTGTGGCGCATAAATGCGCTGACCGGAACGTACCGGCTGGTCAATCAAACGCGTTTTTGTGATCTGGTTAGCAACTGGCGGCGGCGGGGCGGGTTCGGACGGTGCCGGACGAGGGGCTTTTTCTTTCCCTTCGGTTAATAACGGGATACCGGCGCGGTCGATTTCGGTTTTCAGGCGCGGGATTTTGCATCCGCTGACGCCCATAATACGTAAACCGGTCGCGGCGATAGCCTCGTTGACGGCGCGCCATTCGACGCTCTCCTCGACGCTGGCGATATTCACCACCACCGGAGCATGGCGTAAAAAGGCGGGAGCCTGGGCGATTTTGTCTTCTAACGCCTGACGAATAACCTCGGGATTTGCATCGTGCAAATGAACGACAGATAACGTGAAGCTACTGCCTTTAAGTTCGATTGGCGTATTTGACATCCTGGCCTTACTCAATTTGCTGTTTATCGACCGCCGAAGTGCGGTGATATTCCGAAGACTAAAAGGCATGTTATAGTCACTCATATATTGAGGCAAGTGACCACGGGTCTAATTCCGAGTAAAACTATGTTTTGTGTGATCTATCGAAGTACTAAACGTGAACAAACCTATTTATACGTCGAAAAAAAGGACGATTTCTCACGCGTTCCTGACGAGCTGATGCGCGGCTTCGGCACGCCGCAAATGGCGATGCTGCTGCCGCTGGATGGGCGCAAAAAACTGGTTAACGCCGACCTGGAAAAAGTGAAACAGGCGTTAAGCGAACAGGGCTATTACCTGCAACTTCCGCCGCCGCCTGAAAATCTACTAAAGAAACACCTGGCGGAACAGGGGAAACAATCCGATTAACCCACGAGGGAAAATAATGTACCAACATCATAACTGGCAGGGAGCGCTCCTGGATTATCCGGTGAGCAAAGTGGTTTGCGTCGGCAGTAATTATGCAAAGCACATCAAGGAAATGGGCAGTGCGACGCCGGAAGAGCCGGTGCTGTTTATTAAACCTGAGAGCGCGCTGTGCGATCTCCGTCAGCCGTTGGTGCTTCCAGAGGGGCTGGGCTCGGTGCATCACGAAGTCGAGCTGGCGGTGCTGATCGGCGGTACGCTGCGTCAGGCGACGGAAGAGCATGTGCAGAAAGGGATTGCCGGCTATGGCGTCGCATTGGATCTCACCCTGCGCGACCTGCAGGCGAAGATGAAAAAGGCCGGACAGCCGTGGGAAAAGGCCAAAGGCTTCGATAACGCCTGTCCGATCTCCGGCTTTATTCCGGCCGCCGAGTTCCACGGCGACCCGCAGAATACGCCGTTAAGCCTGAAGATTAACGGCGAGGTGCGCCAGCAGGGCACCACCGCCGACATGATCCATAAGATCGTGCCGCTGATCGCCTATATGTCGCGCTTCTTTACTCTCAAAGCCGGGGACGTGATCCTCACCGGCACCCCGGAAGGGGTAGGGCCGCTGCACAGCGGCGACGAGCTGGTGGTCGGCTTCAACGGCCTGTCGCTTACCACCCGGGTACTGTAAGCGCGGTTTGCCGCCTTTTGGGGCGGCAAAACTTGCATCGTCGTGCCAGACTGGTTATAAGGTGCACCCTTAACTGGCAACGACGGACACTTCGATGAGCGAACAACCTTTCTGGCAACAAAAAACCCTGGATGACATGACCGACGCGGAGTGGGAATCGCTGTGTGACGGTTGCGGCCAGTGCTGCCTGCATAAGCTGATGGATGAAGATACCGATGAGATCTACTTCACCAACGTCGCCTGCCGTCAGCTCAATATCAAAACCTGCCAGTGCCGTAACTACGAGCGTCGCTTCGAATATGAGCCGGACTGCATCAAGCTCACGCGCGAAAATCTGCCGACTTTCGAATGGCTGCCGCCAACCTGCGCCTATCGCCTGCTGGCGGAAGGCAAGCCTCTGCCGGCCTGGCACCCGCTGCTGACCGGCTCAAAAGCGGCGATGCACGGCGAACGCATCTCCGTCCGTCATATTGCGGTGCCCGAGTCCACCGTTGTCGACTGGCAGGACCACATCCTTAATCTGCCTGACAGGGCGCGGTAAGCGCCGTCACGCTTTTTTCGCGTGGAACAGCCCGTTTTCACCGTCGGTTTCATCCGCCACCCAGAAGTGAATATTGAAGCGGGCATCGTCGCTGAGTTCGACGCGGTGCCAGTACTGCGGCGGACTGGTGGCAAATTGCCCGGCATGAATGACGACTTTTTTCTCCGGCTCCGTCGCCTGTTCATTGGCAAAACCGTAATAGGTCACCGTACCTTCCATGACGCACAGCTGACCGAAGACGCCGGCTGCGGTGTTGTGGTGGCTCAGCAGGGCGGCGGGGACGTTCTCTTTGGTAAAGAACGGGGTGGAGCGTTTAACTTTCCAGTCTGCGGGGATCAGTAAAGATGACATGTGAGCTCCTGTGGGGCTATATAAGATGTATTTAATATGCATCTTTTGATGGCCGTGGTCAACCGCAGACAGGAAACGATTCAGCGATGAACAGCAGGCACAAAAAAACGCCCCGGAGGGCGTTTCATGATGCGCGGGACTCACAGCGGCTTAGCGGCCAAACAGATCGCGCTTTTTCGCTTTAAAAGGCTGAGCAACGATCACCAGGATAGCCACCACCAGATAGGCCGCGAAAATGCCCACCAGCCATTGCGGCATCTCCAGCGACAGGAACTGCCACTGGCGTACCGAACAGTCGCCGGACGCGACAAACACCTGCGGCAACCATTTATCCAGCGGCAGCCAGCTCGGGAAGCGGGCGGCGAAATCACAGGTCTGGAACGGCGATGGGTGCAACTGGATCATCGTATGTTCCCACGCCAGCTGCAGCCCACGTACCGCGCTGTACAGCCAAATCAGCATGGCGACATAGCGCAGCGGCGTTTTGGGGGCAATGGCGCCCACCAGCCCCGCGCCCATGATGCCAAACAGGGCGCAGCGTTCATAAATGCACATCACACACGGCTGCAGCAGCATCACGTGCTGGAACCACAGCGCGACGAGTTCGAGAATGAACGCGGTCAATGCCATCAGGAGCCAGGCGCCGCGTCCCCGCGAGCACTGGTTTAAATATTGCAACATAATCATTTCCCTGGAAGATGCTAAATCATGGCAGTGTAAACGAAAACCGAACCGACGCCAGCGGCCCGGCGGAAAATATTACGTAACTGGTTATTGAATCGCCCGGGCGAACCCGGGCGACGGGTGGATCAGGGCAGGGTGGGGGTAACCAGCCAGCCGTGAGCCAGCAACCATTCGGTGACCGGCATCAGGGTGAACTCGACGCACAGCAGGCCGACCAGCGTCAGCACGAGGGTGTAGGGCAGAGCCATCCACACCATGCGGCCATAGGAGAGCCGGATAAGCGGCGCCAGCGCGGAAGTCAGCAGGAAGAGGAATGCCGCCTGGCCGTTCGGGGTGGCCACTGACGGCAGGTTGGTGCCGGTGTTGATCGCCACCGCCAGCATCTCAAACTGCTTCAAGCTGATGGCGCCATGCTCGAGGGCGGTTTTCGCTTCGTTGATGTAGACCGTACCGACAAAAACGTTATCCGAGATGGACGACAGCAGGCCGTTAAACAGATAAAACAGCGACAGCTGCGCGTGCGGCGAGGCCTGCAGAACAAACTCGATGACCGGCGTGAACAGCTGCTGGTCGATGATCACCGCCACGACGGCAAAGAATACCGTCAGCAGCGCGGTGAAGGGCAACGCCTCGGTGAACGCCTTGCCAATCGCATGTTCATCGGTCACGCCGGTAAAGGTGGTAGCGAGAATGATCACCGACAGGCCAATGAGGCCGACTTCGGCAAGGTGCAATGCGAGGGCTGCGATCAGCCAGACGCCAATCAGCGCCTGGGCAATCAGCCGCAGCCGTTCCTGACGACTGCGCTGCGCGCGGCTGCGATCGTCAAAGTCCTGCAGCACCTTTCGGACCGCCGGCGGCAGCGGTTCGCCGTAGCCAAACAGGCGATACTTTTCCACCAGCAGACAGGTCAGCAGCCCGCAGACCAGCACCGGCAGCGTGATGGGCGACATGCGAATGAAGAATTCGCCAAAGTGCCAGCCCGCCGCTTTGGCGATAATCAAGTTTTGCGGCTCGCCGACCATGGTCATGACGCCGCCGAGCGCGGTACCGACGCCGGCGTGCATCATCAGGCTGCGCAGAAAACCGCGGAACTGCTCCAGCACCTCGCGGTAGTGCTGATCGATATGGCTGTCGTCCTGCACATCGCTATCGTCGGGGCGCGCCGAGGCGACGCGGTGATAGATGCCGTAAAACCCGACGGCGACGCTAATCACCACCGCCACCACGGTGAGCGCATCGAGAAAGGCGGAGAGGAAGGCGGCGGCCAGGCAGAAGGCCAGCGACAGCAGCATTTTGCTGCGGATGCCGAGCAGCAGGCGCGTAAAGACGAAGAGCAGCAGCTGCTTCATAAAGTAGATGCCCGCCACCATGAACATCAGCAGGAGCAGCACTTCCAGGTTGCTGGCGATCTCTTCCCGCACATGACCCGGGCTGGTCATGCCGATCAGCACCGCTTCAAATGCCAGCAGCCCCCCCGGCAGCAGTGGATAGCACTTCAGCGCCATGGCGAGGGTAAAGATAAACTCAACCACCAGCAGCCAGCCGGCGACAAACGGCGCTAAGGCGAACACCAGCGGATTGATGATTAAGAAAATAATTAATGCCAGCTTGTACCAGTCAGGCGACTGGCCAAGAAAATTGCGCCACAGCGCGCGGCCATAAGAAATTTCCACGACAGAATCCTTCCCCGTCAATTAGTACATGATTTTGTGCGTAACGATTGGCAAGAGTATCAGCTGAGCAAAATGAGAAGCAACTTTCTTCGCAGCGCGGCGGCGGTTACGGGCGAGAAGGAAAAGCGTAAAGTAAAAACGGAAAATGAAACGGCGATCCCTTTTTAATTCACTTGCGATGCTATCTGCGCTATAGCGGCTCTGGTATGATGAGTGCAATTGCAACAATGTGTAATGGAAATATTATTATGGTCATTAAGGCGCAGAGCCCTGCGGGTTTCGCGGAAGAGTATATCATTGAGAGCATCTGGAATAACCGCTTCCCACCTGGATCGATTCTCCCCGCTGAACGCGAGCTTTCTGAGCTGATCGGTGTCACCCGCACCACTCTGCGCGAAGTGTTGCAGCGTCTGGCGCGTGACGGCTGGTTGACCATTCAGCACGGCAAACCCACCAAAGTGAACAACTTCTGGGAGACCTCCGGGCTGAATATCCTTGAAACGCTGGCGCGTCTCGATCACGACAGCGTCCCGCAGCTGATTGATAACCTGCTCTCCGTGCGCACCAATATTTCCACGATTTTTATTCGCACCGCGTTCCGTCAGCATCCGGATAAAGCGCTGGCGGTGCTGGACAGCGCCCGGGAAGTGGAAGATCACGCCGACGCCTTCGCCGACCTCGATTACAACATTTTCCGCGGTCTGGCGTTCGCCTCCGGCAATCCGATCTATGGTCTGATCCTCAACGGCATGAAGGGGCTGTATACCCGCATTGGCCGCCACTATTTCTCCAGCCCGGAAGCGCGCAGCCTGGCGCTGGGCTTTTATCATCAGCTGGCGAAGGTGTGCGAAGGCGGCCTGCACGATCAGGTGTATGAGCTGGTTCGTCGCTACGGCCATGACAGCGGCGAGATCTGGCACCGGATGCAGAAATCGCTGCCCGGCGATTTAGCCATGAATGTGCGTTAAGCTGGCTATTCGCCATCGATAAACACAATAAGGGGGCCGATGGCCCCCTTCGTCGTTTTATACGTCCCGCAAAGCTATAGCGCGTTCGGCCGCGCCGGGCAGCGGTCCAGTAGCTCAATGCTGCCGTCGGCGTTCTGCTGCTCCAGCAGCACATCGAACCCCCACAGACGATGCACATGTTTCAGCACTTCGCGCCGCCCTTTGTCCAGCGGGACGCGGTTGTGCGGCACATAGCGCAACGTCAGCGAGCGGTCGCCGCGCAGGTCAACGTTCCACACCTGGATATTCGGCTCAAGATTGCTGAGGTTATATTGCGCTGAGAGCTTGTTGCGGATCTCGCGATAGCCCTCTTCGTTGTGGATCGCCGAGATCTCGAGATAATTGTTGTGGTCGTCGTCGAGCACCGTGAAGAAGCGGAAATCGCGCATGATCTTCGGCGACAGGAACTGGCTGATAAAGCTCTCATCCTTGAAGTCGCGCATGGCGAAATGCAGCGTTTCCAGCCAGTCGGAACCGGCGATATCCGGGAACCAGTACTTGTCCTCTTCGGTGGGCGACTGGCAGATGCGCTTGATGTCCTGGAACATGGCGAAGCCCAGCGCGTAGGGGTTAATCCCACTGTACCACGGACTGTTGTATGGCGGCTGGAACACCACGTTCGTGTGGCTGTGGAGAAACTCCAGCATAAAGCGCTCGGTCACTTTCCCTTCGTCATAGAGATGATTGAGGATGGTGTAGTGCCAGAAGGTGGCCCACCCCTCGTTCATCACCTGGGTCTGTTTCTGCGGGTAGAAATACTGGCTGACTTTGCGCACGATGCGCAGGATCTCGCGCTGCCACGATTCCAGCAGCGGGGCGTTCTTCTCCATAAAGTACAGCAGGTTCTCCTGCGGTTCGGAAGGGTAGCGGCGGGCGGACTCAATCGCCTTCTCCTCTTCGCGCTTCGGCAGGGTGCGCCACAGCATATTCACCTGGCTCTGCAGATACTCTTCCCGGCTTTTCTGCCGCGCCTTCTCCTCCTGCAGAGAGATTTTTTGCGGACGTTTATAGCGGTCGACGCCGTAGTTCATCAGCGCATGGCAGGAGTCGAGCAGTTTCTCCACTTCGTCGACGCCATAGCGTTCTTCGCACTCGGTAATGTATTTGCGGGCGAAGATCAGGTAGTCGATGATTGAGCTGGCGTCGGTCCAACTGCGAAACAGGTAATTGTTTTTAAAGAACGAGTTATGCCCGTAGCAGGCGTGCGCCATCACCAGCGCCTGCATGGTGATGGTGTTTTCTTCCATCAGGTAGGCGATACAGGGGTTGGAGTTGATGACAATCTCATACGCCAGGCCCTGCTGGCCGTGCTTATAGGCCTGCTCGGTCTCAATGAATTTTTTGCCGAACGACCAGTGCGGATAGTTGATGGGCATGCCGACGCTGGAGTAGGCGTCCATCATCTGCTCGGAAGTAATGACTTCGATCTGGTGCGGGTAGGTGTCAAGACGATAGAGCTTAGCGACCCGGTCCACTTCGGCCAGGTAGGTCTCCAGTAACTCAAACGTCCAGTCGGGTCCATCGCTTAAACGGGTGGTGTCCCTGTTCATGGAGTCAATCGTAGCCATTAGCGCGCCCTCGTTGTTGTTGGTTTTCTCTGAACGGAAAACCTCTAAACAAGCATAGAACACCGCACAGCAAACTGTGTTGTCAGCCAATCGCTTTTCTTCGCGATTTCCCCATCTCAAAGCCGTTTTTTGCGCTTATTTGCAGAATATAATGCTGGGTAAAAATAAAGCGCAGCATGAGATCGTAAATCTCGCATCGCAGTACTGGTGCGGTTTGCTGTGAGTTAAGTCACCATAAATAAAGCGTATGTTGAATAATATTTTCATCTGAGTTATCAATTTGTAATTAGATGATTGTTCTTTAACTGTTACGGAGTCGCTATGCGTGTCGTCATACTGGGAAGTGGGGTGGTTGGGGTAGCCAGCGCGTGGTATTTGAGTCAGGCGGGTCATGAGGTGACGGTTATCGACCGTCAGCCCGGTCCGGCAGAGGAGACCAGCGCGGCCAACGCCGGGCAGATTTCTCCCGGCTATGCGGCGCCCTGGGCGGCGCCGGGGGTGCCGCTGAAGGCGATAAAATGGATGTTCCAGCGCCATGCGCCGCTGGCGATCGGCCTTGACGGCACGTCGTTCCAGCTGAAGTGGATGTGGCAGATGCTGCGCAACTGCGACACCCGCCACTATATGGAGAACAAAGGCCGGATGGTGCGCCTGGCGGAGTACAGCCGTGACTGCCTGAAGGCGCTGCGCGACACCACCGGCATTCAGTATGAAGGGCGTCAGGGCGGGACGCTGCAGCTGTTCCGTACCGCCAAACAGTATGAAAACGCCACCCGCGACATCGCGGTGCTGGAGGACGCCGGCGTGCCGTATCAGCTGCTGGAGGCGAAGCGGCTGGCGGAAGTGGAGCCCGCGCTGGCGGAGGTCAGCCACAAACTGACCGGCGGCCTGCGCCTGCCAAACGATGAAACCGGCGACTGCCAGCTGTTTACCACCCGTCTGGCGGCGATAGCGGAACAGGCCGGGGTCACCTTCCGCTTCAACACCCCGGTGGACGCCCTGCTGCAGGAGGGCGATCGCATTGCCGGGGTGAAATGCGGCGATGAGATTATCAAAGGCGACGCCTATGTGATGGCCTTCGGCTCCTACTCGACGGCGATGCTCAAGGGGCTGGTGGATATTCCGGTCTACCCGCTGAAAGGCTATTCGTTAACCATCCCGATTGCCCAGGAAGACGGCGCGCCGGTTTCCACTATCCTTGATGAGACGTATAAAATCGCCATCACCCGTTTCGATCAGCGCATTCGCGTCGGCGGTATGGCCGAGATCGTCGGTTTTAACAAAGCGCTGCTGCAGCCGCGTCGGGAAACTCTGGAAATGGTGGTGCGCGACCTGTTCCCGCGCGGCGGCCACGTTGAGCAGGCCACCTTCTGGACCGGCCTGCGGCCGATGACGCCGGACGGCACGCCGGTGGTCGGGCGCACGGCGTTTAAAAACCTGTGGCTCAACACCGGTCACGGTACCCTCGGCTGGACCATGGCCTGCGGCTCAGGGCAGCTTATCAGCGATTTGATCTCCGGCCGCACGCCGGCGATCCCTTACGACGATCTGGCGGTCGCCCGCTACAGCCCCGGGTTCACCCCGGCGCGTCCGCAGCATCTGCATGGCGCACACAACTAAGGAGCTTGCATGACCCGTCCGGTAGTGGCCAGCATCGACCTGCTGGCCTTGCGGCAGAATTTACAGATAGTGCGTCGCGCGGCCCCCGGGTCGCGCCTGTGGGCGGTGGTCAAAGCTAATGCTTATGGCCATGGCGTGGCGCGGGTATGGAGTGCGTTGAGCGCGGCGGATGGTTTCGCCTTGCTCAACCTGGAAGAGGCGATCCTGCTGCGCGAGCAGGGCTGGAAAGGTCCGATCCTGCTGCTGGAGGGCTTCTTCCATGCCGATGAGCTGGCGGTGCTGGATCAATATCGCTTAACCACCAGCGTTCACAGCAACTGGCAGATTAAGGCGCTGCAGCAGGCGAAGCTGCGCGCGCCGCTGGATATCTATCTCAAGGTGAACAGCGGCATGAACCGGCTGGGCTTTGTGCCGGAGCGGGTGCATACCGTCTGGCAGCAGCTGCGGGCGATAAGCAACGTCGGCGAGATGACGCTGATGTCGCACTTCGCGGAGGCGGAGAACCCGCAGGGGATTGTCGAGCCGATGCGCCGTATTGAACAAGCGGCGGAGGGACTGGATTGCCCGCGCTCGCTGGCTAACTCGGCGGCGACCCTCTGGCATCCGGAAGCGCATTTTGACTGGGTTCGACCGGGCATCGTGCTGTATGGCGCGTCACCCTCCGGGCAGTGGCAGGATATCGCGAACACCGGCCTGAAGCCGGTGATGGCCCTGCGCAGCGAAATCATCGCCGTGCAGAACCTGCGCCCCGGCGAGGCGATCGGCTATGGCGGCCTGTATCGCACCACCCAGGAGCAGCGGATCGGCATCGTCGCCTGCGGCTATGCCGACGGCTATCCGCGGGTGGCGCCGAGCGGCACGCCGGTGCTGGTGGACGGCGTGCGGACCACCACCGTCGGGCGCGTGTCGATGGATATGCTGGCGGTTGATTTAACCCCCTGTCCGCAGGCCGGGATTGGCGCGCCGGTCGAACTGTGGGGCAAAGAGATTAAAATCGACGACGTGGCGGCCAGCTGTGGCACCGTCGGCTATGAGCTGATGTGCGCCCTGGCGCCGCGGGTGCCGGTTGTGACGCTGTAACGTATTCCGGGGCGGATCACTCCGCCTCGTCTTCCGCGACCCGGACCCCTACCTTCAGTACGTGATCGTTCTCTTTTTCCGCTACTGTCCACACCATCCCGGCGAACTCCACCTGGTCGCCCACCACCGGCGCGGCGCCCAGCAGCTGCTGAACCACTTCCCCCAGCGACTGCTGATGTTCGCGGAACTCCTCTCCGCCGTCGATGCCGTAGATTTGCGCCACATCGGCGAAGCGGGCCTCGGCATCAAGGATAAAGTCGCCGAAAAAGCGCTGATCGAGCGCCACCGGCGGCGACTGGCTGAACATTTTGCCCAGCGCAGGCAGGTCGTGTTCCCGGCCAATGACGCACAGGATATCGCCTTCCCGCAGGCGGGTGCTGCCGGTGGGGTGCAGCAGGGCATTGTTGCGAAACAGCGCGGCAATTCGCGTCTCCGGCGGCATATGCAGGTCGCGCAGCGCCGCGCCGATGCACCATTTATCGGCCCCCAGCTGGTAGACGAACTGCTCCCACGGGTTTTCCGGGTGAATATCCAGCCCGACGCGGGAGATGGGCCAGCTGACGGGGGGCACCACCACTTTGGCTTTTTTCGCCGCCCATGATAGCGAGGTGCCCTGCAGCAGTAGCGACACCAGCACCACGAAGAAGGCGACATTGAAGAACAGGCGGGCGTTGTCCAGGCCGGCCATCATCGGGAACACCGCGAGAATAATCGGCACCGCGCCGCGCAGGCCAACCCAGCTGATAAACACCCGTTCACGGAGGTTAAATCCGCGGAACGGCAGCAGACCGGCAAACACCGACAGCGGACGGGCAATGAAAATCATCCACATCGACAGCAGCAGCGCCGGGATAGCGATCGGCAGCAGGTCGGAGGGCGTCACCAGCAGGCCCAGCACCAGGAACATGGCGATTTGCGCCAGCCACGCCAGACCGTCGAAGTTCTGCAGGATACCGTGCCGGTTGCGGATCGGCCGATTGCCCAACAAAAAGCCGCAGAGATAGACGGCGAGGATACCGCTGCCGTCGAGGGTGGTGGTGACGGCGAAAATCATGATCCCGCCGCTCAGCGCCAGCAGCGGATAGAGCCCGGCGGGCAGCACGATGCGGTTGATCATCTGCAGCAGCAGGTAGCCGCCGCCGAGGCCGATGGCGATCCCGAGGCCAAACTGCTGAATGATATGCACGGCGAACATCCAGCTGAGGCCGGTCTGGTGCTGCTGGATCATTTCGATCAGGGTGATGGTCAGGAAAACCGCCATCGGGTCGTTACTGCCTGACTCAATTTCCAGCGTTGAGCCGACGCGCTCGTTGAGCCCCTTGCCGCCGAGCAGCGAGAAGACCGCTGCGGCGTCGGTGGAGCCGACAATGGCGCCGATCAGCAGGCCTTCGATCATATCCAGTTTGAACAGCCAGGCCGCCATCATCCCGGTGAGCGCCGAAGTGATCAGCACCCCGACTGTCGCCAGCGACAGCGCCGGCCATAGCGCCACGCGAAAGGAGCTGGCCTGGGTGCGCATCCCGCCGTCCAGCAGGATCACCGCCAGCGCCAGGTTACTCACCATGTAGGCGAAGGGGTAGTTGTCGAAGGGGATGCCGCCGATGCCGTCAATGCCTGCCAGCATCCCGATAGCCAGAAAGATGACCAGAATCGGGATGCCAAGGCGAGAAGAAAAGGAGCTCAATAAGATACTGCAGGTTACTAAAACAGAACCCAGAATAAACAGACTAATGACCGCAGCGGCGTCCAATGTTCACGTACTCCCTGACTGGCGTGAAAAAATGGCTAAAAGTGACACTATTTTAACAATTCGCAGGGGATCCGCCTATGCGTCTGACAAATTTATTCTGCCAGCACCGGGTGGCCGCTGATTGTCAGGGTGGTGGCCGCCGCCTGATTCACCAGCCGCGCGCGCGCCCCCAGCGGCAGGGTCACCGTGCGCTGCTCGTGACCAAACTCCAGTCCGCTAATCATCGGTACAGAGAGCTGCTGGCGCAGGTAATCAAAGACCTGCGGCAGGTCGTATCCCGCGTCATAGTCGTTCGGCGTGCCGCCGGTGAAGCTGCCGAAGATCACCGCCTTTTGCGCCGCCAGTACGCCGCTGTGCAACAGCTGAAGCAGCATGCGTTCGACGCGGAACGGGTGCTCATTGATATCCTCCACCACCAGGATGCCGTCGCGGATCGCCGGCAGCCACGGGGTGCCGATAAGCGAGGTCAGCATCGCCAGATTCCCGCCCCACAGGGTGCCTTCCACCCGGCAGTTCGGCCCTTCGCCCGGCCATTCGAGGGTGAATTCCGGCTGGCGCAGCGCCTGCCAGAAATGGTGTTCGGTAAACGGATCGAGGGTCTCCGCGCCGAAGTTGCCCGCGAGCATCGGCCCGCTGAAGGTGACGACATTGCCCAGGGCCAGCAGGCCCGACTGGATGGCGGTGAAATCGCTGTGGCCGCAAATCAGCAGCGGGTCGCGCTGCTGGCGGGCAATCAGCCCCTGCCAGTCGATATGCGGCAGCAGACGACTGGCGCCGTAGCCGCCGCGCACCGCGAGGACGATCCGGTTGCGCCCGGGCAGCTGGGCAAGCTGGTTAATATCGGCCAGCCGTTCATGTTCAGTCCCGGCGAAACGCTGCAGCCGGCGGGGAATGACCTGCTGGTGGGCCACCTCGTGTCCGGCCTGCTGCAGACGCTCGACGCCGCGGGCCGCCGCCTGCTGGTTGATGCAATAACCGGATGGCGCGACCAGATAAAACTGAGACATGATAATTCCTTGCTATGAATGAAAGGGTTATGATGCCGCCTGGAATGGCGATTGTCATCTCCAGGTGGCTAACTTCAATCCGCACCCGTCATCCTTCTGGCTGTTGGCGGGCGGGGGTCGTACCGCTGCCGTCGTTCTGCAGCATGATGGCGTTTGGGTAGATAAGGATAGATGTGTGAAATTGAGATGGTTGCTTATTTTAGTCGTTTTTCTGGCCGGTTGTAGTTCGAAACATGATTACACCAATCCGCCGTGGAACCCCGAGGTTCCGGTGAAGCGGGCGATGCAGTGGATGCCGATCAGTGAAAAAGCCGGCGCCGCCTGGGGCGTGGATCCGCAGCTGATCACGGCGATCATCGCCATCGAGTCGGGCGGTAACCCTGCGGTAGTGAGTAAATCCGGCGCCGTCGGGCTGATGCAGCTTAAGCCGTCGACCTCCGGACGCGATGTCTATCGGCGGATGGGCTGGCGCGGCGAGCCGTCGGTCAGTGAGCTGAAAAACCCGGAACGGAATATCTCGATGGGGGCCGCCTATCTGAGCATTCTGGAAAACGGCCCGCTGGCGGGGATCAAAGACCCGCAGGTGATGCGCTATGCGGTGGTGGTCTCCTACGCCAACGGCGCGGGCGCGCTGTTGCGCACCTTCTCGTCAAACCGGCAGGACGCCATCGAGGAGATTAACGATCTCGACGCCGATGAGTTCTTCGAGCATGTGGTGAAAAAACACCCGGCTCCGCAGGCGCCGCGCTATATCTGGAAGCTGCAGAAAGCGCTGGATGCCATGTAATCCCTCGTTTGGCCTCCGGGAGTCTCCCGGAGGCCACGTCCTCAGAAATCGTAGCCGACGGTAGCCATCACGCTGCGCTCTGCTCCCCAGTAGCAGTTGCCGGTGCCGTAGCAGCCGGAAACGTATTCACGATTGCCGATATTGTTGGCGTTAACCTGCACATAAGCGCCTTTCAGCCCCGGCGACCAGACGCCGAGGTCGGCCCGCATCATGGCGTCCATCAACGTCACCGACGGCAGCCGCGCGGTGTTGGCATCATCCGCCCACTGTTTGCCGATGTAGCGGACGCCGGCGCCCACCGAGATCCCCGCCGGGAACTGATAGCGCGCCCAGAAGGAGGCCATCTGATCCGGGGTCAGCTGCGGCGTGTTATTGTCGGTACCGTCCTTAGTGTCCTGGAAGCGAAGACGATTCCAGGTATACGAGGCGATAGTGCTCAGCTGCGGCGTGATCTGATGGTGCGCTTCCAGTTCGACGCCCTGGGAATGCACTTTCCCCGCAGGAATATAGGTGGCGGTGGCGATGTTCGGGTCGCGGGTGGCGACATCCTTTTGCGTCAGGTCGTAAATCGCGATGCTGTAGAGGTCGCTGCTGCCCGGCGGCTGGAACTTCAGGCCGGCTTCAAACTGTTCGGCGGTGGTCGGTTTCAATGGTTTGCCATCCGCGCCGGGCAGCATCGCCGGGGTAATCGCCTGACTGTAACTCAGATAGGGTGAAAGCCCGTTGTCCAGAGCGTACAACAGCGAGGCGCGGCCGCTGATATGATCGTCTGAACGGCGGTTCGAGGTGCCCTGGGTGTCGCTGACCTGCTGGGAAACGATGCGGTCATAGCGGGCGGAAACATCCATATGCCAGCGGTCCCAGACCATCTCATCCTGCAGATACAGCCCGGTCTGGTAATAGCGGCGATTATTGTCATCGCTGTAGGTCACGGTATGCCCGGTCTGGGCGGTATAGCCGGTAAACGGGTTAAGCGGCGCCGCGCCGCCGGCGCCGGTCCACAGATCGTTGCGGAAGCGATGATATTCGGCGCCGAGGATCAGGGTATGCGCCAGATCGCCAGTGTTGAAATCGGCGCGCAGGCGGTTATCGGTTGACCAGCCGTCCAGCGAACCGCGCGAGCCGCTGTAGCCGCGGGCCAGCCTATCGCTGTCATCTATCCAGCCGACCTGGTAGACCTGATCGAGGGAGACGTTGGTGTGGGTGTAGCTCCCGGCGGAATAGACCGACCAGACGTCGGTGAACTGGTGGTCAAACTCATAGCTGTAGATCTGCTGACGGCGCTGATAGCCATCTCCCGGATCGCCCTCGTTGGTGCTGGTGGAGAGCTTACGGCCATTGTGCGCGAAGCGGGTGCCGTCCAGCGGCAAAGAGCCATGATAGCCGCCGGAAGGATCTTTTTGCAGATAGGCGCGCAGCAGCAGCGAGGTGTCGCTGTCCGGCTGCCACAGCAGGGAAGGCGAAATGGCGTAGCGCTCTTCGCGGGTATGGTCATACTGCGTGTCGCTGCTGCGGGTCATACCGATCAGCCGCCATGCCCACTGCTCATTGATGGCGTCGGTGTAATCGAAGGCCGCACCTTTGGTATTTTGCGTTCCGCCAGTCAGGCGGACGTGGCCCTGCTGACTGAACTGCGGGCGCTTGGAGGTCAGGTTGACCACGCCGCCCGGCACGCTTTGCCCGTAGAGCGCGGAGGAGGGGCCGCGGATCACATCGACGCGTTCGATAAACCATGGGTCGATCTGCACAACGTTATGGCTGCCGCCGTCGCTCATCAGGCGCATGCCGTCGAGGAACAGGTTATCGACGTCGCCGCCGTGGTAGCCGCGCAGGGAGATGGCGTCAAACCGGGTGGCGCCGCCGCCGAAGCTGGAGTAGACCCCTGGGGTATATTCCAGCGCCTGGCTGATGGTATTCGCCCCCTGATCCGCCATCTGCTGGCGGGTGACAACCGACACCGACTGGGCGGTGGTGATTAACGGCTGGTCGGTTTTCGTCGCCCCGAGCGAGGTGCTGGCGCTATAGCCTTCAGTCGGCGCGCTGGCAGACGCCGGCGGGCTGGCCGTCACCACCACCGTCTCTTCGGCCTGCGCGGTGAAGGGAAGTGCGACCGCGAGGGCGTACAGCAGCCCCGGGCGTTTTCGAGAAATAGCCACGTTCATAAGATCATCCTGAACCAGCGCGGTCTGGTACTCCTGTACGCCGCCGCGGGAAAAACGAATCTGTCATTATTCGTTAAAAAGTAATGCGAATTATTATTGTTTGTATTTGTGCAATCAAGCGAAAAGGTGACCTGTTCAGCGCGAGGGGGTGGAGAAGTGTTTCCCGCGAGCCGCAGAATGGGCCTGCGCGGGAGGGTCGTGACCAGGGAGACCGCTTCACCCCTACCGATTTTGGTAGGGGGAAGCGGAACAGCGTCAGGAGCCGGTCTTTTGCGGTGCCGCAGGGGCGGGGTCGTTAGCGGCGGGTTTGTCCTGTAGTGAAGGCGTTGTCGCCGGACGGGTGGCGGGCAGCGCATCGCAGGGTTTCTCCTGCGGGCAGATCAGGTCCAGCATCTTAAGGGTGACGCCGTTGGTCCAGCCAAAACCGTCCTGCAGTGGATATTCCCCGCCGCCGCCGCCGGTGCCGGTCGAACTCACATCATACTTCTCCACCAGCTTTTGTTTGCTGTCATAGGTATGCTGCACGTTGGTCAGGAAACGCCAGCTGACCTCCATGGCGATCTTCTGCTGGCCATAGTTTTGCAGCCCCTCGACGGCCACCCACTGCAGCGGCGCCCAGCCGTTGGGGGCGTCCCACTGCTGGCCGCTGTTGACGGTGGTGGTGGTCAGCCCGCCGGGTTTGAGCAGCCGCGACTCGGCGGCTGCCGCCACTTTCGTCGCCCGCTCGCGTGACGCGGCATTGACGTACAGCGGGAACAGCGCCGCGGCGGTCAGCTGATTGCGCACCTTGTGGCTTTTCAGATCGTAATCGGCGTACCACCCCTCTTTTTCATTCCACAGGTATTTCTCGATAGCCTGCTGGCGGGTGTTGGCCAGCGCATCGTACCGCGTAGCGCCGGCGCTGTCCCCCGCAGCTTTACTGGCGCGGGAGAGGGTTTTCTCCAGATGGAACATCAGGGCATTGAGATCGACCGGGACAATCGAGGTGGTGCGAATGGTGGCAAGCTGCTGCGGATTGTCCATCCAGCGGGAGCTGAAATCCCAGCCGGAAGCGGCGGCGGAGCGCAGGTCGCGATAGATCTCGGTGGCCGGACGATTCGGGTTGCTTTTGGCGGTTTTGACGTCGTCAAGCCAGGACTCGGGGCGCGGGGTGTCGTTATCGTCCCAGTAGCGGTTGAGCAGCGCGCCATCGGCCATCCGCACCGCCCGTTTGTCGGCGCTGCCGGGAGCCAGCGCGTCCGCCCCTGCCATCCAGTAGCGATACTCTTTCTCCAGCTGCGGCTGGTAGGTTTTCAGCACCTGGTCGCCATCGTGCGTCGCCAGCAGGCTTACCATAAAGGAGAAGAAGGGGGGCTGCGAACGGCTGAGGTAATAGGTGCGGTTACCGTTGGGGATATGGCCCCAGGTGTCAATTTCCGCGGCGAAGTTGGCGACCATATCTTCGACTTTATCCCAGTGACCGCTTTCGGCAAGACCCAGCATGGTGAAATAGCTGTCCCAGTAATAGACTTCGCGAAAGCGTCCTCCGGGGACCACGTAGGGCTTAGGCAGCGGCAGCAGCGAGTCCCACTTTTCCACCTCGACTGTGCTGCGGGTCAGGACCGGCCACAGGCCGTCGATATGCTGACGCAGGGTTTGCCCTTTGGGCGGCACATAGGTGTCGTTCTCTTTCGGCAGCGTGAAGTTCAGCTCGACGAAGTGGCGCAGGTCGAAGCTGGCCTGGTTTTTTTGCATCCGGTAATCGGCAAGGATCATCAGCGGATCGCTGTTAGGGATCGCGTCGGCGAAGGTTTTTTGATCGGCAAAGAGCTTTGCGCTCTGGACATCATTGAACAACGGGCCCAGCAGAATATCCGGCGAGGGTGGCGGCGCGGTTTTGCCGTCTTCCGCCTGGACATTCAGGCTCATCAGGGCGAGCAGGGCGCCGCCGATCGCCAGGCGCAGGGAACAGGGCAAAGCAGCGGGACGATGTGCATCAGTACTCGTCATGGGGAGTTCTCCTTATCATTATCGACTGCGGGCCACGACGTTTGGCCATCCAAAAACCTTAGACGAATATCTGCCGCTGCGCGTGTCAGGGGTAACATTTTGCGCGAAAACAGAGGATTTACCTGCCTGGTTTTCTGCTACAACCGCCGGCAAAGCGATTAGGCTTACCGGCAAGCCAACGCGCCCGGGCCACTGGCCACGGCGCGCTGGAGGCGAATACCAGCGGATCGAGAAGGGTTGTGAGGCCCGGCCTGCGGCACACTGGCTGACGGCGCTGGCGTCCACCATGGCGCAAAAATCGTCGCCCTGCCTCACGACGGTGCAACCGCAGGCGGGCGCAGGCGGCCATTGTGGCGATTTTTTGCACAATCAGACGGCGGGTCAGAACCGATTTGCACAACGCCGCGGCGGCGGATGACCTGGCATAATTAATGCTTATCTCTTACCGGGATTACCACAAAGTGAGTACAACCGGAGGAGACGGCCATGATAAAAATAACGCTTCCTGACGGGCATTATTATGACGAGATGCTGACCGCCCAGGGTGAACAGCGGCCGCACTATAATGCCTGGTGGCAATGGTTTCGCAACACCGATCAATTCTCTATCCGGCAGAAAAAAGCGCAAGCGGAACTGCTCTTTCACCGTATCGGCATCACTTTTAACGTTTACGGCGAGGATGAAGGGACCGAGCGGCTGATCCCGTTTGACAGCGTGCCGCGGATCATCCCCGCCGGGGAGTGGCAGCGCATTGACCGCGGTATACGCCAGCGGGTGAAAGCGCTAAACGCTTTTCTCTATGACATCTATCATGAGCAGAATATCCTGCGTGCGGGGCTGATCCCGGCCGAACAGGTGCTGGCCAACGAGCAGTATCAGCCGTGCATGCAGGGCATCAACCTGCCAAACAACACCTATGCCCATATCACCGGCGTCGATATGGTGCGCAATAACGACGGACAGTACTACGTGCTGGAGGATAATCTGCGCACGCCGTCCGGCGTCTCCTACATGCTCGAAAACCGTAAGATGATGATGCGCCTCTATCCGGAGATGTTCGAGCAGCATCACATTGCGCCGGTGGAGCGCTACCCGAGCTACCTCCTGCAGACCCTGCGAGAAAGTTCGCTGGTGGATGATCCCTGCGTCGTGGTGATGACGCCGGGTCGCTTCAACAGCGCCTACTTCGAGCACAGCTTCCTGGCGCAGCAGATGGGGGTTGAGCTGGTGGAGAGCGCCGACCTGTTTATTAAAAACGGCGCGGTGTATATGCGCACCACCGAGGGGCCGCTGCGGGTGGATGTGATTTATCGCCGCATCGATGACGCCTGGCTCGACCCGCTGGCCTTCCGCGCCGATTCGATGCTCGGCGTACCGGGGCTGCTGTCCGTTTATCGCGCCGGCGGCGTGGTGCTGGCCAACGCCATCGGCACCGGGGTGGCCGACGACAAATCGATCTACCCGTACGTCCCGGAGATGATCCGCTTTTACCTCGGCGAACAGCCGATCCTCAGCAATATCCCCACCTGGCAGTGCCGGAAAGCGGAGGACCTGCGCTACGTGCTGAGCAATCTGGAGCTGATGGTGGTCAAGGAGGTCCATGGCGCCGGGGGCTACGGCATGCTGGTCGGCCCGCGTTCCACCAAAGAGGAGCGGGAGGCCTTCCGCCAGCGCCTGCTGGCCAATCCGGCCAACTATATCGCCCAGGACACCCTCGCGCTGTCGACCTGCCCGACCTTCGTTGATGAAGGGCTGTCGCCGCGGCATATCGATTTACGCCCCTACGTACTGTCCGGGCAGGAGATGCGGCTGGTGCCTGGCGGCCTGACCCGCGTGGCGCTGACCGAAGGGTCGCTGGTGGTCAACTCGTCGCAGGGCGGCGGAACCAAGGATACCTGGGTGATGGAGGATGACGCATCATGCTAAGTCGTACGGCGAGTGAACTGTTCTGGATGGCCCGCTATCTTGAGCGGGCGGAGAGCTACGCCCGGGTGCTGGACGTGACCTGGAAATTATCAATGATCCCACGCCACAGTCAGCAGTCGCGGGATCTGGCGCTGCCGCTGAATTTGTCGATGACCCACGAGCTGTTTCAGGCGCGCCACGCCCGCTTTACCATGAGCAATCTGCTCAACTTTTTTGCCCTCGATGGCAACAACCCCTGCAGTATTTACAGCTGCGTGGAGATGGCGTGGAACAACGCGCACGCGGTGCGCGGCAGTCTGTCGGCCGAAGTGTGGGAGAGCATCAATGCCACCCGCATCGAGCTGCGAACCCTCCGCCAGCAGGGGCTGGGCGAGCTGGGGAGCGACGGCTTTTTCGAGTGGGTGAAAGAGCGGGTGCATCTGTTTCGCGGGGCGGTGATTGGCACGCTGCTGCGCAACGACGCCCTGAGCTTTATCGGTATCGGCACGCTGATCGAGCGTGCGTTCGCCACCACCCAGCTGCTGCTGATTAAGGATCAACAGCTGACCAACGATCCGGACCCGGTGCGCGAATACTACCGGCTGGATACCCTGCTCAATGCGGTCAGCGCCCGCGAAGCATACAACAGCCTCTACCGCCAGCCGGTCAGTCGCGAAACGGTGATGGAGCTGCTGATCCTGCGTAACGATATTCCACGTTCGCTGCGCGCCAGCATTGCCGACCTGGTGGGCGAACTGGAGAAGATCGCCAACGATCGCTCCTATCAGCCGCTGCGCCTCGCCCATCAGCTCAACGTTGACCTGCGCTTCAGCACCCGTGACGACCTGGCGCAGGCGGACCTGCAGACCACGCTTAACGGACTGCTGGCGAGAATTAACGCCCTGTCCGACAGCATCAGACAAACCTATCTGGAGGCCTTATGAAACTGGTCATCGATCATCTCACCCGCTACGGCTACGATGAAGAGGTGAAGTTTTCCACCCAGTATCTGCGCCTGACGCCGCGCAGCACTGGACGGCAGACCATCACCGCCTGGACGCTGACCCTGCCGGACGGCGCGGCGGTGACCACCACCGACGGCTGGGGCAATGTGCTGCATGTGCTGACGCTGGATAACCCGCACAAAGAGATCACCATCCGCGCCAGCGGGATTGTCGATATCGCCGACGAGGGGGAAGAGACGCGTGATGAAGAGGCCGAGCTGCTGTCGCCGCTGGTTTTTCTGCGCTCTACGCCGCTGACCCGCGCCGATACGGCGATCCGTGAGTTTGCCCAGCGCCTCTATCGTCCCGATGCGGCGGAAGAGAGTTTGAATCAACTGATGGCGGATCTGCTGTTAAGAATGCCATACTCCCCCGGCGCGACCCAGGTGCAGGACTCCGCTGCCGACGCCTTCGCCCGGGCGAAGGGAGTGTGCCAGGATCATACCCATGTTTTTCTCGCCTGCTGCCGGGCGCTGGATATCCCGGCGCGCTACGTCAGCGGCTATGTCTACAGCGATAACGCCCAGCATGTGGCGATGCATGCCTGGGCGGAAGTGTGGCTCGACGGCCGCTGGCTGTCGTTTGATATCACCAATAATACCCGTCGTCTGAATCAGCATCTGCGGCTGGCGACCGGGCTGGATTATCTCGACGCCTGCCCGGTACGGGGCACCCGGTTGGGCGGCGGCGGGGAGATTATGTTAACCAACGCTGAAGTGCGCGAACACAGCCAGCAGGCGCAGCAGCAATAATACGGGAATAACCGCAATGACCTACTGTGTGGCCATGTGCCTGGCGGATGGACTGGTGTTTGCTTCCGACTCCCGCACCAACGCGGGCGTCGACCATATTGCCACTTTTAAAAAGCTGCACGTTTTCCATCAGGAAGGGGAACGGGTGCTGGTGCTGCAATCCGCCGGCAACCTGGCCACCACCCAGAGCGTGATAAGCCTGCTCAGCGCGCGGATCCGTACCCAGCAGGAGCCGAACCTGATGCAGGTGACTTCCCTCTACGACGCCGCCATGCTGATCGGGAAAACGCTGCTGGAGGTGATCCAGCGCGACAGCAGCAACCAGCAAAACTGCAGTAACACCAACTTCAACTGCAACCTGCTGCTTGGCGGCCAGATCGCCGGCGAAACCCATCGTCTGTTCCATATTTATCCGGAGGGCAACTTTATTGAAGCCACCCGCGACACGCCTTATTTCCAGATTGGCGAAAGCAAGTACGGCAAGCCGATCATCGATCGGGTGCTGACCATCGATACGCCGCTGGAGCAGGCGATGTGCTGCGCGTTGATCTCCATTGACTCGACGCTGCGCAGTAATCTGTCCGTCGGTCTGCCGCTGGATACGCTGCTCTACCGCAGCGGCAGCCTGAGCAGCGCCGGGCAGCATCGCATCACCGACAGCGATCCCTACTTCAACCGCATCCGCAAGGCGTGGTCGGAAGGGCTGTTGCACACCTTCCGGACTCTGCCGGCCTGGACCCCAGCGGAGCGGGAAGAGGAGTAGTCTCTGCGCCGCTCCGCCGGCCACGCCGGCGCGAAGGCGGATAAGGCGCCAGCCCCCAGCGGGCAAGAAAGGGGGTACGTTGCCTGCGGTGGATTGCCGGGCGGCGCTGCGCTAACACCGGCCTGCAGTGACCGGGGATCGACGTTCATCCCGTAGGCCCGGCAAGCTTAGCGCCGCCGGGCGATGGGCCATCTTAACCGGATGGTGGTTGCAGCGAACGTCTCCCCTTAACTCATACCACGGCTGTCAGAATCCCACGCTATTTGCACGCCATCGACCCGTTGCGCCATCGACGGCATTCTCTGATTCATGCGGAACGCAAACGCGCTTTTTGGCAAAGCTAAGTAAATTAAATACTTTGTTATTTAACGTGTTATCTCACATCTTCGGAGGAAATGAGGCAACACGGCAAGGTATGGGAAGTGAAGGAAAAGAAGACGGCTGTCTATGTGGATGACCAACAGCGCATCCTGATCCGCCAGCTGGCGCGCAGCTGGCTGTGGCGCAGCGAGCTGCCGACCTGGCTGCTGATTGTGACGGTTTACGGCGGCTGGTTTGCCTGCGTGACGAGCTGGCGGACGCTGGGACTGTTTCCGGCCACGCTGCTGCTAATCTGGTTTACCACCTGGTATATGTCCTTACAGCATGAGCTGATCCATGGGCATCCCACCCGGCTGGCATGGTTCAACCAGCTGCTGGGGACGCTGCCGCTGGCGGTCTGGTATCCCTATGGCGTCTACCGCGACAGCCATCTGGCGCACCACCGCAACCATCTGCTGACGCACCCCGAGGACGACCCCGAGTCGTACTATGTGACGGCGGAAAGCTGGCAGCGCTTCTCTGCCTGGCAGCGCCGCCTTATCCACCTGCGCAATACCTTCTGGGGGCGTCTGCTGCTGGCGCCGCTGATGGATATCGTTCACACCCTGCGTAGCGCGCTGCGGGCTTTCCGCGCGGGCGACCGCCGCGCCATCGCCATGTGGAGCCTGCATCTGTTTCTGTTGACGGGTCTGCTGGCCTGGATGGCGGCGCAGGGTTTTTCCCCGCTGTGGTTTGTGCTGGCGGTGAGCTACCCGGCGCTGGCCCTGACCAAAGTGCGCTCTTTTCTCGAACACCGGGCCGCGGATGACCCGCTGGCCCGCTCGGTGATCAACGAGGCCGGGCTCCCCTGGCGGGTGCTGTTCCTCAATCTCAACTACCATGCGGTACATCATGACCTGCCAGGGGTCCCCTGGTACGCTTTACGTCGGCTGTATCTGCATCGCCAGACGGCTTATCTGCAGCGTAATCAAGGGTTCCTGGTGCGCGGGTACGGTGAGTGGCGACGCCATTTTAGCCGCCGGGCGGTGGCGGTGAACGCCCATCCAGGCTTTGGCGAACAGGCGCAGGCGGGAGGAGAACATGGCTGAACGTATGACCTTTCCCATGTATGCCATCCACCGACAACAGACCCAGGCCCTGTGGCTGGCGGTGCAGTCGCTGCTGGCTGAACGCGGCGTGAGGGTGGCGGGGGACCCTCCGGCGGCCGATCCCGAGGATCTGCTGGCCCACTGGCGCCAGCCGAGGCTGGTGCTGAGCCAGACCTGTGGCTATCCGCTGGTGACCCAACTGCCGGAGGTGCAGACGGTGGGCTGCTTCCACTACGCCGCGCCCGGTTGCGAGGGGCGCCGCTACCGCAGCCTGCTGGTGGTCCGCGAAGCGGATAGTCACCGGATGCTGGCGGACTTTTTTGGCCGCCGCGCGGTGTGCAATGCCGAGCACTCGCAGTCTGGCTACAACGTGCTGCGCAAAATGGTCGCGCCGCTCTCCCGGCAGGGGCGATTTTTTTCGGCGGTGGTGTTCAGCGGCAGCCATCGGCAGTCGCTGCGCGAGCTGCAGCAGGAAAACGCCGATATCGCCGCCATCGACTGCGTGACCTACGCTCTGCTGCAGCGCCATCAGCCGGAGGCCCTGGCAGGCCTGGCGGCGATCGGCTGGAGCCCGGCCGCGCCAGGGCTGCCGCTGATCACCGCCGGCGCCACCCCGGCGGCGACGCTGAACAGCCTGCGCGAGGCGCTCCAGCAGCTGGTGAGCGATGCGCGCTATCGTCCCCTGTGCGACGCCTTGCTGATCTGCGGCTATAGCGATATGTCGCGGGAGGCCTATGCTCCGCTGCTGGCGTGGCGGGATGAGGCCGCGGCGCTGGGGGTCAGTCAGCTGTAGGTAAAATGCCCCGGCCAGCGATCTGCCCCGGGGCGGGCCATGGCAAGCTACGGCGTCGGCGGTAACGCGGGACGGGGCGGGGCGGTGAAGCGGTTTTCCACCGCCGGCAGACCGAGCTTTTCACGCAGGGTGCCGGGCGGATAGCGGTCGCGCATGACGCCGTTACGCTGCAGAAGCGGCACCACCTGGTCAATAAAGCGGTCAAAGTCTCCCGGCAGCAGCGGGAACATCAGGTTGAACCCATCGGCGGCGCCTGCCTGCCAGGTCTCCGTTAAGGTGGCGGCAATCTCCTCGGCGCTGCCCAGCAGCAGCCAGCTATCAGAACTCTGTAATAACAACTTCCCCAACTCCAGCAGAGTGAGCTGCGGATCGTACTGGCGGATAAGCTTCAGTGCGGTACGGATGCCGTCAAAGCTCTCTTCATTGGGGAGCGGCGGCAGAGGTTGGTCCCGCGGCAGGGCGCTGAGATCCATTCGAAGATAAGAGGAGAGCAGATCGATAGCCATCTGGTCGCTCATGAGCTGCTCGTTAAGCTGCTGGCGGGCCGCCTTCTCCTCGCCGGCGTTCACCACCACCGGCAGGACCCCGGCGATGATTTTGAAATGGGCTGGATCGCGCCCGTGCTGGCGCAGCCGCTGGTTCATCTCTTCGCGATAGGCCAGCCCTTCGGCGACCGAATGAATAAACACGAAGTGCATATCAGACCAGGCGGCGGCCAGCGCTTTTCCCGCCTCCGAAGAGCCGGCCTGCACCAGCAGCGGATGGCCCTGCGGCGGGCGAGGTACGTTGAGCGGGCCGCGGACACGGAAGTACTCGCCCTGATAGTCGAGGTGATGCACCTTGTCGGCATCGGCGAAGACTCCGCGCGCTTTATCAAAGATTGCCGCGCCATCTTCCCAGGAATCCCACAGGCGAGTGACCACGTCGATGAATTCATTGGCCCGCTGGTAGCGGGTGCCGTGGCGGGGAAGCTGCTCCAGACCGAAGTTTGCCGCTTCTTCTTCCAGCCACGACGTCACCACATTCCAGCTTGCCCGGCCATTGCTGAGGAAATCCAGCGAGGCAAAGTAACGGGCGAGATTATAGGGTTCGTTATAGGAGGTCGACGCGGTGGCCATCAGGCCGATATGCTCCGTTACCGCGGCGAGGGCGGAGAGCAGCGTCAGGGGTTCAAGCCGGGCGTTGGCATAGTGGCTCAGGCCGCTGGGCACCGTATCCCACACCGCGATATGGTCGGCGACAAAGATAGCGTCCAGGGTCGCCGCTTCGGCCTTACGCGCCAGGCTGGCGTAATAGTCGAGGGTAAATATGTCCGCTTCAGGCGCGTCAGGGTGGCGCCAGGAGAAACGGTAATCCCCCTGTGGGTTATAAAAGAAGAGGTTCAGGATCATGTGTCGGTTAGACATAGCGTAGACTCGCGGCTGAACGCCATCCGTGGCGGGGTGACGGTCAGTGTTGGGATAGGTTGGCATTAACCCACTGTTCGGCGACGGCCGCCGGATCTTTATGCTGGAGATCTACCTGCTGGTTGAGGGCAATCAGCGTGGCATTGTCCAGCTTGCCGGAAACCTCATTGAGCACGGCGCCTATCTCCGGCGTCAGACTGGCTTTGCGCACCAGCGGCACCACGTTCTGACTCGGTTGTTCATGTTTATCATCCTCGAGGACCACCCATTTCTCCTTCGCCAGATTGCCCTGGGTGGAGACGACCGTCGCGACGTCGATTTTGCCCGAATTGAGCGCCAGCCGGGTGAGCGGCCCACCCATGTCCAGCGATTTCACCGCTTTGAACTCAAGACCATAGACGCGCTTCAGCCCCGGCAGGCCCAGGGAACGTACCGCCAGCTCCGGCGGTCCGCCGATCACCAGCTGCGGGGCGACGGGCTTCAGGTCGGAGAGGGTGCGCAGATGGTATTTATCCGCGGTCTCGGCACGTACCGCCCAGGCGGTGATCGAGGTGGCCGGGGCCGGGTTCAGCAGGGTGAAATCGGCGGGCAGGGCCTGGGCCAGCTCTGCGCTGACGTCCTGCTGGCTGGTGGCCTCGGTTTTGCCGTTATAGAAATTGAGCAGGGCGCCAAGATATTCCGGAACGATATCGATCTCACCGCTCTGCAGCGCCGGAATAATAATTTCCCGGTTGCCGAGGTTGAGACGGGTGTTGGCCTCAATATGATTTTTCTTTAGCGCGCTGGCGTAGATGTTGGCGAGAATGGAGCTTTCGGTAAAGTTGGCCCCGCCCACGGTGACGCCGGCGGCAAAGGTGTTAACGCTCAGACTGAAGAGCCCGGCGGCCAGCAGCGAGAGACGAAATCGACGGGCGGTGACGGCCTTGCCAAATAATTGCTTCATAATACCTCTTGTATTTTCAGGTTAATCAGCGCCAGGCGCTGAGGGTAATGTCAGGTACACGCTAATAAGGCGCGGCAATTCGGCGGTGGGTCAGGCGTCCGGCGCAGCGGGCGAAAAGCAGTTCGCCGCCTATCGCCAGCAGGGAAACCACCAGCGAGCCGCCGATCACCTGCGGGATATCCCGTTGCCCGAGGCCATCGATCAGAAAACGTCCCAGCCCGCCCAGGCCGGCATAGGCTGCGACCACCGCCGTGGCGATAAGCTGAACCAGCGCGGTGCGCACTCCGGCGAGGATCAGCGGCGCCGCCAGCGGGATCCGCACCTGCCACAGGCTTTGCCAGGGGGTCATACCCAGCGCGATGGCCGCATCGCACAGCGGGCGGTCGGCGTGATAAATCCCCACCCAGGTGTTAGTGAGAATGGGCGGAATAGAAAGCGCGATCAGCGCCGCCAGCACCGGGATATCGTTAAAGCCGAAAACGATGATGCATAATAAAATCAGCCCTAACGAAGGGATGGCGCGGCCAAGATTAAACAGGTTGATCACCACGAAGGCGCCTTTGCGCCAGTAACCCAGGGCGATGCCGAGCGGCAGGGCAATGGCGCAGGCAACGGCCATGCTGACCAGCACGTAATATAGGTGTTGGCCCAGGCGCAGCAGGATGCCATCGTCGCCCAGCCAGTGCTCCGGCTGGGTTAACCAGTGAAAGGTGGCGAGAAGCAGCGTCATCATTTCGTCCACGGCGTTAGCCAGTCGCCGAGACGGGCAATCAGCCCGTCAAAGACCAGCGAAAGTACAAGACTGAGGACCAGGCTGACGACAATTGGCGTCAGAAAGTCCTGATTAAAGCCCGCCATCAGCAGCTGCCCGAGCCCGCCCTGACCGATCAGCGCGGTGACAGTGACCAGGCCGACCAGCGTCACCGAGGCAATGCGCAGCCCGGCAAACAGAGAGGGCAGCAGCAGCCACAGCTCGATATCGAAGAAGCGGAAACCGCGGGTGTAGCCGAGCGCCCGCGCCGACTCCAGCGCCGCCTGCGGCAGCTTCTCCATGCCGGCCAGCACGTTGCGCAGCAGGATCAACAGCGAGTACAGCGTCAGGCCAATCAGCGAGGTGGTCAGCGACAGCCCGGTAAACGGCAGCAATAAAATAAACAGCGCCAGTGAGGGAATGGTAAACAGCACGCCGCAGAGGGTGATGAGCGGCTGCGCCGTCGCGGGCCAGCGCAGGGTAATGGCTAACAGGCCGCCGGTGAGCAGGGAGCCGAAAAACAGCGCCAGCAGGACCATCCGCGCATGCTGCCAGAGAAGATCGCCGATCATCGCGCGGTTATCGATAACCCAGCCCCAGTCAATCATGAGGTCTCACCCCCACCGCGCCCTCGAGCACCTGCTGCAGCAGGGCGTGGGACACCGCCCCCTGGTATTGTCCTTCGCTATCCACATGCACCAGCACGCCGGTCGCCACGTCGAGCAGCGCGCTGTAGGCGAAACGCAGGCTGTGGCTGCTGGCGAGCGGGCGCTCCACCGGCAGGGTGAGACCGTGTTGCGGATCGAACCAGTGCAGCGGACGTCGCTGGTGGTCAAGCACCAGGCGCAGCGGGCTGGCCAGCGGTGGATGGGCGCTGGCGATCGGCGTCAGCGCTTCGTCGAGCAGGGGGACATCGTGACGCGGCAGCTGGCCGACCTGAATCATACCCAGCCGTTTCAGATTGGGCTCCGGGCCGATAAAGCGGCGCACGAACTCGCTCGCCGGGTGGGCCAGAATATGGTCGGGGGTATCAAACTGCGCCAGCACGCCGCCTTCCTGGAAAATGGCGATTTTATCGCCGAGGCGGATCGCTTCATTGATGTCGTGGGTCACTAATACAATGGTTTTCTGCAGCCGCTGCTGCAACAGCAACAGCTCGTCCTGGAGGCGTTCACGGACCACCGGGTCGATGGCGGCGAAGGGCTCATCCATCAGTAAAATCGGCGGATCGGCGGCGATGGCGCGGGCGATGGCCACGCGTCCCTGCTGGCCGCCGGAGAGCTGATGCGGATAGCGGTGCAGCAGATGGCTGTCGAGCGACATCAGCGCTACCAGTTCGTCAATGCGCGCGCTGATGCGCGCTTTGCTCCATCCCGCCAGCCGCGGCACGGTGGCGATATTTTGCGCCACGGTACGATGGGGAAAGAGCGCGGCGCTTTGCATCACGAAGCCGATCTGGCGGCGGACCTGGATAATATCAGCGTCAGCGAGGCGGACGCCCTGAATATAGACGTCGCCGCTGTCGGGAATATCCAGCTGGTTGATCATCCGCAGGATGGTGGTTTTTCCGCAGCCGCTCGGGCCGACGAAAGTGCAGAATTCGCCATGATCAATATCCAGACTGAGGTCGCGAATGGCCGGCTGGGCGCTGCCTGAATAGGTTTTGAAAAGATGCGCTAATTTTATCATGGCGGAATTCAACACTCTGAATAATAAAGTTCTGACCCGGAAAAAGTGGCGCCGGGATCCTGGCTCAAACTACAGAGCGCCTGCGGGGAGGGCAAATACGTTATTTGCATTTGCATAGTGAAAAGCTGGTTAATCAGTTGCGGTGGAAGAGAGGCCGGGAGGTTGTTTTATGGATTTGTGATCGGCAACACAAATGACTGCCTGCCAGGCGCCGCAAAAGATAAATTGCCAGGGTTGATTTTAATCAAAGTATGACCGCCTGCGATATGGCGGAAAAAGTCGCCCACTCCGCCGCATAAGAAAAACAAGATTGTGAATTTAATGTTTCTTTGATGTAAATAATGCCTGCGCCTTTTTCCCGCCCGCCGCCGATAAAATGTGATGCCAAACCGACTTGTCGTTAAATAATGGCGTTGATTACGTCCGCTGTTTATTCTTTACAGCATTAATTTAATTTTCACCTTTTTTATCGCCCTGACGGCGCGGGTCAAATAGCGTACGAAAAGCGTATTTTTTATCGCCATTTTACCGTCGATGTTATCGCCATCAATTATTTTTATCCCCGCATTCGGTTACGACAAAAAACGCGCAAACAACGTTCGTAATGATTTTAATGAATTGATTTTAAATGGATTATTCCGGATGGTGAATCCTGCTAATCGGCCACGGCGGAGCCTTTGTGAGAGCTCTCACATAACCCGCTAATCGCGATTTGTTACACTTTCCGCCGTCAACAAAGGAATGAAAGCGAGACGTGATGAATACTTTTTCTCTGCCTAAAACTCAGCATCTGGTGGTTTTCCAGGAAGTGATCCGCAGCGGGTCTATCGGGGCCGGAGCAAAAGCGTTAGGACTCACACAGCCGGCGGTCAGTAAAATCATTGGCGACATGGAAAGCTATTTTGGCAGCGAATTAATCGTCCGGCGAAATACCGGCGTCTCGCTCACCGAGGCCGGGCAGGTATTTCTGAACTGGTCAGAGGCGATCACCCGTGAAATGAAAAATATGGTCAATGAAATGAATGCGTTGACCAACAGCACGGTGGTGGATGTCTCCTTTGGTTTTCCCTCGCTGGTGGGGTTTACCTTTATGTCGGAGATGGTGCATCAGTTCAAAATGACCTTCCCCAAGGCGCGGGTCTCAATGTATGAGGCGCAGCTCTCTGCCTTCTTGCCGGCGATCCGCGACGGGCGCCTCGACTTCGCCATCGGGACGCTGAGCGATGAGATGAAGCTGCAGGACCTGCACGTCGAGCCGCTGTTTGAGTCTGAGTTTGTGCTGGTGGCGAACCGGGCGCGGATCGGCAACGGCACCGTCCGCCTGGCCTCGCTCCAGCACGAGCAGTGGGTGCTGCCGGAGACCAATATGGGCTACTACAGCGAACTGCTGACCACCCTGCAGCGCAGCGGCATCCGCCGTGAAAATATCGTCAATACCGATTCGGTGGTGACGATCTATAACCTGGTGCTCAATGCCGATTTTTTGACGGTCATTCCCTGCGACATGACCACGCCGTTCGGCTCGAGCCAGTTTGTCACCATCCCCATTAAAGAGGCCTTGCCGGTGGCGCGCTATGCGGCGGTGTGGTCGAAAAATTACCGGCTGAAAACCGCGGCGGCGTCGCTGGTGGAGATGGCGAAACAGTATTCATCGGGGCAGGGCAACCGCCACTGGCAGCCAATAGAAATTGCCTGACTGATATTGATTAAATAATCCAACAACCATCCTCGCTGTTGTCAGCAGGATGACGCCCGGTCATTGACTTTATATTAAGATACAGAGGCCATAATGCATATTACCTACGATCTTCCGGTATCCATTGACGATATTCTCGAAGCGAAGCAACGCCTGGCAGGAAAAATATATAAAACGGGTATGCCGCGGTCGAATTATTTTAGCGAACGCTGTAAGGGTGAAATATTTCTTAAATTCGAAAATATGCAGCGCACGGGTTCATTTAAAATTCGCGGCGCCTTTAATAAGCTCTGCGGCTTAACCGCAGCGGAAAAACGCAAAGGGGTGGTGGCCTGCTCAGCGGGCAACCACGCCCAGGGCGTCTCGCTCTCCTGCGCCATGCTCGGCATTGACGGGAAAGTGGTGATGCCGAAAGGGGCGCCGAAATCGAAAGTCGCCGCCACCTGCGATTATTCGGCGGAGGTGGTGCTGCATGGCGATAATTTTAACGATACCCTCGCCAAAGCCAGCGATATTGTTGAACTTGAAGGCCGTATCTTTATTCCCCCCTATGACGATCCCCAGGTTATTGCCGGGCAGGGCACTATCGGTCTCGAAATATTAGAAGATCTGTATGACGTGGATAATGTCATTGTGCCGATTGGCGGCGGGGGCTTAATTGCCGGCATCGCGATTGCGATTAAATCCATTAACCCGACGATCCGCATTATCGGCGTGCAGTCGGAGAATGTTCACGGCATGGCCGCCTCCTGGTACGCCGGAGAGATCACCAGCCATCGCCACGCCGGCACCTTAGCCGATGGCTGCGATGTCGCCCGCCCGGGAAAACTGACCTATGAAATCGCCCGCCAGCTGGTGGATGACATCGTCCTCGTCAGTGAGGACGACATTCGCCAGAGCATGGTCGCCTTAATTCAGCGCAATAAAGTGATCACCGAAGGGGCCGGAGCGTTGGCCTGCGCCGCGTTATTAAGCGGCAAATTAGACAGTTATATCCAGAACCGCAAAACGGTCAGCCTGATTTCCGGCGGCAATATCGATCTCTCGCGGGTATCGCAAATTACCGGTTTTGTTGACGCTTAATTCAATACATAAGTGAGGACAGGATATGAGTACGACTGAGAGCATTGCATCCAGCCAGACAAGCCTTTCGTCCTGGCGTAAATCCGACACCACCTGGACCCTGGGCCTGTTTGGCACCGCCATCGGCGCCGGGGTGCTGTTTTTCCCCATCCGCGCCGGCTTCGGCGGGCTGATCCCGATCCTGGTGATGCTGGTGCTGGCCTATCCCATCGCCTTCTATTGCCACCGGGCGCTGGCGCGGCTGTGCCTGTCGGGGGCTAACCCCTCCGGCAATATCACCGAAACGGTGGAAGAGCATTTTGGCAAAACCGGCGGGGTGGTGATCACCTTTCTGTACTTCTTCGCCATCTGCCCGCTGCTGTGGATTTATGGCGTGACGATCACCAATACCTTCATGACCTTCTGGGAGAACCAGCTGCAGATGCCGGCCCTCAACCGCGGAGTGGTGGCGCTGCTCCTGCTGCTGCTGATGGCGTTTGTCATCTGGTTTGGCAAAGACCTGATGGTCAAGGTGATGAGCTATCTGGTGTGGCCGTTTATCGCCAGCCTGGTGGTGATCTCCCTGTCTCTGATCCCTTACTGGAATAGCGCGGTGATTGATCAGGTGAACCTCAGCGATATCGCCTTAACCGGTCACGACGGCATTCTGGTGACAGTGTGGCTGGGCATCTCCATTATGGTGTTCTCCTTTAACTTCTCGCCGATCGTCTCCTCGTTTGTGGTCTCCAAACGCGAAGAGTATGAAGCGCAGTTTGGCCGGGCGTATACCGAACACAAATGCTCGCAGATCATCTCCCGGGCCAGCATGCTGATGGTAGCGGTGGTAATGTTCTTCGCCTTCAGCTGCCTGTTTACCCTCTCGCCGCAGAACATGGCGGACGCCAAGGCGCAGAATATCCCGGTGCTCTCCTATCTGGCGAACCACTTTGCCTCGATGTCGGGCGCCAAATCCACCTTTGCCACCCTGCTGGAGTATGGCGCGTCGATCATCGCCCTGGTGGCCATCTTCAAATCGTTCTTCGGCCACTATCTCGGCACCCTCGAGGGGCTGAACGGTTTGATCCTGCGCTTCGGCTATAAAGGGGATAAAACCCGGGTCTCCAGCGGCAAGCTCAATACCCTGAGCATGGTGTTCATCATGGGCTCGACCTGGGTGGTGGCCTATGCCAACCCCAATATCCTCGACCTGATTGAGGCCATGGGCGCGCCGATTATCGCCTCGCTGCTGTGCCTGCTGCCGATGTACGCCATTCGTAAAGCGCCTTCGCTGGCCAAATACCGTGGCCGTCTCGATAACCTCTTTGTGACCGCCATTGGTCTGCTGACCATCCTCAATATCGTTTACAAACTGTTCTAATCCGGCTCAGGCCACGCGGAGTACAACATGACTGAATTTCCGGTAGTGCTGGTGATCAACTGCGGCTCGTCGTCGATCAAATTTTCCGTACTGGACGCCGCCAGCTGCGACTGCCTGCTCAACGGCGTAGCCGAGGGCATCAACGCGGACCAGGCGTCTCTCTCGCTCAACGGCTGCGAGCCGGTGGCGCTGGCGCCGCGCGGCTACGAAGGCGCCCTGCAGGCGATTGCCGGGGCATTAGCCCAACGCGATCTTATCGACAGCGTGGCCCTGATTGGCCACCGCGTCGCCCACGGCGGCGACCTCTTCACCGAGTCGGTCATTATCAGCGAGGAGGTTATCGACAATATTCGCCAGGTATCGTCCCTGGCCCCGCTGCATAACTACGCCAGCCTTAGCGGCATCGCCTCGGCGCAGCGGCTGTTCCCGGGGGTCATGCAGGTGGCGGTCTTTGATACCAGCTTTCACCAGACCCTGGCCCCGGAAGCCTTTCTCTATGGCCTGCCGTGGGAGTATTACCAGAACCTCGGGGTGCGCCGCTATGGCTTCCACGGAACATCCCACCGCTATGTCTCCCGGCGCGCCCTGGCGCTGCTCGGGTTGCCGGAGCAGGAGAGCGGCCTGGTGATCGCCCACCTGGGCAATGGCGCCTCGATCTGCGCGGTGCGCAACGGCCGCAGCGTGGACACCTCGATGGGGATGACGCCCCTGGAGGGGCTGATGATGGGCACCCGCAGCGGCGATGTCGACTTCGGCGCCATGGCGTGGATTGCCGCGGAAACCCGGCAGACCCTCAGCGACCTGGAGCGGGTGGCCAACACCGCCTCCGGCCTGCTGGGGATCTCCGGCCTTTCCTCCGACCTGCGGGTACTGGAGCAGGCCTGGCATGAGGGCCATGCCCGCGCCCGCCTGGCGATCAAAACCTTCGTCCATCGCATCGCCCGCCATATCGCCGGCCACGCCGCCGCGCTGCAGCGTCTCGACGGCATTATTTTCACCGGCGGGATTGGCGAAAACTCGGTGCTGATCCGTCGGCTGGTGAGCGAGCGGCTGGCGGTCTTTGGCCTTGAGATGGACGCCGCCCGCAACCAGCAGCCTAATTCGGCCGGCGAGCGTCTGATCTCCGCCGACGGCAGCCGGGTGCGCTGCGCGGTTATCCCCACCAATGAAGAGCGCATGATTGCCCTCGATGCGATCCGCTTAGGCCGGATCCACACCGCGGCGGCGCTGGCCTGATTTTTTATTCTGTAGAGAGACGATGTTCATGAAAGTAGATATCGACACCCACGACGCACGATACGCCGACGCCTGGCAGGGCTTTCGCGGGACGGCGTGGCAAACGCAGATTAACGTTCGCGACTTTATTCAGCATAACTACACCCCTTACGAGGGCGATGAGTCCTTCCTCGCCGACGCGACGCCGGCCACCACCGCCCTCTGGAAGCAGGTGATGGCCGGGATCCGCGTCGAGAACGCCACCCATGCGCCGGTGGATTTCGACACCAATGTCGCCACCAGCATCACCGCCCACGCGGCGGGCTATATCAACCAGCCGCTGGAAAAGATCGTCGGCCTGCAAACGGACCGGCCGCTGAAGCGCGCCCTGCATCCCTTTGGCGGCATCAATATGATCAAAAGCGCCTTCGAGGCCTATGGCCGCGAAATGGACCCCGATTTTGAGTATCAGTTTACGGCGCTGCGCAAGACCCACAATCAGGGCGTATTTGACGTCTATTCCCCGGATATGCTGCGCTGCCGTAAGTCCGGGGTGCTGACCGGGCTACCGGACGGCTACGGTCGCGGACGGATCATCGGCGATTACCGCCGCGTGGCGCTGTACGGCATTCGCTATCTGGTCCGCGAACGTGAGCTGCAGTTTGCCGACCTGCAGCCGGCCCTTGAACGCGGCGAGGCGCTGGAGTCCACCCTGCGCCTGCGCGAAGAGCTGGCCGAACAGCGGCGCGCGCTGCAGCAGATGCAGGAGATGGCGGCCCGCTACGGCTGCGATATCTCCCACCCGGCGCGCACCGCCCGGGAGGCGGTGCAGTGGCTCTACTTCGCCTACCTGGCGGCGGTGAAGTCGCAGAACGGCGGCGCCATGTCGCTGGGACGGACGGCCACCTTCCTTGACATCTATATTGAACGCGATCTGCGCGCCGGTTTACTCAATGAGGAGCAGGCCCAGGAGCTGATTGACCACTTCATCATGAAGATCCGCATGGTGCGTTTCCTGCGTACCCCGGAATTTGACTCGCTGTTCTCCGGGGATCCCATCTGGGCGACGGAAGTCCTGGGCGGTATGGGGCTGGATGGCCGCACCCTGGTCAGTAAAACCACCTTCCGTTACCTGCATACTCTGCACACCATGGGGCCGGCGCCGGAGCCGAACCTGACCGTGCTCTGGTCGCAGGCGCTGCCGGTGGCGTTTAAAAAATACGCCGCCCGGGTCTCTATCGCCACCTCGTCGCTGCAGTATGAGAACGACGATCTGATGCGCAGCGATTTTCACAGTGACGACTACGCCATCGCCTGCTGCGTCAGCCCGATGGTGATCGGCAAGCAGATGCAGTTCTTCGGCGCCCGCGCCAATCTCGCCAAAACGCTGCTCTACGCGATTAACGGCGGGGTGGATGAGAAACTGAAGATCCAGGTGGGGCCGAAAACCGCGCCGCTGCGCGATGAGGTGCTGGACTACGACAGCGTGATGGCCAGCCTCGACCACTTTATGGACTGGCTGGCGGTGCAGTACATCAGCGCGCTGAACATCATCCACTGCATGCATGATAAGTACAGTTACGAAGCGGCGCTGATGGCCCTGCACGACCGCGACGTCTACCGCACGATGGCCTGCGGCATCGCCGGCCTGTCGGTGGCGGCGGATTCGCTGTCGGCGATAAAGTACGCTCGGGTGAAGCCGGTGCGCGACCATCACGGGCTGGCGGTGGACTTTGTCATTGAGGGGGATTATCCGCAATATGGCAACAACGACGATCGCGTCGATGCCATCGCCTGCGACCTGGTGGAGCGCTTTATGCGCAAAATTCAGGCGCTGCCCACCTGGCGCCAGGCGGTGCCGACCCAGTCGATCCTGACCATTACCTCCAACGTGGTGTACGGGCAGAAAACCGGCAACACGCCGGACGGACGTCGGGCGGGGACGCCGTTCGCCCCGGGGGCCAATCCGATGCATGGCCGCGACCGCAAAGGGGCGGTGGCGTCGCTGACCTCGGTGGCGAAACTGCCGTTTACCTACGCCAAAGATGGCATCTCGTACACCTTCTCCATCGTGCCGGCGGCCCTCGGCAAAGCGCCGTCGGCGCAGGAAAACAACCTGGTAGGGCTGCTGGACGGCTACTTCCATCACGAGGAGACGGTGGAGGGGGGACAGCACCTCAACGTCAATGTACTGAACCGGGAAAAGCTGCTCGATGCGATAGAACATCCGGAGCAGTATCCGAATCTGACGATCCGCGTCTCCGGCTATGCGGTCCGCTTTAACGCGCTAACCCGCGAGCAGCAGCAGGATGTGATCTCGCGAACGTTCACCAGCCAGCTCTGAGCGGCCGCCGGGCCACAGGGGAGCCCTTAACGGGCTCTCCTGTTATCACCTTCACATTACCGCAACAAAATAATCACCACTGTTGATCATATTCGCATTTTTGCACCACGCTGGCGCGCAGCGACCGCTAACTGCATCTATGTTTAGCTCACGGGCCGGTACGGATACCGCGTTGTCCGGCTCGCCACGTGATGGCAACCGATCTCCTGACCTGAAAGGGAATGCGCCCTTGCCGGATGCGGCACGGGTTGTCGTCGCGTGCGCACCGACCGGGGCGTCCGCTCTCCGGCGCGATCTCTCTACCTGGCGGGATTTTTGCTTCTTCCACCCTGGCCGTCCTGGCGCTGCGCCTGCGTCGGTACCACTCGGTAAGTGATATTTTCTGCGTCATTCCATGACGCCAGGCTCTAAATCGCTGAGGAATATCCGAATGTCTTTGAAACTGAAAACAATGACGCTTCATGTTGTGATAGCAGGTTGTATGAGCATGGCCTTTTACGCCCAGGCTGACGTGAAGATCGGCGTCGCCGGGCCCTTCACCGGCCCCAACGCCACCTACGGCGCCCAGTACTGGAAGGGGGCCTCGCAGGCGGTGGCTGATATCAATGCCGCCGGCGGCATCAAAGGCGAAAAGATTGTGCTGGTGCAGGGGGATGACGCGTGCGAACCGAAACAGGCGGTAGCGGTGGCCAACCGGCTGGTGGACGAAGCGAAAGTCTCCGCCGTGGTGGGGCACTTTTGCTCTTCCTCAACGATGCCGGCCTCCGAGGTGTATGACGAAGCCGGGATTCTGACCATTACCCCCGGCTCCACCAATCCGCAGATCACCGAGCGCGGCATGAAGGATCTCTTCCGCATGTGCGGCCGCGACGATCAGCAGGGGGCGATTGCCGCCAACTATATGCTGGACGTGCTGAAGGCGAAGAAAATTGCCGTCATCCACGATAAAGACACCTATGGCCAGGGGCTGGCCGATGCCACCCGCGCGGCGCTGGCGAAGCGGGGCACCAAAGAAGTGTTGTACGAAGGCCTCTCCCGCGGTGAAAAAGACTTTAACGCCCTGGTGACCAAGATCGGCGCCCTCAAGCCGGACGTGGTCTATTTTGGCGGCTGCCACCCTGAGGCGGGCCCGCTGGTGCGCCAGATGCGCGAGCAGGGAGTGCAGGCGAAATTCTTCTCCGGCGACTGTATTGTCACCGAGGAGCTGGTGACGGCCGCCGGCGGGCCGCAGTTCACCAACGGCGTGCTGATGACCTTTGGTCAGGACCCGCGCACCCTCCCGGAAGGCAAAGCGGTGATCGAGAAGTTCCGCGCCGGCGGCTTTGAGCCGGAAGGCTATACCCTCTACGCCTATGCCTCTATTCAGGCTATCGCCGCCGCCTGGAACGCCGTCGGCACCGATAACGCCAAAGCCAGCGACTGGCTGAAGAGCCACGACGTCGAGACGGTGATGGGCAAAAAAGGCTGGGATGGCAAAGGCGACCTCAAGGTGTCGGACTATGTGGTCTATCAGTGGGACGACAAGGGCAAATATCACCAGCTCTGATCGGCTACCACCCAGTAACTATCCGTTGTTTTGATTGGCTAATCGTCTCACGACGGCGGTCGACCGGGTACCGATCCCGGCGGCCGTCGGCCTGGCGGCTGGAGGGGCTATGACGGCGTTTTTTCTGCAACAACTGATCAATGGGCTGACGCTGGGCGCGGTGTACGGCTTAATCGCCATCGGCTACACCATGGTGTATGGGATCATCGGCATGATCAACTTCGCCCACGGCGAGGTGTATATGGTCTCCGCCTACCTGTGCGCCATCGGCCTGGCGCTGCTCTCCTTCTTCGGGATCCATTCGTTTCCGCTGCTGATTTTCGCCACCCTGGTATTCACCATTGTGGTCACCGGCGTGTACGGTTGGGCGATCGAGCGCATCGCCTACCGGCCGCTGCGCAACTCGACGCGCCTGGCGCCGCTGATCTCGGCTATTGGAATGTCGCTGATCCTGCAGAACTATGTTCAGCTGAGCCAGGGGCCAAACCAGCAGGGGATCCCGACGCTGCTCAGCGGCGCGCTGCGTATGACGGTGGGCGATGGGGTAGTGCAGATCACCTGGACCAAGGTGTTTATTCTCGTCGCCGCGCTGGTGGGGATGCTGATCCTGACCTGGATTATCCAGTACACCCGGCTGGGGCGCATCTGCCGCGCCACCCAGCAGGACCGGCGCATGGCGGCGATCCTCGGCATCAATACCGACCGGGTGATCTCCCTGGTGTTTGTCATCGGCGCGGCGATGGCCGGCCTGGCCGGAGTGTTGGTGACCATGAACTACGGCACCTTCGACTTCTACATCGGATTTATTATCGGCATCAAAGCCTTCACCGCCGCGGTATTGGGCGGGATTGGCTCGCTGCCTGGCGCGATGCTGGGCGGACTGCTGCTCGGGGTGGCCGAGGCGCAGTTCGCCGGAATGGTGAATTCGGATTACAAAGACGTTTTTTCCTTTGCGCTGCTGGTGGCGATCCTGATTTTTCGCCCGCAGGGGCTGCTGGGTCGTCCGCTGGTGGCCAAGGTCTGAGGGGGCTCTATGGGTGAACTGACGCGCCAGCCTGCGCGGGATATCAAAAGCGCGCTGATCGACAGCGTGCTGGCCGGTCTTTGCGCGTTAATTGTCTTTGGCCCGATCGTCGGCGTGGTGCTCAAAGGCTATGGCTTTACCCTCGCGCCCGCGCGGGTGGCGATCCTGGTGGCGGTGGTGATGGCCGGCAGACTGGCGCTCAGCCTGCTGCTGCAGAGCCGGCGGGGCAAGGCCTTGGTTGCCCGCTTTGAGGGGGCGGATGACGGGGTGTACGTCCGGCCCCCGGGCTACCGCTCGCGGCTGCGCTGGATAATGCCGCTGCTGGTGGGCCTGGCTATCGCCTTTCCGTTTCTCGCCAGCAAATACCTGCTGACCGTGGCGATCCTCGGGCTGATCTACGTCCTGCTCGGTTTGGGGCTGAATATCGTGGTGGGTCTCGCGGGGCTGCTCGATCTGGGCTATGTGGCGTTCTATGCTATCGGCGCCTACGGCCTGGCGCTGGGCTACCAGTACCTGGGTCTCGGCTTCTGGGCGATGCTGCCGCTGGGGGCGGTGATGGCGGCCCTCGCCGGGGCGTTGCTAGGCTTTCCGGTGCTGCGCATGCACGGCGACTATCTGGCCATCGTCACCCTCGGCTTTGGCGAAATCATTCGCCTGGTGCTTAACAACTGGGTGAGCTTCACCGGCGGCCCCAACGGCGTCCCGGTGCCATCCCCGACGCTGTTTGGCCTCGAATTTACCCGCCGGGCAAAGGATGGCGGTATCCCCATCCATGAGTTCTTCCACGTCAGTTACAACCCCAACCTGAAATTCATCTTCCTCTACGCCGTGCTGTGCATGGTGGTGATACTGGTGCTGCTGGTGAAGCATCGCCTGACGCGGATGCCCATCGGTCGCGCCTGGGAGGCGCTGCGCGAGGATGAGATCGCCTGTCGGGCGATGGGGCTCAACCATGTGCTGGTCAAGCTCTCGGCGTTCATGCTCGGCGCGTCGACCGCCGGCATCGCCGGAGTGTTCTTCGCCAGCTATCAGGGATTTGTTAATCCGACGTCGTTCACCTTTTTTGAGTCGGCGCTGATCCTGGCGATTGTGGTGCTGGGGGGAATGGGCTCCACCCTTGGGGTGGTGCTGGCGGCGTTTGTCCTGACGGTCACCCCGGAGCTGCTGCGCGGGTTTGACGAATATCGCGTGCTGCTGTTTGGCGTGCTGATGGTGCTGATGATGATCTGGCGGCCGCGCGGCCTGGTGCGCACCAGCCGCAGCGGGGTCGCGTTGCGAAAAGGAGTCGCGCCATGAGCGACAGCATCTTACGCGTTGAGCATCTAATGATGCATTTCGGCGGCATCAAAGCGCTGAATGACGTCAATCTGGAGGTGGAGCGGGGGTCGATCACCGCCCTGATCGGCCCCAACGGCGCGGGCAAAACCACGGTATTTAACTGCCTGACCGGCTTTTACCGGGCGACGGGGGGGAGTATCGTGCTACGGGCGCGGGAAAAGGTCACCGACGTCATTCAGGTGCTGGGGCAAAAGCTTCACCCGGACGATTTCCTCCACCCGGCGCAGCTGGGGCGGCGGATCTATTACAAGATGTTCGGCGGCACCCATCTGGTGAACCGCGCCGGTCTGGCCCGCACCTTCCAGAATATTCGCCTGTTCCGCGAGATGTCGGTGATTGAGAACCTGCTGGTGGCCCAGCATACCCAGGTTAACCGCCATCTGCTGGCCGGGATCCTCAACACCCGCGGCTATCGGCAGGCGGAAAGTCAGGCGCTGGATCGCGCGTTTTATTGGCTGGAGGTGGTGGAGATGGTGGACTGCGCCAACCGTCTGGCGGGAACGCTTTCCTACGGACAGCAGCGGCGGCTGGAGATCGCCCGCGCCATGTGTACCCGTCCGGAGATGATCTGTCTGGACGAGCCGGCGGCCGGACTCAACCCGGTTGAAACCCAGGCGCTGAGCCGGATCATCCGCTTTCTGCGCCAGCAGCACGGCATCACGGTGCTATTGATCGAACATGATATGGGGATGGTGATGGAGATTTCGGATCATATCATCGTCCTCGATCACGGGGACGTCATCGCCCGCGGCGCGCCGCAGGCGATTCAGGCCAACGCCAGCGTGATTGCCGCCTATCTTGGCGCTGAGGAAGAGGAGACGCGCCGATGAGCCAGCCACTGCTTGCCTTTGATGAGGTGGATGTCTTCTACGGGCCGATCCAGGCCCTGAAGCAGGTCTCCCTGACCGTCAACGAGGGGGAGACGGTGGCGCTGATCGGCGCCAACGGCGCGGGTAAATCGACGCTGCTGATGTCGGTCTTCGGGCAGCCGCGTATTGCCGGCGGGGAGATTTTCTATCGCGGGGAGGCGATCAGCCGGAAATCGACCCACTTTATCGCCAGCAACGGCATCGCCCAGGCCCCGGAAGGGCGGCGCATCTTTCCCGATATGACCGTCGAGGAGAATCTGCTGATGGGGACTATTGCCATTGGCAACCGCTATCAGGCCGAGGACAAGGCCCGGATGTACCAGCTGTTCCCTCGGCTGGAAGAGCGGCGGGGACAGCGGGCGATGACCCTCTCCGGCGGTGAACAGCAGATGCTGGCCATCGCCAGGGCGCTGATGAGCCGGCCGCGCCTGCTGCTGCTGGATGAGCCGAGCCTGGGACTGGCGCCGCTGGTGGTGAAGCAGATATTTCAGATCCTGCGCGAGCTGACGGCCCAGGGGATGACGCTGTTTCTGGTGGAGCAGAACGCCCGCCATGCTCTCAACCTGTCGGACCGCGCCTACGTGATGGTGAACGGCCAGATCCGCCTGAGCGGTAGCGGCCAGGCGCTGCTCAACGACCCGGAGGTGCGTAAGGCGTATCTGGGGATCAGCGGCTGAGAGGGTTAATCCCGCGGTTGGTTACGGGTTTTAATGTGCTGCCAGAAACGTTCGGCGGCCTGGTTAAGCCGCGAGCCGGAGCGGTAGAGCCAGGCGCCGATCGGCAGCGACAGGCTCTCATCGAGGATCGTCAGTCGGCCTTCGTCCAGCTCGCGCTGAATGGAGTACTGCGGCAGCCAGCCCACGCCGTCGCCATTGAGGATCATGCGCTTGAGCAGCTCGCTCATGGAAGAGACAAAGGTGAGGGAGAAGGTGATCTCTGGCGTGCGGTCGATGACCTGGTTCACCTGGCGCCCCATATAGCTATCGTTGGCGTATTTCATCAGCGGCAGCACGCCGCGATGTAAATGAAACAGCGGCCGGCCATGTTCGTCGCAGGGGGAGACCAGGTGCAGGTAAGAATCAAAAATTTTATGATTAATAAACGGATAGTTCATTAATTCTTCATTATAGAAGGAGAGGATAAAATCGCTTTTACCCTCTTTCAGGTTAAATACGGCGTCGTTGACGTTAATCGATTCAACATGAAAAGTCTTATTTTTACGGTCGGTGTAACCGGCGATAATTTCCGGCAGCAATAACACCGACAGCGACGGGGCGGCGTCGATTCTTATTTTTTGCGTGGTGTTATTTAAACCTTTAATTCGGCTGATCTGAAAATCCATGTCGTCGAGCATATTTCGCGCATAGCCGACAAAAATTTTCCCGCGGTTGGTCAACTGCAGGGGGTTGGCGCTGCGGTCGAAGATGCTGAATCCGAGGGAAGCCTCCAGCGACTGGATGCGTCGGCTGAACGAGGACTGCGAGATATTGCGGGCTTTGGCCGCCAGGGTAAAGCTGCGTGACTCCTCGAGAGCAATCACATCATACAGCCATTTAACTTCCAGATTTGCCAACACCGATCCAGTCCTCAAAAACGCAATAAAGGCTATGCAATTTTAGCATAGCGCATAGAAACTATGCAATTAACATAATTATCGACAGGTGTTAACATTTTTTGGAAAGTTGAGATTTATGAATGCGTATCGGCGACCCTACATGAGCACGATATGAAATCGCGACTCACGGTTATTTATTGCTTTATTTCATTGCCCATGATTTATCTTATTAAATAGCTGGCGACGATGACGAAAGCAATGAATAACCCAGGCCTCTTACCTTAAATAGTTTGTCAGGAGTTCCATGTCACAACAAATTGAATCAGTAAAAATGGCTCTGCAGGAGCTGGGGATTAATGCAAGCGGCGAATTGTTTTACAACCCTGATTACGATTTGCTTATTGCACATGAAACCGCTCCTGAGCTGACCGGCGCGGCCCGCGGCGTAATGACCGACTCTGGCGCTGTGGCAGTGGATACCGGCATCTTCACCGGTCGCTCGCCGCGCGATAAATATATCGTCAGAGACGAGCAGACGCGCGACACCGTATGGTGGGCTGACTCCGGCCTCGGCCGCAATGACAATAAGCCGTTATCGCCAGAAGTGTGGCGCAGCCTGAAAAGCCTGGTCGCAGGCCAGCTGAGCGGCAAAAAACTGTACATCATCGACGCCTGGTGCGGCGCCAGCCCGGACACCCGCCTTGGCGTGCGCTTCGTCACCGAGGTGGCGTGGCAGGCCCACTTTGTCAAAAACATGTTTATCGTGCCGAGCGCCGACGAGCTGGCCAGCTTTACCCCGGACTTCGTGGTGCTCAACGGCGCCGGCTGCACCAATGCCAACTGGCAGGCGCAGGGCATGAACTCCGAGAACTTCGTCGCCTTTAACCTTAGCGAGCGTATTCAGCTCATCGGCGGCACCTGGTACGGCGGCGAAATGAAAAAAGGGCTGTTCTCGGTCATGAACTACCTGCTGCCGCAGAAAGGCATCGCGTCGATGCACTGCTCGGCCAACCGCGGTGAAGCAGGGGACGTCGCGCTGTTCTTCGGCCTCTCCGGTACCGGCAAAACCACGCTGTCCACCGATCCGCATCGTCAACTGATTGGCGATGACGAGCACGGTTGGGACGATGATGGGGTGTTTAACTTCGAAGGCGGCTGCTACGCCAAGACCATCAATCTCGACCCGCAGGCGGAGCCGGAGATTTATGGCGCCATCCGCCGCAATGCGCTGCTGGAAAACGTGGTGGTGCGCGCCGACGGCAGCGTGGATTACGCCGACGGCAGCAAAACCGAGAACACCCGCGTCTCCTATCCGCTGTCGCATATCGACAATATCGTCAAGCCGGTGTCCCGGGCGGGCCATCCGTCGAAGGTGATTTTCCTTGCCGCAGACGCGTTTGGCGTCCTGCCGCCGGTCTCCCGTCTGACCACCGAGCAGATGCAGTACCATTTCCTGTCGGGCTTCACCTCGAAGCTGGCGGGCACCGAGCGCGGCATTACCCAGCCGACGCCGACCTTCTCCGCCTGCTACGGCGCGGCGTTCCTGCTGCTTCACCCGACCCAGTACGCCAGCGTACTGGCGGCGAAGATGGCGGAATCCGGTGCGGAAGCCTGGCTGGTCAACACCGGCTGGAACGGCGAGGGCAAACGCCTGTCGCTGCGCGATACCCGCAGCATCATCAGCGCGATCCTCAATGGCACCACCGGCCCGCTGCGCGATGAAGCGATCCCGGTGTTCAATCTTGCGATCCCGCAGAGCATTCCGGGCGTCGACAGCGCAGTGCTGGATCCGCGTAATGGCTGGAGCTCAGCGGATAAGTGGCAGGAGAAGGCGGAGAGTCTGGCTCAGCTGTTTATGGATAACTTTAAGCAGTACAGCGATACCGAAGCGGGCGCGCGTCTGGCGCTGGCCGGTCCGCAGCTGCAGAATAGCGCGGTCGAAGCCTGATCCGCGGCCAGCAGGTCGACGCCTGGCGCCGACCTGCTGGCGAGCCGCTTTACTCCGCAAAGGCCCGCAGCGCATCGCCAGTGAGGCGATAACGCACCCACTCATCCTGCGGCTGCGCGCCAATGCTCAGATAGAAATCAATCGCCGGCTGGTTCCAGTCGAGCACGCTCCACTCCAGACGCCCGCACTGACGCTGTACAGCATATTGCGCGATGGTTTTCAGCAGCGCTTTTCCGGCGCCGATCCCGCGATAGTCGGGGGTTACGTACAGATCCTCCATATAGATGCCGTTACGGCCAAGCCAGGTGGAGTAGCTGGTGAAGAACACGGCGTAGCCCACCGCTTTGCCCGCCACCTCGCAGATCAGCGCCTCGGTTTTGCTGCTGCTGGCAAACAGCGTCTCTCTGATCTCCTCTGCCGTTGTCACCACCTCTTCGGGGGCTTTCTCGTAGACCGCGAGTTCATAAATCATGTCATAAATAGCGGTGGCGTCGTCCGGGGTGGCCTGGCGGATCGTGATGCTCATGGGTCGTCCTGTCTGAATGGTATGAAGGAAAGCAAAATTGCTGACCCAGAGCATAAGCGGTATTGTGAAAAGAATTAAGTGCAATGAAATCAGCAAACGATGAATATTATGCATCCTGTCCTGCGCCGTATCGACCTCAACCTGCTGCCGGTCTTTGACGCGGTCTATCGCTCCCGCTCGGTGCGCCTGGCGGCAGAAGAGCTGGCGATGAGCACCTCGGCGCTGAGCCATGCGCTCTCCCGGCTGCGCAGCACCCTCAACGACCCGCTGTTCTATCGGGAAGGTCACCGGATGTGTCCCAGCGTCTATGCCAGCCAGCTGGCGCCCTCTATCGCTTCGGCGCTGAAATTTCTCAATCAGGAGCTGACGCCGCCGGCGGCGTTTGTGCCGGCCGCCAGCACCGACTGCATGCAGATTGCGATCACCGATTTCACCGCGTTCTGCGTCTTTCCGACGCTGATGCACCACCTGCAGCGTGAGGCGCCCGGGCTGCGGTTTGAGCTCCGTTATCTGCCCCACAGCCCGGCGCTGACCGAGCTGCTGGCGGGCGAGGTCGATCTGGCTCTCGGGTTCAATACCCCTGACGAGCCAGCTCATCCCGATCTCGAGGAGATTAACTGGCTGCGGGACGAATATGTGGTTATCAGCCAGGCCGACCGAACGGCGCTCACCCTGGACGCCTACCTTGCGGCCCGTCATCTGGTGGTGACCCCATGGAATGAGCGGCAGGGGGTGCTGGACTGTGAGCTGGAGCGGCAGGGCTATTCGCGGCAGGTGGCGGTGAAAACGCCCTCGATGCTGAGCGCTCCCTTTATTATTGAGCAGAGCGATCTGCTGATGGCGCTGCCCCGGCGGGCGGCGGAGACGATGGCTCGCGCCGCCCGGTTGACCATTTTCCCGCTGCCGTTTCCGGTTCCCCCATTTGACGTCAAGATTTACGCCCACAAACGCAGCGGGAAACGCGAGGCCACCCGCTGGCTGATCTCCCTGTTGCAGACGCTGGGGAACGCCGCCGCGGCGCCGGCGCCCTGAGGTCACGTCCGGATTATTAACATCTCGCCGCTCGGCGTCGCGTTAACCCTGCCGGGCCGGGTATGTCTTTTACCGCCTGGCGCCCGGGGCGCAGCGGCGTACCCTGGCCTCGGTCACAAAACGGAAAACTCACCTTTTCATCCCTGCCGCCGACGCTGATGGCGCAGAGGGTGTTAAATGATTGTATATAAAAGTAATGTTAATTAGTTAAATGTTATTTATGCGTAAAATGCATCAATGGATGCGTTTATTACGCTTATTTCATTCCCGGTTCTGTTTCAGTCTTCAGCAACAGGCGCGCGACAACGCGTGGATAACAAACTGGAGACCTGCATGCATTCGACAACCTCACTGATGAGTACCCGTGACCGGCTCGGCGCCATTCTGCGCGTCACGTCCGGTAACTTTCTCGAACAGTTCGACTTTTTCCTGTTCGGGTTTTATGCCACCTACATCGCACATACCTTTTTTCCGGCGAGCAGTGAATTCGCCTCGCTGATGATGACCTTCGCGGTCTTTGGCGCCGGCTTTCTGATGCGGCCCATCGGCGCCATCGTGCTTGGCGCCTATATCGACAAGGTAGGGCGGCGCAAAGGGCTGATCGTGACCCTGTCGATCATGGCCACCGGCACCTTCCTGATCGTGCTGATCCCCTCTTACCAGGCCATTGGCCTGTGGGCGCCGTTGCTGGTGCTGATCGGCCGCCTGCTGCAGGGCTTCTCCGCCGGCGCTGAGCTGGGCGGGGTATCCGTCTATCTGGCCGAGATCGCCACCCCGGGCCGCAAAGGGTTTTACACCAGCTGGCAGTCGGGCAGCCAGCAGGTCGCCATTATGGTGGCGGCCGCGATGGGCTTTGCCCTCAACGCCGTGCTGGAGCAGAGCGCCATCAGCGATTGGGGCTGGCGTATTCCGTTCCTTTTCGGCTGCCTGATCGTCCCGTTCATTTTTGTGCTGCGCCGTAAGCTGGAGGAGACCCAGGAGTTTACTGCCCGCCGCCATCATCTGGCGATGCGCCAGGTATTCGCCACCCTGCTGGCGAACTGGCAGGTGGTCATCGCCGGGATGATGATGGTGGCGATGACCACCACCGCGTTCTATCTGATCACCGTCTATGCGCCGACCTTTGGCAAAAAAGTGCTGATGCTCAGCGCCTCGGACAGCCTGCTGGTCACGCTGCTGGTGGCGATTTCCAACTTCTTCTGGCTGCCGGTGGGCGGGGCGCTGTCCGACCGCTTTGGCCGCCGGCCGGTGCTGATTGCCATGACCCTGCTGGCGCTGGCTACCGCGTGGCCTGCGCTGACCATGCTGGCGAACGCGCCGAGCTTTTTGATGATGCTGAGCGTGCTGCTGTGGTTGTCCTTTATCTACGGCATGTACAACGGGGCGATGATCCCGGCGCTGACCGAAATTATGCCCGCCGAAGTGCGCGTGGCAGGCTTCTCGCTGGCCTATAGCCTGGCGACCGCGGTGTTTGGCGGCTTCACGCCGGTGATTTCCACGGCGCTGATTGAATATACCGGTGATAAAGCTTCCCCAGGCTACTGGATGAGCTTTGCCGCCGTCTGCGGCCTGCTGGCCACTTGCTACCTCTATCGCCGCAGCGCCGTTACGCTGCAGACGGCACGTTAATCAGGGAGATGATGATGCGTAAAACGACAGGAACCCTGCTGGCCACGCTGCTGCTGGCCGCCACCGGCGGCAGCGCGCTGTCCGCTGAGGTCACCGTGATGATCTCCGGCGGCTTCAAAGCGGCGCTGGAAAAGCTGGCCCCGGCATGGGAAAAACAAAGCGGCAACCACCTCGTGGTGATCCCCGGGCCGTCGATGGGAAAAACGCCGCAGGCGATCCCTAACCGCCTGGCGCGGGGCGAACACGCGGACGTGGTGATTATGGTCGGCGACGCGCTGACCGGCCTCGAGAAAGCGGGCCGTACGCAACCGGATTCGCGCCGGGAGCTGGCCGACTCGCCCATCGGCGTGGTGGTGAAAGCGGGAGCGCCGCTGCCGGCTATCCGCAGCGCAGACCAGCTGCGGGCGGCGCTGCTGGCTGCGCCGTCGGTCGCGTACTCCGACAGCGCCAGCGGACGCTATGTCAGCTCGACGCTGTTCCACCGCCTGGGCATTGATAAGGCGATGCAGAGCAAAGCGCAGATGGTGGAGCGTATTCCGGTAGCCTCGGAAGTGGCGAAGGGACGGTATTCGATCGGTTTTCAGCAGGTGAGCGAACTGCTGCCGGTGCCCGGCGTGACCTTTGTCGGCGAACTGCCGGATAACCTGCAGTACATCACCCGCTTTGCCGGGGCGGTGACCGTCAGCGCCGACCACCCGCAGGAAGGAAAGGCGCTGCTGACGTATCTGGCCTCACCGGCGGCGCAGGAGACCATCCACGCCACCGGTATGCGAAGCGTAGCTGCCGCCGCGCCGGTCAGCCAGAAGGATACTGTTCAATAATCAGCTTCTCCAGCTCTGCCGCCACGTAGGACTGAATACGGCCGCTGAGGCGGATCAGGCCTACCGTACGGGTGACCACCGGCTCGGTAAGCGGTACGGCGCGGAGAACGGAATGCTCCCCGGCGGGCATCGACATCGCGGGCACGGCGGCAATGCCGATGCCCGCTTCCACCATCCCCAGCATCGTGGTGACGTGGCGGGTTTCGCAAATGCTTGGCCGCGCCGGCGTCAGATGCGCCAGCTCCCTGTCGAGCAGCGTCCGGTTGCCGGAGACCCGATCGAGGCCAATATAATCCTGTTCAAAGTATGCCTGCCAGCTGAGGTGCGTCCTGCTCGCCAGCGGATGGTCGTGCCGACAGGCGGCGACATAGCGGTCGTCGGCCAGCGGGGTGAATTCGATGCTGGCCGGCAGGTTTTTGGCAAAGCAGAGGCCAAAGTCAGCCTGTCCGCTGCTCACCGCCTCAATGACATTCCCGGCGCTGCTGTCGATCAGCCGGATACGCACCTGGGGAAAGCGCGCCTGAAAGCTGCGGATGATTTCCGGCATAAAGTAGTAGGCGGCTGAAGGTACCGTCGCCACTGTCACCAGCCCGGTTCGCGCCTTGCTGACCTGGCTGATATCCGCCAGCACCGTCTCGACGTGGGCCAGCAGCTGCTCCGAACGTTCGGCAAAATTCTGTCCATACAGCGTAAGGGTCACGCGGCGGGTGGTGCGCTCGAACAGCCGGTTGCCTAACGCGGTCTCCAGCTTTTCAATGCGGCGGCTGAGGGCCGACTGCGACAGGCAAATGGATTCTGCGGCCAGCCGAAAGCTGCCATACTCCATCAGGGCGCGAAAGGCATAGAGATCGTTGAAGTCAAAATTTACGGGCATGGCGGCGGCATCCTTATCGGCTGTCTGGCGCCTCGCCCCGTCCGGTGAGGGGCGATGGCGACGAAAATCGGCTCGGCAGGTGACTGGGCGCGCGGCTGACCGCACGCCGGGTCGTCATACCTTGAGCAGTTTTACCGTGGCATCGATATCGATTTCGTCTTCCGAGAAGATCAGGGTTGTCCCCTGAAAGGTGGTGATCGCCAGCTTTTTCACCGAGCGCATCTCTCCCGGCTGCACCGTGGATTTTGGCCGGATGCTGTTCATCAGCAGCCCGACCGATAGCACCGCGTTTTCTTTATCCACGCGGGTCTCGACCGGCTCTTCTTCCCGGTAAACCACATAGGATTTGATGGAGGTCAGCTTCAGCCGCTCGCCGGCGATATAGATATATTTGCTTTCCGGAATGACCTTCACCGCGTAGGCCGACAGCCCTTTATTGTTGGTGGTAGGTTCAAAAGTCACCGCCGCGTCTTTCTTGATGAGATCGGGATTGGCGACCTTAATCACATGAAAATACCGGTTTTCGCCGTTTTCATCTTTGATAAATCCAAAACCTTTATCTTTAAACCACGTTGTGATTGTTCCGTTCATCGCCATTACCGTTCTTACTCGTTGGTTAACTCAAATTTTGCAGCGCGCAGTGTAAAGCACATTGCCTGCGCAGACCATGCCTTTGCGATAAGTGTGGGTGATAAATGACGCCGCCGCGAGGGCGGATCGTGCGCCAGCGTCGTACCGGCGGGCAAAATGGGGTACTATCGTCGGCCACTCCTTCTTCGGGCCGTCTGATGTCCACCATTATCGATACCTTTGTCGCTCCGCCGTGCCGCGAGCAGATAACCCTCCTGTATCAGGACGAACACCTGCTGCTGATCAATAAACCTGCCGGGCTGCTGAGCCTGTCAGGCAAAGATCCGCGCAACCTCGACTCCGTGCATCATCGACTGGTCCAGCGCTTTCCGGGCTGCACCCTGGTACACCGCCTTGATTTCGGCACTTCCGGTCTGATGGTGGTCGCCCGCAACAAGGTGATTAACGCCGCGCTGTGCCAGCAGTTCAGTCAGCGCACGGTGGGTAAGGTCTATACGGCGCTGCTGTGCGGTCATCTGCCGGAAGATGAAGGGATAGTGGAGGCGGCGATCGCCAAAGACCCGGCCCGTTTCCCGCGCATGTCGATCTGCGCCCGGCACGGCAAACCGGCGCGTTCGCGCTACCGGGTAATTGACCGTATGTACCAGACGCGGGAAGGGGAGAGGGCGCTGGCGCTGACGAGGGTGGCGCTCACTCCGGAGACCGGGCGCACCCATCAGCTGCGGATCCACTGTCAGCTGCTGGGCTATCCGATCCTTGGCTGCGATCTGTATGGCGGCCGGGAATTGCCGGGCACGGAACAGGCTCCGCGGCTGATGCTGCACGCCAGCGAACTGCGTTTTCGCCACCCCGTCAGTCGCGAGCCGATGCATATCCAGCAGGCAAGCTCGTTCTGATCGCCTGCCGCCGGAAGCCCGCGATCACCACATCAGGTCGTCGGGCACCTTAAAGTCGGCGTACGGATCGTCTTCATCCTGCTCATCCTGGCTCAGGGCGCTGTGCAACACGATGCTGCTGGCATCGCGCTGGGCAATTTTCTCAGCCACAATCGCCGGAATAATTGCATATTCCCCTTCAGGTTTGTTATCCACCGCCAGGCGGGCAATCGCCAGGCGACCGTTAATCAGCTGGGTTTGGGTGGTCTTGTCGACCATGATTTTTTTGATCAGATTATTATCGGTAAAGTTAAAGCCGATATCGCCCCGGGCGACCGTAATGCGGTTCATCTCAATCAGCTGCTTGACCTGAGCTTTATACTCTTTCGCCAGCACCGCCTGCTTTTGCTGCTCGCTGAGCTGTTTATCGCGCTCCAGCTGGGCTTTTTTATTCTCTTCCACCGCTTCCCGGGCCTCACGGGCCTGCACGCGGGATTTTTTCGCCGTTCTCTGGACTTTGGCCATTTTTTTGCTGCTGACCAGGCCGGCTTTGAGCATCTGCTCTTGTAAGGTAAGTTTTGTCATTTGCGTATCTGAAGCTTAGGAAACATCTGGCAAGTATACCTGCATTGGCGGAAACGACGCCAGACCCGCGGACGTACTGGGCCGCTGTGCCCGGTAGCGCGAGACTGGCCGGGGATTACTCCCGGGGCTGGAGCTGATAAATCCAGGCGCTGACCTGCTGTCCATCGTCGGTGGTCACCTCCACCGACACCCGATCGTACCCCTCCTCAAAGTCGTCCAGCATGGGCCAGTGCGCCGCCAGCCGGTCGGACAGGAACAGATAACCGTTGACCCGCGGGCCGTTGGCATCGAGGACGATCCCCGGAAAATCAGCAGCTGCGCCCCAGCCGCGCGCGAAAAAGGTACCGGTAACGTAGCCCGGACGCCACTCGCCCCCGATCGCCTCCAGAATATGCGCATTACTGCGACCGGGACAGAGCGTCCCATAGACAAATAGCGGTTTCATTTTCTCTCTCTCGTTCGCCCTGATACCCGCCCCCAGCGGAGCGGAAAACCAAAATACGGGGTAATTCAGCGCCTGGCAATGGCCGGGTGGGGGTCAGGCATCTCTCTGATGCCGGGGGAGATTCAGGCGCCGGCGCTGTCGGTGGCATATTTACTGCAGTGACAATTTTAGTGTTGAGTTTTTTTTATTATTTGCAGGTGAATATAAATAATATTTAATAGCGAAATAATAAATGGACGGCTTATGGAATAAGCTGCGTGAATGGAATGAAGAGGAATTATAAAACTTCCTTGGGTTGAATTCAGATATTATTTAGGGCCAGGCGTTACCTCCCCTGGCTATTTCACTTTAAGATAAACCTCCCTTGAACAAAAAATACCATCTGATTTCGAAATTCTCGCGGGCAGGGGAGATATTTCCTGTCCTTGAAGCGGCAGGCAATCAATCGAGCCGAACGACCTTCGGGAGAAAAACCGCTAGTGATGAACAGGCCAGAGCAAATGCAGGGGCTGAGGCGAACGCAAGGTATATGAAGGATATCCCACCGGGCATTTGGTCCTGTCTGCAGACAGATGAAAGTGAAAGGCACAGGAGGTGCGATGAAGATTTTCCGCCCATTATGGCGCGATGGGGCTTTTCTGGTTCCGCAGCAGTTTCAGCAACAGGCCCGCTGGGACGCGCACGTCGCCGATACGGTCTCCCGCATGGCGCTCGCCCACCCCTGGGGGGTATTGCGCGCGGAGTTTGACGCCAGCGCGCTCACCCTTTCCCGGCTCAACGCCACCCGGCTGATCGTGCGTTTCGCCGACGGCGCACTGATTGACACCGAGCTGGCGGATATTTTGCCACCGGTCCGCGATGTATCGGACGTGATGCAGGACAACGTGGAGGTTCTGCTCGCTCTGCCGCTGCTCAGCGCCAGCGGCGGCAATCTTGATGACGGCCAGGAAAGCGCCCGCCCGCGCCGCTGGCGCGCCGAGCAGGTGACCGTGCAGGAGCTGGCAGGCCATGAACGCAGCGAGCTGGCCGTCCTGCGGCACACGCTGACGCTGCGTCTCTCCATCGAAGAAAACGCAGCCTTCCTAACCTGCCCGGTAGCGCGTCTGGTACGCGACGCCCAGGGGCAGTGGATCTTTGACCCGAAATTCATCCCGCCGCTGCTGTCGCTGGCCGCAAGCCCGACGCTGGTCAGCGAGCTGGGCGAGCTGCTACATCGCCTGCAGGCCCGACGCAGACGCCTGATGGCCATGCGCCGTGAAAGCAATGCGCGGATGGCTGATTTTGCCGTGGCGGATGTTTCCCTGTTCTGGCTGCTCAACGCACTGAACAGCGCCGAGCCGGTGCTCAGCGAGCTGCATCAGGACCCTTCGCGCCATCCGGAGCTGCTCTATCGTGAACTGGCCAGGCTGGCCGGCAGTCTGCTGACCTTCTCTCTTGAACATCATCTGGACGCGATCCCCCGCTACCGGCATGCCTCGCCGGAGCAGGTATTCCCACCGCTGTTTGCCCTGTTGGATACGCTGCTCGAAGTCAGCTTGCCCTCAAGGGTGATCGCCATCGCGCTGGAGCAGGGTGCTGACCGGGAGATCTGGCGGGGGAGGCTGCACGATGCACGGCTGCGCGAGGGGGCGGATTTTTATCTGTCGGTGCGCTCTTCACTCCCCCCTCACCAGCTACAGAGCCGCTTTCCGCAGCTCTGTAAGGCGGGTAGCCATGATGATGTCGCCGAGGTCGTCAACATTGCCCTCAGCGGCATCGCGATCAAACCGCTGAGCCACGTGCCGGCGGCCATTCCGCTACGTCTGGAAAACCAATATTTCGCTCTGGATCTCTCCACGGATGCCGCCCGCGCGATGCTGGAGGCTGGCAACTGCACCTTCTATACCCCGGAATCGCTTGGCGACGTGAAACTTGAACTCTTTGCGGTACTGCGCTCATGAATATCTCTGAAAGCGATCTGATCAACAAAACCTTTTACCCGGGCTGGCTGATGGTCAGTCAGTTACGCTGCGGCCAGCCGGTGACCGATGGCGAGGCGCTCTATCGTCAGGCCTGTCGATGGGTGACCGAGGCGCGAGAGGCGCTGGCGGCGGCAGGCGTCAGTGAAGCCAGCGCTGAGCAGATGCTCTATGCCTACTGCGCGCTGCTTGATGAGAGCGTCCTTAACCGCGCCAGTCAGGATGATGGCTGGCGCAGGTGGCGCAAGGATCCGCTGCAGGCGCGCTTTTTCAGCACCCTCAACGCCGGGGAAGAGCTCTGGGAACGGATCCGCCAGCTGCTACGAGAGCCCGCGGCGGATGCGGCAGTGCTGACCTGCTTCTTTCGTACTTTGCAGCTGGGGTTTGTAGGAGAGTACCGCGCCCAGGATGACGAACGGCGTGAGGATGTAGCGCATGCGCTTGGCGCGCGGGTTCCGCCGTTCAGCATAACCCAGGAGGCGCCGGTGGTGGTTCGTGCCTCCCGGCTGCGCAGCGGACGGCGGATGTACTGGTGCGGCTGGGCGGCTGGCATTGTGGCGCTGGCGGCGCTGTGGTTGACCTTCTCCTCCATGCTGTCACAGATGGTGGCGCAGATAGCAGGGCAGGGATAAGAGATGCGTGATAACGCCCGGCGTCTGCTTACGCTACTGACCGTCATCCTGGCCCTGTGGCTGGTGCTGGGCTTCTGGCCGCTGTCCATCGGCAACCAGGTGATCGTCAGTCTGTGCATCCTGCTGGTGGGCGGCGCGGCGCTCTGGCGTCAGCGTCGCCGGGCAGTCAGCCGTCAGCGATCGGAAATCGTCCTGCCGCCCGAGGATTTTCAGGGGGCGGTGGTTCTGGTCTGCGGGGATACCGACGGTCTGTTTCCCGGGCGTTCGGCGCACTGCGAAATCCGCCTCGGCTGGTATCTACGGGGGGAAAGCGCGGAGCAGTTGCCGCTGCTGGCGCAGTACCTGGCGGCGGCGCGTCCAGCGCTGGTATCGCAGGTTTCCGTGCTGCTGGCGGTGGTACCGGAGCACCACACCGCCGGGGAGCACCTGGTGCAGTCGCTACGCGACTGGCGGCGGAGTATTGTTCAGTGCCGAACCTGGTTAAACGGTCTGCCGCCGGTGTGGAGCGTGTTCTGGGTGACGCCGCCTGGCGGCCAGGCAGCGGAAAGCCGCTGGTTTACCGTCACGCCGGATCGGCCTGGTCTCCAGGTGCGGCAGAAGGGACAAGCGCCCCAGTCGATTGCCGACTGGCAGCGAGGGGGCAGCTCTGCCTCACGCCTGCATCATACGCTGTGGCTGGAGAGCATTCTGGCGTTGGCAGAAAACGTTCTTTTCCGGCCACTAAGCACTCGCCAGGCGGAACTTTCGCCGTTGGACCTGTGCGCCATGGGCATCTGCCTGACGCCGGTGACGGCGGTGGCAAATAACCTCTGGCAACAGCAAATCGCCGGGATCACCACGCTCTCCCCGGGCAACGCCGCGGCGCCAGGTCCTCACCCGCTGCCGGATCTTCTTCTGTCGTCACTGCCGCACCGCCACGGGGTCAGCCGCCGGATGCGCGATGCCGGTCTTGCCGCTGGCGTGGGCTTCCTCTTTCTGGCGCTGGCGATGTTGGCTTCCTTTATCAACAACCAGCGCCTGGTGCGCAGCGTCGGCGATCATCTGGCGGTGTACTACCGCCTCAGCGGCACGCCGCCGATGCCGAAGCTGCAGGCGCAGCAGCGTCTGCGTACCGACAGCCGCCAGCTGGATGACTGGCTGCGTCGGGGAGAGCCGCTGCGTTACCGGCTGGGGTTGTATCAGGGATTGCGGCTGATCCCCTTCGTGGAAGCCGCGATCAATGACTGGGCGCCGCCCCCGCCGCCGCGTCCGGTCATTAAGCAGGTTGTGCAGGGGCCGCAGACGATCCGCCTCGATAGCATGGCGCTGTTCGATACCGGCAAATCGACGCTGAAACCGGGTTCGACAAAGCTGCTGGTGAACTCGCTGCTGGGCATTAAGGCGAAATCCGGCTGGCTGATCGTGGTGGCAGGCCATACCGATAGCATCGGCAACGATAGATCCAATCAACAGCTCTCTCTGAAGCGTGCCGAGGCGGTCCGCGACTGGATGCGCGATACCGGCGATGTGCCGGAGAGCTGTTTTGCGGTGCAGGGCTACGGCGAAAGTCGTCCTGTCGCCAGCAACGAGACGCCAGACGGGCGGGCGCAAAATCGCCGGGTGGAGATCAGTCTGGTCCCGCAGAAGGACGCCTGTCTGACGCCGGGCACGGCTAATACCTCAGGAGCCGGGGCTGCCGCATTAAAAAACGAAACCGAGTAATCCGCGACCCCGATCGCGGACGTTGAACAACAACAATCTGCCTGCCTGACCCTGTGCGCTACGGGTCCCTGATAAACAGGAAATAGCGATGGGCGGTAGCGTGCCTGCAGCCAGTCAATCTTGTCGGCAAGTGGGGCCTCTGCGGGGGTGAAGTGCGGGACGGTGGGATGGATAAAGGAGATCTGCATCGACAGCGCTAAGGACATTGCCAGAGAAATGCTGGCAGCGTTAAACGTTGAAGGTTCCGGTTTCTGGCTGCTCTTTTTATTTCTCAGTCAGTGAATATAAATATCCCTGGGGTTGCCTTTTAGTAATGAAGTTCCTGGTGGGGTATCTGAGATATCGATATGCACATAAATATATTTATGATGAATGAGATGATTATCATTAAACAAAATTAAACAGGGCGTCCTGTGAATTGATTTTTGATAGTCATTACAGCGGAGTAAAACAGGAATATAATGGATACCTCTTCAATAATTACCGGCACCACCCTCAACCGTTACCAGCTGGATATTCCGTCATGTACTGCATCGCTGGATGTGGAAGAATTCAGCGGTGCAGAAAAACTCAGTGAAACGTATCTCTGGACAATTTATTTCACCAGCACGGATAAAAATATCGACACCAGCCAGTTACTGAGCAAACCGGCGACGCTGACGATGGGCGGCGGCATATTACAGAGCCTGACCGAATGCAAACGGGTGCATGGCGTGGTCACGCATTTTGAGCGTATCAGTGGCTCTGCCGACCAGGCAGAGTACATGATAACCCTCGAACCCTTCCTCTCGCTGCTGGACAAACAGTTCCGCACCCATCGTTTCTTCGTCAATAAATCGGTGCCGGAAGTGGTGAAGCAGGTATTGCAGGAACATCACCTGCATGACTGGGAGTATGAGTTTAATCTCAAGCAACACTATCCGCGGCGCGAGCAAATTAATCAGTATCAGGAGAGTGACCTGGCGTTTATCCAGCGCCTGCTGGCAGAGGTGGGGATATTTTATTTCTTCACCCTGCAGGAAGAGGCCCAGAGCGAAGTGGTCCACTTCGCCGACGCGCAGCGGGCGCTGATGTTCGATAAGACACTGCCGGTTAACAGCCCGTCCGGGATGAGCGACAGCGGTGCGGAATCGATATGGGGTCTGAACATCACGCACAACGTCGTAGAGGCGAACGTCACTACCCGGGATTATAACCCCCGCGATGCGCAGAGCGTTCTCCAGTCGGCAACAGCGGATATGACCCAGGGAAATGGTGAAGGCATCACTTACGGAGAGGTATACCACTATAAGCTTCGCCACCGGGAGCGGGGCGATAAAATCGACCCGCAGGCGGAGACCGCCAACTTCTATGCCCGTCTCGACCATGAGCGTTTTCTCGCTCGCCAGACGCTGATTACCGCGAGCAGTACGGCAGCCTGGCTGGCGCCGGCCCAGGTGCTGACCCTCACCGACAGCCTGCCGTCGACCCTGCCTGCGCCCGTGCAGGATTCGCTGTTAATCACCGGCACCGGTTTTACCGCCAGCCGCCGGGAGGCGCTGCGGGTGACCCTGCTGGCGGTGCCCTACAGCGAAACATTGTGCTGGCGTCCGCCGCTGCTGCCGCGCCCGAAGGTGACTGGCACCATGACGGCGCGGGTGACCAGCGCGAAGGCGAATGATATCTACGCCTGGCAGGATGCGTCCGGCCTGTACCGGGTGAAATTTGACGCTGACAGAGATGATAAAGGGCAGGGTCAGGAAAGCATGCCGGTGCGTCTCGCCAAACCCTATGGCGGCGACGTGTACGGCTTTCACTTCCCGCTGATTCAGGGAACGGAAGTGGCGATAGCGTTCCACGAAGGCGATCCCGACCGGCCGTATATCGCTCATGCGCTGCACGACTCGCGGCATGTTGACCCTGTGACGGAAAAGAACAGCACCCGAAATGTGATTCGTACTCCGGCCAATAATAAGCTGCGAATGGAGGACAAGCGCGGCGAGGAGCATATCAAGCTCAGCACCGATTACGGCGGCAAGACGCAGCTCAACCTGGGGCATAACGTGAATGCGCAGAGGGAGTTGCGGGGCGAGGGGGCGGAACTGCGTACGGATAAATGGGTGAGCATCCGGGGCGGTGCGGGAGTGTTTATTACGGCGGACCCACAGCAATCGGCCAGAGGAATGATGCTGGATATGTCTGCTGCCTTGAGCCAGCTCCGGCAGGCACAGAATCTGGCGGAATCGTTAAGCAGCGCAGCAGAAATCGCGAAAGCAGAGTTGGCGGACCTGCAAACGCAGAAAACCCTGTTGAACGAGACACTGACAGAACTCAGGAAATCAGCGCTGTTGCTTTCTGCCCCTGAAGGGATAGCGCAAGTGACGCCGAAATCCCTGCAATTATCAGCTGGAGAAAACATTACAGCAACAAGCGGTGGTAATACCGATTTCAGTATTCTGAAAAAATTGACTGTTGCGGCAGGAGAAAGAATCGGCCTGTATGCCCAGAAGCTGGGTATCAAACTGTTTGCCAGTAAAGGAAAAGTAGAGATTCAGGCTCAGGGGGATGAAATGACGCTGGATGCGCTTAAAGATATCCGGGTTAGTAGTAGTGAAGGGAAAATCATCATCAGTGCCAAAAAAGAAATTATTCTGACCAGCGGTGGGGGCTATATCCGGATAGCTGATGGCACGGTAGAGTGCGCGGCCCCGGATAAAATTATCGAACGCGGCGCGGTGTGGCAGAAATTTGGCGGGCAAAGTATCACTGAGGCGGTTCAGCAGTGGGATAGTGCGGATTTTGCTGTTACGCCAGAGGTGCGCTGGGAGCAGACCGGTAAACTGGCAAAAAATCAGAAAGTCCTTGTTACCCGCGATGATGGAAGCACAACAGAGATGATAACTGATGGTGAGGGACGTTTGCCAAAACAGAGCGGTCTCTTTGTTGAGGAAATAAAAGTGGAAAGTCCTGATAATCTGAAAAACTAAAAAACAGACAGAGAGCAAACAGTATATGACCACAATAAGTACGGATCTCAGCGCAAAGAATAAAATTGGTTCAGTGACAATTAATGACTATCGCATTATCCCTGTTGTTTTTATTCCGGGAGTTATGGGGAGTAACCTGAAAGACGGTGATGATAATGTTATCTGGCGATATGATGATGATTTGTCATTAATAGGCTGGTCATTACCCGGTTCCGGACCAGAAGAGAGAAAGAAACTGCTCCATCCTGACAGAGTTCAGGTTGATAACCGTGGAGTGATTATTTCGTCACAGCAACAGGAACAGCAAAGTCAGATAATGCTTGACAATCCTGTCAATAAATACGATTCAGAATCAATAGACCGTCTGGGCGCTGCGCTTAAAAAGGCCCAGGAAAACGATCCGGAAACAAAGCTTTTTGGCACACGTGCTGCCCGTGGTTGGGGGGAAGTTGCCGCAGCCAGCTATGGTTCGTTTCTTGATTTACTCCAGCTAGCTTTATTTCGGGATAAGCCTTGTAAAGATAGTCCTCTTAATGCGATTTATAAAAAATTAATTACTGAAGCGCTGGGGGTTGAGTTTTGTAGTAGTGGGAATAGTGATTCTCTGGATGAACAGGCTCTTGAAGTCATGAAGCAATATCAGTTTCCTGTCCATGCAATGGGGTATAACTGGCTCGGTTCTAATATGAAATCAGCGGACCATCTGAAGTCCCGTATTAATAAGATTGTTCAGGGTTATAAAAACAGAGGTATGAAATGCCATAAAGTCATTCTGGTCACCCACTCAATGGGGGGGCTGGTAGCAAGATATTATTCAGAGTGTCTGGACCTGGACGGTGGTACAGGTAATCAAAATATCTACGGGATTGTACACGGAGTGATGCCTTCAACTGGCGCAGCGCCTGCTTACACACGTATGAAACGCGGAACCGAGAATCCTGAATCAAGTGCAAAGGGATATATTACATCACAGATACTTGGGCGGAATGCAGCAGAAATGACGGCAATTTGTTCCCAGTCTGCCGGACCACTGGAGCTGCTGCCATCCGTGGACTATGGTACTGACTGGCTTAAAATAACCGATCGTCATGGTGTAACCACGTCGCTACCAGGGAATAATCCTTATGCAAATCTTTATTTAAAAAGGGATGTCTGGTGGAAGTTGATCGATGAAAACTTGTTGAATCCTTACAATGTTTCATTGGATAAAATTCAAATCGAGGCTGATTGGGAAATCTATTCTGGCATTATGGCTAAAGTTAAGGAGTTTCATGATAAAATAACTGGCAAGTATCATCCTAATACTTATTCTTTTTATGGGAAAGTATCTGATATTGTTATTCCTCCAGCATATCTAACACAAGAAATTGCTCGCTGGAAAGGAAGCATTGCCATTGGAGATGCCGCTGTTTTAAAGAAAAAATATATTCTCAATGACGGACGCCTGGATTACCGGGAGATAAAGGAGAAAAGGACGGTAGCAGATACCCTTTCCGAAAAAGAGCAGAGCTGGAAGGTTTCTTCTCATGGCTCTGGTTATATGAAAAATTATAATTCAGAATATGTCTATATAGGTCAATGTTTTACCCTGCAGGATTCCAGTGAAAATGGCGATGGTACCGTGCCGTTACGGGCCGGAAAAATCCCCGATCGCTTTGTAAAGGAAAGGTTGAGTGTCAATGTATCTCATGAAGCAGCCTACCGTAATGAAACCAGTCTGGCTTTTACATTGCGTTCAATTATTAAAATAGCCCAGCAGGTCAATGATGATGAAGAAATGGCATATACGGAATAATCTGACCCACCAGCCTGGCGTGGTGATATCATTACTGATTACTTTACTGGTCGTGACCGGTTTTTTTATATATCACAATAATAATTACTCTTATTCACTTACCGATAAGGAACAGCAGATGGTCAGTACACTTTTACAACAGCCAGAAACCCGGTATTTTGGTTACTATTCTGTTGCTTTGCCAGCAGAGTTTACCCCGGCACCAGAGATGTTTATGTTCATACAGGGGTCAGATATGACTAAAATTGAGAGTAAACAGCAATATTATCCACCTTTTGAGCAATTTCTTAATCGATATAAAGAAGAACTTAAAAATACACGACCAGATAGTTCTGATGATGCACCTTTTTTGAAAAAAACCGAAATATTACCATCAGGAATGAGTGGGGTATTATTTGAGAGGATGGAAGAAAGATATTACTCTGATGTCTCAAGAATTCTTGAGGCTTACCGATGGGATGATGGAGTTACATTTAAAATAACTATGAAGGCCAGAGATGGCAGATCTTCAAAATATGATCGAGACAGGGAAACTTTTAAAAGTAGCTATCGTTATGATATTCCAGAAAAAAAATCTCTTTTACTCAGTATATTATCAAGTCTGCACCCCCGGAAAGATAATCAGCGCCCGCAGGGGAACAATCTGGCCATAAAATATGGTGAGGTGAAAGAGTCACTGCTTGGGGAATATGAAATGACGGTGAAGTATATAAACAGATATGGAATTAAAGTTTATTTCAATACGGATAACAGCACTTACATTGGAACTCCTTTGCTAAAAAAAGATCATCGAGTAATGGAAAATTCCTATGGTACCACGCTGTATAAAGGTAGCAGAAAAGTGAATGGTCTCGATGTCGTTGAATGGCTGGTCAGAGAGAACCAGATATCAGAGGGTATTCCCATTATAAGTTATGCCTTTACGCTGAGAATTAATGAGGGCAGGGTTGGGGGAATGATGCCGCTGACCGTGAATATGAGATACACATCACGGGACAATAGCTCGGGTGAGATATTAAGTGAGCCTGAACTGGTTGCAGTCTGGCAGCATATAACAGAAACACTGGAGTACCATAAATCCTGGTGATCATTTTTTGAATGGATCTGTAATTTACTTAGGTGATGGTAATTCCACTGGTTTATGAACACTGTTCTTAATATTGTTTAAATGAAAGTATTGTTATCTGTGATACAATTATGCTTTCTATCCGTTTAATATAGGATAAATATTATGCCAGCATTAGTCTGTCTGGGAGATGCCACTACTCATGGCGGTAAAGTCATTTCAGCATCTTCCACTATGTTTATTAATGGTATTCAGGTTGCACTGGTTGGTGACCTTGTATCCTGCCCGAAACATGGTTCCGGTCGTATTATTGAAGGTGATTCCACGGCATCAGAGGAGGGCGTATTTATTGTTGTGGATAATTGCCTCTGTGAATGTGGTTGCCGTGTTATCAGTTCTTATACCGAAAACAGTATTGAGTCATAATTATGCAATGGCCTGTTCCTGATATACCGGAGAAAAACCCACTTCCTTGTCCTGAATACAAAACATGGGGTGTGATTCTTTTCATTATGCTGGCGGCTGGAGGAACTCTGGTATTATTTGTCGGCAGAGTCACCAGTTACGGGCAGGTGATTCTGTATGGTGTGCTACCGGCATTTTTTATCTGGTTGTGTTTCTTCGGTGTTATCTGGCATCGCTATGAAAAGTCTGTTAATGACACACTATTGTGGAATAAAGAATCTGAGCGGACGAGATCACACTGGCAACGCTGGTGCAGGCAGCAATGGGTTGTTGTGGGTAATATTGTGCTGACACCGGAAAAAGACGGAATTGCTGCCCTTCTGGGAGATTATGCGGATATACCCGCTTATCCGCGCAAGGCCCGGTCTTTGCATACTGTTCTTGCTGGATTGAATAACCGGCTGGAATATATTGATGCCCAGGTAGAGAAACAGTGTCCAGGATATCGCCATTTTTTATATGCGATAAAAATTCTTCTTCCTGGCGTGAGTCAGCAGTTATCGGTTAGTCAGGCTGTTTATAAACAATGGGATTTATACCCGGAGTATATTAATTCAGTTGATGATATTCAGGTTGATTCAGAACAGAAGGGACTTATTCTTCTGCTTTGTATTCAGGACTGGTTTACTGATAACAACAAAAAGCACAGCGAATTTATTTCTGGACAGATTATTACATTAGTTTCGTTTTCCTCAGTACATAAGCTGCCAGTTATGGCCGGGATGGGAAGGGTCTTATCCGCTGATTCGTTAACCAGCGCACTGGATATATTGTCTGAATATAACAGGCTAAACAACACAGACTTACATCATATCTGGTTGACAGGAGTTGATAATGATGAACGGGCGAAAATCGTTCAATATGCCGGAGAGCAGCAATGGCAGTTACCGGCAAAACTGCCGTGTCATTTGCTGGATCATACCTTCGGACCTGGCGGACCATTGTCATTTCCCGTTTCTGTCGCACTGATGGTTGATGCAGCTGTTCATACCGGTGAAATGCAGTTGCTTATTTCACAGCAGCGAAAAAATAAGTACTCACTTTGCCTGATCACCAGGGAGTTATTTTTATGACGGCGGGAAATTCAACACCAGAGATCCGTTACAGTGTTACCGGATACATTATTCTGATTATTGGCCTTGCCGGAATATGTGCACTATTACTGTTTCTTAATCAGGATAAAGTAGTCGCTTATGGCATAACGATGCATAAAGCATGGGCTGTCTGGGGAAGTTTATTTTCTGCATTATTGCTGGCTGTGATCGCATCGCCATTCTGGTTGAGGAGAAAGTACAAGAAAGAACAGAATATCTACAAACCAGACAATGTTCTTGCTCATCAGGAAAATCAGCAGATTTCGACAAAAATAACACCTGCTGTCCTTCCGTCATACCAGGAAATACGCAGGCAACTCAGCTCAGTTTATGGTTTCTTCTGGCCCCGCAAACTCCGCATCCTGCTCATTACCGGCAGCATCGCCGACGTCGAACAACTGACCCCAAAACTCACCCGGGAACTCTGGCAGGAAGACCGGGGGACATTGCTGCTGTGGGGCGGCGACCCGGCGGCACCGGCGGACGCCGCCTGGTTCGCCGCGCTGCGAAAGCTGCGCCGTCGCCCGGCGGACGGCATGGTGTGGGTGACCTCCGCTTTTGACTCTGTTCCCGGTGCGGATGGCGATATGCCCGCCGCATCACTCACTTCTGATGCGACGGTTGCGCTGGCCCATGCCCTGAGCGGTCGTTATGAGGCCCTGGGCTGGCGGCTGCCGCTGTATGTCTGGTCGCTGCACGGGCGCGGCGGGGAACAGGCTGGCCGGACAACCCAGCCGGTGGGCTGCCTGCTGTCTGCGGGATGTGCGCCTGACGCGCTGGCCCGTCAGCTGAACGGGCTGATACCGGCGCTCACCGCGCAGGGCATTCAGCAGATTTGCGACAGACCGCAGCATCATTTTCTGCTCACCCTGGCCGACCAGTTAGCCCGCGAGCCGGAAAGTCTGACCGGCCCCCTGTCCATGCTGCTTAATTCGTACCGCCGGCTGCCGCTGGCGGGCGTGGTGTTCAGTGCGCCCTCTGCCGGGGCGCAGCGCAGCGTTGCCCATCACTGGAGCCGGGATAACCGCTGGGATGCCATCCCGGAATCCTCACTGGCGTTACCGGCAGGTTTGCGTGCGCGTAAACCGGGCGTCAGCGGGGCGCGGATGGCGGGCGTGAGCGTTGCGGTGCTGATGCTCCTGTGGGCCGCCGCAATGACCGTCTCCTTTATCACTAACCGCAGCCAGGTGGCGCAGGCGCAGCAGCAGGTTCAGCAACTTTCGGCGGATAAACAGCCGCTGACCACGAGTCTACACGCCCTGTCTGAGCTGCAGAAAACCCTTGCCCGGCTGGAATACCGCTCACAGCACGGAGCACCCTGGTACCTCCGCGCTGGCCTGAGCCAGAATGATGACCTGCTGGCGGCGCTTCTGCCGCGCTATGGCGAAAGCGCCTTACCGCTGCTGCGTGATGCGGCGGCGCGCCATCTGGAAGGGCAGCTGAACGCCTTTGCGCAGCTTCCGCCGGACAGTCCGCTTCGCGAGAAGAGGGCAAAAACGGCTTACGATCAGTTAAAACTGTACCTGATGCTCTCGCGCCCTGAGAGGATGGACGCGTCCTGGTTTGCCACCACGCTGATGCAGGACTGGTCGCAGCGCTCAGGCATCGCCGACGCCGTCTGGCAGGGCAGCGGCCCTTCGTTACTGGCATTTTACGCTGCCAGCCTGGCGTCGCATCCGCAGTGGCGTCTGCCTGTCGACGACGGTCTGGTCAGCCAGGCGCGCACACGGTTAATTCGCCAGCTGGGCCAGCGCAACAGTGAGTCCACGCTTTATCAGAAGATGCTCGCGCAGGTGGCGAACCAGTATGCGGACTTGCACCTGGCGGACATGACCGGCGGCACCGACGCGTCGCGCCTGTTCACCACCGATGAGGTGGTGCCGGGGATGTTCAGCCGGAAAGCCTGGGAAGAGACGGTGCAGCCCGCCATTGAGAAAGTGGTCGCGGAACGCCGCGATGAAATGGACTGGGTGCTGAGCGACGCGAAGCAGCCTGCCGCGCAGTCGGCGTCGCCGGAAGCCTTGCGAGTCCGGCTGGCGGAGCGTTATTTCGCTGATTTCAGCGGCGCCTGGCTGGATTTTCTCAACAGCTTACGCTGGCAGCGCGTGGAGACCCTCTCCGATGCCATCGACCAGCTGACCCTGATGGCCGATGTGCGCCAGTCGCCGCTGGTGGCGCTGATGAACACCCTGAGCGTGCAGGGGCGAACCGGCCAGACCGGGGAAGTCATCGCCGATTCGCTTGTCAAATCAGCGAAAAATCTGTTTAACCGCGACGGGCAGCCCGCCATCGACCAGCAGGGTGGCGTGCGCGGTCCTCTGGATGCCACCTTCGGGCCCGTGCTGGCGCTGCTGGACAATCGCGACGGCGGGACGCCCACCAGCCGCCTTAGCCTGCAGACCTTCCTGACTCGCGTCACTCAGGTGCGTCTGCGCCTGCAGCAGGTCACCAACGCCACCGACCCGCAGGCGATGACCCGCCTGCTTGCGCAGACGGTGTTCCAGGGCAAGGCTGTGGATCTAACCGAAACGCGCGACTACGGCAGCCTGGTGGCGGCGGGACTGGGCCAGCAGTGGAGTGGTTTTGGACAGACGCTGTTTGTTCGCCCGATGGAGCAGGCCTGGCAGCAGGTGCTGACGCCGGCGGCGGAAAGTCTCAACGCCCAGTGGCGCAGCGCGGTGGTGGAGGACTGGAATCGCGCTTTTGGCGGCCGCTACCCCTTTAAAAATACCAGCAGTGAAGTCTCTCTCCCGCTGCTGGCAAAATATCTCAATAGCGAGACCGGGCGCATCGCTCGCTTTCTGCAGACCCGGCTGAATGGCGTGCTGCATAAAGAGGGGAGCCGCTGGATGGCGGACAGTATCAATGCCCAGGGGCTGACGTTTAACCCGGCCTTTCTGCAGGCGATGAATACCCTGAGCCATCTCTCCGACGTCGCGTTCGCCAACGGCGAAGCGGGATTGCATTTTGCGCTACGCCCCGGCACCGCGGATGGCGTGATGCAGACGGAGCTGGTCATCGACAGCCAGAAACTTGTCTACATGAACCAGATGCCGGCCTGGCGGCGGTTCAGCTGGCCCGCCGATACCGAAGCGCCGGGCGCCAGTCTGAGCTGGATCAGCACCCGGGCGGGCACCCGCCAGTATGCAGATCTTCAGGGGGCCTGGGGCTGGATCCGCCTGCTGGATAAGGCGGTGGTCAGCGCTTACCCCGGAACGAGCAGCAGCTGGAGCCTGAGCTGGAAAGCGCCGGATGGTCTGTCGCTGAACTACACCCTGCGCACCGAGTCGGGGGAAGGACCGCTGGCGCTGCTGGCCCTGCGAAACTTTACGCTACCGGAGACGATATTCAGCGTGCGCGCGCCTGCTGAGCGTGTTCCGCTGACCGACGATATACCCGGCGAAGAGGGATACTGAAACCGCCTCCCTCACTGATTGGCGTTGACCTGCGACGCCGGGCCGCCTCTGCTCATGGCCCCCGGCGGTAAACGAATCTGCCCGCGCAGCCATGCTGCGTGTCTCCCTGAAGACGAATAATGGAATAGTCATAATGGACGATTTAACCCTGCGATATTTTGACGCTGAAATGCGCTACCTGCGTGAGGCGGCAAAAGCGTTCGCGCAGGCTCACCCCGACCGGGCGGCGATGCTGGATCTCGATAAAGCCGGCCCGCCGGACCCTTACGTTGAGCGCCTGTTTGAAGGCTTTGCCTTTTCCGTAGGTCGCTTGCGCGAAAAAATTGATGATGATCTGCCGGAGCTGACCGAGGGGCTGGTCAGCATGCTGTGGCCGCACTACCTGCGCACCATTCCATCGCTATCGATCGTGGCGCTGACCCCAACGCTGCCGGCGATGAAGATGGTGGAAACGGTGCCCGCCGGGTTTGAGATAAGCTCCCGCCCACTGGGGCCGAAAAATACCGTGTGCCGGTACCGAACCACCCGCGATCTGACGCTTAATCCGCTGGCGATAGAGGAGGCGGTGATGACGGCGGAGCCGGACGGACGTTCGGTCCTGCGGCTACGCTTCACCTGTAGCGAGCTGGCAGACTGGTCGCAGACCGATCTCCGCCGCCTGCCGCTGTACCTGGGGGAAGACGCCGTTACCGGCAGCGCTCTTCATCTGTGGCTGACCCGACGCCAGGCCGCGATGTACCTGCGTCTGCCAGGGCAGGCGGAGCGGGTAAGTCTGGACGGCTGTTTTTCGCCGGGGGGATTTAGCGAGGAGGATCGTTTATGGCCGAAGGGGGAGAGCGCTTTCAGCGGCTATCAGCTGTTGCTCGAGTACTTCACCTTTCGCGAAAAATTTATGTTCGTGCAGCTAAATGGTCTGGAAAACATGACGCTACCGGCGGGGATAGCGCATTTCACGCTTGAGGTGGTGTTCAGCGAGGTCTGGCAAAGCGATTTGCCCGTCAGCGCAAGCAGCCTGCGCCTGCACTGTGTGCCGGTGATTAACCTGTTTACCCTTGAGGCTGACCCGTTAACCATCAGCGGGCTGGAGAGCGAATACCTCCTGCGTCCGAAGCGCCTGCAGGACGGGCATACCGAAATCTATTCTGTTGACAGCGTGACCGGCTCCGGGCGCACCGGGGAGGCACGCTATGTGCCTTTCACCCGCTTTCGTCACCAGGGCGGGATGATGCGTCGCCATGCGCCGGAACGCTACTACCACACCCGCGTCAAGCGGGGCGTCACCGGCATGCACGATACCTGGCTTATCCTCGGCGGGCAACAATGGGAGGCCGACCGGGCGCTGGAGCGGGAAACGGTCTCCTTGCGCATCACCGGCACTAACGGCCAGCTGCCGCGCCGGGCGCTACAGAGGACGCTGCTGGATCGCTGTGAGTCGATATCAGCCACGCCGCTTACCGTCCGTAATCTCTGTAAACCCACGCTGCCGGCATATCCCCCGGCGGAAGACCGCTACCACTGGCGGGTCATGAGCCATCTGGGCACCCGTTTTCTCAACATGATGAGCAGCGCCGAGGTGCTGCGCGGCACGCTGTCGCTCTACAACTGGCGGGAAGATGAGCTCAATAACCGCCGTCTGGACGCCATTCTGGCGGTCAGCCATCACCGAATTCAGCGTTTCGAACAGGGATTCCTGCTGCGCGGGCTGGATATCGAAGTGACTCTCGACGGCAGTGGATTTACCGGCATGGGGGATGTCCATTTGTTTGGCGACATGCTCAACCGCTTTTTCGCGCTGTATGCCGATATGAATCAGTTCAACCAGCTAACGCTCATTGTTCAACCTGAAGGAAAATGTATCCGGTGGAAAGAGAATCACAGTCTGCGCCTGCCCGGCTGATGGCGCAGCTCCGGCCTCAGTTGCCGTACATGAATTTTTACCGCTTCTGCCAGTTGCTGGAGGAGAACTATCCGAAGGCGCCGATCATTGGCAGCGGCTGGCTGGTGGGTGATGAACCCATACGCTTTCGCCCGCATCCGGGGATGGGCTTCCCGGCCGGCGAAATCCGTGGAATGGACGATCCTGACCCGCCCCGGCCGCCGGCGGTTCGCGTTGCTTTTATGGGTCTCTACGGCGTGGAATCCCCGCTACCGACACACTATAGCGATGACATTGCGCAACGGCGGGAAGGCGTCGAGGCGACCGAGGATTTTCTCGATATCTTTAACCATCGGCTGATCGCCCAGTATTACCGTATCTGGCGCAAATATTCCTACCCGGCAACCTTTCGGGCGGGTGGCACGGACAACACCTCGCAGTATCTGCTGGGCCTGGCGGGGCTGGGTATACCGGGATGTGCCGCCGTTGCCGCAGCGCCGCTGTCGCGATTTCTGGCGTTGCTGCCGGTAATGATGCTGCCGGGGAGATCCGGGGAAGGCATGGAGGCGTTGGTGGCGCTCCTGGCCCCGGGGACCCGGGCGACGGTGTACCACCACGATCCCTGCCGGATCCCCTTGTCGCAGCCGTTAACGATGAGCATCCGCCAGCCGGTTAGCCTGCAACACAGGCCAGTGATGGGAACTCACGCTACGGATGTGAACGGTCAGGTGTTGCTGCAGCTGGCGACGGAAAAGCCTGATGAGGTCCGCGGCTGGCTGCCCGGCGGCGAACTGTTCAGCGACCTGATGGCGCTCCTGCACGTCTGGCTCGGATCTCATCTCGACGTGCGGCTGCAGCTTTGCGTCGCCCGCCATTTACTGCCGAATGCGCAACTTTGCTGCCAGCAGGCGCATGCCGTCCAGCTCGGGAGAACGGCTGTGCTGCAACCGCTGGATGCGCAGAAGCAGGCTGACGACAGGATCACGATTTATCTGGGGCGCTATCAGCGCGTCCGGGAAAACCTCCACCGCAGGGAGAGCGATGAAGATGGCGATTACCGCAGTTAAACCCTCTGCCACGTTACTGGCATTCTTCATGGTCACCCTCTTAACCGGCTGCGGCCTGACGCAGACCGTGAAAGACGGCGCCGTTTCCGTGACCCAGTCCATTTTTTACCCTCAGGTGAAAACGCTTCATCTGGATCTTCGCGCCCGGGAAGGCGTGAATAACAACGCCAAAGGCGCCTCCCTGGCGACGGTGGTGCGTATTTACCAGCTGAAGGACCGGCAGGCGTTTGACAATACTGACTACCCGTCGCTGTTTGCCGGCGATGGCCAGGCGCTGCAGGCGGACCGGGTGGCGGAAAAAGATATTCGCCTGCGTCCGGGCGAATCGGTGACCGTTGATATGCCCATGGAAACCAGCGCGCAGTTTGTGGCTGTGGCGGCCATGTTTATCGATCCAGACCTGACGCTAAATAGCTGGCGGCTGGTACTCACCCGGGACGATCTCGACCCGGCGAGACCGCGCATTATCGAAGCCAGCCAAAATCAACTGACGCTGCACCCGCTTAAGGAGAAGTGAAATGCCTCGTCCCTCCCTGTACGACATCCTCTACGGCAATTTCGCCGGCGGGCTGGACCTGAACAACGTCAGCGAAACGGATCAGGTCATCCTGTCGGTGCTCGATAACATGCAGCGCATCCTCAACTGTCGGGCCGGAACGCTGGCGCATTTGCCGGACTACGGCCTGCCGGATATGACCGCTATCCTCCAGGGCATGCCGGCGTCGGCGCATCAGCTGATGAGCACGCTGTCGGCGGTGTTGCTGAAATACGAACCGCGCCTGCAGCGGATCGCGGTGGTGATGCTCGATCAGGATGCGCCCGGCGAACTGCGCTATGCCATTGATGCTGAGCTGAAGGATATCGGTCTGGTACGTTACGGCACAGAGTTTATGCCTGAAGGCAGGGTGTTGATCCGCCACCTTAAACGTCAGCAGTACCTTGACGCCCGCTCCGCCCTCTAATCTCTCGCTGAAAGACATCATGATGACAACACATAAAGACCGCCGCTATAAAACCGGTGGCGACCCACGCACGCTGGCTGATTTTATTGCCCTGCGTGCGGAAATGAACAAGCTCAGCCACCCGGCGCGGCCGGATATTAACTGGCCGTATGCCGAGCAGCTTGCCCGTGCGCTGCTGGAGCATCACGGCGCGGATCTGCAGACTGTCGCCTGGTATACGCTGGCCCGCGCCAGGCTGGACGGCCTGGCAGGGATCAACGAGGGGCTATCGCTGCTGGAAACGCTGCTGGCCCACCAGGGTAAAAACCTGTGGCCGCAGGCGCTCCCGGCCCGCACCGAAATCTTCCGCACCCTGAGCAAGCGACTGCGGCAGGTGATCCGTACCCTGAACCTCACCCCGGACGATCTTGCGTCGCTTAGCCAGGCTGAGTGTTCGCTGCAAACCTTCGACGCGGTGCTCCAGCGCCTTGAGATCGCGCCTGAAAACCCGCTGAATGACCTGCGGGCGCTGCTGCGCAGCACGGCAACCCGCTTTGAGAACCTCGACCCTGCGCCAGCGCCTCCCGTCGCGCCGCCGGTGGCGATGTCTGAGGCGGCGCTTCCCGACGCTCTGGTCAGCGAAGAGGATGCTGCGAAGGCTGAGCCAGCGCCAGAACGACAACGTAGACCAGAGGCTGAGCCGCCGGCTCCGTCTTCACCAGCAAAGCGGCCCGCGCCAGGGATGGCATCGACTCCGGTCGCCGCGGCGCGCTGGAAGCCATTTATCGCCGGAATGGTCACCATGCTGGCGGTGTCTGGCATCGCCGTCGGCGGATGGCTGGCGCTGCGCCAGACCGATTTGCCGCCGACTGTGATGACGCAACAGGCCGGGCCGCTAGCGGACCTTCCGGGGGCATCTCCCCACGCGCCGGTCGATCTGCGCCAGGCGCAGCGCCAGCTTGACGATCTCGCCCGCCTGGCGCCGGACTGGGCGATAAGCTACGGCGACCGGCTGATCCAGCTGGCCCTGAGCCGCTGGCCGGAACAGGCAAAGCCCCTGGCGCAGCAGTGGCAGCGGCAGCTAAGCGCTGCGGCATTGCCCGCGGAAAACCTCACCGGCTGGGCGGAGGGCATGCGTCAGCTGCAACGGCTCGCCGGTCAGCTCAATGCCCTCGACGAGCAGAAGGGGAAGTACCTGACGGTGAGCGAACTGAAAACGGCGGTGTTTGCCATCATGCAGTCGCTTAACCGCGCCGTTCCGCTGGAAGAGCAGCTGCGTGAGCTGGCCGCGCTCCCCGCAGGTCAACCCTGGCCAGCCGCCCGCGGCAGTCTCGCCGAACTGCATCTGCAACAGCTGATCGTGGAGTATGCCCTGCTGAAGCGAAAACAGCCGGCGCCACCGCCCGCAGCGCGACCCGCAACCGGTGGGCCCTCGGTGAGTGAGGCGGTGAAATAAAGTGTGCGCATGGCAACATTTTCTTTACATCATGATTGCAAGAACTCTACGCCCTTCGTAGTCTGAAAATGATTTAAATATACCGTTTAATTTTATATTGAAAATTTTATTTCAAACTCTGAGGGCATGCTATGAAGCACTGTAACATCATCCTGTTAGTTGGCCTTCTGGCCAGTTCCGCTTCGGCATTGGCGGAGAAGATCGGCGTCTCGATGGCTTACTTCGATCAAAACTTTCTCACCATTATTCGTCAGTCCATTGAGAAAGAAGCTCATGCCCGCCAGGTCGAGGTGCAGTTCGAAGACGCCCGCGGCGACACCGGGCGCCAGGCCGATCAGGTGCAGAGCTTCATTGCCTCCGGCGTGGACGCGATCATCGTTGATCCCGTGGACTCCGCCAGCACCCCGCAGCTGACGAAGATGGCGCAGCAGGCCAGGATGCCGCTGGTGTATGTGAACCGGACGCCGGGGGACAAAACGTTACCCCCTGGCGTGGTGTTTGTCGGTTCGGACGAGCGGGAGTCCGGCACATTGCAGATGGAAGCGCTGGCGAAGCTGGCGAACTACAAAGGCAACGTCGCCATCATGATCGGCAATCTCACCGATGCCGGCGCGCTGCAGCGCACCAGGGACGTAGAGCAGGTGGTGGCCAAATATCCGGCGATGAAAGTGGTGCAGAAACAGCCGGCCAACTATTCCCGCAGCGAGGGAATGGATCTGATGCAGAACTGGACAGGCAACGGGGAAGCGATTGATATTGTGGCGGCGAACAACGACGAGATGGCGATTGGCGCGGCGATGGCGCTGGAGAAGAGCCAGAAGAAGCTGCTGATCGGCGGCATCGACGCCACGCCGGATGGGCTGAAAGCGTTGGCCAGCGATAAGATCCAGGTAACGGTTTTCCAGGATGCCGTTGGTCAGGGCAAAACGGCCTTAGCGGTGGCGTTGAAGCTGATTAAAGGAGAAAAAGTCGAGTCCCATGTCTGGATCCCGTTTGAGTTAGTGACCAAAGAAAACATGCAGACCTATGTGGAAAAGAGTCATTAACGGCAAGGCAGAAATGTTCGAACTTTGCTGATAAAACCGGGCTGAGAATATGACGCCCGGGCAACGAAACCGGAGGAAAAGAGATGGCAACGGCAAAAAGCGGCTACACGCTGCAGGTGATAAAGGCAGGGCTGCAGGGGCATGTTGAAATGAGGTGGGGGCATCTCGCGGAAGTTGATACGCGCGTGGCGGCGGCGACCATCGCGCAGCATATCGGGCGACCCTCGTCTGCGGCGGATCCGCAGGAGATCAGCCTGTCGCTGACCAATGCCGCCAGCGGCATCTCGGTGGAGCTTCATCACCCGGCCTCAGGGGAAAGCGCCACTCCGGCTTTTATTGAGGACGAGTTAAAAAAGATTGTGCAGATCGTTGATGGCTACGAGGCGGCAGAAGAGACCCATATCGTGGAGTAGCGCGCTGCCTTGCGCACAGGAAAAAAAATCCACGCCGGAGCGTGGATTTTTTATTACTCGATGGCGGCAGAACCGCCAGCCAGCGGGATTAGACGTTGAACGAAAATTAATGTCTCAATCTTTTGTTTTTATTGTTAAAATATATTAATTTCTTTAATTATACTCACTTTTGTACTCATCTTTGACTTTGTTTGCCACGCGAATGGACGGGTGAAGTGTGTTGTCGTTTGCCACCACAGAACTATATCTGGCGATCTGCGACAGATACACAGTGCAAAGCAAACCTGAATTTCGCTAGCGTAGCGGGTTTGTAAATCCCATACTCATTCGTGCAGACGTGCCAGAGCCAGCTCTTTTTTGCCAGTATGTCCTACAGCATTGTTTTGTCGAAGCTCAGTCGGCAACCAGCCGTATCTGTTCCAATTTTAAGGAGAAATCCCATCATATTCTTGCATCACGTATGAAATGTGGAGTCGGAGGTACTCAGCTTACGACAAACTTCTGGCACTGATGTACCCAACTCGTCCAACTTCAGGGCAAAGATAATCTGTTTGTCGGTAAATCGTGACTTTTTCATCGGTACAACCTCTGCTTAGGGGAGTGAATATCATGCCGGAGTCCGGTTTTTGAATGGCGCAGAATGTCGGGGTAGGGTGAAAAAATCAAACATGCTGATGTAAGATTTGTTGTGCTAATGTATAATCTTTCCTCATGATTTTATGGATAAATTGATAATCCATTGAGAGTTTTTGCTCTGTTATAAAAGAATTTTGGCATGGGTATATGAACAGTATTTTCGAAAGAGACAATGATAATATCCGAGTACTTTCACTATTCTCCGGTTGTGGTGGTATGGATTTTGGGATTACCTCAGCCGGTGGAGACATCATCTTTGCCAACGATGTTGTAGAGAATGCCTGTAAAACATTAGGGAACTATTTCCCTGATACTGATATCAGGCATAGCGATATTTCTCAAATTCAGTCTTTTCCAGATGTTGATATTGTTGTTGGTGGCTATCCCTGCCAGTCATTTTCAATGGCAGGTAACAGAAAACCAAACAATGACGACAGAACAAACCTTTATAAGCACTTTCTACGGGTATTAGAAACTGTTCGGCCTAAGTATTTTGTTGCTGAGAATGTTTCGGGTTTGAAACATTTGGGGGCAGGTAGTTTCTTGGAACAGCAGCTCACTGCGTATAAAGCTGCCGGGTACCAGGTCAGCTATCATATGGTAAACGCAAGGGCTTACGGCGTGCCTCAGTCGCGCAAGCGTTTGTTTATCATTGGCGTCAGAAACGATCTGGGGCAATACTTTGAATTTCCTTCTGAAACACATGGCAAAGCGACAAAAAAGAATCCTCATTTAAAACCCTATGTTTCACATGGTGAGGCTATTAGGGATTTACCACTATGGCCTGAAGGTGAGTTTTACGAACGACCACATGATCCTGAAGGGCATTTCTCATGGTATTTCATGTCCAGAAACCGTAAAGCTCTATGGGACAGCCCTGCTTACACCGTCGTAGCTAACTGGCGTCATGTGACATTACATCCTGCCAGCCCGGTGATGAAGTTAACATGGTCAAACCTGGAGGATGGCTGGAAGCAGCGCTGGGACTTTTCTGATGAATATGAGCATCTAATTGTTGATACTTCTCGTCCCAAACTGGAACAGGCAAGGCGGTTATCATGGCGGGAATGTGCACGAATACAAACTTTTCCACAGAATTTTGAGCCTGTAGGAGACGTCGAGTCAAAATTTACCCAAATTGGTAATGCTGTTCCTCCACTACTGGCTGAGGTACTTTTTCGGCATTTATTTTCTGGTGCCGGTTTGAAAAAGATGACAACGAACGGTAATTAGGCGGTGAGTATGGATGATTCTTTCCCGGTTACTTTAGAAGAATGGAATGCTGAACTAGTAAAGATCGTCTTTTTTGAGTCTTCGCATACGGGCTCGACTTTAAGCCGAATTGATGCCACAGGGCGTGTTTTTGAGCAACTTGCAGGCCCACGTAGCAAAGAGGATGCTAAGCGAAGTTTTCTGGCTTCGTTTGGAAAAAAGGCGTCTAAAATCCAGGATGCTCTCAGGGATGAGTCGCGGTTAGATATTTTAGCGCAAAGAAAAGGATACCCTACTTATTTTGCCATTTTATATTTAACATTACTTGCTGCCAGTGCTGATGATGAGACGCATGACGAAGGTGATTTTCGGGTTCGATTTTCTGTACTGCTTGGTTTTGATAAAAATAAAAAATTTGTTTTTACTGAATTACCCAATTTATGGGAAAGATTAGAACGATGGAGTAGTAGAAAACAAAACTGTACCCGTTTAGTCCTCCCAGAACCATCAAAACATGAAAGATTGATTGGGTATTCTAAGAGAATTGCTTTTCCCTGCTATAAGGATGAGGTTTTTTTACGGGACATTCTCGTCAATAATGAATTAGATAGCCATTCAACTTTTGAGTCAGTTAATAAACTAGTACATCAATATATATCTTATTTTAGCGAAGTTTTTAATCAAGAGTTTATTGAGTTCAGAACATTACTTTCAAAGGCTGCCATGCAGCAGGCTTATGACTCTCCTTTTTGGGGCGCTGTTCGTGATATCACTGTACATACAGAGAGAGAACAACTCAAAGAGAATGGTAAGTATTGTATTCACATGGAGTTTAATGATTCAGGTAATCCAGAGATTTATCTTCTTATGGATGACGCTGCTGTTACTGCCTCAGAAATCAAGCGTTATTACTCCTTGTCTAATGAAATAGAGAGCTATAATAATATATATTACGAACGAGACATAGGCACCACATTAAATTCCCTGGATTTATTTTTAAAAAAACGGAAGGGTTATTTCTATAAATCACGAGTGGGAGTCGCACTGCGGTCTGGGTGTTTGCCGCTTTTTCGTGATGATTTTTGTCATATTAGTTCAGAAGGAGAATATTATGATAATTCTCCACTCTATTTAATACTTCATCATAAATATGCAGACAGTATTTTCACAGCCTTGAAGAAGGCTGGCGAAAGAGCACAACGTTGGGATATTAAATCTACCAAATGGTCGATAGTTTCTTCCGATAAAGTTGGCAGGCAAACGCTGGATAAGATAGCCCGTTTGTTACCAGAAGAAGCCCGTCGTTTTCTAATACAGGGATGGCAGCCTGCTCGACCTCGAATGTCAGGCGCAGCGCGGTTTGGACAGGCTATACTGTTTAATCCTGCTAGTACACCGATTATTCATATGCCTGAAGTACTAAGAGGATGCTATGTCATTAGCAATAAAGACGGAGAAGAATTAACTCATGGCTCGCTATCTCAAGGGGCTGAAGGATTATTCATTCCGCCAGAGGAGTTGATGGAAATATCTGGTCAGGCATTTTGTCGCTATGAACTTACGTTAGCGCATTCAGATATCCCAGTAAATTTTGATGTACACGTGTTAGATCATGCGCCTTACGCCAGTTATTGTAAAATTACAGAGCCACATGATTGGCTGACTGATGGACCAGCGGGAGTATTAATGGCGTTAGGGGATACGGCAGTGCTCCCCCCACTGAAACGCGAAGAAATAACGCCATTGAGTGGTGCTCAGATGTTATGGCAGTATGAAAATTGCCTTCCTGTAACATGTCAATATACCGAATTACATAATATACCCGCAGCATTTGACTGGATCGCTGAGGCGCTGGCCTTGCGTTTTCAGCGCCGTAGCACATTGCCTTTTGGTGAATTAAAACAACACATTGAACCCGTATCACAGGTAACAAGGATACCCGAATGGCAATTGCGTCGCATGCTCTTTGCCGCTGGCTGGCTTTGTGTAGTACAACGACGTTATTCGCCATATTCGTTAGTCTCATTGGCTGAAAGAACCATTTCCGTTGATGTCACTGAACAGGGAATTATTGCCCGAATTATGGGAATGTTTACAAGAAGTGAACGTAATCTTCTACAAGAAGCACTTAATGACGGTGAGCGAATAGGGCGCCGGTTAGTTGAGGATAACGGCTTTTCAATGGGGTGTATTGAATTGCATCTGTCAGCCAGAGAGCGTGTCCATGCTTTCATTGAGCAGTTTGGGTTACGTTTGGTTAATCACGACGATTTACCCGTCAATGCTTTGAGTGGAGTATTGCTACCGTCGTCTCAAATGCAGTTTATCCCGACTTTACCCCCGGATCTCCATGTGTCGCTATGGCAAGCTGAAAAATACCAATGGTCAGAAGAACAGCGGCTAACTCAAACGGCTAATAACCTATTGATACGATGCCAGGAAAAACAGCGTTACCGTTATTTTATTCGGCAGAACGCCGGATACTGGCAAACCGATAGCTTCTCCTGGGCCTTAATGGCCCAGATGATATGTTCAGGAGTAACGTTTGGTGTGCAAAAAGGCGATAGTGACTGGTGCTGGTCAACGAAAATCATTGCGTTACCGCCTTCCGTTTTACAGTGGTGGATCCACGTTGCTCATGGGTGTTTGTCGATAACAGATAATGGTAGCTACTTATTTGCAGGTGGCAAAGTACCACTCTGGAACAATGTAATGACCTTCCCCTCCTGCCAACGAGCGTTGGCACGACGGAACAGAGCGCTGACAACACGCAAGCTGCGCAGAACCTTACAGTAATTCTACAGAACAGGTGGTAAGGAGAACGTTTAAGATGGCTAAAAAGAAAAGTATTATCAGCGACCGGCTGGGCCAAATGTACTACTTCGGTACAGAATCTCATGAATTGATCAGATGCTTGCAAGAGTGCAAGCAAAGACTTACCAGAAATGGCGCTAAAGCGGATAATTTACCGAAAGGACCAGAGAAAAGGTTACATTTTCTCCGTAGGTTACCACCTAAGGCCAAACTTGTTGTGTCTGATTGGTTTCGTGAAAATTTAACGTTTTCTGAACAAAATGACCCACAAACTGTTCTTAGGGATCTGTTAGAAGCAGAAAGTAATGCGGAAGATATTGAACTCTGTAAACCGTTATGGCGCACTATTCTGGGATTCTATATTTCTTCTGACTGCCCTGAAATTATAACGAAATTCCTGAATGGTGAAGAAATTGATTTACCCCAACATGGTGTTTCTGACTCCTTGACAATTAATGTCACTGATGAAGACATTGAACAATGCGCCTTGATTAGTCAGTGTAAAGAAATTCCTATGCCAGAGCGCACTATTCCACTGTTTGTTGGGGGATTGGTTGATGCACTCAAGGGAACGCGTACAGCCAATAATCAATGGCGGACAAGGCTATCAGAACATTCTTTACCGCTGGCGCGAAAATTAGGTGAACTTATCGATCAGTTTGAAGCCAGTAACGACATTAAAGCGATAGATGGTACCAGTGTAATACAGGCTCCTCCCGTTGTTTCCAAAGAAATCGACGGTACGATGGATGAAGTTATGTTCATTGGAAAAGTGTTAACGCTAACCGCGTCTGGCGCTTTTTTTGTTATGCCGATTAGTCTGTTAGTTGATGGCAACCCACGAGACCTCCCGGAGGCACTGGTAAAAGATTTTTACCCACATAATGGTGAAGCCATTGGTTTTGAGAACCATTTCAACAAAAAATTTACTCGGGGTGAAATGGCAATATGGAAAGCCCAATGTCAGCCGTCCGATAAATCCGCTCAGTATGTCATTACGGACTACCTGTCGCGCGTTTATCCTGTAGTTGCGCTGCCTCATGCCTCCGATGAGCCTGACGCTGTCAGGGAGTGGTTACTTACCAGCTACCAGCCGCAAAACGATACGCCGGTCATTTTTCAGCTAAGTGATGGCGTGTTCCTGAGGTTGCCGAGTGACTTGCCTGATCCTAAAAAATACGACTTTGATATGCCGCTGGAGAGTTACCGCCAGGTCTCTCAAACACTGCTTGGTTCTCATTCCCTCACGGTGATCACTGAACTTCCTCAGGTAAGTGAAAAATATGATTGCGCGGAAGCCAGCACGTGGATCAAACGCTTGCTTAAACGAACTGATTCAGCAAAAAAATTCCCTCAATTCAGTAAAGGGCAGCTACAAAACTTAACTCATTTTATTGCTGAACATGAGTCTGATAATGAGGCATCCTATCTTCGCGCAGTATCTCATCTGGAACAGATAGCAGATACGAGAGCCTTTCTTAATGATACGACTCAACAGCTACTGGCTTTACCTGAGGTTGAGACGCAAATTAATATTGAGAAACAGGAAATACTGGCTCGTTACGAAAATGAGCTGCACCAGATTAAACAATCAATAACGGTATTATCTGAAAAGAAAATACAACTTGAAAATGAAATAGCCGATCAGAAGAAAAAGCTGAAAAAAGAAACTGATCGCATTAATAAAACGCTACGCCAGCAAGAAAATGAACTGGAACAACGGATTAAAAAGACCTTCGAAGCCGCATCTCAAGCGGGAGTGGAAACGCTGGCCCAGACCGCGTTACTGCGGGCGATAATCAAAAATGAAACAGCACAGGAACAACCTGCCCAGCAACGAATAACATCAGAACCTGTAGCCGAATCAGCAAATTCTAATTTCCCATTAGCAGAGACGAACGCTCTGACTCGCAAATATCAACTATCATCGGCTATCGAAAAACAGGCACTGGCGACGGGACTAAGTGAATCTTTATTATCCAGCCTGATTGCCACTGCGAGTATTACACCCACAGTCGGATTGATGGGAAAACAGACAAAACAGGCTATCGCCTCATTAGCGAACCTTTTAGCTGGTAATGTTTGGGGGGAAGTGTCGGTACATGGCGATCATTTTAGCTTCAGTGATTTAATGAACTCCCCCACACTGATCCGCTTATCTGGCGATACTCTTACTATGACGCTGGGCGATTTTTTGACCCAACAACAAGAGGCAGGGCTGGCGAGCATTGTTGAATTGCGTGGTTTTAACCGCACTCCGCCAGAAACTCTACTCCCTGAACTCCGCGAGTGTTTGTTCAGAACTCCCCATCCTGCCGCATGCAGTTGGACGGATCGGAGGCAGGCTCTACGACATTTGCCCATCCGGCACCCGATACTTTTTTTACTCACATTCACTACCGGGAAAAGCACGTTTCCATTGCAGGCTCCTCTTGCTCACCAGTTACCCCTGTTTCTGGCAGAGAAGATATGGTCGGATGAGCGACCATTTGAGCAAAATACTGATATTACGCCTTCTTGTATTACTCCAGAACTATGGCAGACAATGTATGTGGACAACCACCAGCCAGAGAACCAGGCTTGTGCTCCATGGGAAGCGCTAAAAGCAGCGCTACGCTCTTTACTTCCTGATGAACAAGCGCAAGCCGTTGCCCATCTGGCATACGGTCTCGGCCGTAGTACAACACAAGATATTGCGACTAAGATTGACGCTCTTGCCCCAGAATTAGGGCCATATGTTCAGGAAATGACTACCGGCGAATCGGCAAGCATAGTTGAGCACCTTTTCCAGTTATAAGCAAAGGAATAATAATGAATAACCCACTGGAAACATTTGAATCAATTAGAGATTTTTATATTTCGTATCTTGAAACGGCCTTCCGTATTGATTCATCAGACATACAATCTGCACGGCGAGCGTTACTGGAACAGCAAGGGACATTATGCGCCGATCTATTTCTTGAACCGATGCCCCGATATCAGCACTATGGCTTAACTATCAGTGAATTACGAAATGATGCGCATGGTCAGACATGGTTGCCAGGGTTTAATGCGCAACAAAGGGCGGCATTCATCGACCTCTGTTTAGGTGGACTTCTGCCCCGCAATAAAACAGATTCGACTAAGGGACGTTTTAATCTTTATACCCATCAACTGGACATGCTGAAAAGAGGGGTACAGCCAGGCAAGCCGGGCATCGTCACCTCTGGAACCGGCTCCGGTAAAACAGAATCATTTTTGCTGCCGGTTCTGGCGCAGATCGCAAAAGAAGCCACTGGCTGGCCGCAAAGTCCGGCTCTGAAGCACTGGCAACCGTGGTGGCATAAGGTATCGGATAAACAGCCCACCTTTATGCGCGACCATGAGGCCGCCGCACGTCCGAAAGCGGTACGTGCGCTGATTCTCTACCCGATGAATGCCCTGGTAGAAGATCAACTGGTACGTATGCGACGGGCGCTGGATTCCAGTGAAGCTCATAATGTCATGGATACGCATTTCGGCGGCAACCGGATCTTCTTTGGCCGTTATACCAGCGCAACAAAAGTAACTGGCTGGCTCAAACATCCCCGACTCAGTGAAGAAAAAAATGAGAAAAAGCGCGCAGCTAAAAAAATCACTGAGCTACGTGAGTACATGCAATTAACGGAAGAGACCCATCAGGAGGCGGTACGACAAGCTCAACAGGGCAAGGATAAAGAATTATCGTTTAATTTCCCCAGGACTGCTGGTGGAGAGGTTCTCAGCCGCTGGGAAATGCAAAAGACACCGCCCGATATTCTGATCACCAACACCAGCATGCTCTCAACGATGCTGGTTCGTGAGGTGGACGATCCTATTTTTGAACAAACCCGACAGTGGATTGAGCGTGACCCTGATGCCTATTTTTATCTTATCCTTGACGAACTTCATCTACAGCGAGGAACCGCCGGTACTGAAGTCAGCTACTTGCTTAAGCATTTGATCAGTCGGCTGGGGCTGGATCAGGAAAAACACCGACACAAATTGCGTATTCTGGCCTCCAGCGCCTCTTTACCCGTTGAAGGTCCTGAAGGCGAACAAAGCGTCGAATATTTATGGGGAATGTTTGGTCAGAGGGGACTACCTTCAGGTGCCACGTCTAGCGACTGGAGGGAATGTATTATCAAAGGCGACACCCTTCCCCCGGGCAATATGTCTCTTTTCCAGGGGAACCTGGAGGCGTTTTATCACGCAGTATTTCAGTTACAGCAAGCACCACTTACATCATTACAACACTGGCAAAATGTCGCCCACAGCATGGGAATGACAACCAGTGAAGCCTCTACAGAGCAACTGGCACAACGTGTCGTCTTACAGGCTGCCAACCTGCTTGAAAGTGGCTGCTATACGGACGATCATTCTCCGAGAGCCACGTCAATTAAAATGCTCAGTTCACGCCTGTTTAACGCCCAACCCCATAGTGAAAAAGGGCTCCGGGCATTAATCTGGTTGCGCTCGACTGAGGGAGACTGGCCGCAATGGTTTTCACATGATTTTCCTGATGATATCGGTGCACCGCGTTTCCGCGCTCATGCTTTTTTGCGCGCACTGGAAGGGTTATATGCCGCGCCATTGCCTGCCTCCAGCGTTGTATCTGCGCAAGAAATCAATCACCGTTATTTTGGCGATCTTACCGTAGAGTCCGGCTTACGTTATGGCAAAGATAAAACATCGCGGCGTGTCGAGTTACTCTATTGTGAATGTTGCGGCAATCTCTTTTTGGGCGGTAAACCTTCAGTCTTTTCTGGTTCAGAAAGTCGAATTGAACTTTTACCCAACGACCCGGATACGGAACAGCTACCGGAACACGCAAAATCAGTCATGATAGAACGCCGATCTGCTGAAGAATACGCGCTATTTATGCCCGTCGTTGAACGTTTCTGGCCGAAAGGCAACGAAACGTTAAATGGTGATGATGCTTTCGGTACATGGGGCAAAGCCAGTTACGATCCATTTACCGCCACCATTCAACACCCTGTATCGCTCAGAGAACCACTACCGGAAAACCATATCGCGGGCTGGTTCTATTATGTCAAACCCGGTGAATTTGCCACCCCAGAAAGAGGCCAGTCATCCAGCCAATCACCGGGAACAGCGCTACCTTTTCAGTGTCCGGCATGTGGTACATCCTACAAATACGGCAAAGGTAAGCTCTCCCCAATCCGTAGCTTTCGCGTCGGTTTTTCGAAAACGACACAGCTACTGACCAGCTCGCTAATGGCGGAACTACAGCGATCGGGTAACCGTGAGCAACTGGTAACGTTTTCAGACAGTCGTCAGGATGCCGCCAGGGCGGCGCTCGATCTGGAATCGGGTCATCATGACGACGTCAGACGAGAAATTGTTGTACATTCGCTACGGTCCATTGCGGCTGATAAACCGTCCCATAACCAACTAAAAATACGCCAGGCAGAGATAGAGGACCGGAACAAAACACTGATTAACCTCAACGTAAGGTCAGATGAGGAAGAGGATGAGTTGGATCAACTCGCTGATGAACGAAAGAAAATCAGAGGGTTATTATCAAAACCTGAAACTGACAGCATTCCTCTGCGTGAAATCCTCGAACCTGAATCACCGGATGCAGGCCAACCGCTTGGCTTGCTGTTAAGGGCGCAGGTAGATGCAGGTATTCACCCTTCCGATCGTACTGGCATCGCGCCTGTTCCCGATCCTGAAAAACATGAAGAAGGCACACTGACCTTTGCATGGCAACAACTCTTTGAAAAGAACGCGCAGGGGGCGTGGTGCTGGAAGGCTCTTCCATCCTATGAAGACAACCTGCTGGTGGCACGACAGGAGATTTCACGCGATCTGAAACGGCTGGTGGGGGAAAGCGTATTCAGTAAAACCTACTTCGCGCTGGAAGAGTCCGGCTGGGGTTACCCCTGCCTTCCCATTACCGGAAACGACTCACGGGAACATCTCGCAATTTATGACGCAATGTTTCGTGTGTTGGCGGACGCGTACCGGGTTACCCCTTCACAATACACAACAAAGGAAACACGCTGGGGTTCAGCGCGCGATGTCAATCGTAGAAACCGCCTGTACCGCTTTACGCAGGCGATATGCCAGCGTTCGGGAGGCGAGCCTTTATCTTTAATTGATAGTTTTCTCTGGAGACTGGAGCTGGCAGGTCATCAGGGCGGCATTATTGATATTGGCAAAATGCACTTTCGGCTGGCGGAACCTACCGATCGTGTCTGGCGCTGCTCCCGTTGTGGGCGTATACACATGCACACCGGCGCGGGAATCTGTACTCGCTGTTACTCTCCTTTACCAGAAACGCCGTGCAGTGATGCAAAAACGCTCCAGATGCAACACTATCTAGGCAAACGCCTCTCTCATTCTTCTGGTATTCACCGGATGCGCTCAGAGGAGCTGACTGGAATGACCGAAAACCCGGCGGCAAGGCTACGCCGGTTTAAAGGCATTCTGATTGCCGACGATGATGATATTTTGCCGGAAGGAATGAAAGATTTTGCGCCCGATCGAGATCTTGACCGGGCAGCTCGCGTGGTAGATGTGCTTTCCGTAACCACAACTATGGAAGTGGGAGTGGATATTGGTGATTTACGAGCGGTCTTTCAGGCCAACATGCCGCCACAGCGCTTTAATTATCAACAGCGTGTCGGACGCGCCGGACGACGTGGACAGGCGTTTTCATTCGTATTAACCGCGTGTCGCAGCAAGAGTCACGATCTGTTTTACTTCCGCCATCCGGAAAAAATTACTGGCGATCTCCCCCCGCCACCGTTTTTGACCACAAAGCTGGAAATGATCTGCCAGAGACTGGTACGAAAAATTTGGCTGGTGTCGGCATTCAAATGGTTAAGGCAGCAAATGGAAAAAGCCGATCACCCATGGCCGGTTGACGACTACGCGCACGTCCCTGATAACCACGGTGAGTTTTTTCCGGTGCACTGGCTGAAAGAAAACCAAACGGACTGGCTGCCAAAAATCCGGCAGGCCATCGAAGCAACCATCCTGGCGCGCGATGAATTTGCCCAGACTTGCACGCAGCAAGACCATCATTTGTTCCAGAGAGTTATTCAGCCTTTGACGCCGGAACAACTGATTCAGGATATTAACGCCGTACTAAACGACAGTGCAATGGAGGCGAAAGGGCTGGCAGAAGCGCTGGCGGAACACGGTAAATTCCCAATGTATGGCATGCCGACCCGCTCTCGCCTTTTGCTGACAAGGCCCGTCAGCACAGGCGAAAAAGAAATCGAATTTGCCAGCATGGATCGCGATCTGGATATTGCGATACAGGAATTTGCCCCCGGAAAAATTCTGATTCAAGACAAACGACGCTACTTTACGGCAGGTTATAGTGGAATGCTTAAACAGAGCAGAAAAAATCCACGATCATTTTATTCAAATGCCCCCGAACCGGGTGAACTCAGAACAATGACCGCCTGTCCGGTGTGCAACATCTGGGCTCCTGCAAACGCTCTGGTCACCGAATGTACTATCTGCGGTGCCGTTATGGATAAGGCGGAACGCTATCAATGCTATGTTCCTTATGGATTTATCACCACGCTGGAACCAAAATCGGCCAAAGAGGATTTTGATCAAATCCTGACCACGGCCAGTCGTGTATCAATTGCAGAAGCCTACACTTTTTCTGCAATGCCAGAGCCTGACGTGAATGTCGCGATACAGCTTCAGCCACAGACATGCTTGCACCGCCTGAATCGAGGAATTTACACCGATAAAACATGGCGTGGTTTCAGCGCAACACAGGGGAGCTTATCGGTTCCTTTCAGAAAAAAGGGGACTTACCAGCCGCTTTGGGCGAACCGAGTTTGGATGGATAGTCAAATTATTGAGGCCGACCTGTTAGTTAAAAACCGCTTTACCGATCGGGGAGAAACCCGAAACAAATTTTATCTTGCCGCGCCTAAAGTGACTGATCTACTTGCGCTGATGGTTGCCCAAACCCCACCGGGTCTCCGGCTACAGTATTCCACGCTAACTCCGGCATTCAGAGCTGCTGCGCTCTCGGCGTCTTTTATCATTGTTAACTATGCATCAAAAGAGCTACTGGATATTGATCCTGAAGAAATCGAAATTCTGGAACCCCGCGTTCAAACGCTGAAAAACGGTAAGTCGGTACCGGTTCTGCAAATGGCCGATCGTCTGGTTAATGGTTCAGGATTATGTGAACGGCTACAGCAGAAGGGCGCATCCGGTTCTCTCATTATCCTTGAGGTCATGAAGAATATTTTAAATAACAAAATGGCCTACCCGCTGGCTGAGTTCCTGCAACCCGATCATCGTGAACGATGCTTTCAGGGGTGTTATCACTGCCTGCACCGATACGGAAACCAGCCGTATCACGGATTGCTGGACTGGCGTTTGGGACTGGATGTTATTCAACTTCTTCTGGATCAAACCTATAACGCCGGGCTGAACGGTGATTTTACATCTCCGGGCGTGTCTGACTGGTCGGAAAATGCCCTACGATTAGCCAAAGAGGCCGCTTCGCTATACAGCGACAGTGACGTAAAAGTGATGGGGAATATACCCGTGATTCTCACCGGGGACGGGCGCTGGGCCGCCGTACTGCATCCATTCTGGGATCCCGATGCTGCATTTGCTGCAAACCCCGAACTTGAGGCATTTTCATATGAGGTGGACGTAGACGCGACGAATACTTTTGCATTGTCCCGCCGCATGGGGACTGAAATGGCGAAATTACGGACTCAGGCATTCTTATCTCAGGAGTGATAATGCAATGAATGAAATGACGCTATCGCGTACTCGTCCGGTGCTTCCTTCTCTGTTGGGGAGCTTCGTCGTTTGCCCGGCGAAATACCTGCTGGAAAGCGAAGCGCATTCTTACGCACGTTTGCCGCTGCATCCGGGAGTAATTCTTGGGCAGGTAGTACATCAACTTGCCGAGTCAGTGAAGCACCGAGAAGTTACTTCTGGGAGTTATACTGTCAGACAACTAGAAAATGATTTTATAACGGCGCTGACAGTCAGCCAGCGTGCCGGGACGGTTGCAAACTGGATATATGATAATCATGGTGTTGGCGGGCTGGTGTCACGCCAAACGCTTATTACGCAGATCCGCTATGTCAGATCGCTTGTATCACCAATCCTTGTGAGGGGAATGTCTAGACACGAAAAGACATTGCCTGTTGGTCGGGAGGTTATGCTAACTAGCAACGACCTTGATATGCATGGACGGGCTGACCTCATTTATCAAGAACGAGATGGTCGGTTAAATGTGGTTGATTTTAAAACCGGAAAGATAACCGACGAACAAAACCAGCCGAAAGAAGCTAGTTTGTTACAGATTGCAGCTTATGGAATGATGGTAAAGGAACGGGCACCTGATATGGATATTGGTTTAATGCTGACCGGCATCAATGGTAGCTGGACAGGGGCGTTGGATAAAAAACTGAGCGAACGGGTCACCGTGATTATAAAAGGTATTCATCAGATTTTACCATATAATACTCCCCTCTCAGTATACGAGCTGGCTTGTTCTGGTATCCATTGCATCAGTTGCTCTTGTCGATGTTCATGCCCGAGTTGGACTGAAAAGCTACATAGTCAGATGCAGCCATTGCGTTTAGCTGATCAATATGGAGGTATCGATATTTGTGGGCAGTTACTTAAAGTGGAATATGACAATCATCTTCTTACATTGAAAATCTTGCTACCTGATAGCTCAGTTATTAAGGTATTTCGTATCCCCCACAGTGCCATTCACGAGCCAATGGAAGTAACAGGGAAAAAAATCTTACTGTACGGATTAAATACTTTCCACGAGACGCCAGCAGATGATTTTCCTCGAAACTTCTATGTCATCAATATGCAAGATACCAGAAGATCAGCATTTCAGTTCCATTTGCGGAGTGAAGGGGCGAATTAAATTACGAATAGTGGCTGCAATGGCTGGCTCAGTGCAAAGACAATCAGCTTTTTAGTAAATCGTAATTTTTCATCGGTACAACTTCTGTTCAGGTTTGCCAATATAATGCTGGAATTCTGTTTCTTAATAAAACAGAATTTTGGGCTAGATCTAAGGAATCATAAATTTCAAAAAGTACATGGAGTAATAACTAGTATCTTTGTAGAGTGACTATTTATAATAGATCATCAATATTGACAATTTTTGTGTTAATTTCAACTTCCAGCATTTCGAGGATCCCAGAAGCTCGGTTATAGCCAATACGAAACTGCCGCTGTATTTTTGAAATGGATACGTCCGACAAGGTAACTTTCGTCAGCTGTTTTTGAATTACCCATTCCCTGACAGAGGTTATCAGTAGTTCTTGTTGTTCATGCTTTTTCATCACTCGATTAACTTTATTCATAATTGCTTTTGTGACTTATTTTTTCTTGATTTAGAATATTTGAAAAACATTACATTACAACCCATACACGTTAATATAAAATTGGTTATCACCATTATCTGTTTTCTGTATCTGATATGTAATGGGGATACTTCTTGTCTCTCTGGCTGCATTATGCGTAAGTTCTAAATCAGCTGCGCATTGATATATGTCTAGTTGTGGCTCATGGTGGGTTGTTCTGGTATTTATTACTGAAAATTGAACTTCACTAAATTTAGTACCGATAGGGAGTCCGAGTCTTACCAAAGCATTATATAAATTTTTTCGACCGTAGTTCTCATGAGCAATATTAACGATCAATTCATGAGCATCATTACTATTGCACTTTGGTGTGCTGGTATCACAACCTACTAATGTAAACAGTGTCAAAAATGAGAAGGCAGGTAATAGTTTCATGGTTACAAACCCTATTAAATAATTAAATGAGATTCTTTTTTAATAAAATGTTTAATTAATGCGAATATTCTTAATAATTTTCCTAGATATCAGCGGTCGCCGTTTTTCTACATAGAAGTAAGCAACGTTGAAAGCGGATTTTTTATGGTTCCCTTGTCCCAATGAAGGCCAGTCTCTGAAAGCTTCAATCTGCTGTTCTGTAAATGGTGTGGTTGAGAAGTCGAAGAGTACTAGCAAGGCTTTACCGTCGTACTTCATCAACTTTTTCATTTCAGTCGCGTTCACATATGCGGAGAGTGTTGCTTTAGGGGCATCGGGACGTCTGACGGCGAATTCCACTGCGACATCATCAATGACAAAATCAATGTAGCCATTGCCCGTGAGTGTGCCAGGGAGCTTTGCCTGAACTTCTGGTGTAAGGTTGTCGCCAAACCAGCCTAAAAGGTAGCACCTTACCAGTGGTAAAAGTTCCCTTTCGTTACACTCATTCAGGCGTAGCGTTTTAACAAATTCATGTCTATAAAGTGAAGAAAACAGGTAATCGAAGCTTGAAACAACATCCCTGACAGAAGTACTCATTCAAGTATCCTTTTGGCTTTTTTCCCATGATAACGACTTGGCCAGATCTCTTCAGGTGTTACACCCAAAGCCTGTGCTATTAGGCTTTCTGCCCTTGGATAGTGACGTTCAAAGGCATTGTTTAATGTTCTTGCAGCCAGTCCCTGATCACGTGAAAGCTGTGATAATGTGAGCCCACGTTTATGCAAAGCTGCCACAATATCTGCTCTATGCCAGTCCTGTTGACTTCCCTTAGTTCGCTTTTTTTGCGATGCTAGTGAGTTATTCACGGTATTAACTCCACTGATTCATTACAGTGATATTAAAAGCGAACAAAAGGAACTTTTCAAGTATCTTTTTATTGTTTTTGTGCTCTTTTGTTTTAATGCTTTGATATCTGGTGATATTTTTATGACGCGTCAAGATAAAAAATTACATATATCAGACAATAATGCTTCCAATGAAAGTGGCGAATGGTTATCAGTAGCTGGTTTTGTGGGAATGAAAGGGATGCCCGGTACTGCCAAAGGCGCTCGTTTGCGACTGGAAAAGCTGGCTGCTATACATCCGGGGATTAAGCGAAAGAGAACTCAGGGAAAAGGGTTTGAATACCATATCAGCGCTGCAAGTATGTCGCTAAAAAGTGAGCGCTCGGCTGTGCAGGTTTCCTCTGATGAACAACTGAATCTTTGGATACAGCTGTTTAAATCGATGACGCCTGCATCACGTGAAAAAATTTTACAACAGGCGCTGGTGTTAGTGGCAGAGGATTTATCTTCTAAGCCCTGAAGAATGTCATAATGATTGTAACCATCTGATTTTTAAGTGATTTATTTTTGACTTTTATTATATAGATGGTATAATTATCAATGTTGGCAAAATACATTTTTTAAAATGCTTTGCCACATGTTATTTACTCACAAATAAACAAATATTTTATTATCCTTTTATTGGGAGGTTTATTGTTGTCTAAAATCTGAAAAATAAATTATTAAAACGAAGGTTTGTATTGTTTTTAATAAGTGATTAATTGTCGTTTCGTGTTAATTAATGGAAATACATTATGGAAAATAAAATGGCTTTTAAGCAGTCAGGGTTAAGTTTACCCATAAGCCAGGCATTTATTACTATTTTGAAAAGTATTATTTCTTTATCATCCAAAAATGAAATAAGTCATCATGTAGTAATACTTAATTTTCGAGACCCTCAATACACAGCAGAGAAGGGGGGATTTCATCCGGTGGAGATCCGTCTAATACGATGTAATGATGGCTGGCAATTTGATTATCTCACCGATTTCAGTTTTATGGGTGCAGTATGGCCTGAACTGGAAAAAGAAATGGATATCAGTTGGAGTCAGGAATATGTTTGGCATTATCTGATGGGGGATTTAGATCTCGAAGAAGGAGGAGCGTTATTTGAACTGTGGCAACGTAACTTTATTCAATACTGGAAAATGAAAATTTATACCGTTTCTGTCCAATGGGAATGTTGAGATAGGACGATAGTTAAAACAATAAATTTAAGTAATACGCGTAAAACCTTATTCATGACGTCATGAGCAACAGATATGTGGCTCAAAAATGGAAAAACTTCAAGCATCACTTTTAACCCCTGCAAAACAGGGTGAACTGGACAGCCTCTGTGGGCTTTACAGTGTCATCAATACGCTTTATTGGTTCTATGGTCAACAAGTTCGACGAAAGCCGCTGTTCAGAGCGCTCGTTCATCATCTCAGCCAACACAGTAGCATTGCCGATTACCTTACTAACGGCATGGAATCTCCCCAAATAGATTGTCTGCTGCACTTCCTTCAAACCAGCCGCTACAAACGTTATCCCATCACCGTTTACCGTCCGTTTCTTACCCAGCCTAATGTATCAACGAAAGCCATTTTAGCGCAGTGCCAGGAATGGCTTGAGTATAACCACGGTGTCATATTGCTGGGCGATCAGTATCACTGGTCTGTTGTCACGCATATTGATGATGATTGGTTGTGTTTTTTTGACAGTGGTTCACGTAAGCATATTCACCGGCATCGTTGGTCACTACGTCATCAACAGGGGAAATATCAGTTATTCAAAGATGCCATCTACTTTATTGAGCAGGGGGAACAGCCATGACCTCAACTGAACATCTATTGATAGAGCAGGCAAGAAAGCTACTTCGAGCATCAGTACGTAAGGGGAAGCAGCTAACGTCACCTGATGATGTACGTGACTTTCTGCTTTTCACGTTGGCCTTACGGGAAAATGAGGTGTTTGGTGTTGTTTTACTGGATAACCAAAATCGCGTACAGGTCTGGTGTGAGTTATTTCAGGGTTCCGTAAATGAAACCCCAATCTATCCAAGAGAAGTAGTGAAACTAGCGTTACAGCATAATGCGGCTGCAATCATCCTTGTTCATAACCATCCGAGCGGCAGCACAGAGGTTAGCGCTCAAGATCGCCACATTACTCAAAGACTACAACAAGCTTTAGAACTCATTGACGTCAGAGTATTGGATCACTTCATCGTTGCAGGGGATTGCACTGTATCGATGGCAGAGCGCGGCCAGCTGTAATGCTGGCTTTTGTTAATATGCATTAATGGACAAATATAATGACTAAAAATCATGGTAATAAGAATGCGCTGACGTCATTTTGTTCCGGGAAACCAACGTCAAAGACAGTGCTGGCAATTTATCTGGGTGGTTTGGCACCCAGTGGCCGACGTAGTATGTACTCTCTGCTAAACAGCTGTGCAGAAATACTGAAACCTGATAGTCGTGCTGATGACTTCGATTGGATGCAACTACGCTATGTGCATGTGGCCAAAACTCGAGCTACATTGCTGGATAAAGGATATGCAACATCTACGATAAACATGACGCTGGCAGCCCTGAAAGGCATTGCGCAGACGGCATTTAACTTACAGTTACTAGATGCTGACAATCTAGCGCGTATTAGAACCGTTAAGCGTGTCAAAGGCGACAGTTACCGCAAAGGTCGGGCATTAAGCAAGGATGAGATAAAAAAGCTTATTCAGGCAGCCAAGCAGCATCCGCAAAAAATACGCCAGCAACGTGATAAAGCGATTGTTCTAACGCTGTGCGGGGCTGGATTGCGTGTAGGAGAGCTGGTTGCGCTACGTATCGATGACTACCGTATTGCTACTCAAACACTCACCATACGCCGGGGAAAAGGGCGAAAATATCGAGAAATTACCGTTGCCCCTGTAGTAGCCCGTGCCTTGTGTTGCTGGATAAAAGCGAATGCTGGCAGTGATGCTTTGTTTACCCATATACATCGCTATGGTCAAGCGGGACAAAAAGCACTGACGGAAGCGGGGATCACCAGTATCTTGCAACAATTGGGGGATGTGGCTGGCTTACAACCATTTACGCCCCATGATTTGCGCAGAACCTTCATTACCCGCTTGTTAGAACAGGGCGCTGATATCAACATTGTACGCCAACTGGCTGGACATAGTGACATCAGCACGACGGTGTTGTATGACAGGCGTAGCGATAATATTAAGCGAATTACTTCTTCTCGCTTGCGTTTTTAACATCTTCTCGTGAAATACCATCTAGTTTTTCCATAGTTTGAACGATCCAACGGTAATTTTGAAGTAGCTCAAGATCATCATTCGACCAGCCTTTTCCATTAACAGTGGTTTTTCCTTTTTTAATATCCTCAGGTTTTGCATATTCTTCCGATAAGGTTTTTTTTAATTTTATTAAAGTGATGCTGGGATCTCTATTAAGCTCAAAATATCTCTCATAAAGTTTTTTAAGCGTTTTAGCCGCTTTAGTTTTGGGTTCATAAATATTATCGATATAAACCATATTTATCAGGTTGCTAATTGTTTTGTGGAATACATGTCCTTTAGTTTGTTTTAGTTCTTCATAATGCCGATTGTCGAGCCACTGAGCTATTTCAACCAACCTCTGCCTGCTATCGTGATGCAAATTTAAGTTTGCGACTGGCCCAAATTCTTCTACAAGGAAGTCACGGCTATTTTTTTTAACGATGAGTTTTTCGGAGCCATCTTTATCTTTCTTCATGTTTATTCCTATGGCAGTCATTTTATGATTAATGAACCTATGACGGTCATCATATGATTCAAGATATTAAGTTTATGACGGTCATAGTCAGTTATCTATGACCGTCATCACAGCGTAAGGTATTCAATGACATTCATAACTATAAAATTTTTATTTATGACCGTCATAGGATGAGGAAAATCACCAAAAATCAATTGTTTTAAACGCCCCTACGTGCCAAAGGGAGCACGCTATTTTGTAGGGCAATAATATGAAAAACGTACAATTGATTTCCAAAATCGATGTCTTAAAACTGTATCCGGTATCACGTGCGACGCTTGATCGTCAGGTAAAAGCAGGAATCTTTCCAAAACCGCTCCGCATCGGTGCTCGGCGGGTCGCATGGCGTTTAGAAGACGTTGAAACCCATATCGAAAAGCTTGTGAAAGTATCGTCAGTTGAATAAAGCTGCAAGCAAAACGTATCTAGTAGCAAGTTATAACCCCTATAAAGATACCTATAACTTAATTCATTAATAGCAATAGTAACTATCTCTCTATTTCTTTATAGAGGGCGTGGATTGCTATTGCCTGCGGGTAGGCGTTATGCCTGCCCGTAAGGAGTAAATATGAGTAAAAAGAAAGTAAGCAAACAGCGGGTAGATACTTTACGCCATTCTGTTTCTATGGGATCGACATCACTTGGGCAGCCGATGTACGCTCGGGTGGATAAGTTGGCTCTCGTGTCGGAGTTGGGTGCTGATGGCAATAAGGCGCTGTTTGCTCGTTTGTTTGCGTTAAAGAGCCGCTCCCGTTCGCCTTATAGCGTCGAGTACCATGAAGCTGCGAAAGATGAATGCGGAAACTTGTATCAGAGTGTAGTTAAGATTCGCATCAGGGATAAGCCAAAAGGACACTCTCCCGCGTTGATGATCTTCTTCAAGCCCACCTCAAAGCAGCATGGTGGTAAGCAGGGTATTACCCAGCGCGGTGCTATACGCATGGAACTTAGCCCGCAGCATTATTCCGCGGATGAACTGACGCAACTGTTGCGCTGGTTGGGTAAAAAAGGACGGCTAGGCAAATATTTATACCGTGTACTGAAAAAAGCATGGATAACACGAGTTGATTATGCGTTGGATATCGTCGGTATGCGGCTGTGCGACTTCTATATCAGCTTAGCAAGGGCGGGTACAGGGGAAGTCTACGATTCTGACAATGGCATGGAAGGAATGCGTATAGGAAGCTCTAAATCAACATTGTATGTTGCAGGCTATGAAAAAGTCGATGTAAGCGATTTGAGTGATGAGGAACGCTATCAGGCAACCCTTGTTGAGCTGGAATATAAGCAATATCGTGAGTTCCTTCGCCTTGAGCTGCGTTTGTCGCCTGAGAAAGGTGAGTTACCTCTGAAACAGGTGAATGAAATGATGAATTTACCATCTCGGCTGGCTTTCTACAGTAAGCAACTGCGTGAAGATAAGCGGCTAGATCCAGCGCTGGCAAGCCTGTTAGATAAAGGAATGAGTATCCCTCAAGCATGGCGTAAACATGTGCCATCGTCTGTTGTTAATGGGGAATCTGTCAGCACAGCTAAAAAACAGGCTAAAAAGCGCTTTAACCGCCTTTTGGTAAAGTATGAGGTTGAATTGTTTGATGCAGAAGCGCTATGGGACAAGCTACCTGAGGTGATTGAGCGGCTAGGAATATTGGGGAAACCGCAATACTGGAAGTATGAAAATCGCATAAAATGGCTGAGTAAATCATAAATAGAGCATACGGGCAGGGACGCCCATATCATTGAAAAAAAACACACGCTAAAAAAATATATAATGATATGTCATATTATATGACTATGTATATGAGGTACCCTCTCTGAGATAACTATGTGTGTTATATGGCTATAGTATGGGGAATCTTAATATAGTTAAATTAACAGAGAGCGGTTGTAGCGGTATCAGCTTTATTACTAGCCAGCTTGAAACCGTGCGTAGAGAATTATTGTTATTTCAAAATAGCCAATGAAAAACCGTTGCTAAGGTAGCGGCGTTTTTTAATGATGTGTTATATGCGCTTACGTAATTCATTGTGTCATAGAAATGTCTTGTAAATAGGCATTGCTAATTCACGCAATGGAGAATTTAAAATGAAAGCGTACTGTACTAAAAATAATATTTTGGTAACAGGGGGAACATCTAATTTCTATAAAGAGACTGTATTTAGTATTCCTATCGATAAATGTATCGATGGGCGAAGCAAGCCAACCTACTATACTTCTATCGCAATTTTCTTACAGCACCTAATTTGCAGTGCAACGGCCAGCCGGAATACTAAAAAACGGGCTCGTTTTAAAGGCGACAAAGATTGGACTTATTCAGTCCCCTTTCCTTATCAACTGGGTCATAAACATGCTGCTGGGGTCTTTAAGCAAAGCAGGGAGCTTCCTTTTAAGCGGGCACTGGAAAGGCTAAAACAGGTTGGTTTAATAAAGATCATTCCAAAGGATGTCGAAAATCATAAGTGCCGTGAGTTTGCGTTATCAAAGCGCTTTCTGAAGCTGTTGTTTCCCGGTAAGCGCAAGGACTATCTGCAACGGGAAGATCGCTATACCTATTTGACGGATATCTACGATAAGCGCCAAGCTCCCCAGACGTTAGAAGATTTAATGGTTCAAGCCGCTTCCGGAACGATGAAAGTGAAGCACAAGACTTCTGTACGCGATATTCCTGACAAGGCGTTTCGTGAGCGAGTAAAGCTGGTCTACAGCCAGCTTGAACCCCTCTGTATCAATCTGGATGCGCTGCGAGATTATTGTAACCAGCATCCTACGTCAGTGAATATGGGGTATTACCATAACATTATATCTCATCTTTGCGATGTCGGGGTGGAAATCATCAGTCATAAGCCGCTGGTGGTGGCTTATCGTCAATCTTATAAAGCTGCAAAAACAGGAGGACGTTCGTTTGAGCTGGGTACTGGATTTCAGTACTTGCCGAAAGGGATGAAATGGAGTTGTCTGACTGAAGGTTACAACTACGATATTAAGGGATGCCAGTTGGAAATTTTGCGCCATGAATTTCTTCGTATTGGTGTTCTCCCTAAAAACTTGAAGCGCCTTGAAACCTCTTATATCAGTAAAAAACTGGGAGTCAGCGAAGATAAGGTAAAAAACTTCCGTTTTTCGGCTATTTTCAGCGTTGGGACAGTCAGTCTGTCACTGAAAAGCTCAACCAGAAAGTATCTGAATAAACATTTGGGATCGGTAGAAGCTGAAAGGGTACTAAAACGCTGGAAAAAGCTAATGAAGCCGCTAAAAGAAGATCTAAAACAGCTTGTAGAACATTACTTAGCTACAGGAAAGTGTAACCGATATGGCTTGTGCGTTAAGAATGCTGTAGGACAGACTTTGAACTGTACGTATAAAAAATCAGGTAAAGGGAAAGAGTGGCAGCCTCATAAAATGCACTGTAAGCTGCTGGCTCATATGCTACAAGGGCTGGAAAGTCAGGCTGTATATGACTTTGTTGCTGAGCATAAGGGGATTTGTGCGTTGGAACATGATGGGTTCATCTGTAGGTGGAAGCTTGATGTGGAGAAGGATTGGCGGCATCCGTATTTGGTTATTGTGTTGAAGAACTTAGGGTAAAAAATTAAATATGAACGCTTTCATAATTTAATTGGGGGTATCTCCCTTAAAACACCCGATAATAAGGGAGATCCTAGTTTATTGAAATGGCATCCTTACAAACGAGAGCGAATTTCTAATAATGCCATGGCTGCATTATTAATTTCTAAAGCAAGCAATCTTGTGTTTTCTATGATTTTATAAAAGTGGTCAACTTGATCAGGACTTCTGACTCTAATTTGAGGAATATCAATATAGTCGTAATATTCGAGTCCGCCAGCTGATTGCTGAGAAAAGTAACGCCAGAAGTTTTGCACTTTCCTTACGAGATCGAGTCTGAGCTGCTCAAGAACATAGTTGTTGAAGGAATATGCAGGGTTGCCGTTCATGCTATCTAACCTATCAAGTGGATGAAGCACCGAACGAGAGACCTTAGCCCTGAATGGTTCATTAATAAGCGCTTGTAATGCATTGTAATTGAAAATATCAGTAATGGTTTCAAGGAGTCTCAGATCTCGCTCTGAATAAGTCTGCATTCCATTTTGTTGTGAAAGTTTTTGCAGTTCAGATTGATTAGCTTCTGCTAAACTTTTCCAACTCTTCAACTGCTCTACAGTGTAGGTTGAAAAGTCTGCATCTATCAAGCGCCCATGGTACTCACACATCCATATTCCATTTTCTATAGAACTTCTCTGCTCGGAGGTTAGACTTTCGTCAAATCTAGGGCCACCCTTTGCGGCAGCTGTAATATGTGCTGCCACACCTGTATTGACTTTTTTGGCAGGATCATGAAGATTCGGGCCAGTTGTAACTTGCCCACATCCCGGATATGAGCATCTTCCCCCGACTCGGTCAGATAAAATTTGTTTAGTTTTTGTTGAGAAATCATCTCTTGGTGCCATAATGCCCTCCTTATGTAATGTATTGACGCCCTAATATTCAACTGTTTTTTGAATATGCTATTGCATGGCTTGGGCTTTGTTATAATTGCAATGTAATAACGAGTTGTGTTAGTGTGCAAACTCACTCAAATCCAATATCTTTCATTTTTATCTTTGTTTGAACTTTATAGCTTTTACTCTGAATTTTAATTTCATTAGAAATAGTGTAGGAATGTGACTCACAAAATAATTGCCAATGCTCCTCATTTTTTATTTTCCTAACAGAAATCCTCCCATCTTCAATTCTATCTAGTGCTCTGGTAAATCCAGATTTAACTCCTGCACTAAAAATTGTATTAACAAAATCTATTATTTGGCTATTAGTTAAATTAAGCTTGGTTTTTAATTGCAGTATTGCATCATCAATTTCCTTACAACCATAACTAATTAGCTCCTCTTCTCTTAACCGTTTCAGAACATGGCGTTTACCTATTACAACTCCTTTTTTTTCTGCTCCATTTATCATACGGTACTCCTTTAGGGAAAATGATTAGACTTAACTGATTGTATGGATTGAGGTTTGCCTCTGTATATCCAATTTAGCATACTTTTTTACTTTAAATTTGAATAGTACTGCATACCCACCCATCCAACTTATCCGCCCAATCCTGCATCATCACTCGTCGCTCATCAAGGTAGGTAGCGTGGTTATAAGTCCTACGAACGTTGTTTTTATCCGCATGTGCCAGTTGTGCTTCGATAGCGTCAGCGCGGTAGCCCATTTCATTTAAACGTGTACTGCCGGTAGTTCGGGTGGCATGAGGGCTATAGGTGCCACTCCAGCCCAGAGTTTTAAGCGCCTGTCTCAAGGAATGCGTTGTCATCGGGCCATGACGATTGTCGCGACCGGGGAACAGGTGCTTGCGATTTCCTGTTATTCCTTTGAGTGCGGTGAGCATTTCTACGGCCTGATGGGGTAGGGGAATGGTGTGGTCGCGGCGAGCTTTCATTCTTTCTGCTGGAATAATCCATAGTGCTTTTTCCAGAGCAAATTCAGCCCACTCGGCTTCCGCCACTTCTGCAGGGCGAGCCAGCGTCCACCACATTAGCCACATGCAATAATTTACCTGATAAGTGCATCGAGTGTTGTCAAAGCTGCTTAATAACTTACCGATTTGCTCTGGTGTCAGGGCTGGCTTGTGCTGAGTTTTATTAGCGGGTAACGCCTTACGTACAGGCCAAACGGGATCGCTATCTGCGCGTAGTGTAGCTACGGCAAGCTCAAAGATGGCAGAAATGGTGCGTCTGGCTTCAGCAGCAACGGTAGGTGCTCCACGCTTAGCTGTGTTTTGCAGAATACTCAAAATGTGGTGTGGCGTTATTTCTTTGACAGGAAGCTTTCCGATAGCGGGGAAGACAACGCGCTCCAGCATATCAAGGCGGCGTGTTTTAGTAATTTCAGCCCAATCCTTCATCTGTAACCACTCTCTTGCGATGACCTCAAAAGTATTGGCGGCTTCATTGGTTTTACGGATCTTATCGAGCTGGCGTGCCTGAGCGGGATTGATGCCTTCACTGACGAGTTTGCGAGCCTGCTTACATTTCTCACGCGCTTCAACCAGTTTAACGAGCGGATACTCACCCAGAGCAAACATGCTGGATTTTCCATTGATTTTGAAACGATAACGCCAGGCTTTCTTGCCGTTGGGCTTAACTTCCAGATAGAGGCCGTTAGTGTCATTGAGGCGATAAAGCTTTTCTTTGGGCTTTGCAGTACGGCACTGGGTGTCTGTGAGCATAACGTTGTCCCTGTATAATTATTATACCGTTATTGTACTCACCCTGAGAGAAGATAAAAGTATTTTATACTCACTCCTGTACTCATTTTTGACTGAGCTGTATTGAGATTAGTTGAGGTCTTGTGAAAATAAAAATCCATGCAATTGCATGGATTTTATGGAGTTTTTTGATTATCGTGAGATCTAATGAAACCTCATGAGGCAACAGATATTATTTAGACGTTGAACAGGAAGTTCATCACATCGCCATCTTTCACGATGTAGTCTTTACCTTCAGCGCGCATTTTACCGGCTTCTTTCGCGCCCTGTTCGCCTTTGTAGGCGATAAAGTCTTCATAAGCGATGGTCTGCGCGCGGATAAAGCCTTTTTCGAAGTCGGTGTGGATCTTACCGGCTGCCTGCGGCGCGGTCGCCCCGACCGGGATGGTCCAGGCGCGAACTTCTTTCACCCCAGCGGTGAAGTAGGTCTGCAGGTTCAGCAGGGCGTAGCCAGCGCGGATCACGCGGTTCAGGCCCGGTTCTTCGAGACCCAGCTCAGCCATAAACTCATCACGCTCTTCATCGTCCAGTTCGGCGATGTCCGCTTCAACCGCGGCGCACACCGGCACCACTACAGACCCTTCCTGCTCGGCGATAGCGCGAACCTGATCGAGGTATGGGTTGTTCTCGAAACCGTCTTCGTTGACGTTCGCGATGTACATGGTCGGCTTGAGGGTCAGGAAGCTCAGATAGCGGATGGCCTCTTTCTCTTCTTTGGTCAGATCCAGCGCGCGCAGCATACCGGCGTTTTCCAGCTGCGGCAGGCATTTCTCCAGCGCGGCCAGCTCAACTTTCGCGTCTTTATCGCCGCCTTTGGCTTTTTTGGAGACGCGGTGAATCGCGCGCTCGCAGGTATCAAGGTCAGACAGCGCCAGTTCGGTGTTGATAACGTCGATATCTTCCGCCGGGTTCACTTTACCTGCCACGTGAATGATATTGTCGTTTTCAAAGCAGCGAACCACATGGCCGATAGCTTCGGTTTCGCGGATGTTGGTCAGGAACTGGTTGCCGAGACCTTCGCCTTTGGACGCGCCTTTCACCAGGCCCGCGATATCAACGAACTCCATGGTGGTCGGCAGGATACGCTGCGGTTTGACGATTTCAGCCAGCTTGTCCAGACGCGGATCGGGCATCGGTACGACACCGGTGTTCGGCTCAATGGTACAGAAGGGGAAGTTGGCCGCTTCAATACCCGCTTTGGTGAGCGCATTGAACAGGGTGGATTTGCCGACGTTGGGCAAACCGACGATACCGCATTTGAATCCCATGATTTAAATCACCTTAATCTTTGGATAATCAATCTGTTATCAGGAACAGATTGCAGAAAATTGAATAGCTTTGCCTATTATACACGGTGCGCGGCAAAAATGCCGCACGACAACGGCTTATTGCGCCTTAAAGGCGTGTAAACGGTTGGTCGCTTTAGTGAGACCATCCTTTAACCAGATTTCCGTACAGCGCGCCGCTTCGTCGACGGCATCATCAATCAGTTTCTGCTCGCTGGCCGGTGGTTTGCCGAGGACAAAGCCGACAACCTTGTTTTTGTCGCCCGGATGGCCGATCCCGACGCGTAAGCGGTGAAAGTTCGGGTTATTGCCGAGCTTGCTGATGATGTCTTTCAGGCCGTTGTGGCCGCCATGGCCGCCGCCAAGCTTAAATTTCGCCACGCCCGGCGGTAAATCCAGCTCATCATGGGCAACCAGAATTTCGTCCGGGTTGATGCGATAAAAGGTCGCCATCGCGGCCACGGCTTTACCGCTAAGGTTCATAAAGGTGGTGGGCACCAGCAGGCGAACATCCTCGCCCGCCAGGTTGATGCGCGAGGTATAGCCGAAGAATTTGCTCTCTTCGCGCAGCGGCGCGCGATGGCGATCCGCCAGTAAATCCACATACCAGGCGCCAGCGTTGTGCCGGGTGGCGGCATATTCCGCACCGGGGTTGGCCAGGCCGACAATCAGTTTAATGGTCACGTTTTCTTTCCTGCATGGGGCATTCTCTGCCGCGTAGTGTACTGTCTGCGGGCGCGCTTGACAAAGTTCTGGCCTCGAGACAATACCAGCATTGATGATTTACTCTCTAAACCATTAGAATTTGATATTGTTCATAGGCTTATTTGTAAATTTTTGTCTATTTGCTGTTCACTAATGTGATCGTGGGCGCACTCCACAGAAGAGACCTTGTCTATACTACACCTATAAGATTTGGGGACATTCCCTGGCAACCCAAAGTCCGGAGGTGACACATGAAACGCAAAAACGCTTCGTTACTCGGTAACGTACTCATGGGGTTAGGGTTGGTGGTGATGGTTGTGGGGGTGGGTTACTCCATTCTGAACCAGCTTCCGCAGCTTAACCTGCCACAATTCTTTGCGCATGGCGCAATCTTAAGCATCTTCGTTGGTGCGGTGCTCTGGCTGGCCGGTGCCCGTATTGGCGGCCACGAGCAGGTCAGCGACCGCTACTGGTGGGTGCGCCACTACGATAAACGCTGCCGTCGTAATCAGCATCGCCACAGCTAACCGCAGCATGATTCCCGCATCGGTCCCTGAAGGCCGATGCGTTTTACTGTGCCTCTCGTTATCTCTTCTTCTTTTTCCCGCCATTTGACGACCCCCATTCCGACCTGACCTTCGTGATGCTATGGTTGCCGCCAAAAGTGAATATCAAGCGCGTTTTTCGCTTGACCCTGACGTTACGTCAGGCAGCAGAGTAGCGGACCTGGCCACAGAGAGGAGCAGTCATGTTAATTCAGGTAGGAGAGCTGGCGAAGCGCGCCGGGCTGACGGTGCGTACGCTGCATCATTATGAACAGACGGGGCTGTTAACGCCTTCGGCCAGAAGCGAGGCGGGCTATCGGCTCTATAACCTGTCCGCGGTTCAGCGCCTGCATATGATCAAGGCGCTGGCGCAGACCGGGCTGACGCTCGCCACCATCAAGGACTATCTCGATCGGCGAACGCTGTCGCTACCCGAACTGCTGACGCAGCAGATAGAGACGCTTAATGACCAACTGCGCGATGTCGGCAGGCTGCGCGACCGGCTGTTGGCGCTGCGCGAGGCGCTGGCGAGCGGCAATGAACCCGATCTGGAGTCCTGGCTACAGACGCTGGAGTTAATGAAAATGTACGATCGTTGGTTTAGTCAACAGGAGTTAGCCGTGCTGCCGTTTGCGGCACAGGATGAACAGCGCGCGCAGGCGTGGCGCGAGCTAACAGAGGAGGTGCAGACGCTGATGGCGAGCGGCTGCCCGACGGACAGTCCGCAGGCGATGAGTCTGGCGACGCGCTGGATGGAGCGCCTGGAGCAGGATACGGCCGGGCGCCCGGAGTTTCTGACCCGCCTGAACGAGATGCATGCCGCCGAGCCGCAAATGGTTGAACAGACCGGCGTCACCCCGGCCATCATTGCCTTTATCACCGAAGCCTTTGCCGAAAGCAAACTGGCTATCTGGGCGCGGTATCTCGACGACGAGGAGATGGCGTTCACCCGCCGGCACTACTTCGACCGGCTACAGGAGTGGCCAGCGCTGGTGGCGAAGCTGCATCAGGCGTGCCGTGAGGGCGTAGCGCCGGACTCGGCGTCGGGTCAGGCGCTGGCCCGGGCGTGGCTTGAGCTGTTTCAGTCCTACGCCGGCACCCGGCCGCAGACGTTGCAGAAGTTTCGTCAGGCAATGGAGCAGGAGCCGCATTTGATGAAGGGCACCTGGATGACGCCGGCGGTGCTGAGCTGGCTGCAGCAGGCGACCGGAGCCTTGATGCGGCAGGCGCAGGGGCCTGCCGCCGGGTGATCACAGGTCAGCCAGCGCGGCCTGACGATCGGGGTAGAAGCTCAGGCGTCCGGGCAGCGGCTTGACGCCGGCGCGCGCTAACGTGCGTAGCGGCTGAAATTCGAGGTTAGATACGCGTAATTCACAGCCTTCCGGCAGCTTGTTCACAAAGCGCTGGAAGGCATCCAGACCGCCGGCGTCGAGAACCGGCACCGCGTCCCACTTCAGCACCACGATGCGCTTGCCGGCGATCCGGGTCTCCAGGTCGTTGAATAGACCTTCGGCGGCGGCAAAGAACAGCGGACCGATCACCCGCAGCACCAGCACGTCGTCTGGCACTTCGACGTTGACCGGCGCCAGATGGGTCATGCGCGCGATACGGCGCATAAATAACAGCGAAGCCAGCACAATCCCGACGCTGATGGCGATCACCATATCAAACAGCACCGTCAGCGACATGCACATCAGCATCACCACGATGTCGTCCTTCGGCGCGTGGCGCAGCAGATTGATGACTTTATGCGCCTCGCTCATGTTCCATGCCACCATCAGCAGCAGGGCGGCCATCGCCGACAGCGGCAGCCAGGAGAGCAGCGGGGCGAGGATCAGCAGCGCCATGATCACCAGCAGGGCGTGGATCACGGCGGCGATCGGCGATGTTGCGCCGGCGCGGACGTTCGCCGCCGAGCGGGCAATCGCCGCGGTGGCGGTGATCCCGCCGAAGAACGGCGCAACGATGTTGCCCAGCCCCTGGCCAATCAGCTCGCTGTTGGCTTTATGTTTGGTACCGGTCATGCCGTCGAGCACCACCGCGCACAGCAGAGATTCAATAGCGCCAAGCATCGCCATGGAGAAAGCCGCGGGCAGCAGTGCCTGCAGCGAAGCCCAGCTCAGGCTAAAGTTGGAACCCGGCATATCCCAGGGCAGCACCAGCTGCGGCAGCAGCTGCGGAATGCCGTTGCCCTGAGTGCCGTCCGCCAGCTGATAGTGGAACTGCGAGCCGATCGTCGCCACATCGCCGCCGAGCAAGTTGACGACCAGCATCACCCCACAGCCGGCCAGCAGCGCCGGGAGGTGGCCCGGCAGACGGATACCCAGCCGCGGCCAGAGGATCAGGGTGCTGAGGGTGACGACGCCGATGGCGGCGTCCCCAACGTTAATGGTCGGCAGGGCCATCGCCAGCGCCGCCACTTTCTGCAGATAATGTTCCGGCACATGGGGCATCTGCAGGCCGAGGAAATCTTTAATCTGCATGGTACCGATGGTGATACCGATCCCGGAGGTGAAGCCGAGGGTGACCGACAGCGGGATATATTCGATCAGGCGGCCAAAGCGCGCCAGGCCGAAAAGCATTAAAAAGATCCCCGACATCAGCGTCGCCACCAGCAGCCCCGCCAGGCCGAACTGCTGGGAAACCGGATAGAGGATCACCACAAAGGCGGCGGTCGGTCCGGAAACGCTAAAGCGCGATCCGCCGGTTAAGGCGATCACAATCCCTGCCACCGCTGAGGTATAGAGGCCGTACTGCGGCGGCACACCGCTGCCAATCGCCAGCGCCATCGCCAGCGGAATCGCAATGATCCCGACGGTGATCCCGGCGATCAGGTCGCGGGTAAAGCGGGCAGTGGTGTACTTTTCTTTCCAGCAAGCGTCGATGAGGGCGCGGAAAGGCATCACATGTGAGGAAAATAATCTGTTCACAATAATGTTTCATCCATGAGCGCATCATCTGTCAACTGAATGGCAGGTGAAGGAGGCATCGGTCATTGCCACATCATCCTTCGGGATGCCTCTGTGTTGGCTGCGTTCATTTACCCCGGTCACGTACTGCCTGTACGCTCCCGGGGATTCATTCACTTGCCGCCTTGACGCATGCCGAATGATTTTGTGGAAGAATTAAAAATTCAGAGACAAAAAAACCCGCCGCAGCGGGTTTTTGTGCTCGGCTCGATTAATGTTCGAACATAGCAGAGATTGATTCTTCATTGCTGATACGGCGAATAGCTTCAGCCAGCATACCGGAGAGCGTCAGAGTACGCACTTTATCCAGCGCTTTAATTTCTGGTGCCAGCGGAATGGTATCGCAGACGACAAATTCATCGATCACAGAGTTTTTAATGTTCTGGATAGCGTTGCCGGAGAAGATCGGGTGCGTCGCGTAAGCGAATACGCGTTTCGCGCCGCGCTCTTTCAGCGCTTCTGCCGCTTTACACAGGGTGCCGCCGGTGTCGATCATATCGTCGACCATCACGCAGTCACGACCCGCGACGTCGCCGATGATATGCATCACCTGGGAGACGTTGGCGCGCGGACGGCGCTTGTCGATGATAGCCATATCGGTATCGTTCAGCAGTTTAGCGATAGCGCGAGCACGAACCACGCCGCCGATGTCCGGAGAAACCACGATCGGGTTGTCCAGGTTCAGCTGCAGCATATCTTCCAGCAGGATTGGGCTGCCGAACACGTTATCAACTGGCACATCGAAGAAGCCCTGGATCTGTTCTGCGTGCAGGTCAACGGTCAGCACGCGGTCAACGCCGACGCTGGACAGGAAATCTGCCACCACTTTCGCGGTGATTGGCACACGAGCAGAACGAACACGACGGTCCTGACGAGCATAACCGAAGTAAGGGATAACGGCGGTGATACGACCTGCCGAAGCACGACGCAGAGCATCAACCATAACAACCAGTTCCATCAGGTTGTCATTGGTGGGAGCACAAGTGGACTGGATGATGAAAATATCACCACCGCGTACGTTTTCATTGATTTGTACGCTGACTTCGCCGTCGCTAAAACGACCTACAGCGGCGTCGCCAAGAGAAGTGTACAGGCGGTTGGCAATACGTTGTGCTAGTTCCGGGGTGGCGTTACCAGCAAAAAGCTTCATATCAGGCACGAGAAGAACCTCAGGCATGCGTCCAGTGGTGGATGAATGGGCCAATAATGTGCGGGCTGGCGCCATTCGATCCAGTCGGTGTATTTAAAGAGCACGATGCAACGTCTGGAACAGGGTGACGTTGTCACCATAACTCAATTTCCCCGGCTGACTCATGAACGATGCGCCCTCACGGCGCAGGATTCAGAGCAGGGCCTGCTTGAGCGGCGAGAGATTTACTCCGCGCGCCACAAAGCCATTTAGCCATGCCGGGGCAGTGTCCAGCACCTGACGGGCAGCGGATTCGGTGTTAAATTCAGCAAACACACAGGCCCCTGTGCCGGTCAGGCGTGACGGCGCATATTCTAACAGCCAGGAAAGCGCGGCATCAACCTCGCGAAAACGTTTTCTTGCGATAAGCTCGCAATCGTTGCTGAATTCACAATTTAATAACGTATTAATTGACCGGCGCGGGGTATTTCGTGGTAGCTCCGGGTCGCGAAAAATGATCGGCGTCGGAATACTGACGCCCGGGTGGGCCACCAGGTACCATTTTTCCTCAGGCTCCACCGGCGTCAGAATTTCACCCACCCCCTCGGCAAAGGCGGCATGGCCGCGCACGAACACCGGCACATCGGCCCCCAGCTGCAGGCCAAGGGTCGCCAGCTCATCTTCCGAGAGTCCGCAGCCCCAGAGATGGTTGAGCGCCACCAGCACGGTGGCGGCATTGGACGAGCCGCCCCCCAGACCGCCGCCCATCGGCAGGCGCTTATCGATACTGATATCGGCGCCGCTGCCCGCCGGCAGGCGGCCGCTTTCGCCGGCGGCGCGCATCAGCAGACGCGCGGCGCGAACGATCAGATTCTCTTCGTCCGGCACCCCGGCCACCGGCGTCAGCAGGCGCAGTTCGCCGTCAGCGCGCGGTTCGATGGTCAGCGTATCGCCGTAGTCGAGGAACTGAAACAGCGTCTGCAGGGTGTGGTAACCATCGGCCCGCTGGCCGGTGATATATAAAAACAGATTCAGTTTTGCAGGTGAGGGCCAGCGGCTCATCATTTCACGATCCAGTTATCCATCTTCAGCTTGATGCGCTGGGCGCCATTGTTCAGCTCGACATTAGACGGCAGGGCGGGCTGGGTATCGCTGGTGTAGCCGCCGTAGGTGACGTGCCAGGTTTTGCCGTTTTGCGTGTAGTTCAGTTCACGCAGACGGTACCGATCGTCCAGCGAATAGTCGGTGGCGTCGCCCGGCAGGCCGATGATCCACTGGCGCAGGCTGTTCAGCGGGATCGGCATCCCGGTCAGGCGGCCAATCATCTCTTCGGCATCGGTGGCGGTGTAGGTCTGGCCTTTGTTGTCGATCAACTGCACGCTGCCAGGCTGCGCGGTCAGCGACAGCTCGGTGCTGCCCAGCGGGTTGGTCAACAGCAGGCGATAGCGGTCCTGGCCGGTCTGCTGCCAGAAGAAGCGGGCATAGACTTTTTGCTCATCGGAGAGATAGGCAAACGCCCCGCGGGTCTGGAACTGGTTGAGGCTGCGAACAGCCTGCTGGTGCTGGCGCCACTGCGGCGAATCCGGGCTTTTGCCAGGCCCCTCGGGGGTATGAACAGAACAAGCGGTCAGGACGAGGCTGGCCAGCGGCAGCAGGCGGAACAGTCGATTCATAATGATGACAAATCCTTGATGTCTACAGTGAAATCCGGCGGCAGGGGAACAGCGGGCCGATTTGTGTAGCAGGTTACATTTATAATCCTTAATGCTAGCGTCGCCGGGCGATAGCGTCTACGTTCAAGTTGTCTGAAATCAAAAAATTAACCTTAATGGCGGTCTTGCTTTGGCTATTACTCCAAAAGGGGAGCCTCTCTTTTATTGATTACGCGCATCCTGTATGATGCACTCAGACTAACCTTAGCAACGCTGGTACTACTCCCTCACAATGACCCTTTTAGCTCTTGGCATCAATCACAAAACAGCTCCGGTCGCCCTGCGAGAACGCGTTGCGTTTTCGCCGGAAACGCTCGATAAGGCGCTGGAGAGCTTGCTGGCTCAGCCGATGGTGCAGGGTGGGGTGGTGCTGTCGACCTGCAACCGCACGGAACTCTATCTCAGCGTCGAAGAGCAGGATAACCTGCAGGAAGCGCTGATCCGCTGGCTGTGCGATTACCACGGCCTCAATGAAGAAGACCTGCGTAAAAGCCTCTACTGGCACCAGGATAACGACGCCGTCAGCCATCTGATGCGCGTCGCCAGCGGCCTTGATTCGCTGGTGCTGGGCGAACCGCAGATCCTCGGTCAGGTGAAAAAAGCCTTCGCCGATTCCAGCCGCGGCCATCTTAACGTCAGCGAACTGGAGCGGATGTTCCAGAAATCGTTCTCGGTGGCCAAGCGCGTGCGTACTGAAACCGATATCGGCGCCAGCGCCGTTTCCGTCGCGTTCGCCGCCTGTACCCTGGCGCGGCAAATCTTTGAATCCCTGTCGAGCGTGACGGTGCTGCTGGTCGGCGCCGGTGAAACCATCGAACTGGTGGCGCGCCATCTTCGCGAACATCACGTGCGCAAAATGGTGATCGCCAACCGCACTCGTGAACGCGCCCAGGCGCTGGCGGAAGAAGTGGGCGCCGAGGTGATTGCCCTCAGCGATATCGACGAACGGCTGAAAGAGGCCGACATCATTATCAGCTCCACCGCCAGCCCGCTGCCGATCATCGGCAAAGGCATGGTGGAACGTGCGCTCAAGGCGCGGCGCAACCAGCCGATGCTGCTGGTGGATATCGCCGTCCCCCGCGACGTCGAACCGGAGGTCGGCAAACTGGCTAACGCTTACCTCTACAGCGTCGACGATCTGCAAAACATCATTCAGCATAACCTGGCGCAGCGTAAGGCCGCGGCGGTGCAGGCGGAATCGATCGTCGAGCAGGAGACCAGCGAATTTATGGCCTGGCTGCGCGCGCAGAGCGCCAGCGAGACCATTCGCGAATACCGTTCTCAGTCCGAGCAGGTCCGTGAGGAGCTGACGGCGAAGGCGCTGGCCGCGCTGGAGCAGGGCGGTGATGCCCAGGAAATTATGCAGGATCTGGCGCGTAAGCTCACCAACCGCCTGATCCACGCGCCAACCAAATCACTTCAGCAGGCCGCCCGTGACGGGGACGACGAACGCCTGCATATTCTGCGCAACAGCCTCGGGCTGGAATAGCGCACCTTTCTCTTATTTTCAGGACAGGGTGAATTCACGCCTATGAAGTCTTCTATTGTTGCCAAACTGGAAGCGTTGTACGAGCGCCACGAAGAAGTGCAGGCGCTGCTCGGCGATGCCGCGACGATTGCCGATCAGGATAAATTCCGCGCGCTGTCGCGGGAGTATGCTCAACTAAGCGATGTGGCGCGCTGCTATACCGACTGGCGTCAGGTGCAGGAGGATATTGAAACCGCGCAGATGATGCTCGACGATCCGGAAATGCGCGAAATGGCGCAGGAAGAGCTGCGCGACGCCAAAGATAAAGGCGAACAGCTGGAGCAACAGCTACAGGTCCTGCTCCTGCCGAAAGATCCTGATGACGAGCGTAACGCCTTCGTGGAAGTGCGCGCCGGGACCGGCGGCGACGAAGCGGCGCTGTTTGCCGGCGACCTGTTCCGCATGTACACCCGTTACGCGGAATCGCGCCGCTGGCAGGTGGAGATCCTCAGCGCCAACGAAGGTGAACACGGCGGCTTTAAAGAGGTGATCGCCAAGATCAGTGGCGACGGCGTCTATGGTCGGCTCAAATTTGAATCCGGCGGCCATCGCGTGCAGCGCGTGCCGGCCACCGAGTCGCAGGGGCGTATCCACACCTCCGCCTGTACGGTGGCGGTGATGCCGGAGCTGCCGGAGGCGGAAATGCCGGATATCAACCCGGCGGATCTGCGCATCGATACGTTCCGTTCCTCCGGCGCGGGCGGTCAGCACGTTAACACCACCGACTCGGCGATCCGTATTACCCACCTGCCCACCGGCATCGTGGTGGAGTGTCAGGACGAACGTTCGCAGCATAAAAACAAAGCCAAGGCGCTGTCGGTGCTGGGGGCGCGGATCCGCGCCGCCGAAGTGGCCAAGCGTCAGCAGGCGGAAGCCTCCACGCGCCGCAACCTGCTGGGCAGCGGCGACCGCAGCGATCGCAACCGTACCTACAACTTCCCGCAGGGCCGCGTGACCGACCACCGCATCAACCTGACCCTTTACCGTCTCGATGAGGCGATGGAGGGCAAACTCGACATGCTGATTGAGCCGATAGTCCAGGAACACCAGGCCGATCAGCTGGCGGCGCTGTCCGAGCAGGAATGATGACCTTTCAGGCCTGGCTGCAGCAGGCAATCGCCCGCCTGGCGGAGAGCGACAGTCCGCGACGCGACGCCGAGATCCTGCTAGGACACGTCACCGGTCGGGCGCGCACCTGGATCCTGGCCTTCGGCGAAACGACGCTGTCCGCCGACGAGGCGACGACGCTGGAGGCGCTCCTGCAGCGACGCCAGCGCGGGGAGCCCATCGCCCATCTGGTCGGGCAGCGGGAGTTCTGGTCGCTGCCGCTGTTTGTCTCCCCGGCGACGCTGATCCCCCGCCCGGATACCGAATGTCTGGTGGAGCAGGCGCTGGCGCGTCTGCCCGTCGCGCCGTGCCGTATTCTCGACCTCGGCACCGGGACCGGCGCCATTGCCCTGGCGCTGGCCAGCGAACGTCCTGACTGTGAAGTGATCGCGGTGGACGTGATGCCGGACGCCGTGGCGCTGGCGTTGCGTAATGCCGCCCATCTGGGCATTGCTAACGTGACGATACGGCAAAGTGACTGGTTCAGTGCGCTGGCCGGGCAGCGCTTCGCCATGATCGTCAGCAATCCCCCCTATATCGACGCCGCTGACCCGCATCTTGCCGAAGGCGATGTGCGTTTTGAGCCGTTGACGGCGCTGGTGGCAGGCGACCAGGGGCTGGCCGATCTGGCGCAGATTATCCGCGAGGGGCGGCAGTATCTGCAGCCCGGCGGCTGGATGCTGCTGGAGCATGGCTGGACCCAGGGCGAAGCGGTACGCGCCCTGTTTCGCGAGGCGGGCTATCTGGATGTCGCGACCTGCCGCGACTATGGCGACAATGAGCGTCTGACCCTCGGACGTTTACCCGACATGGAGAACGTTGGCTGATGAACTTATTCACGGCTGTCCTCTACCTGCACATCGCCAGCGTGGTGGTGTCGGTAGGATTGTTCGTTTTACGTTACTGGTGGATGTATCACCAGAGCCCGCTGCTGAACCAGCGGTGGGTGCGAATTGCGCCGCACTGCAGCGATACGCTGCTGTTTCTCAGCGGTGCGGGATTAATGGCGATAACGCACTACCTGCCGTTCACAGAAGACGGCGCATGGCTGACTGAAAAGCTGTTTGGCGTTATCATTTACATCGCATTAGGTTTTATCGCGCTGGGCCGTCGTCGTCCGCGCAGCCAGCAGAGCCGCTTTATCGCGTTCCTGCTGGCGCTGGTGGTGTTGTTTATCATCATTCAACTCGCCATCACAAGAATACCGATACTGGGGTAGGTCATGGGGTCATTAGCGGATTTCGAATTTAACAAAGCGCCATTGTGTGATGGCATGGTCCTCATTTCTGAACAGGTCCGCGACGATTTTCCGACGCGTTTTGTCGAGGAAGAGCTGCAGCGGCTGCTGCGCCTCGCGCAGGAGGAGATTGCGCCTTCGTGGGACCAGGAACGCCAGATAGAACGCCTGCTGGCGCTGTTTTACGAGGAGTGGGGCTTTGGCGCCTCGCAGGGCGTTTATCGTCTATCCGACGCGCTATGGCTCGATAAAGTGCTGGTCAACCGCCAGGGTAGCGCGGTGTCGTTAGGGGCGATCCTGCTGTGGATCGCCCAGCGCCTGGGGCTGCCGGTGGTGCCGGTGATCTTCCCGACCCAGATGCTGCTGCGCGCGGACCCGGAAACCAGCGAAGAGATGTGGCTGATTAATCCGTTCAACGGCGAAACTCTCGACGAACATACTCTGGAGGTATGGCTGAAGGGCAACATCGGGCCGGTGGCGGAACTGTTTAATGAAGATCTCGACGAAGCGGATAACGCCGAGGTGATCCGCAAGCTGCTGGACACCCTGAAATCGGCGCTGATGGAAGAGCGGCAGATGGAGCTGGCCCTGCGCGCCAGCGAAGCGCTGCTGCAGTTTAACCCGGAAGATCCGTATGAGATCCGCGACCGCGGGCTGATATACGCCCAGCTGGATTGCGATCACGTGGCGCTGCTGGACCTGAGCTATTTTGTCGAGCAGTGTCCGGAGGATCCGATCAGCGAGATGATCCGCGCACAAATCAACACGATTTCGCACAAACAAATTACATTGCATTAGTCTGGAACCATTCCGGTTACACCCTGATAAGGCGAATTTATGAAACAAAAAGTGGTTAGCATTGGTGATATCAACGTAGCGAACGACCTGCCGTTCGTGCTGTTCGGCGGGATGAACGTGCTGGAGTCACGCGATCTGGCGATGCGCATCTGCGAACATTACGTCACCGTTACGCAGAAGCTTGGCATCCCCTACGTCTTCAAAGCCTCCTTTGATAAAGCCAACCGTTCCTCCATTCACTCCTATCGTGGGCCGGGTCTGGAAGAAGGGATGAAGATTTTCCAGGAGCTGAAGCAGACCTTTGGCGTGAAAATCATCACCGACGTTCATGAAGCCAGCCAGGCGCAGCCGGTGGCTGACGTCGTGGACGTGATCCAGCTTCCCGCCTTCCTCGCGCGCCAGACTGACCTGGTGGAAGCGATGGCCAAAACCGGAGCGGTGATCAACGTCAAGAAACCGCAGTTCGTCAGCCCGGGCCAGATGGGTAACATCGTCGATAAATTCATCGAAGGTGGTAACGACAAAGTGATCCTCTGCGACCGCGGCGCGAACTTCGGTTACGACAACCTGGTGGTGGATATGCTCGGCTTCGGCGTGATGAAGAAAGCCTCCAACAACTCGCCGGTTATTTTCGACGTCACCCACGCGCTGCAGTGCCGCGACCCGTTTGGCGCTGCCTCCGGCGGTCGCCGCGCGCAGGTGAGCGAGCTGGCCCGCGCCGGTATGGCGGTGGGTATCGCCGGTCTGTTTATCGAAGCGCATCCGGATCCGGACCACGCGAAATGCGACGGCCCGTCCGCGCTGCCGCTGGATAAACTGGAGCCGTTCCTCAAGCAGATGAAAGCGATTGACGATCTGGTGAAAAGCTTCGACGAGCTGGATACCAGCAAGTAAGCCTGACCGCATCACTGAAAAAGCCTGCCGGCGTCAAAACCGGCAGGCTTTTTTTTCGCCCGGACTCCGCCGGACGGGAAAGCGGGGTCAGGCGAAAATGGTCATCAGGTAGGCGGCGAACAGCGCCAGATGGGCCGCGCCGTTCAGCACATTGGTGCGTCCGGTGGAGAAGGAGATATGGCACAGCACCAGCGAGGCGACCATCACCACCATCTCCGGCGCGCCAAGGCCAAAGCGCAGCTCATTGCCGGTCAGGAAGGCGATGAGGGTGACCACCGGGACCGTCAGCGAGATGGTGGCCAGCACGGAGCCGAAGAACAGGTTCATCGCCCGCTGTACCTGATTGTTGAGCACCGCTTTGAGCGCGCCAAGGCCTTCCGGCGACAGGATCAGCAAGGCCACGAGGAAGCCGGTGAAGGCCACCGGGGCATTCATGCTGGTCAACAGCGTTTCCAACGGGTTGGCGTTCATTTTAGTGACGGCGATCACCGCCACCAGGTGCACCAGCAGCCAGGCGGTATGCCACCCGCTGCTGTGGGCGGACGGTTTACCGTGGTGCGGGTCGTCATCATCGCCGTCGTCTTCATGCTCATAAACAAACAGACTCTGATGGGTTTTGGTCTGAATAAGCAGGAAAACGCCGTACATGGCCGCCGAAATCACCGCCACCAGCAGCGATTGCCCGGTGCTGAAGTTCGCGCCCGGCAGCGCCATGGGAAACACCAGCACGATAATCGCCAGCGGAAACAGGGCGATAAGATACTGCTTAATGCCGAACAGATTCATATATTGGGTGGCGAATTTACGCCCGCCCAGCAGCAGGGAGAAACCGACCAGACCGCCGGTGACGATCATAATGATGGAGTAGAGCGTATCACGCATCAGGGTCGGCGCGGCGTCGCCGGTGGCCATCAACGCGGAGATCAGACTGACCTCAAGGATAACCACCGACAGGCTGAGAATCAGGGAGCCGTAGGGTTCGCCCAGGCGGTGGGCGAGGACGTCGGCGTGGCGGACCACGCTGAAGGCGCTGCTTAAAATACCGACCAGCGCGAGGATATTAATCGCGATAACCACTGGCAGTGACTGGCTGCTGCCCCAGAAAAACAGCACTGCCAGCGCCAGCACCGGAAAGACGAGGGAAGACTCCTTATGGCGGGTTTTTACCGCCTCATGTGCATGGGTCATGAACCATCTCCATTTATGCAGGTGTTATAATTATAAAAACGCAGGGCGATAAAGTAACAGATTTTGCTAAATTTATGCTGTATTTTTACTTAAGTTTACGGGTGTCGAGAGATATCTTGATTAGTTTATTATAATTTGCGATTACGTTATTTTTATACTTACTATTCAGATAATTACTAAAATTCATTTTTAACTCATCATCGGCTTGATAGCCTGTCGCCTGCGTTCCAGACTTAAATTTTATGCTCAAACAGGAGGTCATTATGCCCTATAACAGTAAACAAGAGCTCCCCGACAGCGTTCAGCATGTTCTGCCTGCCCATGCGCAGGAAATTTATAAAGAAGCGTTTAACAGCGCCTGGGATCAATATAAAGATAAAGACGAGCGGCGCGATGACGCCAGCCGTGAAGAGACGGCGCACAAAGTCGCCTGGGCGGCGGTTAAGAACAGTTACGAGAAAGGCGATGACGATAAGTGGCATAAGAAAAAATAATTGCTGACGCCGCTTTTATGCTTGCCAGCGCCCCGCTGATTGCTTATTGAAAGATAAAGCTGGATAATATTTCAGCAATATTGACGGATGCATGAGACGAACGCCGGGAAGCGGGCAGTGGCGGAGGTAGTAAACAGTGTTAACTCGTGATTTCTTGATGAATGCGGATTGTAAGACAGCGTTTGGCGCTATTGAGGAATCGCTACTCTGGTCGGCAGAACAACGCGCAGCCTCGCTGGCGGCGACGCTGGCCTGCCGCCCGGATGATGGCTCAGTATGGATCTTTGGCTACGGTTCGCTTATCTGGAACCCGGCGCTCAATTATCGCGAGTCCTGCACTGGCACGCTGCCGGGCTGGCACCGCGCGTTTTGCCTGCGGTTGACCGCCGGGCGCGGGAGCGCCTGCCAGCCGGGACGCATGCTGGCCCTGAAAGAGGGCGGTCGAACCACCGGCGTCGCTTATCGTCTGCCGGACGACACGCTGGAAGAAGAGCTGACGCTGCTGTGGAAACGGGAGATGATTACCGGCTGCTATCTGCCCACCTGGTGCAAGCTGGAGCTGGACGACGGGCGGACGGTAAATGCGCTGGTGTTTATTATGGATCCGCGTCATCCGCTGTTTGAGCCGGATACCAGCGCCCAGGTCATTGCTCCGCTGATCGCCCGGGCCAGCGGGCCGCTCGGCACCAACGCGCAGTACCTGTTTTCGCTGGAGCAGGCGTTGAGTAAGCTCGGGATGCACGACGCCAGTCTTGATGATCTGGTGGCCAGCGTCCGCGCGCTGTTGGGCGACAGCCCGACGCCGGGCCTGGCCTGAGCGCGCGGAAAAGAAAAACGCCCGGCATGGCCGGGCGTGTGTTAAGGCAGTGACTGTCAGGCCGGAACGTAGCTGATGGAGTGCTCCAGTGACTGGCTGTGACTGTCGATAAGCACGTTCCAGGTGCCGCTGTAGGGCACCGTCAGATAGGCGCTGTCCCGATCCTGCACGCTCAGAATATCCGCATGGCTGTCGCCAGGAACCTTCGCGCTCATCAGATGAATATGGCAGCGCTCTGAGCACCGCACCACCAGCGTGTCACCGCCAAACAACGTCAAACTTGCTTTTACCATCGCCATTTTTGTACCCCGTTTCTGTCCCGCTACAGCATCCTGCCCACCCAGTCCTCGCGTGATATTGTTCACACTTTGCTCTGTGCATCACACCAAACGGCGCGGGTCGGGATGCTGATTTTGATCAAAAAAAAGGATAAAGATTAAACAAAAATGACGTTGTTCCTGAAAGCATTCAGCTAACGTTTTTTTTACCTCTTCAGGCGGCGAAACCTGATATTTCCTCCCGTTCGGCGGCGCAGATTTAGAAGGTCAGCACTTTATCTGCCGCCAGGGTCCACTGGGCCAGCTCAACGAGAGTGCCAACCTCCACCCCATCAACCAGCGGCAGTGCGCTGACCCCGCGGCCGTCCGCGCAGGTCTTGCACAGCTTCACGGGAACCTGCTGGGCGGTGAGGATCTCCAGCATCTGCTGCACATTATACCCTTCCGCCGGCTTCTGCCCGCGTAGCCCGGCGGTGACGGCGTCGGACATCAAAAACAGCTTGAGATCGAGGTCGGACTGCTGTTCGCGCAGGGCAATGGCCAGGCGCAGGCTGTTGAACAGGGATTCACTGCCGTAGGCGGCGCCGTTGGCGATAATCACAATACGTTGCATACAAACTCCTTCTTAAAGGCACGGTTATTGCTTTACCGCAGTATAAAGCGTTAACCCGGAGGAGGGGTATGAATAATACGACTGGTCACGCGGACGAGGCGACGGCCTGGCTGCAGCTGGCGCGCCGCCTGCAAAAACAACAGCTTCAGCAACTTGCCCGGCTGGGCGAGCTGGCAAGTCAGCTCAGCGCGCTGGTGCATATGCTGCAGTGCGAGCGCGGGGCGTCGAATATTTTTCTTTGCTCGGGCGGTCAGCTGTACGCGGCGGAGTGTCGGGCGGGTGGGGCGCTGGTTGATGAGCGGCTGGCCTTGTTCTATGCCGCCCTCGAACGGGCGCGCGCGGTCGCCGGCAGCGCGCTGTGCTGGCGCATCGCCCGGACGGTCGGCGATCTGGCGCAGCTCCCGGCGCTGCGTGAGCAGGTCAGCCGTCGGCAGGTCGCCGCTGAAGCCGCGACGGAGCAGTTCAGCCGTATTATCCGCCATCTGCTGAATATCGTCCCGCAGCTCAATGACAGCATTGACGACCCGTCGGTAGCCGGGCGTATGGTCGCCCTGTACAGCTTTATGCAGGGAAAAGAGCTGGTGGGCCAGGAGCGCGCGCTGGGAGCATTGGGCTTTACCCGCGGCGAGTTCAGCGACAGCCTGCGCCAGCAGCTGGTGGACCGTATTGATGGTCAGCAGCCCTGCTTTGACAGCTTCCAGGCGCTGGGCAGTCCGGCGACGGTCCAGCTGTTTACGACCGAGTGCCAGGCCGGTCTGGACATCGAGCAACTGCGGCGGATCGCCTGCACCCGCCAGCCGGCGGCGGACGGCGGGGAAACGGCGCTGCGCTGGTTCGGCCTGCAAACCCAGCGGCTTGAGCAACTGCGCGAAGTGGAAGAGCAACTGATCGACGATCTGCTGGACGCCACCGACGCGCTGTTAGAAGACGACGCGCCTGGCTGGCTGGCTGGGGAGGAGAGCGACAGCGTGACGCCGCGGCTGGATAAACAGCTGCTGCCGCTGGTGCGCCAGCAGGCCTATGAGCTGCAACAGCTCTCCAGCCAGCTGGCTTCGCTGAAAGACGCGCTCGAGGAACGCAAGCTGATCGAAAAAGCGAAAAGCCTGCTGATGACTCACCAGGGGATGCCGGAGGAGCAGGCCTGGCAGACGCTGCGCAAGATGGCCATGGACAAGAATCAGCGGATGGTTGAGATAGCCCGCGCGCTGCTGATGGTGAAGGCGATCTGGCCATTAACCCCAAAGGAGTAGATGCACAATCGATGGGCATTCGCTGCCTGTCGGCGGTGCACTTTTGCCTGACAAACCGACCAGAGCGAAAGGAAAAGCCCGCCAGCGCGCCATAGCCAAAGCTGGCATCCCCTTTGCATTAGCATTAGTGAGTGAATATAAGTCCGGGCGACGAACCAATGGCGGTTCGGGTGTCCGTGGATAAAGGCGTCCTGCAGTGCATATGCACTGTCGGGCGCTTTTTTTTTGCGCGTGTGGAGCGGATATGAGCGATAAGTTTTCAATTTCACGGCGGCGCTTGCTGCAGGCAGGGGCCGCGCTGGGCGGCGCGATGCTGCTGCCGGGCGTGATGCAGGCCGCATGGGCCGGCGGCTCGGACAGACCGGAGCAAACCACCGTGCGGGTAGGGTTTATTCCGCTGACCGACTGTGCGCCGCTGGCCATCGCCGCGGCGAAGGGGTTTGACAAAAAATATGGCATTACCCTGGCGCCGAGTAAGGAGGCCAGCTGGGCGGCGGTGCGCGACAAGCTGGTGGCCGGTGAACTGGACGCGGCGCATATTCTCTATGGCCTGCTGTACGGTCTTGAACTGGGGATCGCCAGCAAGCCGCAGGCGATGGCTAATCTGATGACCCTCAACCGCAATGGTCAGGCCATCACCCTCTCCAGCGAACTGCAGGAGAAAGGGGTGACCGACCTCGGCGGACTGAAGCGGCTGATCGACCGCAGCGCGCCGGGCAGCTACACCTTCGCCCATACCTTTCCCACCGGCACCCATGCCATGTGGCTTTACTACTGGCTGGCGAGCGCCGGCATCGATCCCTTTAACGATGTGCGCACCGTCGTGGTGCCGCCGCCGCAGATGGTGATGAACATGCGCATCGGCAATATGAGCGGCTTTTGCGTCGGCGAGCCGTGGAACGCCCGCGCCATTAACGACCGTATCGGCTTCACCGCGGCCACTTCCCAGGATATCTGGCCTGAGCATCCGGAAAAGGTGCTGGGCGCCCGTCGCGACTGGGTGGAACGCCACCCGAACACCGCCCGCGCGCTGGTGGCGGCCCTGATGGAGGCGCAGCGCTGGATCGCCGCCTCGGCGGAGAACACCCGGGAGACGGCCCGCCTGCTCGCCAGACGCGGCTGGCTCAATACCAAAGAGCAGTACCTCACCGGCCGGATGCTTGGGGAGTATGACAACGGCCTCGGCCGCCGCTGGCAGGATGCCCATCCGATGCGCTTTTACGCCGAGGGAGAGGTGAGCTTTCCCTGGCTGTCGGACGGGATGTGGTTCCTCACCCAGTTTCGTCGCTGGGGGCTGCTGAAGCAGGCTCCGGATTACCTCGCGGTGGCGTCGCGTCTTAACCGCATCGACGTCTGGCAGGCGGCCGCCCAGGCGGTCGGCGGGATCAGTACACCGGCGGCCACGATGCGCAGCAGCACACTGATGGACGGTACGGTCTGGAACGGGTCTGACCCGGAAGGCTACGCCCGCCATTTCGCTATTCAACGTAAGGGGGCATGAGATGAAGCAGGCACAACGTAAGCAACCGGTCGTCAGCGTGGAGAACGCGCCTGGCGAAGTCATTATCCTGCCGCCGGTGCAGGTCCGGCGCACCACGCCGACCGTCACGCGCTGGCTGCGTGAGCTCATCCAGCGCCTGCTGCCCCCGCTGCTGGGGCTGGGGGTGCTGCTGCTGGCCTGGCAGCTGGCGGCGATGCACAGCAAAGGCTTTCCCACCCCGCTGAGCACGCTGGACTCGGCGCTGACGCTGTTCGCCGATCCGTTCTATCAGGACGGGCCGAATGACATGGGGATCGGCTGGAACGTGCTGGCCTCCCTGCAGCGCGTGGCGGTGGGCTTCGGCCTGGCGGCGCTGGCGGGCATTCCGCTGGGGTTTTTGATCGGCCGCTCGCTGTTCTTCGCCCGCATGTTTAATCCGCTGATTGCTCTGCTGCGCCCGGTCAGCCCGCTGGCCTGGCTGCCGATTGGCCTGCTGCTGTTCCAGAAGGCGGAGCCAGCCTCCAGCTGGACCATTTTTATCTGCTCCATCTGGCCGATGGTGATCAACACCGCGGAAGGCGTGCGGCGGATCCCGCAGGACTATCTCAACGTCGCCCGCGTCCTCCAGCTCTCAGAGTGGACGGTGATGCGCAAAATTCTCTTTCCGGCGGTGCTGCCGGCGGTGCTCACCGGCGTGCGCCTCTCCATCGGCATCGCTTGGCTGGTGATCGTGGCGGCGGAAATGCTCACCGGCGGGCTGGGGATCGGCTTCTGGATCTGGAACGAGTGGAACAACCTCAATGTGGAAAACATCATCATCGCCATCGTCATTATCGGCGTCGTCGGCCTGCTGCTGGAGCAGGGCCTGATGCTGCTCGCCCGCCGCTTTAGCTGGCAGGACAAATAAGGAGCCAATATGAAACCATTAATTCAGGTGCAGGCCGTCAGCCAGCGCTTCAACACCGCCAGCGGCGAGTTTCTGGCGCTACAGAATGTCTCCTTCGATATCGTCGAAGGGGAGACCATTAGCCTGATCGGCCACTCGGGGTGCGGAAAATCGACCCTGCTGAATCTGATCGCCGGGATCACGACCCCTACCGAGGGCGGACTGCTGTGCGATAACCGGGAAATCGCCGGGCCCGGGCCGGAGCGGGCGGTGGTTTTCCAGAACCACTCGCTGCTGCCGTGGCTGAGCTGTTTCGACAATGTGGCGCTGGCGGTGGATCAGGTGTTCCGTCGCACCATGAGCAAGCATGAGCGTCGGGAGTGGATTGAACACAACCTTGCTCGCGTGCAGATGAGTCATGCGCTGCATAAACGGCCCGGGGAGATCTCCGGCGGCATGAAGCAGCGGGTGGGTATCGCCCGGGCGCTGGCGATGAAGCCGAAAGTGCTGCTGCTTGATGAGCCCTTCGGCGCCCTGGACGCGCTGACCCGCGCTCACCTCCAGGACACGGTGATGCATATCCAGCAGGAGCTCAATACCACCATCGTCATGATCACTCACGACGTTGATGAAGCGGTGCTGCTTTCCGACCGGGTGCTGATGATGACCAACGGCCCGGCGGCGACGGTCGGCGAGATCCTCGCGGTCGATCTGCCGCGTCCGCGGCATCGCGTTCAGCTGGCGGACGACAGCCGGTATCACCATCTGCGCCAGCAGATCCTCCATTTCCTGTATGAAAAACAGCCGAAAGCGGCATGAGGAGGCGGTAATGACGCGGCGATTGGTGGTGATCGGTAACGGCATGGCGGCCACCCGGCTGGTGCAGCGGCTGGTTGAGCGCGACCCTGCGCGGTTTGCCATTACCGTCGTCGGCGACGAGCCGCACCCGGCCTATAACCGCATCCAGCTCTCGCCGCTGCTGGCTGGCGAAAAAACGGCATCGCAGATCCCGTTGCTGCCGGCGGAGTGGTACACCCGGCACGGGGTGTGTCTGCGGTCTGGCGAGGCGGTGGATGAAGTGGATGTTGCGCAACGGCGGCTGCGCATCGCTGACGCCTGGCTGCCGTGGGACGAGCTGGTTTTCGCCACCGGCTCGCGGCCCTTTATCCCGCTGCTGCCGGGCATTGATCGTCCGCAGGTTATGCCCTTCCGCACCCTGGCGGACGTGGAACGTATTCTGGCGATACCCGGCCCGGCGGTGGTGATTGGCGGTGGGGTTCTGGGCGTGGAGGCGGCGGCGGCGCTGCGTCGCCGCGGCGGGGAGGTCACACTCCTGCATCGCGGCAGCGGATTAATGGCGCCGCTGATCGACGCCTTTGCCGCCGATGAGCTCAGGCAGCAGCTTGAAGCGCGCGGTATTCGCTGCGTGCTGGATTGCCGGATCGCCGCCATCGACGCCGACGGCGTGCGGCTGGCGGACGGGCGCGTATTCCGCGCCGCCCGAGTGGTGCTGGCGACCGGCGTGCAGCCCAACAGCCGTCTGGCGGCGCAGTCCGGCGTGCTGTGCCAGCAGGGGATCGTGGTTGACCGCCAGATGGCCGCCTCGCTGCCGGGGATCAGCGCCATTGGCGAGTGTTGCGAAATTGACGGCCAGACCTGGGGGCTAGTGGCTCCCTGCCTGCGCCAGGCCGAGGTGCTGGCGGATCGCCTGTGCGGCGCCCCCGGCGCGGGCTTTGTCTGGCAGGACGCCGGGACCCGCCTGAAGGTCACCGGCATTGAACTCTTTAGCGTCGGCGAACAGCAGGCCGGCGAACAGGATGACATCTATACCAGCTGGGATCCCATCGACCGGCACTATCGTCGCCTGCTGCTGCGCGACGGCCGCCTGCGCGGCGTGCTGCTGATGGGCGACTGTACCACCGCCGCCGCGCTCACCGCGCGCCTGGAAAGCGACGAGCCCGCCACCGCGGACTGGCTTTTTGACCCTTCTTCAACGCAGCCGCAGGCTGCAGGAATAATGACGATGACGAAACCTGTATTAGTGCTGGTGGGACATGGCATGGTCGGCCACCATTTTCTCGAACAATGCGTGAGCCGCAACCTGCATCAGCAATATCGTATCGTGGTGTTTGGCGAAGAGCGTTACGCCGCCTACGACCGGGTGCATCTCTCCGAATATTTCGCCGGACGCAGTGCCGAATCGCTGTCGCTGGTGGCCGATGATTTCTTTCACCAGCACGGCATCGAACTCCGCCTCGGCAAGGCGGTGGCGACGATCGACCGCGACGCCCGGCTGGTGCGGGACGCCGAGGGGCATGAAACCCACTGGGATAAACTGGTGCTGGCGACCGGCTCCTATCCCTTTGTTCCGCCGATCCCTGGCAACGATCTCGACGGGTGCTTTGTCTATCGTACCCTTGACGATCTCGACCGTATCGCCGCCCATGCCGCCGCGGCGAAGACCGGGGTGGTGATCGGGGGCGGCCTGCTCGGGCTGGAGGCCGCCAACGCCCTGAAACAGCTGGGGCTGGAGACGCACGTGGTGGAGTTTGCCCCGAACCTGATGGCCGTCCAGTTGGATAACGGCGGGGCGGCGATGCTGCGGGAGAAGATCGTCGCCCTCGGCGTGGGGGTGCATACCAGCAAAGCCACCACCGCCATCGTGCGCGAGGCCGACGGCCTGCGGCTGAACTTTGCCGACGGCGGCACGCTGGCGGCCGACATGGTGGTCTTCTCGGCAGGGATCCGCCCGCAGGACGCGCTGGCCCGCGGCTGCGCGCTGCAGGTTGGCGAGCGCGGGGGGATTGGCATCGACGGCCAGTGCCGCACCACTGACCCGGACGTGCTGGCGATAGGCGAATGCGCCCTGTGGGATAATAAAATTTACGGCCTGGTGGCGCCGGGTTATCAGATGGCGCGGATCGCCGCGGCCACCCTCGCAGGAGAGGACGCCTGCTTTAGCGGCGCCGACATGAGCACCAAACTGAAGCTGCTGGGGGTTGACGTAGCCTCGTTTGGCGATGCGCAGGAGCGCACGCCGGGCTGCCAGAGCTATCAATGGACCGACGGTCCGCAGCAGGTTTACAAAAAAATCGTCGTCAGTCAGGACGGCAAAGCCCTGCTTGGCGGCGTGCTGGTGGGGGACGCCAGCGACTACGCCACGCTGCTGCAGATGATGCTGAACGGCATGGCGCTGCCGCCGCGTCCGGAGAGCCTGATCCTGCCGGCGCTGGAGGGGGCCGCGCCGAAGGCGCTGGGGGTGGCGGCGCTGCCCGACAGCGCGCCGATCTGCTCCTGCCATAGCGTCAGCAAAGGCGATATCTGCCAGGCGGTGAACAATGGCGCGGGGGATATGGCGGCGATAAAAAGCTGCACCAGAGCGGCCACCGGCTGCGGCGGCTGCAGCGCGCTGGTGAAACAGGTGATGGAGCACCAGCTGGCGGCGCAGGGCGTCGAAGTGAAAAAAGACGTCTGCGAGCATTTCCCGTGGTCGCGTCAGGAGATCTACCATCTGGTGCGGGTCAACCATATCCATACCTTCGAGCAGCTGATTAGCCGCTACGGCCAGGGGCACGGCTGCGAGGTTTGTAAACCGCTGGTGGCCTCGGTGCTGGCCTCCTGCTGGAACGAATACCTGCTGAAGCCGGCGCACCTGCCGCTGCAGGATACCAATGACCGCTATTTCGCCAACATTCAGAAGGACGGCACCTATTCGGTGATACCGCGGATGGCGGCGGGGGAAGTGACGCCGGACGGGCTGATCGCCATCGGGCAGATCGCCAAACGTTACCAGCTCTACAGCAAAGTGACCGGCGGCCAGCGCATCGACCTGTTTGGCGCGCGGCTGGAACAGCTGCCGGCGATCTGGCGCGAGCTGGCCGACGCCGGGTTTGAAACCGGCCACGCCTATGGCAAGTCGCTGCGCACGGTGAAGTCCTGCGTCGGCGCAACCTGGTGTCGCTACGGCGTGCAGGACTCCACCGGGCTCGCGGTGCGGCTCGAGCATCGCTATAAAGGGCTGCGCGCGCCGCACAAAATCAAGATGGCGGTCTCCGGCTGCACCCGCGAGTGCGCCGAAGCCCAGGGCAAAGATATCGGGGTGATTGCCACCGACAAAGGCTGGAATCTCTACGTCTGCGGCAACGGCGGAATGAAGCCGCGTCACGCCGACCTGTTTGCCAGCGACCTCGACGAAGCGACGCTGATCCGCAGCATCGATCGTCTGCTGATGTTCTATATCCGCACCGCCGATCGCCTGCAGCGGACCAGCACCTGGATGGACAACCTGGAGGGTGGCGTGGCCTACCTGCGGCAGGTGGTGCTGGAGGACAGTCTCGGCATTGGCGAGGAGCTGGAACAGGAGATGGCCCGCATCGTCGACAGCTACCAGTGCGAGTGGCAGACCACGCTCAACGATCCCCAGCGCCTGGCGCTGTTCCGTTCCTTCGTGAACAGCGACCAGCCCGACGAGGCGGTGCAGCGCCACGATCTGCGCGGTCAGCCGCAGCCGTTGCCTGCTGAAGCGTTGCCTGAAGGCGAACTCCCATCCCGGCCGTGGCAGGCGATTTGCGACCTTGACGCTATCCCGGCGCAGGCGGGGATCGGCGCCCGGTTAGGGGAGCGGCAGATCGCCCTGTTCCGCTTTGGCGATCGGGTGTATGCCCTGGACAACCGCGAGCCGGGCAGCGCGGCCAACGTGTTGTCGCGGGGGCTGTTAGGGGACGTCGGCGGGGAACCGGTGGTGATCTCCCCGCTGTACAAACAGCGGATTCGCCTGCGCGACGGCTGGCCGTGCGACGGCGGTGAACAGGCAGTGCGCGCCTGGCCGGTGAAAGTGGAAAACGGCAAAGTGTGGGTGGGCAGCCAGCAGCTGCTGGCGCGAGCGGAGGCCTCCTGATGAAGACCATCCGAACGACCTGTCCCTACTGCGGCGTAGGCTGCGGCGTGCTGGCGAGCGTGGATGACGCGGGTCAGGTGAGCGTGCGCGGCGACGAACAGCACCCGGCCAACCTCGGCCGCCTGTGCGTCAAAGGGGCGGCACTAGGGGAGACCATGGGTCTGGCGGGGCGGCTGCTGGCGCCGGAGGTGGACGGCCAGCCGGTGGCCTGGTCTCAGGCGCTGGCGGAGACCGCTTCCCGCCTGCAACAGGTTATCGACCAGCACGGTCCGCAGGCGGTGGCCTTCTACGCCTCCGGCCAGCTGTTGACGGAGGATTACTATGCCGCCAACAAGCTGATGAAGGGATTTATCGGCGCGGCGAACATCGACACCAATTCGCGGCTGTGCATGTCGTCGGCGGTGACCGGCTACAAGCGGGCCTTTGGCGCCGACGTGGTGCCCTGTAGCTATGAGGATGTGGAAAACAGCGATCTGGTGGTGCTGGTCGGCTCGAACGCCGCCTGGGCGCACCCGGTGCTGTACCAGCGTCTGGCGCAGGCGAAGCGGGATAATCCCCGGCTACAGATCGTGGCGATAGACCCCCGGCGCACCGCCACCTGCGAAATCGCCGATCGCCATCTGGCGCTGGCGCCGGGAAGCGACGGCGGGCTGTTCGTGGGGTTGCTTAACGCCCTGGCGCAGGCCGGGGCCTGCGTCGACGGTTTTCGCGACGGCCCGCAGGCGCTGGCCGCCGCCCGCGGCTGGGACGTGGCGAAAGTGGCGGCTTTTTGCGGCCTGCCCGCCGATGAGGTGGCGAGTTTCTATCGGGATTTTATCGCCGCCCCGCGGGCCATCACCCTCTACACCATGGGAATTAACCAGTCAGCCAGCGGCAGCGACAAATGTAATGCCATCATCAACGTCCATCTGGCCAGCGGAAAGTATGGCCGCCGAGGCTGCGGCCCCTTTTCGCTGACCGGTCAACCCAACGCCATGGGCGGGCGCGAAGTCGGCGGGTTGGCGACGATGCTGGCGGCGCACATGGATTTTGTGCCAGACGATCTGCAGCGGCTGGCCCGCTTTTGGGGAACCGAGCGGCTGGCGCAGACCCCGGGGCTGACCGCCGTGGAGCTGTTTGCCGCCATCGGCCGCGGCGAGGTGAAAGCGGTGTGGATCATGGGCACCAACCCGGTGGTGTCGCTCCCCGACAGCCACGCGGTGAGCCAGGCGCTGGCCGGCTGTCCGCTGGTGATCGTCTCGGATGTCGCCGCTGAGACGGATACCGGACAATTCGCCCACATTCGCTTTCCGGCGCTGGCCTGGGGCGAGAAAAATGGCACGGTCACCAACTCGGAGCGGCGCATCTCCCGTCAGCGTAGCTTCCTGCCGCCGCCGGGGGAGGCGAAAGCGGACTGGTGGATCATCGCCAGAGTGGGGCAGGCGCTGGGGTATCGCGAGGCGTTTACCTGGCAGCATCCGCATGACGTCTTCCGCGAGCATGCGGCGCTGTCCGGTTTCGAAAACGACGGCCAGCGGGCGTTTGATATCGGCGCGCTGGCGGATCTCAGCCGCGAGGCATGGGACGCCATGGCGCCGGTACGCTGGCCGGTCAGCCGCCGCCGCGCCGCCTGGGATGTCACGCGCGGCTGGCATAGCGATGGCAGGCTGCGGATGGTGCCAGTGACGCCTCAGCCGACCCGGGCGGCAACCGATGCCTTTTATCCGCTGATCCTCAACAGCGGGCGGATCCGCGATCAGTGGCACACCATGACCCGCACCGGCGCCGTGCCGCGGCTGATGCAGCATATCGCGGAGCCGGTGGTGGAGGTGGCGCCGCAGGACGCCGTTCGCTACCAGCTTGTCGCCGGCGGGCTGGCGCGGATCTGGTCGCGCCATGGGGTGATGGTGGCGAAAGTGGCGATCAGCGAAGGCCAGCGCCCCGGCTCGCTGTTTGTCCCAATGCACTGGAACAATCAGTTCGCCCGCCAGGGGCGGGTGAATAATCTGCTGGCCGCCGTCACGGACCCGCATTCCGCCCAGCCGGAGAGTAAACAGGCGGCGGTGGCCATCGCCCCCTGGCAGCCTGCCTGGCATAGCGAACTGTTTTGTCGCGAACCGCTGCCGTTTCCTGCGGCCTGGCACTGGCGGCGGCGGGCGGCGGCGGGCGTATTGCACTACTCGCTGGCCGGGGAGGCGTCAGCCCGACAGTGGCTCAGCGTCTGGTGCGCGCAGCGCGGCTGGCAGCTGCAGATAGCAGACGGCGGCGCGGTGTGGAACCTGCTGGCGTGGCATCAGGGGAGGCTGATGCTGGGCTGGTGGAGCGATGCGCGCGAGCCGGCGGTGGATAGCGCAGGGATAAGCGCCGCCTTCGCCGCGCCGCCGTCCGATGCCGCCCGGCGCCATGCGTTGCTCAGCGGCCGACCGGACGCCGCCGCCGCGCCGCCGGGGCGGATCGTCTGCAGCTGTTTTGGGGTGGGGGAGCGGGCGATCGGCGAGGCCATCGCCAGCGGCTGCGCCAGCGTTGGGGCTTTGGGCGCCAGGCTTAAGTGCGGGACCAACTGCGGCTCCTGCGTGCCGGAGCTCAACGCGCTGCTGACGGCGCAACCGGCCCGCGTCGGGGCGTAACGGCGCGGCGGCACCTTCTGTGGTTGGGCGACAATGTGCCCAACCGGTTTCAGCATATTCCTGGAATTGTCCGCAGGGCTGCGGGAGAAGGGAAAAAACGATAAACTAAAACTATCTTCCAATTTTTTCTGCGAGCCCGCGCCAAACCTGTTGATGCCTGTGTCGTACCGTTTGCTGCCATCCCTGATCTTTCTCCTGCTGCTGCCGGGCGCTCCCGTCTGGGCGCTGACCGCCAGCGACACCGCTCTTATGCCCCAGGGAGAAGATCCCTTGCCCGATTTGGGGATCGCCCCGCAGGTCGATGACGACGCCAGACACTTTGCCGAAGTGGCGAAGAAATTCGGCGAGGCCAGCATGAGCGATAACGGATTGACGGCGGGAGAGCAGGCGCAGATGTTCGCCATCAACAAACTCGGCAATGAAGTGAGCCACCAGCTGGAGAGCTGGCTCTCGCCGTGGGGCAACGCCAATGTCGACCTGCTGGTCGATAAAGAGGGGAAGTTCACCGGCAGTAAAGGGAGCTGGTTCGTGCCATTGCAGGATAACGAGCGCTACCTGACGTGGAACCAGTATTCGGTGACCCGGCGCGAGAACGATCTGGTGGGCAACATTGGGCTTGGCCAGCGCTGGCGGGTCGGCGGCTGGCTGCTGGGCTATAACTCGTTTTATGACAAGGTGCTGAGCGAAAGTCTGGCCCGCGGCAGCGTCGGCGCCGAGGCGTGGGGGGAATATCTCCGCCTGTCGGCGAACTACTATCATCCGCTGGGCGACTGGCAGCTGCGGGAGAATCAAACTCAGGAGCAGCGGATGGCCGCGGGGTATGACGTTACCGCCCAGGCGCGGCTGCCGTTTTATGAGCACATCAACACCAGCGTCAGCGTCGAACAGTACTTCGGCGACAGCGTCGATCTGTTTCACACCGGCACAGGCTACCATAACCCGGTGGCCGTCTCCGTCGGGCTCAATTATACCCCGGTCCCGCTGGTCACCGTAACCGCCAAGCATAAGCAAGGGGAAAATGGCGTCAGCCAGAACAACGTTGGCCTGAAGCTCAACTACCGCTTTGGCGTGCCGCTCAAGCAGCAGCTGGCGGCGGACGAGGTGGCGTTCAGCAACTCGCTGCGCGGCAGCCGCTTCGACAGCCCGGAGCGGGATAATCTGCCGGTCGTGGAGTATCGGCAGCGCAAAAATCTGACGGTCTACCTGGCCACGCCGCCCTGGGATCTACAGTCCGGGGAGACGGTGCAGCTGAAGCTGCAGAGCCATAGTCTGCACGGCATCAAGTCGCTGCACTGGCAGGGCGACACCCAGGCACTCAGCCTGACGCCGCCGGTGGATGCCAGCAGCCCCGATGGCTGGAGCGTGATTATGCCGGTGTGGAACAGTGAACCGGGCGCCGCGAACCGCTGGCGCCTGTCGGTGGTGGTAGAGGATAAACAGGGGCAGCGCGTCTCCTCCAATGAGATCGTCCTGACGCTGACCGAGCCGCTGATCAAGTTCACCGCGCCTGGCGTCTCGTGGACGGACTCGCCTTAAAAAATTCGCTCCTGGTGGACCCATACCGCGGCTTCCACCCGGGATTTGAGCTTCATTTTCTTCAGCATGTGCTTGACGTGCACTTTGACGGTGCTTTCGGTGATATCCAGCCGGCGGGCGATCATTTTGTTCGGCAGCCCCTGGGCGATCAGCTTGAGGATGTCGCGCTCGCGCGGGGTCAGCTGGCTGATGTCGCGATCGGAGGTGGCGCGGTTGGCGCGCAGGCTGGCGGCCAGCACCGGGGTTAACGCTTCGCTTAATACCATCTCGCCGGCGGCGGCCTGCTGCAGCGCTTTCAGCAGATCTTCCGGCTCCATGTCTTTCAGCAGATAGCCATCGGCACCGCGCTTGAGGGCGGTAACAACGTCCTCTTCATGGTTAGAGACGCTGAAGACCACCACCCGGCCAGACAGCGATTTCTCACGCAGTTTGTCCAGCGTTTCCAGACCGTTCATGCCCGGCATATTGAGGTCCAGCAGGATCAGGTCCGGATCCAGCGACTCCGCCAGCTCGATACCTTGCGCGCCATTGCTGGCTTCGCCAATCACCTGGATGTCCGGCGCCATGCTGATCAGTTGTTTCACGCCGGTGCGCAGCATCGGATGGTCGTCAATGAGAAGGATGGTTGCCCGTTCCTGTTGACTCATGGGGGTCTCCTTATTGGATGGAAAACGTTTTTTCCGGGATAAACGTGACGATCACTTCGGTCCCGCCGGTTTCCCGGCGCCGAACCTGACAGTCGCCGCGCAGACTTTGCGCGCGATCCCGCATAATGATTAAACCGTAATGGTTACTCCGCTCGGCGTGGTCCGGCACGCCGCGGCCGTTATCCGCCACCACCAGACGGACCTGATTATCGCGTTGTGACACCGTCACGGTGACTTGGGTCGCGCAGGCATGCTTCAGGGCATTGCTTAACGCTTCGCGGGCGATCTGCAGCAGGTGAATGGCCTGATGCGACGGCACAAAGCGCGGCGGGAGCTGATAATCAAGCTGCACCGTAAAGCCGAAGTGGGCGCTGTACTCCTGACAGCTGGCCTCCAGCGCCGGGCGCAGGCCCGGCTCGGTCAGCTGCAGGCGGAAGGTGGTCAACAGCTCACGCAGCTGGGCCCAGGAGGTATTCAGCTCGTTACGTATCTGCCCCAGCAGCTGACGGCTCTCCGCCGGCAAGGCGTCGCCCTGCATCTGCAGGCAGCTGACCTGCATCTTCATACAGGATAGCGACTGGGCGATGGAGTCATGCAGCTCGCGGGCGATAGTGGCCCGCTCTTCCATAACGATCAGCTGCTGCTGTTTCTCCTGATGGCGGTCCAGCGCCAGGGTGCTGGTCAGTTGTTCAACCACAGTATCCACCAGCTGCTGCTGATCGTGGCTGAGATGACGGCCAACCGGCAGCGTCGCCAGCAGGATGCCGTACTGATTATGCGCATCCGACAGCCGCCACTTCAGCGTCGTTCCGCCATCCGGCAGCGGCGGCAGGTTGCGTGGGCAGAGGTAGCAGCCCATGTCGTCACATTCATTATCCGAGTGGCAGGTAAACTCCTGATGGTTGTCTTCATCTTCCAGATCGTAGACCCGCACCTCGATATCGCGCAGCAGCGTCAGACCCTGCAGGCCGTTCAGCACCGGCGAAATGCGTTCACAGAGCGGGGCGTTGGCGTGCAGCCGGCGGTTGGCCTGCCATAAGAAGGCGAGGATCTCGTTCTTCTGTTCCAGCCCGGCGGTCTTCTCCTGCACCCGGCGCTCCAGCACGGCGTAGCTTTCCGCCAGCTCTTCCGACATGTTATTTAGGGCCATGCCGAGGGTCGCCATTTCGTTGCGTCCGCTGATGTGCGCCCGCTGGGTGAAATCACGCTGGCTCACCGCTCGCGCCATGCTCAGCAGCTGTTTCCATGGCCGCAGCAGGCGGGCGCGTAGCCAGATGATGGTGAAGATCAGCAGCAGCGCCATGCCGATGGCGAGGAGGCGATGGATCCAGACCACCCGTTCGATACGCTGCTCGGTGGTATGGTCGAATGCGGTGACCAACTGGTCGATACGATCGACAAAGTCGGCGACATCCTGGGCGACCTCCGCCTGGTTGACCGCGCGCTGCATGCCGGGAGCCAGCGCCAGCTGCCAGTACTGCTGCAGGGCCTGCAGCTGGCGCTCCTGCCCGTCGCGGCGGGCGGAGTTTTGCAGCTCCGGACTGAAGACGGTGGCGGTCATATCATCGACCAGCTTTTGGTCGTGTTCATTCAGCGGGATCGCCGCCAGCAGCCGGTAGCTCTGCATGCGTAATGACCCGGCTTTGTTAATGGCGTGCGCGCTGCCCTGCACGCCGTTGACCAGGCGCGCGGAGATCGCCATACCGGCGACGCCAGTAAGGGTGGCAAGCAGGACGATCAACGCCAGTTGATTGACCAGCGTCAGCGGGGTAAAAAGACGTTTTAACATGGAATGCGTGGCTCCTGACCGGTCGTGTCCCCGGGAGTGGCGCTTATTCTCGGCTATCCCCTGGAGTATACCCATACCCACAAAGAGTTACTCCTTAATTGTCGGTGGTAGGCGCCGTTGGGAGAGGGGTTAGACGCATCCCGGCAGCCGTGTGAAAAACCACACTTTTTTTCCCACCATTCTCTACTCACTTCGGAGCATGGTTTATTTTCGCACAAATTAGCGCGCGCTTTTCCTTTGATTTATATCAACTTACCGCCCGGGGCAACCCCTAAGGTAGCGGCAGGAAAAATGAATAATCAGAGGTATCTATGAGTCAATCTTCCCTCCCGGAGAAGGCTAACCGCTCGGTCATTACCGACTGGCGGCCTGAAGATCCTGAATTCTGGCAACAGCGCGGCCACCATGTGGCGAGCCGCAATTTATGGATCTCCGTTCCCTGTCTGTTACTGGCGTTCTGCGTGTGGATGTTGTTCAGCGCCGTTGCCGTTAACCTCAACAAAGTGGGCTTTCAGTTTACGACCGATCAGCTGTTTATGCTGACCGCGCTGCCGGCGCTGTCAGGCGCCTTGTTGCGCGTGCCTTACGCTTTCATGGTACCGCTGTTCGGCGGCCGCCGCTGGACGGCGTTCAGTACCGGGATCATGATTGTGCCGTGCGTGTGGCTGGGCTTTGCGGTCCAGGATACCTCCACGCCGTTTAGCGTCTTCGTGATCATCTCTCTGCTGTGCGGCTTCGCCGGGGCCAACTTCGCCTCCAGTATGGCCAATATCAGCTTCTTCTTCCCGAAAGCGAAGCAGGGCGGGGCGCTGGGCGTCAACGGCGGCCTTGGTAATATGGGCGTCAGCGTGATGCAGCTGGTCGCGCCGCTGGTGGTGTCGGTCTCGGTGTTTGCCATTTTTGGCGGGACCGGCAGCGAGCAGCCGGACGGCTCAATGCTGTATCTGGAAAACGCCGCATGGATCTGGGTACCTTTCCTGATTATTTTCACCCTGGCGGCGTGGTTCTTTATGAACGACCTGTCCGCTTCTAAAGCCTCGCTGAGCGAACAGCTGCCGGTGCTCAAACGCCTGCACCTGTGGATCATGGCGCTGCTCTATCTGGCGACCTTTGGCTCCTTTATCGGTTTCTCCGCCGGTTTCGCCATGCTGTCAAAGACCCAGTTCCCGGACGTGCAGATCCTGCACTACGCCTTCTTCGGTCCGTTTATTGGCGCGCTGGCGCGTTCGATGGGCGGGGCGATCTCCGACCGTCTCGGCGGTACCCGCGTGACGCTGGTCAACTTTGTGGTGATGGCTGTCTTCTGTGCGCTGCTGTTCCTGACCCTGCCGACCAACGGCCAGGGCGGTAACTTCATCGCCTTCTTCGCGGTGTTTATGGTGCTGTTCCTGACCGCCGGGCTGGGGAGCGCTTCCACCTTCCAGATGATCTCCGTGATCTTCCGTAAGCTGACCATGGACCGGGTGAAGGCCCAGGGCGGCAGCGAAGCCCAGGCGATGCGCGAGGCGGCGACCGATACCGCGGCGGCGCTGGGCTTTATCTCCGCCATTGGTGCCATCGGCGGCTTCTTTATTCCGAAGGCGTTCGGTATCTCGCTGGATCTGACCGGCTCGCCGGCCGGCGCGATGAAAGTCTTCCTGATCTTCTATATCGCCTGCGTGATCATCACCTGGGCGGTATACGGCCGTAAGCGTCAGTAATTCGCCATCGTCGATGTTGCTTCGTAAAGGCGTACTCCCGAAGGAGGCGCCTTTTTTTACCGGCCTATTTAGTTACAACATACTAATGGGTGATTGTATGCGTATTGGCCACTGAGCTGGGAAGGGACGGCTTACCAGCGTCACTGCTCTACCCCTTAATACCTCCCTGGTGAACAATTCCGCGCCTGGTGACCCATTTTTCGATAAAAACCATTAAAAAACATGCAGTTAAAAAATCGAGATTACTACCACCTTGGTGGTAAATGCCAATTTCCGCCGCGATAACAAGCCAGTCCGTATTGATCGCTATCAATTCCCGTCCGCTTTCATAGCGTTACCTTCGCTGCAAATCCAGCAATGTCGATTTATCAGAGAGCCGTCAGGCTCCATATCAGGAGAAACCCGATGAGTAAATTCCTGGACCGGTTTCGCTACTTCAAACAGAAGGGTGAAACCTTTGCCGATGGGCACGGCCAGCTTCTAAACACCAACCGGGACTGGGAGGATGGATACCGTCAACGTTGGCAGCATGACAAAATTGTGCGTTCCACTCACGGTGTCAACTGCACCGGTTCATGCAGCTGGAAGATTTATGTCAAAAACGGACTGGTGACCTGGGAAACCCAGCAAACGGACTATCCGCGCACCCGTCCGGACCTGCCAAACCACGAACCACGCGGCTGCCCGCGCGGCGCCAGCTACTCCTGGTATCTGTACAGCGCGAACCGCCTGAAATACCCGCTGATGCGCAAACGCCTGATGAAGATGTGGCGGGAAGCGAAGGTCCAGCATAGCGATCCGGTTGAGGCATGGGCCTCGATTATCGAAGACGCCGACAAAGCGAAAAGCTTCAAGCAGGCTCGCGGTCGCGGCGGGTTTGTCCGCTCCTCCTGGCAGGAAGTGAATGAGCTGATTGCCGCCTCCAACGTTTATACCGTGAAAACTTACGGTCCGGATCGCGTGGCCGGCTTCTCGCCGATCCCGGCGATGTCGATGGTCTCCTACGCCTCCGGCGCTCGTTACCTGTCGCTGATCGGCGGTACCTGCCTGAGCTTCTACGACTGGTACTGCGACCTGCCGCCGGCCTCGCCGATGACCTGGGGCGAGCAGACCGACGTGCCGGAATCCGCCGACTGGTACAACTCCAGCTATATCATCGCCTGGGGCTCCAACGTGCCGCAGACCCGTACCCCGGATGCGCACTTCTTTACCGAAGTTCGCTATAAAGGGACCAAAACTGTCGCCATCACCCCGGACTACGCCGAAATCGCCAAGCTCTGCGATCTGTGGCTGGCGCCGAAGCAGGGTACCGATGCCGCGATGGCGCTGGCGATGGGCCACGTGATGCTGCGTGAGTTCCATCTTGATAAACCGAGCCAGTACTTCACCGATTACGTGCGTCGCTACACCGACATGCCGATGCTGGTGATGCTTGAGGAGCGCGACGGCTATTACGCCGCCGGCCGCACGCTGCGCGCGTCCGACCTCGTGGATTCCCTTGGTCAGGAGAAGAATCCGGAATGGAAAACCGTCGCCTTTGATGAGAAGGGCGATCTGACCGTGCCGAACGGTTCCCTCGGATTCCGCTGGGGCGACAAAGGCAAATGGAACCTCGAACAGCGCGACGGTAAAACCGGCGAAGAGATTGAGCTGCGTCTGAGCCTGCTGGGCAGCCATGACGAGGTCGCGGACGTCGGCTTCCCGTACTTCGGCGGCGAAGGTTCTGAACACTTCAACAAAGTCGCGCTGGAAAACATTCTGCTGCACAAACTGCCGGTTAAACGCCTGCAGCTGGCCGACGGCTCCACCGCCCTGGTGACCACCGTGTACGACCTGACCATGGCCAACTATGGCCTGGAGCGCGGTCTGAACGATGACAACTGCGCCGCCAGCTATGATGAAGTGAAAGCCTACACTCCGGCCTGGGCGGAGAAAATTACCGGCGTCTCCCGCGCGCATATTATCCGTACCGCCCGCGAGTTTGCCGATAACGCCGATAAAACCCATGGTCGGTCGATGATTATCGTCGGGGCGGGTCTCAACCACTGGTTCCACCTCGACATGAACTACCGCGGTCTGATCAACATGCTGATCTTCTGCGGTTGCGTCGGCCAGAGCGGCGGCGGTTGGGCGCACTATGTGGGCCAGGAAAAACTGCGTCCGCAGACCGGCTGGCAGCCGCTGGCGTTCGCCCTTGACTGGCAACGCCCGGCACGTCATATGAACAGCACCTCGTACTTCTATAACCACTCCAGCCAGTGGCGCTATGAAAGCGTGACCGCGCAGGAGCTGCTCTCGCCGATGGCGGATAAATCCCGCTACAGCGGCCATCTGATCGACTTCAACGTCCGCGCCGAGCGGATGGGCTGGCTGCCGTCGGCGCCGCAGCTGGGCGTAAACCCGCTGCGCATCGCCGATGAGGCGAAAAAAGCGGGCATGACGCCGGTGGATTACACCGTCAAATCTCTGAAGGAGGGATCGATTCGCTTTGCGGCAGAGCAGCCGGAAAACGGAAAAAACCATCCGCGTAACCTGTTTATCTGGCGTTCCAACCTGCTGGGCTCCTCCGGTAAAGGTCATGAGTACATGCTCAAGTACCTGCTGGGTACGGAGAACGGCATTCAGGGTAAAGACCTTGGCAAGCAGGGCGGCGTGAAGCCGGAAGAAGTCGAATGGCGCGATAACGGCCTCGACGGCAAACTGGACCTGGTGGTGACCCTCGACTTCCGTCTGTCGAGCACCTGTCTCTACTCCGATATCGTGCTGCCGACCGCCACCTGGTACGAAAAAGACGACATGAATACCTCGGATATGCATCCGTTTATTCATCCGCTGTCGGCGGCCGTTGACCCGGCCTGGGAATCGAAGAGCGACTGGGATATCTACAAAGGTATCGCGAAGAAATTCTCTGAAGTGTGCGTGGGCCACCTCGGTAAAGAAACCGACGTCGTTACGCTGCCGATCCAGCATGATTCCGCCGCGGAAATGGCGCAGCCGCTGGACGTCAAAGACTGGAAGAAGGGCGAATGTGACCTGATTCCGGGGAAAACCGCCCCGCATATTATTCCGGTCGAGCGTGATTACCCGGCGACTTATGAGCGCTTCACCTCCATTGGCCCGCTGCTGGAAACCATCGGCAACGGCGGGAAAGGCATCGCCTGGAATACCCAGAGCGAAATGGACCTGCTGCGTAAGCTCAACTACACCAAGGCCGAAGGCCCGGCGAAAGGTCAGCCGAAGCTGGAAACGGCCATCGACGCCGCGGAGATGATCCTCACCCTGGCGCCGGAAACGAACGGTCAGGTGGCGGTGAAGGCGTGGAAAGCGCTGAGCGAAATCACCGGCCGCGAACACGCGCACCTGGCGCTGAACAAAGAAGACGAGAAGATCCGTTTCCGCGATATTCAGGCGCAGCCGCGGAAAATCATCTCCAGCCCGACCTGGTCCGGGCTGGAAGACGAACACGTCTCCTATAACGCCGGATACACCAACGTTCACGAGCTGATCCCATGGCGTACCCTGTCCGGTCGTCAGTCGCTGTATCAGGATCACCAGTGGATGCGCGACTTTGGCGAGAGCCTGCTGGTTTATCGTCCGCCGATTGACACCCGCTCGGTGAAAGCGGTGATGGGCGAGAAGTCCAACGGCAACCCGGAGAAGGCGCTGAACTTCCTGACGCCGCACCAGAAATGGGGTATCCACTCGACCTACAGCGATAACCTGCTGATGCTGACCCTGTCACGCGGCGGTCCGATCGTCTGGATGAGCGAGGCGGATGCGAAAGATCTGGGTATCGAAGATAACGACTGGATCGAAGTGTTCAACGCCAACGGCGCCCTGACGGCGCGCGCGGTGGTGAGCCAGCGCGTGCCGGCCGGGATGACCATGATGTACCACGCGCAGGAACGCATCGTGAACCTGCCTGGCTCTGAAGTCACCGGCCAGCGCGGCGGGATCCATAACTCGGTTACCCGTATTACGCCGAAACCGACCCATATGATCGGCGGCTATGGCCATCTGGCCTATGGCTTTAACTACTACGGCACCGTCGGCTCCAACCGCGATGAGTTTGTGGTGGTACGTAAGATGAAGAACATTAACTGGTTAGACGGCGAAGGCAATGACCAGGTACAGGAGAGCGTAAAATGAAAATTCGTTCACAAGTCGGCATGGTGCTGAATCTCGATAAATGCATCGGCTGCCACACCTGCTCGGTAACCTGTAAAAACGTCTGGACCAGCCGGGAAGGGATGGAGTACGCCTGGTTCAATAACGTGGAGAGTAAGCCTGGCGTCGGTTTTCCGAACGACTGGGAAAACCAGGAGAAATGGAAGGGCGGCTGGATCCGCAAAATCAACGGCAAGCTGCAGCCGCGCATGGGCAACCGCGCGATGCTGTTAGGTAAAATCTTCGCGAACCCGCATCTGCCGGGCATTGATGATTACTACGAGCCGTTCGATTACGACTACCAGAACCTGCATAACGCCCCGGAGAGTAAACACCAGCCGATCGCCCGTCCGCGCTCGCTGATCACCGGCCAGCGGATGGACAAGATCACCAGCGGTCCGAACTGGGAAGAGATCCTCGGCGGCGAGTTTGAAAAGCGCGCCAAAGACCAGAACTTCGACAACATGCAGAAGGCGATGTACGGCCAGTTCGAGAACACCTTCATGATGTATCTGCCGCGCCTGTGCGAGCACTGCCTGAATCCGGCGTGCGTCGCAACCTGCCCGAGCGGCGCCATCTATAAGCGTGAAGAAGACGGCATCGTGCTGATCGACCAGGACAAGTGCCGCGGCTGGCGGATGTGCATCACCGGCTGCCCGTACAAGAAGATCTACTTCAACTGGAAGAGCGGGAAATCTGAGAAGTGCATCTTCTGCTACCCGCGTATTGAATCCGGAATGCCGACGGTATGCTCCGAAACCTGCGTGGGCCGAATCCGCTACCTCGGCGTCCTGCTGTATGACGCGGACGCGATCGAAAATGCCGCCAGCACCGAGAACGAGAAAGATCTCTATCAGCGTCAACTGGACGTGTTCCTCGATCCGAACGACCCGAAAGTGATTGAGCAGGCGCTGAAAGATGGCGTACCGCAGGGCGTGATTGAAGCCGCGCAGCAGTCGCCGGTCTGGAAAATGGCGATGGACTGGAAGCTGGCCCTGCCGCTGCACCCGGAATATCGCACCCTGCCGATGGTTTGGTACGTGCCGCCGCTGTCGCCGATTCAGTCCGCCGCCGATGCCGGCGAACTGGGCAGCAACGGGATCCTGCCGGACGTGGAAAGCCTGCGTATTCCGGTGCAGTATCTGGCGAACCTGCTGACCGCCGGCGATACCCAACCGGTCCTGTTGGCCCTGAAGCGGATGCTGGCGATGCGTCACTATAAGCGGGCGGAAACCGTTGACGGCGTTGTCGATACCCGCGCGCTGGAAGAGGTGGGCTTAAGCGAAGCGCAGGCTCAGGAGATGTACCGCTACCTGGCGATCGCCAACTACGAAGATCGTTTCGTGGTGCCGAGCAGCCATCGGGAACAGGCGCGGGAAGCGTTTCCGGAGAAAAATGGCTGCGGCTTTAGCTTTGGCGACGGCTGCCACGGCTCTGACAGCCAGTTCAACCTGTTCAACAGCCGTCGCATCGACGCCATCGACGTGACCAGCAAAACGGAGCCGCACGCATGATTGAACTTGTGATTGTGTCGCGTTTGCTCGAATACCCTGACGCTGCCTTATGGCAGCATCAGCAGGAGATGTTCGAGGCGCTCGCGTCATCGGAGAAACTCGGCAAAGAAGATGCTCACGCGCTGGGCGTTTTTCTGCGCGATCTGCTGGCTCAGGATCCGCTGGATGCCCAGGCGGCCTACAGCGAACTGTTTGACCGCGGCCGGGCCACCTCGCTGCTGCTGTTTGAACACGTGCACGGCGAATCCCGCGATCGCGGCCAGGCGATGGTTGACCTGATGGCGCAGTATGAGCGCCACGGTCTGCTGCTCGATAGCCATGAGCTGCCGGATCATCTGCCGCTGTATCTGGAGTATCTGGCGCAGCTGCCGGAAGAGGACGCGCTTGGCGGCCTGCGGGACGTCGCGCCGATCCTCGGCCTGCTCAGCGCGCGCCTGCAGCAGCGCGAGAGCCGCTATGCGGTGCTGTTCGAGCTGCTGCTGAAGCTGGCCAACACTCAGGTCGACAGCCAGAAAGTGGCGGAGAAGATTGCCGACGAAGCCCGCGACGATACGCCGCAGGCGCTGGACGCAGTCTGGGAAGAAGAACAGGTTAAATTCTTTGCCGACCAGGGCTGCGGCGAGTCGGAGATTTCCGCTCACCAGCGTCGTTTTGCCGGAGCCGTGGCCCCGCAATATCTGAATATCTCTAACGGAGGACAGCAATAATGCACTTCCTGAATATGTTCTTCTTTGACATTTATCCGTACATTGCGGGCTCGGTGTTTCTGATCGGCAGCTGGCTACGCTATGACTACGGTCAGTACACCTGGCGCGCGGCCTCCAGCCAGATGCTGGACCGTAAAGGGATGAATCTGGCGTCGAACCTGTTTCATATCGGCATCCTCGGCATTTTCGCCGGCCACTTCCTCGGCATGCTGACGCCGCACTGGATGTATGAATCCTTCCTGCCGATCGACGTCAAGCAGAAGATGGCGATGATCGCCGGCGGCGCCTGCGGCGTGATGACCCTGGTGGGCGGTTTACTGCTGCTCAAGCGTCGTCTGCTCAGCCCGCGCGTTCGCGCCACCACCACCGGCGCGGATATTCTGATCCTCTCCCTGCTGATGGTGCAGTGTGCGTTGGGCCTGCTGACGATCCCGTTCTCAGCCCAGCATATGGACGGCAGCGAAATGATGAAGCTGGTCGGCTGGGCGCAGTCGGTGGTCACCTTCCACGGCGGTGCGTCGCAGCACCTGGATGGCGTGGCGTTTATCTTCCGCGTCCACCTGGTGCTGGGTATGACCCTGTTCCTGCTGTTCCCGTTCTCCCGTCTGGTTCATATCTGGAGCGCGCCGGTAGAGTACCTGACGCGCAAATACCAGATTGTTCGCGCCCGTCGCTAACTGGCCCGCGACTGCTGACTGACCCCGCTCTGGCGGGGTTTTTTTTCGCCCCAGCCGAGGTTATTCCCCGCGGCGGCAAACAGAATCAGCATCCCGCCGCACCACTGCACAGGGGTTAACGCATGGTGGAAGACCAGATAGTCGCCCCCCATCGCCACCAGTGGATAAATAAAGGAGAGTGAACCGGTAATGGGCGTTGGCAGCTTCTGTATCGCGCTATATAAAAGCTGATACATGATCCCGGTATGGACGACGCCGAGGATCAGCAGATAGCGCCAGGGAAAGCTGGCAGAAAACTCGGGCATTTGCACCAGCGGCAGCAGCATCACGACGCCGACCAGCACCTGAATAAAGGCGATATGCTGAGCAGGGAGCGGATGCAGTTTGCGGGCGATAATGGCGGTCAGAGCATAGAAAAATGCTGCGCCTAATGCCAGCAAAACGCCGGTCGCGAGACTATCGCCGTGCGCCGGGGCAAGCTCGCTTGACAGCAGGATCACCACGCCGCCGAAGGCCAGCAGTAACCATCCCCATTTTACGGCGCTGACTCGCTCCCCTAGCACCATGCCCATCAGTACCAGCATAAACGGCTGGGTGTTGTAGACCACCGTGGCCATGCCAATTGAAATACGCGAGTAGGCGGCAAAAAGCAGCAGCCAGTTGATGACCAGCGCAATGCCGCCAAGCACCGCGAGGGCGAGGGTGAAGCGCGTGAGACGACTGAAGGGTTGGCGGCTGAGAACGATAAACAGCAGCAGGGTGAGCGCGCCAATCAGGCAGCGCCAGAACACCACATCAATTACCGGCAAACCAGAGAGCAGCACGAACGCGCCGATCGAGCCAGAAATTATCATCGCCAGGCTCATTTGCCAGACGCCGCGGGTAAGTTGCATATTTCACCTCCAGAAGTTTTCCATTATTGTGCGAAAAATCCTGACAGCCTGACATGGCTGAATTAAGGTAAGCAGGGGGAAATTCCTTTCATAATTAGGTAAAAACCATGAATGACTTACTTGATGAAATTGACCGGGCGATCCTCGCTTGCCTGACTCAGGACGCCAGAGTCTCGTTGAAGGTATTGAGCGCGCGGGTGGGGCTGACCTCGCCGAGCACCGCCGAGCGGGTGAAGCGCCTGGAGGAGCGGGGGGTGATCCAGGGCTATGGGGCGCGGGTGAATCTCGCCGCGCTGGGCTACAGCCTGCAGGCGCTGGTGCGGGTCCGGCCGCTGCCTGGTCTGCTGCAGAAGGTGGATAAATATATCCAGGCGATGCCGGAGTGCATCGAAAGTGACAAAGTGACCGGAGAGGATTGTTTCGTGATGCGACTGGTGGTGCGTGATATTGCCCAACTGGATACGCTGCTTGACGGCCTGGCTGAATTTGCTCAGTGCAATACCTCGGTAGTGAAGAGTTCGCCGGTGAAGAGACGACTGCCCCCGCTGTGAGTTTCCCGGAGGCAGTGAGGCGCACCAGTCCGGGCTGCCAAACGGCACCATCTGTAGCCTCGCTAAGCGAAGCGCGAGCGAGGAGGTAGCAGTACAGGTGGTTGCAGAGAGCGCGAGAATGGTGGGGGAAGGATGACTCGGCGCTAACGCGCCTCGCCCTTCGGGCCGTTGCCTGCGGCAACGGCTCGAGTCGAACCTTGGTCGAAACTTCTCATCCTCCCCCGTAGGGGAGAATATAGCATGTAGCCTCGCTAAGCGAAGCGCGAGCGAGGAGATAGCAGCACAGGTGGCTGAAGAGAGTGCAACAGTAGTGGGGGAAGGATGACTCGGCGCTAAAGCGCCTCGCCCTTCGGGCCGTTGCTTGCGGCAACGTTCTCTCGCTACGCTCGAGTCGAACCTTAGTCGAAGCTTCTCATCCTTCCCCGTGGGGCAGAATATAGAGTATCGCAAGTGAAGTAAGTTGGGTAATACATGAAGAGATGGTGGTGGGGGAAGGATGACTCGGCGCTAAAGCGCCTCGCCCTTCGGGCCGTTGCCTGCGGCAACGTTCTCTCGCTACGCTCGAGTCGAACCTTAGTCGAAGCTTCTCATCCTTCCCCGTAGGGCAGAATATAAAAGATCGTCGAGTAGTCGAATTGGGAAGTTTTTTAAGAAGATGGTGGTGGGGGAAGGATTCGAACCTTCGAAGTCGATGACGGCAGATTTACAGTCTGCTCCCTTTGGCCGCTCGGGAACCCCACCAGGGGTAAAATCAAATTGTAGGCTATTCAGCAAAGTGAATGGTGGTGGGGGAAGGATTCGAACCTTCGAAGTCGATGACGGCAGATTTACAGTCTGCTCCCTTTGGCCGCTCGGGAACCCCACCACGGGGTAATGCTTAGTACTGGCCTGCTTCCTTCTCGGGAAGCGGGGCGCATCATACCAAATGATGCGCCCCTGTAAAGCATTCCTTTGACAAAAATAAACTGGTTGCCTGATTTTTACCCGTAACGCCGGAAAGCTAACCAATTCATTTCTCAGTCGATTAAAGAATAATCGTCCGGTTACCGTAGACGAAGACGCGCTGCGCCAGGACCTGATACAGCGCCCGGCTCAATACGTTTTTTTCGACATCGCGCCCGGCACGCATCATATCTTCTGCAGTATAAGTATGATCGACGTGAATGACGTCCTGCATAATGATGGGACCTTCGTCCAGGTTATCATTCACGTAGTGGGCGGTGGCGCCGATGATCTTCACGCCGCGCTCATAGGCCTGATGATACGGACGCGCGCCGATAAACGCCGGCAGGAACGAGTGGTGAATATTAATGATCTTGTTCGGGAAACGAGCGACAAATTCCGGCGTAAGAACGCGCATATACTTGGCCAGCACCACGTAATCCGGTTCGTGGGCGGCAATCGCGTCGCCCATCTGCTTGTCGTGCTCTTCGCGGCTCAGCCCTTCATGGCTGACCAGTTCAAACGGGATGCCAAAACGTTCCACCAGCGGGCGCAGGGTGTCATGGTTGCCAATAACCGCGGCAATGTCGACATCCAGCCCGCCGTAGTTGGCTTTCATCAGCAGATCGCCGAGGCAGTGCGCCTCTTTCGTCACCAGAATCACTACCCGGCGGCGGCCTGCCGGATTGAGTTCACGAATCGAGCCTTCCGGCAGGGCGCTGTCCAGATCGGCCAGCAGAATAGCGTCGTTGAAGATGCCTTCCAGTTCGGTGCGCATAAAGAAACGACCGGTACGGTGGTCAACAAATTCGTTGTTCTGCACAATGTTAAGTTCGTGCTTGTAGCAGATATTGGTGATACGCGCGATGAGGCCTTTCTGATCAGGGCAAATAGTGCGTAGTACTTTACGTTGTAATGAATGCATCGCGAGGAAAATCCTGTAGTGTTTGCAAGCGCTGCGGTAGCGTTACTGGCCGCAGCATTTTTTAAATTTTTTACCTGAACCGCAAGGGCAGGGGTCGTTACGGCCAATCAGCGGCCGTGTCCCGTCGATATAGTACCACTGTCCATTTTCTTTTAAGAATCTGGAACGTTCAATAATGGCGCCCGGGCGGTTATTGTCATTAAAGCGGGCGATAAAGCTGACAAAGCCTTCATTGGCGGCTCGTCCATCATCGCTGGCGAACAGGGTTAAGCCCAGCCATTCGGTGTGGGCAAAGCCTTTCTCCAGTTCGGCGCGAAACTGCTGCGCCTGACAGGACGGATGCCAGGTTTTGATCAGATAGTCGGCATCTTTCATGACGAACGCGCTGTAACGGGAGCGCATAAGCTGTGACGGGCCTGGTGCAAGCTCAGCGCCGGACAGATATCGCTGGCAACATGAGCTATACTCCAGTGCGCTGCCACAGGGGCATAATTGCGACAAAACTGCCTCCATGGAAGAAAGAGTAACGGCGCTTCTACGCCAAAGGGCTTTATGTTAACTGAGCCGTGACAATGTTGCCACGCTCAGAGTGGAAGGATAGTTATCAGTACTAATGAGAAAGCTTAAAATTGGTCTGGCGTTAGGTGCGGGCGCCGCCCGCGGATGGTCGCATATTGGCGTCATCAACGCCCTCCAGCAGGCCGGCATTGAGATTGATATCGTGGCCGGTTGCTCTATCGGTTCGCTGGTAGGGGCGGCGTATGCCTGTAACCGACTCCCGGCCCTTGAGTCCTGGGTCTGCTCTTTCAGTAACTGGGACGTTCTGAAACTGATGGACCTCTCCTGGCGCCGCGGTGGACTACTGCGGGGTGAAAAGGTGTTCAATCATTATCGCCGCATCATGCCCGTGACCGATATCGAACACTGCGAACGGCGATTTGCCGCCGTCGCGACAAATTTAAGCACTGGCCGGGAGCTGTGGTTTACCGAAGGCGATCTGCACTTAGCGATTCGAGCCTCCTGCAGTATGCCGGGGTTAATGTCGCCGGTCAGGCATAACGGTTACTGGCTGGTTGATGGCGCGGTGGTCAATCCGGTTCCCGTATCGCTTACGCGGGCAATGGGGGCGGATATCGTGATTGCCGTGGATTTGCAACATGATGCCCACCTTATGCAGCAGGATTTATTCTCCCTCGAAACGCCGCGGCGGGAAGCCGAAGCGAAGGAGGGGCCATGGCATACTCGTCTGCGCGCACGCTTGACGCAAATGAGTTCCCGCCGTACGGCCGTGACGCCGACGGCGATGGAGATCATGACCACCTCTATCCAGGTCCTGGAGAACCGTCTTAAACGCAATCGTATGGCGGGTGACCCGCCGGATATCCTGTTGCAACCGTACTGTCCGCAAGTCTCGACGCTTGATTTCCATCGCGCCGGCGAGGCGATTACCGCAGGGCAGTTGGCGGTAGAAAAGAAAATGGATGAATTATTACCCTTAGTGCGTACCGCGATTTGACGCACGAGTACCTGACTTAAGCAAATTCTGACAGGCGATAGTGAGAATAGCGTGCCACTATTGAATTATCGTCAGCCAGGGGAGATATCATGACGCAGCCATTGGCGGGAAAACAGATTCTGATAGTTGAAGACGAACCCGTTTTCCGCTCACTCTTGCATGGATGGCTGACCTCGCTGGGAGCAACAACCTTCCAGGCGGAAGATGGCAAGGATGCCCTGCATAAAATGACGGAGGTGCATCCGGACCTGATGATTTGCGACATTTCGATGCCGAGAATGAACGGTCTGGAGCTGGTGGAGACGTTGCGTAATCGCGGCGAGCAGCTACCGATCCTGATGATTTCCGCTACCGAAAACATGGCCGATATAGCCAAAGCGTTGCGGCTTGGCGTTCAGGACGTGTTGTTAAAGCCAGTAAAAGATTTCGATCGCCTGCGCGAAACCGTTTATGCCTGCCTCTATCCTGCGATGTTCAGTTCACGGGTGGAAGAGGAAGAGCGTTTATTTGAGGACTGGGACGCGCTGGTCAGTAATCCCACTGCGGCTTCACGATTACTGCAGGAATTACAGCCGCCGGTGCAGCAGGAAATGTCGCACTGCCGCATTCATTATCGCCAGCTGGTGTCGGCGGATAAACCCGGTCTGGTACTCGATATCGCCCCGCTCTCGGACAATGATTTGGCCTTCTATTGTCTGGATGTCACACGGGCAGGAGATAATGGCGTCCTGGCCGCTTTATTATTGCGCGCGTTGTTCAATGGCTTGCTACAGGAGCAGCTGGCGCATCAGGGACAACGGCTACCAGAAATGGGGAGTCTGCTAAAACAGGTGAATCAGCTCCTGCGTCAGGCAAACCTTCCCGGCCAGTTTCCTTTGTTAGTGGGGTATTACCACAGCGGACTGAAAAATTTAATTCTGGTGTCGGCGGGACTTAATGGCACGCTGAATACCGGTGAGCATCAAATTCAGATTAGCAATGGCGTTCCTTTGGGCACCCTGGGTGATGCTTACCTTAATCAAATTAGTCAACGCTGTACCTCATGGCAGTGCCAAATTTGGGGGGCGGGAGGCCGTTTACGCTTAATGTTGTCTGCGGAGTGAGCAATTGCGTTTATATCTAAGCAGACGGGATTACCCGTTGTCCTTTAGCGGTGGTAACATCGAGCAGTTTTATGCGTAAAAGTCCTAATTCGAGGCTATCGGAAGCTTTTCAGACCAGTGAATACGCGGTTGACTGATATACTCGACACGTTATTTGTAACGAGAAGTTTAAAAAACAAACAGTCCAGGAGATTTCAATGGCTGCCCTTAATTCTAAAGTCAGAAAAGCGGTTATCCCGGTTGCGGGATTAGGCACCAGGATGCTGCCGGCCACCAAAGCGATTCCAAAAGAAATGCTGCCGCTGGTAGATAAGCCGTTAATTCAGTACGTTGTTAATGAATGTATCGCTGCAGGAATTACTGAAATTGTTCTGGTAACGCACTCGTCCAAAAACTCTATCGAAAACCATTTCGATACCAGTTTTGAGCTGGAAGCGATGCTGGAAAAACGTGTGAAACGCCAGCTGCTGGAAGAAGTGCAGTCTATTTGTCCGCCGCACGTAACCATTATGCAAGTTCGTCAGGGCCTGGCAAAAGGTCTGGGACACGCGGTGCTTTGCGCCCATCCGGTGGTGGGTGATGAGCCGGTCGCAGTTATTCTGCCAGACGTTATTCTGGATGAATATGAATCCGATCTGAGCCGCGATAACCTCGCAGAGATGATCTCTCGTTTCGATGAGACCGGCGCCAGCCAGATTATGGTTGAGCCTGTCGACGACGTGACCGCTTACGGTGTCGTTGACTGCAAAGGTGAATCTCTCAAGCCGGGAGAAAGCGTGCCGATGGTTGGCGTGGTCGAGAAGCCAAAAGCTGACGTTGCGCCGTCCAACCTGGCGGTGGTGGGGCGCTATGTCCTCAGCGCCGATATCTGGCCGCTGCTGGCGAAGACTCCTCCGGGTGCCGGTGATGAAATTCAGCTGACTGACGCGATTGATATGCTGATCGAAAAAGAGACGGTCGAAGCTTATCATATGAAAGGCAAGAGCCATGACTGCGGTAATAAGCTTGGCTACATGCAGGCGTTCGTCGAATATGGTATTCGCCACAAAACGCTGGGTGACGATTTTAAAACCTGGCTGGAAACCGCGGTTGCGAAGTAATCCGCAGCGCTGCTGAAAGCACAAAACCGGGAGTCGCAGATGCGCTCCCGGTTTTTTATATCGGCCCCAGGGGCAAAAAAAATCCCGCCGCAGCGGGATTTTTTATATCGTAACAACGGAGATTAGATCAGGAAATCGTCCAGTGATTTACCTTGCTCATCCATTGCTTTTTTGATCACCGCCGGGGTACGGCCCTGGCCGGTCCAGGTTTTTGTTTCGCCGTTTTCGTCGACATAGCTGTATTTAGCCGGACGTGCAGCACGCTTGGTTTTGGTACCGGCTTTAACGGCTGCCATGGTGCTCAGCAGTTCATTCGGATCAATACCGTCAGCGATCAGCATTTCACGGTATTGCTGCAGCTTACGCGTACGTTCTTCAATTTCTGCCGCGGCGGCGTTTTCTTCTTCACGGCGCTCGTTAACAACGACTTCTAATTTTTCCAGCATTTCTTCGAGCGTTTCCAGGGTGCATTCTCTTGCCTGCGCACGAAGAGTACGGATGTTGTTCAAAATTTTAAGTGCTTCGCTCATTGTAGTAATCTCAAACTTATATTGTGGGGTGGTTTGTTGAACTAATAATAGAGCGATAAAATGCGTTGTGCAATAGGGGGGAATGTAAGGAATTCAAAATTACTGGTTATTTGTCGCGAGAATTAATTAATTTAAGTTAAAATTCCCGTGCCGCTTCACATCTTTCATCCTTATAGCGATGAGCAGAAGGTAAGCTAAAACACTGAGACGGTATGCTTTTTCTGAGGTTCGGTGAGAAAAATTATCCTTTACATGGGTAAATAACCCTTGTCAGTATTAGCGCATTTTTGGTTATGAGGCTTAATATAAAACAACGCGCGGCGCCGCTTATAGCCCCATAGGTAACCGCCCTATAAGCACGAAAAGACAATGGTTACCCCGCCAGTAGCGTAACGAGGCGTACAAATAATGGCCCTGAAAATTCAATTCATCCTCTTAATCCTTTGGCTTTGCAGGCTCTTCAGCTGCGATACAATACCCCTGCCGAATGGGCGGCTGTACGCATAAAATATGGTACAATCGCCGCCGCGATAAAACACTTTGATTGGGGTCACGCAGCCGATGGCACAACTTTATTTCTACTACTCTGCAATGAATGCAGGTAAGTCGACCGCTCTGTTGCAATCTTCGTACAATTACCAGGAGCGGGGGATGCGTACCGTCGTTTATACCGCTGAGATTGATGACCGCTTTGGCGCCGGAAAAGTCAGCTCGCGTATCGGTCTCTCCTCGCCGGCCCGATTGTATAATCCACAGACGTCGCTATTTAACGATATTGCCGCAGAGCACAAGCTAAAGCCGATTCACTGCGTGCTGGTGGATGAAAGCCAGTTTCTGACGCGCGAGCAGGTTCATGAGCTGTCTGAAGTTGTCGATACGCTGGATATTCCTGTGCTTTGCTATGGCTTGCGGACAGACTTTCGCGGTGAGCTCTTTACCGGCAGCCAGTATTTACTGGCCTGGTCAGATAAGCTGGTGGAGCTGAAAACCATCTGTTTCTGCGGCCGGAAGGCCAGTATGGTGCTGCGCCTCGATCAGGAGGGGCGTCCTTACAACGAGGGCGAGCAGGTCGTCATCGGCGGCAATGAGCGGTACGTGTCAGTTTGTCGTAAGCATTATAAAGAGGCGCTGAGCGTCGGCTCGTTAACTCAGGTACAAAACCAGCACCGCCCCAGCTAATACGCGCAGAAGCTCGTCCAGGCGCCTGTGGGCGCCTTTTTATTGCCTGCGCTCCATTGGGCCAGCAGGCGTTAAAGCTTGGCTGTCGGTGGGCAAAAAAAAGCCCCGTCAGATGACGGGGCTTGCAGAACGTCTATGCTTGTCGATTAAGCGGATTTTTTCGCTTTTTTCTCAGCTTTCACCGGAGCTGCTTCGGCTTTCGCGGCTGCTTCACCTTCGACGAACTCGCGACCGTAGTAGGTATCCAGCAGGATCTGTTTCAGCTCGGAGATCAGCGGGTAGCGCGGGTTAGCGCCGGTGCACTGGTCATCGAATGCATCTTCGGACAGCTTATCAACGTGGGCCAGGAAGTCAGCTTCCTGAACGCCAGCTTCGCGGATAGATTTCGGAATACCCAGCTCAGCTTTCACGCTTTCCAGCCATGCCAGCAGCTTCTCGATTTTCGCTGCGGTACGGTCGCCCGGTGCGGAGAGACCCAGGTGATCGGCGATTTCAGCGTAGCGACGGCGAGCCTGCGGACGGTCGTACTGGCTGAACGCAGTCTGCTTGGTCGGGTTGTCATTCGCGTTGTAGCGGATAACGTTGCAGATCAGCAGCGCGTTGGCCAGACCGTGCGGAATATGGAACTGGGAACCCAGTTTGTGCGCCATGGAGTGACACACGCCGAGGAAGGCGTTAGCAAACGCGATACCGGCGATGGTGGCGGCACTGTGTACGCGCTCGCGGGCAACCGGGTTCTTGGAACCTTCGTGGTAGGAAGCCGGCAGGTACTCTTTCAGCAGTTTCAGCGCCTGCAGAGCCTGGCCGTCAGAGAACTCAGAAGCCAGCACGGAAACGTAAGCTTCCAGGGCGTGGGTCACGGCATCCAGACCACCGAACGCACACAGCGATTTCGGCATATCCATCACCAGGTTGGCATCGACGATGGCCATATCCGGGGTCAGCGCGTAGTCTGCCAGCGGATATTTCTGACCTGTCGCATCATCGGTCACAACGGCGAACGGCGTAACTTCAGAACCGGTACCGGAGGTGGTAGTGATCGCCACCATCTTGGCTTTAACGCCCATTTTCGGGAACTTGTAGATACGTTTACGGATGTCCATAAAGCGCAGCGCCAGTTCTTCGAAGTGGGTTTCCGGATGTTCGTACATGACCCACATGATTTTTGCCGCATCCATCGGGGAACCGCCGCCCAGCGCGATGATCACGTCTGGTTTAAAGGAGTTCGCCAGGTCGGCGCCTTTACGTACGATGGTCAGCGTCGGGTCAGCTTCAACTTCGAAGAAGACTTCAGTTTCAACACCCGCAGCTTTCAGTACGGAGGTGATCTGATCGGCATAGCCGTTGTTGAACAGGAAGCGGTCAGTCACGATCAGCGCGCGTTTGTGACCATCAGTAATCACTTCATCCAGTGCGATAGGCAGGGAGCCACGACGGAAGTAGATAGATTTCGGAAGTTTGTGCCACAACATGTTTTCAGCTCGCTTAGCAACGGTTTTCTTGTTGATCAGGTGTTTCGGACCAACGTTTTCAGAGATGGAGTTACCACCCCAGGAACCACAACCCAGAGTCAGGGAAGGAGCGAGTTTGAAGTTGTACAGGTCACCGATACCACCCTGAGAAGCCGGGGTGTTGATCAGGATACGCGCAGTTTTCATCATCTGGCCGAAGTAAGCCACGCGAGCCGGCTGGTTATCCTGGTCGGTGTACAGGCAAGAGGTATGACCGATACCGCCCATGGCGACCAGTTTTTCAGCTTTGGTCACGGCGTCTTCGAAATCTTTCGCACGGTACATCGCCAGCGTCGGAGACAGTTTTTCGTGAGCAAACGGCTCGCTTTCGTCAACGTCGGTGACTTCGCCAATCAGAATTTTAGTCGTGGCCGGTACGGTGAAGCCTGCCAGTTCAGCGATTTTCGCCGCAGGCTGACCAACGATAGCGGCGTTCAGCGCGCCATTTTTCAGGATAATGTCCTGAACGGCTTTCAGCTCTTTACCCTGCAGCAGGTAGCCGCCGTGGCTGGCGAAACGTTCGCGAACCGCGTCATAAACGGAATCAACCACCACAACGGACTGCTCAGAAGCACAGATAACGCCGTTATCGAAGGTTTTAGACATCAGAACGGAAGCAACGGCGCGTTTGATGTCAGCCGTTTCATCAATCACCACCGGGGTGTTACCGGCACCTACGCCGATAGCAGGTTTACCGGAGCTGTATGCTGCTTTCACCATGCCTGGACCACCGGTCGCAAGGATCAGGTTGATGTCCGGGTGGTGCATCAGGGCGTTAGACAGCTCAACAGACGGCTGATCGATCCAGCCAATCAGGTCTTTCGGCGCGCCGGCAGCGATGGCAGCCTGCAGGACGATGTCAGCCGCTTTGTTGGTGGCTTCTTTAGCACGCGGGTGCGGAGAGAAAATGATGGCGTTACGCGTCTTCAGGCTGATGAGCGATTTGAAGATGGCTGTTGAAGTCGGGTTAGTGGTCGGTACGATACCGCAGATGATGCCGATAGGTTCAGCGATAGTGATGGTACCAAAGGTGTCGTCTTCTGACAGGACGCCACAGGTTTTTTCGTCTTTATAAGCGTTGTAAATGTATTCGGAAGCGAAGTGGTTTTTGATCACTTTGTCTTCAACGATGCCCATGCCGGATTCGGCAACGGCCATTTTGGCGAGAGGGATTCGAGCATCTGCAGCGGCCAGCGCGGCGGCGCGGAAGATTTTGTCGACTTGTTCTTGAGTGAAACTGGCATATTCACGCTGGGCTTTCTTGACACGCTCAACAAGCGCGTTCAGTTCAGCGATATTAGTAACAGCCATAATGCTCTCCTGATAATGTTAAACTTTTTTAGTAAATCAGTCGCTCGATTCGACATTATAGACAGGCTGTAAACAGCTTGCATGTAAATGTTTATGTAGGAAAATCAGGACGCTGTTTTACCGATTTACTAAAAAAGCTTTCTCTTTTTAACTTTCAGGTACTGCTGCCTTCCACTCTGTTGGTGTCATCAAGATTACTCACTTCTGAGTACAAATTACGTGATTTAGATCAAGTATTGGCACTGCTGATACCTTTCAGCTGGCTGCTTTTTGACCGGTTCGATCAAGTGTAATGGGAGGGTTTTGAAATTAAAAAAACGATTAGCATTAAAACTACAAATAGCTAACATTCGATACATATCACCGGGTTATGCATATTTATAATGAATATTGCATGCAAAAAGCGTATGTTTCGCGCAGTTATTTTATGCTGTTAACAGTCAACCGCCAATTTTGATGATGCTGCGGAGCCCATTGTGACTCAATCACTGTTCGATTTTTCTGCATATTTCAAGTTTTTCATCGGCTTATTTGCCCTGGTTAACCCGGTGGGCATTATTCCGGTGTTCATTAGTATGACCAGCTACCAGCCGGCAGCAGTGCGCAATAAGACCAACCTGACCGCCAACCTGTCGGTGGCGATCATCCTCCTGACGTCACTGTTTCTCGGCGATGGCATTCTGCAGATTTTTGGTATCTCCATTGATTCCTTCCGTATCGCCGGCGGCATCCTGGTGGTGACCATCGCGATGTCGATGATCAGCGGTAAGCTCGGCGAAGATAAGCAGAACAAGCAGGAGAAGTCGGAGACGGCGGTAAGGGAGAGCATCGGCGTCGTTCCTCTCGCGCTACCGTTAATGGCCGGACCGGGGGCAATCAGTTCCACTATCGTATGGGGTACGCGGTATCACTCCTGGGTGCATCTCGTCGGTTTTTCACTGGCGATTGCGGTCTTTGCCCTCTGCTGCTGGGGGATTTTCCGCATGGCGCCATGGCTGGTGCGTCTGCTGGGGCAGACAGGGATTAACGTTATCACCCGTATTATGGGCCTGCTGCTGATGGCTCTCGGCATTGAGTTTATTGTGACGGGGATTAAAGCGCTCTTCCCGGGGCTGCTGAGTTAGTTCGTTGCCACGCAGGCGGGGAGGCTCCCTTCACGCCTGCGCGATTATTAGCAAAACCTATTAACCAGCGCGGAACCGGCGGTAGGAATACTATTTTGCGATATCGCTATTATTTTCATGTTTTTCATTAAGATATGAAATATTTCTCTTAACATTCCCCTCACGTCTCTCCCTCCTGTGATGTTATTTTCTTCACATCATTCTCTGGCGCTTGCTGTCGGATCATCGAAATGATATTAGTAATTTTAACAAGGCTGCAGATGAATGTGCTAAAAAGTAATCTATTGTTAAATTTTTGTACAAAAAATCATCTTGTGGTCGCTGCTCAGTATGATGACTGATGTAAATTTCGTAATAATATGATTAATAAGAATATTTTTGTATCGGCGTATTGTGGCAACCGCTAGTGACGCTGGCAAAGCCGGCAATAAAAGAGAATCCGGTAACATATTTGCAAATTGCATTGGCGGAGGTGTTTACCTTTTGGTACTTTCCGCCGTTATCGTCTGCTGAATTATGCGTGTAAATGAGAATCATTTTTAATCGTCTCATTGCGCCTGAACTGCCCTCCAGCGAGGGGGAACGAATCGACGTTAAGACTGCCGTTCGAGCGGTCGTAATAAATAAGTCGGTGATAGCAATCTGCCAATCGCAAACACTCCTGCGTTGGACAGATCCCGAAAACGGGGAAAAAAACAGGCTGGTTAAAAAACCAGTAATTATAATGACTGGAGTTACAACACAATGACCATCATCACTAAAAAACGTTTGATCGCCGCAGGAGTGCTATCCGCGCTCATGGCTGGCAATATGGCTATGGCAGCGGATGTCCCGGCCGGTGTGCAGCTTTCGGATAAGCAAACGCTGGTGCGAAATAGCGGCGCCGAGCCGCAATCGCTGGACCCGAATAAAATTGAAGGGGTGCCCGAGGCGAATATTAGCCGCGACCTGTTCGAAGGCTTGCTGAATACCTCGCCGAAAGATGGCCACCCGATCCCTGGTGTGGCAGAGAGCTGGGATAATAAAGATTTCAAAGTCTGGACCTTCCATCTGCGTAAAGATGCGAAATGGTCTAACGGCGAGCCGGTTACCGCCCAGGATTTCGTTTATAGCTGGCAGCGTCTGGTAGACCCGAAAACAGCGTCTCCTTATGCCAGCTACCCGCAGTATGGTCATATCCTCAACGTTGATGAAATCATTGACGGCAAGAAAGCCCCAGGCGAGCTGGGCGTAAAAGCCATTGACGACCATACGCTGGAAGTCACCCTCAGCGAGCCGGTACCCTATTTTTACAAACTGCTGGTTAACCCGGCGATGTCTCCAGTCTATAAACCAGCGATTGAAAAGTTTGGCGAGAAGTGGACGCAGCCTGGCAATATCGTCACCAACGGCGCCTACACCCTGAAAGACTGGGTGGTCAACGAACGTATCGTGATGGAGCGCAACCCGCATTACTGGGATAATGCCAAAACCGTTATCAACACCGTCACCTGGCTGCCGACCTCTTCTGAAGTGACCTATGTTAACCGTTATCGCAGCGGTGAACTGGATATGACCTATAACCAGCTGCCGATCGAGCTCTTCCAGAAACTGAAAAAAGAGATCCCGAACGAGCTGCACGTTGACCCGTATCTGTGTACTTATTACTACGAAATTAACAACCAGAAAGCGCCGTTCACCGACGTGCGCGTGCGTACCGCGCTGAAGCTGGGTCTGGATCGCGATATCATTGCCAATAAGGTGAAAGGACAGGGCGATCTGCCGGCCTACGGCTACACCCCGCCGTATACCGATGGCGCGAAGCTGACCGAGCCGGAATGGTTTACCTGGTCGCAGGAAAAACGGAATGAAGAAGCGAAAAAACTGCTGGCCGAAGCCGGCTATAGCGCCGATAAACCGTTGACCTTCAACCTGTTGTATAACACCTCTGATTTGCACAAGAAGCTGGCGATTGCCGCCGCCTCGCTGTGGCGTAAAAACCTGGGCATTGACGTGAAGCTGGTCAACCAGGAGTGGAAGACGTTCCTCGATACCCGTCATCAGGGCACCTATGACGTGGCGCGTGCGGGCTGGTGCGCTGACTATAACGAGCCAACCTCTTTCCTGAACACCATGCTTTCTGACAGCTCAATGAACACTGCGCACTATAAGAGCCCGGCGTTCGACAAAATTATGGCTGAATCCGTAAAAGCATCCGATGAAGCACAGCGCACGGCGGCCTATGCGAAAGCAGAGCAGCAGCTGGATAAAGACAGCGCGATCGTACCGGTCTATTACTATGTTAACGCCCGCCTGGTGAAACCGTGGGTCGGTGGCTACACCGGTAAAGACCCGATGGATAACGTCTATACAAAAGACCTTTACGTTATCAAACATTAATGGCAATACGTGGAGCGGGCCTGTGCTCGCTCCATCGTGTCTTATTTGAGAGCAGTGCAAAGGCACACGCCAGAAGGTACGGGCAATGTTAAAATTTATCTTACGTCGCTGTCTGGAAGCGATTCCGACGCTATTTATTCTTATCACCATCTCATTCTTCATGATGCGTTTGGCTCCGGGAAGTCCTTTTACCGGGGAACGCACGCTACCGCCGGAAGTCATGGCGAATATTGAAGCAAAATACCATTTAAACGACCCCATCATGACGCAGTACTTCAATTACCTGAAGCAGCTGGCGCATGGCGATTTTGGTCCCTCCTTTAAATACAAAGATTATTCGGTCAACGATCTGGTGGCGGCCAGCTTCCCGGTTTCCGCGAAACTGGGCTTCGCCGCCTTTTTGCTGGCGGTAGTGATCGGTGTCGCTGCGGGCGTTATTGCCGCTTTGAAGCAGAATACCCGCTGGGACTATGCGGTGATGGGGGTAGCCATGACCGGCGTGGTTATTCCGAGCTTTGTGGTGGCGCCTCTGCTGGTGATGATCTTTGCCATTACCCTGCACTGGTTGCCGGGCGGAGGCTGGAACGGCGGGGCGCTGAAATTTATGATCCTGCCAATGGTGGCGCTTTCCCTGGCCTATATCGCCAGTATCGCGCGTATTACCCGCGGCTCAATGATTGAAGTGCTGCACTCTAACTTTATCCGCACCGCGCGGGCGAAGGGGCTGCCGATGCGCCGCATTATTTTGCGCCATGCGCTGAAGCCGGCGCTGCTGCCGGTGCTCTCCTATATGGGGCCGGCTTTCGTGGGCATCATTACGGGCTCAATGGTCATTGAAACCATTTACGGCCTGCCGGGGATTGGTCAGCTGTTCGTTAACGGAGCGCTTAACCGCGACTACTCGCTGGTGCTCAGCCTGACGATCCTGGTTGGCGCCCTGACTATCCTGTTCAACGCCATCGTTGACGTGCTGTACGCCGTTATCGATCCGAAGATTCGCTACTGAAGCCGGAGTTCGCCATGATGTTAAGTAAGAAAAATAGCGAGGCGCTGGAAAACTTCAGTGAGAAGCTGGAAGTGGAGGGGCGTAGCCTCTGGCAGGATGCGCGTCGCCGCTTTATGCATAACCGCGCCGCGGTCACCAGCCTGATTATGCTGGTGCTTATTGCGCTGTTCGTGACCTTCGCGCCGATGGTGTCGTCATTCTCCTATTTCGACACCGACTGGGGCATGATGTCTAACGCCCCGGACATGGCCTCTGGCCACTACTTCGGGACCGACTCCTCCGGTCGCGATCTGCTGGTGCGCGTGGCGATCGGCGGGCGTATTTCGCTGATGGTCGGGGTGGCGGCGGCGCTGGTGGCGGTGATCCTCGGCACGCTGTACGGTTCGCTTTCCGGTTATCTCGGCGGCAAAGTGGATTCGGTGATGATGCGTCTGCTGGAGATCCTCAACTCCTTCCCGTTTATGTTCTTCGTTATCCTGCTGGTGACCTTTTTTGGCCAGAATATCCTGTTGATTTTTGTCGCTATCGGCATGGTCTCCTGGCTGGATATGGCGCGTATCGTACGCGGACAGACCTTGAGCCTGAAGCGCAAAGAGTTTATTGAGGCGGCGCAGGTCGGCGGGGTCTCCACAGCGAGCATCGTGCTGCGCCATATCGTTCCTAATGTGCTGGGCGTGGTGGTGGTGTACGCCTCGCTGCTGGTCCCCAGCATGATCCTCTTTGAATCCTTCCTCAGCTTCCTGGGGTTGGGGACGCAGGAGCCGCTCAGCAGCTGGGGGGCATTGCTCAGCGATGGCGCCAACTCAATGGAAGTCTCGCCCTGGCTGCTGCTGTTCCCGGCGGGTTTCCTGGTGGTGACCCTGTTCTGTTTCAACTTTATCGGCGATGGTCTGCGTGATGCCCTCGACCCGAAAGACCGCTAAGGAGCGCTGCCATGACCATGATTGAAACGGCAAAAGCGCCGCAAGCGCAGAGCCACAGCGGCCTGCTGCTGGACGTGAAAGATCTTCGCGTCACCTTTAAAACGCCGGATGGCGATGTCACCGCCGTCAATGATCTGAACTTCACCCTGCAGGCGGGGGAGACGCTCGGTATTGTCGGGGAGTCCGGCTCCGGTAAATCGCAGACCGCCTTCGCCCTGATGGGACTGCTGGCGGCCAACGGCCGAATCGGGGGTTCCGCCACCTTTAACGGTCGGCAAATCCTCAATTTGCCTGAGCGTGAGCTGAATAAACTGCGCGCCGAGCAAATCTCGATGATTTTCCAGGATCCGATGACCTCTCTGAACCCGTATATGCGGGTGGGCGAGCAGTTAATGGAAGTCCTGATGCTGCATAAAGGGCTGAGCAAAGCCGAAGCGTTTGAAGAATCGGTGAAGATGCTCGACGCGGTAAAAATGCCGGAAGCGCGCAAGCGCATGAAGATGTTCCCACATGAATTCTCCGGCGGGATGCGGCAGCGCGTGATGATTGCCATGGCGCTGCTCTGCCGGCCCCGGCTGCTGATTGCCGATGAGCCGACCACCGCCCTGGACGTCACCGTGCAGGCGCAGATCATGACGTTACTGAATGAGCTGAAACGCGAATTTAATACGGCCATCATTATGATCACCCATGACCTCGGAGTGGTGGCGGGGATCTGCGATAAAGTGCTGGTGATGTATGCGGGCCGCACCATGGAGTATGGTCAGGCGCGCGATGTCTTCTATCAGCCGTCTCACCCTTACTCTATTGGGCTGTTGAATGCGGTTCCTCGTCTGGATGCCGAAGGCGATGCGTTGTTGACCATTCCGGGTAACCCGCCAAACCTGCTGCGTTTGCCGAAGGGCTGCCCATTCCAGCCGCGCTGTCCGCACGCAATGGAACAGTGCAGCAGCGCGCCGCCGCTGGAGTCGTTCGCGCCAGGCCGCCTGCGCGCCTGCTTTAAACCGGTGGGGGAGCTGCTATGAACGCCGTAACTGAACAACGAAAAGTCCTGCTCGAAATTGCCGACCTGAAGGTGCATTTCGATATTAAAGATGGCAAACAGTGGTTCTGGCAGCCGTCGAAAACGCTGAAAGCCGTAGATGGCGTGACGCTGCGTCTCTATGAAGGTGAGACCCTCGGCGTAGTGGGGGAGTCCGGCTGCGGTAAATCGACTTTCGCCCGCGCCATTATTGGTCTGGTGAAGGCTACCGATGGCAAAGTGGCCTGGCTGGGTAAAGATCTGCTGGGCATGAAGCAGGAAGAGTGGCGCGACGTGCGCAGCGATATCCAGATGATCTTCCAGGATCCGCTGGCCTCGTTGAACCCGCGTATGACCATCGGAGAAATCATCGCTGAGCCGTTGCGTACCTATCATCCGAAGATGCCGCGTCAGGAAGTGCGCGATCGCGTGAAGGCGATGATGATGAAAGTCGGGCTGCTGCCTAACCTGATCAACCGCTATCCGCACGAGTTCTCTGGCGGTCAGTGTCAGCGCATCGGCATTGCGCGGGCGCTGATCCTCGAGCCGAAGCTGATTATCTGCGACGAGCCGGTGTCCGCGCTTGACGTGTCCATCCAGGCTCAGGTGGTCAACTTGCTGCAGCAGCTGCAGCGTGAAATGGGATTGTCGCTGATATTTATCGCCCACGATCTGGCGGTGGTTAAGCACATCTCCGATCGCGTACTGGTGATGTATCTGGGCCATGCGGTGGAGCTGGGAACCTACGATGAGGTGTACCATAATCCGCTACACCCCTATACCAAAGCGCTGATGTCGGCGGTGCCGATCCCCGATCCGGACCTCGAAAAAACGAAAACCATCCAGCTGCTGGAGGGCGAATTACCCTCGCCGATTAATCCGCCGTCGGGCTGTGTCTTCCGCACCCGCTGTCCGCTCGCCGGACCGGAGTGCGCCAAAACCCGCCCGGTGCTGGAGGGCAGTTTCCGCCATGCGGTTTCCTGCCTTAAGGTAGACCCGTTATAATCTCAGGGGCTGACGCAGGTCAGCCCTTTTTTTTGCGAGGTTAACGAAGTGGGTATGCTTTCTGCCGCTCGCCTGCGGCTTTATCATTTGCTTTTCGATCAAAACCGACGTTCCGGCCGCCGCTTCGAAGGGCTGTGCGGACTTTTTGCCTTGCTCAGCGTGGTGGTGATATTTGTCGAATCGGGGCTGGGCACGCAATATCATCTGACATTAGATGAATGGCATGTTTTCGTCTGGCTGGAGCTGCTGGTGACCGCGGTCTTTACCCTGGAGTATCTGCTGCGTATTGCGACATGGCCCAATCCGCTCCATTACATTTTCAGCTTCTGGGGGTTTATTGACTTAGCGACCATCCTGCCGCTATACGTGATGTGGCTGTGGCCGGAAATTAGCCTCAATTATGTCTTTGCCTGGCGGGCAATGCGGGCGATCCGCGCGTTGCGTATTCTCAAACTGTTGCGCTTTATGCCTTCGCTCAATGTGTTCTGGCGGGCGATTGTCAGCGCTCGCCATCAACTGATCCTGTTCTATTCGTTTATCGCCATTGTGATGGTGATTTTCGGCTCGTTAATGTACCTGATAGAAGGGCCAGAGTATGGTTTTACCACGCTCAACGCTTCGGTCTATTGGGCCATTGTGACCATCACCACCGTCGGCTACGGGGATATTACGCCGCACACGCCGCTGGGCCGCATCCTGGCCTCCATTCTCATCCTGATCGGCTACTCCATTATTGCCATTCCGACCGGGCTTATCACCACCCATATGACCAGCGCCCTGAACCGGCGGCGCCAGCAGCGGGTATGCCCGCAGTGCCAGCAGGGCGACCATGACGATAACGCCCGGTTTTGCCACGCCTGCGGTCATGTCTTACCGAAGTAAACTCTCGGCATAAAAAAAGCCTGCCGGGTGGAACGCGGCAGGCTTTTCACTGGCGGGTCAGCGTTATTCACGCCACAGAATATGACACAGCTTGTGATCTTTCTCGCGGCACAGCAGCACGCGGGCGAAGATATCATTGATTTCCCCGCCGTCGGTATCCGCCAGGCCAATCACCACTTCGGCGAAGAAATCCGGGTTCAGATCGTAATCCACATGCTCTTCCCAGTCTGCGGATGGGTCGAACAGCTCGGCGCCGCCGCGCTCCTCAAACTGCAGGTTAAACAGAATGATGTCCGCCGGGTCGAGGTTATCGGCCGCCAGTTCGAGGAAGATGTCGTATGCCTGCTCAAGCGTTTCGTCTTCGGTCAGGCGGTTGTTTAAATCCATATCCATGATTGCTACTCATTCGGTATCTGATGGGCACGTTTTACAGCAACGGGCTGAAGAAGTAAAACAGTCGCTCGGCGATCCGCTGCCACAGCGGACGTTTTAACCAGAGACGGGCGTCCAGCAGGCGCGAGCGCGAGATATAGTCATCCTGAACCGCCGCCAGATCGCTGCCGAAGCCGGCGTCATCAATGACCAGCGTGATTTCAAAATTGAGCCACAGGCTGCGCATATCCAGATTCACGGTTCCCACCAGGCTCAGTTCGCCATCGACCAGCACGCTTTTGGTATGCAACAGGCCGCCTTCAAACTGGTAAATCTTCACCCCTGCCGCCAGCAGCTCGGTGAAAAAGGCCCGGCTGGCCCAGCCCACCAGCAGCGAATCGTTCTTGCGCGGTAAAATAATACTCACGTCCACGCCGCGCTGGGCGGCGGTACAGATCGCGTGCAGCAGGTCGTCGCTGGGTACGAAGTAGGGCGTGGTCATGATCAAATGCTCTTTCGCCGCGTAGGCGGCGGTGAGCAGCGCCTGATGGATCAGATCTTCCGGAAAGCCCGGACCGGAGGCGATGGTGTGGATGGTATGCCCACTGGCCTCTTCAAACGGCATGATATTGACGTCCGGCGGCGGTGGCAGAATACGCTTTCCGGTCTCGATCTCCCAGTCACAGGAGTAGACGATGCCCATCGAGGTCGCCACTGGGCCTTCCATGCGCGCCATCAGGTCAATCCACTGCCCGACCCCCGAGTCCTGCTTAAAGTAGCGGGGATCGACCAGATTCATGCTGCCGGTGTAGGCGATATAGTTATCGATCATTACCATTTTACGATGTTGGCGCAGGTCCATCCGGCGCAGAAACACACGCATCAGATTGACCTTGAGAGCCTCGACCACTTCAATGCCGGCGTTACGCATCATCGCCGCCCATGGGCTACGGAAAAAGGCCACACTGCCCGCGGAGTCGAGCATTAACCGGCAGTGAACCCCGCGACGGGCGGCGGCCATTAGCGATTCGGCGACGCTGTCGGCCATACCGCCTGGCTGCCAGATATAGAAGACCATCTCTATGTTATGGCGAGCCAGTTGAATATCCCGGATCAGGGCCTGCATGACGTCGTCAGATTCCGTCAGCAACTGCAGCTGGTTGCCTTTTACGCCGCCAATGCCCTGGCGCCGTTCGCAAAGCTTGAACAGGGACTCGGCCACCGGGCTGTTATCTTCGGCAAAGATATGTTTGCAGGCTTTGAGGTCGTTTAACCATTTGGCCGTGGAAGGCCACATCGCCCTCGCGCGTTCTGCCCGCCGCTTACCAAGATGCAGCTCGCCAAAGGAGAGATAGGCGATGATCCCCACCAGCGGCAGGATATAAATGATCAATAACCATGCCATGGCGGACGGCACAGCGCGGCGTTTCATTAGAATTCGTAATGTTACACCGGCGATCAACAGCCAGTACCCCAGAATGACCAGCCAGTTCACCACCGTGTAAAAGGTTGTCATAGATGTAAAATCCTTTTGAATGACGTTATGTGATGAGTTTACGCATCAGTATTTTTCTGGCAAATAAAAACGCAGCGAAAGCGGTGGTCAGTCGCCGGCAGAGGTTTATAATGGGGGCTGTTTTCACTCGTAGAGTCGTTGCAATGAAGCGTAGTAGAACGGAAGTAGGGCGCTGGCGCATGCTGAGACAGGTGAATCGCCGTAAAGCGCGCTGGCTGGAAGCCCAATCACGCCGCAATATGCGGATCCTCGCTATCAGGAAGGGACTGGTGAAACGGCAGCGTCATGCTCTGCTGTTTATCTTCCCCGACTGTTAAACGAGCAGAACAACGGCACCGAACGCGGTGCCGTTGTCGTTTTCCCGCTCTGCGCGGCATTCCCTTTTAACATCGCCAGATCGCCTATTGAAATATCTATGCGATGCCTGTCAGGGTATGAGGGGGATTATCGACAGAACGCCTTTTTCCGCAACAGGCATTCACCGCCGTGTGGAAGTCCGGACAGGGCGTGGGGTCGTCGATCGTTTTTCAATGTCATGCTCACTATCAGGATACCCACCCTGAATAAAACGCACCGCTTTTGCGGGCGTTAATTTATTTGGCATAGGCTTCCGTGGATAACGTGATAGTCACGTTATCACTCACCGCCGGAACATATTTATCAAGCTTGAAGTCTGAACGTTTTATTACCCCTGTGGCATCAAAACCAATGGCCTGTTTTTTCACCATCGGATGCATATCCTGTTTATTCAAAGTGGCATGCAATACAACCGGTTTGGTGATGCCCTTAATGGTCAGGTTACCTTCAACATCATATTTATTGCCGCCTTTACTTTCCACTCGGGTGCTCTGAAAAGTGGCCTCAGGATACGTGTTGACATCGAAGTACTCTTTGCCTAAAAACTCATCCGTTAACGCTTTGACATGAGTGTCAATGGTTTTGACTGGCAGCGTGACGTGCACAGAGGATTGCTCCGGGTTGTCTTTGTCAAAAGACAGTTTCCCTGAAACATCAGAGATATACGCTGTAGGATTAGAGAAGCCAAAATGGTTCCAGGCAATAACAACGGAAGTATGCTGCGGATCCAGGCTATATTCTGTCGCTGCGGCTTGTGACACAGGAATATATAAGGCAAGCAGAGAAAGCAATGCGGTTTTTTTCAGGGTATTCACATAAAAATCCTCATAAGCGTCAGGTACATAAATGGTAGCCCAAAAAAATGCGGCACTTATTGAAAACATTTGTTATTCCCGTTCAAATTTTTTAATCAACCAAAAATCACCCTACAATTACTCTGCGTGAAGTTTACCCGGCGAAATTAATCGACTTTAAAAAATGATCATCTGCAACGTAAATCTGGTTGCGTAGTTTTTAGACGTTCATTCCATATTGATATGTGCCTGTATCAGCGCACTCCGTTTATTTTCAGACGCTTCCAAGCCACCGCGATCCTGAATGCAGTAAGATGGCGATATGGGGTTCCACACCTGAGGAACGGGATATGCATGCTTATTTATTCCAGGCCTTTATATCTGTTGGTCAGCATCTATCTCTCTTTAACGATCTTCTTTCAACTGTATTTTGGATTTACCGGGCGATGTCAGGATGTGCTGGTTGTAAAGCAAGCGCTAAATCCAATGCAAGACCTCTGTTGCAGACTGATTCAATACATTTACAATTCAAAATCATGCCCGGCGTCGACGTTTAGTCAGCAATTTCTATGGCCGCAGAAGGCGAGGTGAGGGTCGATGATGTCGTCGAAGGAGAAGGGATGTGCTCATCTTCCTGGCGTCTCAGGCGGATAACAGCCAACGCTTGCGTGCGGTTAAAAAGGGCGACATTTTAATGTGATGTAGCAAAATGCGCCCTTTCATCTGATGGCCTGGTGCGTTGTTGCCATTAACCAGAAAAAGAAAAGGGTATTTTCAAAATACCTTCTTATATGGTTTAACAGAGACCTGGCGGTAGACGCCGGCGGCGATATACGGATCGTCATTAGCCCAGGCCTGAGCCGCTTCCAGCGATTCAAACTCAGCGATCACCGTTGAGCCGCTGAATCCGGCTGCGCCCGGTTCGTTGCTGTCAACGGCCGGCATTGGCCCGGCGGTAAGCAGCCGACCTTCGTCATGTAAAAGTTGTAGACGCGCAAGGTGCGCGGGGCGAACCGAGAGCCGCTTTTCCAGAGAATCGGCGATATCTTCAGCGTAGATAACGTAAAGCACGGCAAAGCTCCTTATCATTAAACAGGCGAATTACGTTAAGTTAAACGACGATGGACTGCAATGCAAAGATGCGCCCCGGCGTCGAATGCCCCGCCGCCGCGGCTTTTTTCCGCAAATGGTGGCAAAAATTGACTCAGGTTAAGACGGCTTATTGAATATGATTGCTATTTGCATTTAAAATCGGAGCATCATTTTTCAACAGAAACGACTATGAGCGCAATGACCCTTGATTTACCTCGCCGCTTCCCGTGGCCAACGCTGTTATCCGTGGCTATCCACGGTGCCGTTGTGGCGGGGCTGCTTTATACCTCGGTACATCAGGTTATTGAACAGCCTTCCCCGACGCAGCCGATAGAGATCACGATGGTGGCGCCGGCCGATCTTGAGCCGCCCCCGGCGGCGCAACCCGTCGAGCAGCCCGTTGTTGAACCTGAACCGGAGCCGGAGCCTGAGGTGGTCCCGGAGCCGCCGAAAGAGGCGCCGGTGGTGATCCATAAACCAGAACCTAAGCCGAAGCCCAAACCTAAACCGAAGCCCAGGCCGGAGAAAAAGGTTGAGCAGCCGAAGCGGGACGTCAAACCGGCCGCGGAGCCGCGTCCGGCTTCACCGTTTGAAAACAACAATACGACGCCAGCGCGCACCGCGCCGAGCACCTCCACCGCAGCGGCCAAACCCACCGTCACTGCCCCGAGCGGCCCGCGGGCGATCAGCCGCGTTCAGCCGACCTATCCGGCGCGCGCTCAGGCGCTGCGCATTGAAGGAACGGTGCGGGTGAAGTTTGACGTCACGCCTGATGGCCGAATTGATAATCTGCAGATCCTCTCCGCCCAGCCGGCGAATATGTTTGAGCGCGAGGTGAAAAGCGCGATGCGCAGATGGCGTTACGAGCAGGCAAGACCGGGAACCGGCGTGACGATGACCATTAAATTCCGTCTCAACGGCGTCGAGATTAACTGATAATGCAGGGCGGCGGACCGGGGAGGTCCGCCGTAAGCCTTGTCTAACGCGTTTTTTCCATCAAGACATCGTCCAGCGCCTGCTGGACCGTCACCAGGTGCTGACCACCGAACAATATCGCCCGGTTCAGCAGGGTATAAAGCTGGTAGATCGGCTGACGCTCGAGAAAACCAGCCGGCAGCGGTGAGACGGACTGATAGCCGTCATAGATCTGCGGGGGTTGTTCCGGGTGCATCGGCAGCATAGCTAAATCACATTCGCGATCGCCCCAGTAGCAGGCCGGGTCGAAGATGTAGGGGCCATCCGGCCCTAAGGCGCAGTTGCCGGACCACAGGTCCCCGTGTAGCAGCGAAGGTTGCGGCTGATGGTTGGCCAGCCGCTGCTGTACCACATCGACTAAGGTATCGATATCGCCAAAGTGCAACCCTTTCTCCGCCGCCAGCTCCAGCTGCCAGCCGATACGCTGCTCGGCGAAGAACACCGACCAGCGACGTTGCCAGGCGTTGGGCTGCGGCGTGGTGGAAAGATCGTTATCAAAATCCAGACCGAACTGCGGCTGATCGCTCCACTGATGCAGGCGGGCTAACTGCTGGCCAAGCAGGAAAGCGTTATGCGCATCCAGCGGACGGGGAGGGAGGTATTCCATGACCACGAAGCTGTAGTCGCGATCGCTGCCGACGGCAAAGACCTGTGGTACGCGAACAGTTTTGCTTCGCGACAGCAGCTCCAGCTGATCGGCCTCGGCGGTGAAGATAGGCAGGAGTTCCCGTTCGTCGCATTTCACGAAGTAATCTTTGCCGCCGAAACGCAAATGCCAGGCGGAATGGATCTCTCCGCCGGGCAGCTCGGTTTTCAGTTCGATTTCAGCGTCTTCGGTATGCCAATCGCGTAAAAGAGTACTGATTGCTTGCCACATGCTGTCTCTCCCCATGTTTTCCACCATATCATAAGGTTAGCGCATTACTACCGGGTAAACCTGGAACTGACGCACAACTGACGCTTTACGTTGCGCTAAACGCACTTATTGAGCTTTTAACCATTCAGCGAATGTGCTGACGGCGATCTCCGCCGGGCGGCCAAGGGCCGCTTCCGCCAGTCCGGCGCTAAGGGCCTTCACTTCCTCGGCTGCCTGGGCGCTCAGCAGGCCAAAGGTATTGGTGCCCAGCTCATGGGGAGTGCCCTCTTCATCATTGAGCGTCAGTACAAACCCTGCCCGGGTAAAATGGTTGCTGACCTCATTGATCTCCGTTAGCGCCTGTTCGTGGAAGTTCACGCTGACGACCCAGGCGGTAATATCATTGCTCATTTCTACACCCCGTTGTTATGCATGGCCTTTCCAGCATAGACCATCCTGCAAATATCGTGGTTCCCCTCCGCCAGCGCGGAGGGGCAGGGGAGATCAACGCCCGCAGAGATAATCGTAGATTTTTTGCGTATTGGCCTGCGAGCAGAGGCGGGTGCCCTGGTTGATGGTCGCGGCGCTACCGGCGGCGACGCCAAAGCGTACCATGTCTTCGAGGCTGGCGTTCTCCGCCAGACGTAAGGTCATGGCGCCCACCATGCTGTCGCCGGCGCCGACGGTGCTCTGGCTTTTCATTGGCGGCGGCACCACCTGAACACTGCCGCTGGCGTCAACCCCCAACGCCCCCTGCGGACCAAGGGAGACCACCACCCGGTGAACTTTACCGGACCGGATCAACGACTGAGCGGCAAGGCGGACGTCATCGGGCTGGCTCAGATCGCGCTGCACGAGGGCGCTGAGCTCTTTCTGGTTTGGCTTCACTAATTCAATATTGCCGACGTCCAGCGCGGCGGCCAGCGCGTCGCCGGAGCTGTCGATAATGCAGCGCAGGCCCTGCTGTTGCGCATGCTTAACCAGCTGCATCAGATTTTCGACGCTGATTCCTGGCGGCAGACTGCCGCTGATCACCAGCAGAGAGCCGGGATCGATGGTCAGGACTTTCTCTTCCAGACGGCGGAATTCATCGTCTGTCAGCGCGGCGCCGGGCATCACAAAGCGATACTGTTCGCCGCTGGCGGCTACGTGAACGTGCAGGTTCTGTCGCGTCCAGTCGCGGGTTTCGACGGTCTCGACCGGCACCTGCTCATCGGCCAGCAGGGCGGCAAGGTGCTCGCCGGTGGCGCCGCCAATAGGGAAAATGGCGGTGGCTTTCCCGCCGAGAAAGGTCACGGCGCGGGCGACGTTGATCCCGCCGCCGCCGGGTTCAAATACCGGCGCGCTGCAGCGGAGTTTCCCTTCCGGGTAGATCTGCGGGGTCTGGGTGGCGCTATCCAGCGAGGGGGCCAGCGTGAGCGTATAAATTTTGGTCATTCCTTCTCCTCCTTAATACGGCGACTGTACTTTATTTAAGCATGGCACGATGATCCAGGGAGGGAAAGTGCTGTCCCTGAGAGATTTGCAAAGAAGCCTGTATTTTCATTATGAAATAAAGATTGTTTCCGGAGCTGTCTTATTCAAAAAACGAAAGAGTAAGTGATTGCTATGTTATTCGTGCTTTTTTATAATTTGCTACCTTTCTTAGGACCTGCACTCCGCGATCCTCGCGAAAGTTTCCGGGACCCACAGGTCTCTTTTATGTTGTACGGACGCTAAATTCAATGAGCCGGCAAAGTGACGCCTGTTCATCATTTGTACTGTCCTAAAAAATGTATTTTAGAGAGTTATAATGAAGCTTTTAAAGACAGTACCCGCAGCGGTCATGCTGGCGGGGGGGCTTTTTGCGTCTGTTGGCGCAATGGCCGATGATTCTGTATTTACCGTCATGGATGACCCTTCCGCTGCCAAAAAACCGTTCGAAGGAGTGGTCAACGCAGGTTACCTGGCGCAGTCCGGCAACACCAAGAACTCCTCAATGACGGCCGATTCCACCCTGACCTGGTATGGCAATACCACCGCCTGGTCGCTGTGGGGCAACGCCAGCAACACCTCGTCCAACGATGAGCGCTCCTCAGAGAAATATGCTGTCGGTGGCCGTAGCCGCTATAACCTGACCGATATGAACTACGTCTTTGGGCAGGGCAGTTGGCTAACCGACCGCTACAACGGCTACCAGCAGCGCGATGTTCTGACGGCGGGCTATGGTCGTCAAATCCTCAACGGACCAGTGCATAGCCTGCGGTTTGAATTTGGTCCTGGCGTCCGCTATGACGAATACACCGACGGGGATACCGACACTCAGCCGCTGGGTTACGCCTCCGGAACCTGGGCCTGGCAGATGACCGACAACGCCAAATTTACTCAAGGGGTATCGGTGTTTGGCGCCGAGGACACCACGGTCAACTCAGAGAGCGCGTTAAACGTGGCGATTAACGCCCACTTTGCGCTGAAAGTGGCGTACAACGTCACCTGGAACTCGGAGCCGCCTGCGTCTGCGCCGGAGCATACCGATCGCCGGACCTCGCTCTCCCTCGGGTATAAGATGTAATATTTTCAGGCCGGGTTTCCCGGCCTGATCGTTTTAGATTTAACAATAAGTGACATTATTTTTTCTGGCAATTCGTTTTAGTTTTTATAAAAAGAAACGGGCCTCCATCTTTTCTCCATTATTCTCCGTTTGCTGACAAATATTCATTCTATTTGACACGAAAAGCTAAATATTCGACGGACAAATATGTGATCTGGATCTATACTAAGAGTCACTGACCGAATGGCGACATTGTTCGGTCCGTCTTCCGTAATAAGAGAATAAACATCATGAAAAACAGCCAATTTACCATCGCAGCCCTGGCGCTGTGCGTGCTTTCCTTTGGCGCATCAGCCGCCACGCCAGTTCCGCCGTCGGGTAACCAGGACCATACGCAGGTAGGTATCGCCAAAGCAACCGACGTTGAGGCCGGTTCGAATATTGCCCCCGGTTCCCGTAGTACCGGACAATCCATGAGCGATGCCTTTAATGTGCATACGCTGGTAGCAGGCGAGTGGTCTTAATATCGCAGGCTACTGCTTCACGGGCGGACTATTAAGCCGGGTAGAGTGGTACCGGTTTAACGACCCGCGCTAAACATCACGCAGGCAATATCAAGGCGTCTCTTTTAGTTTGTCCGCATAATATCATCCGGCTTCGCTGGTGATTATTTTCGCGTCTTCCTGGCGGATATTCTGCTTTTATCCGCGCGGCTCTTGTTTTCTCCACATTCCGCCATCATTTATGCTATTACGGCTTTAATCACGTACCAATGATGTGTAAACTACTCCCCGGTGTTATCAGCAGGCGGCAGCAGGCGGGAACGATCGCTCCGGTCGTGCTCCTCTTTTCGCAGAGTGAAGCGGGAACTGCGCCTTAACCTGATGATAATGATGATTATATAGTTTTGTATGTGCTCTTTCGTGCGGGGCACCACTGCAAATAAGGACATAAAATGCCTGTAATTACGCTTCCTGATGGCAGCCAACGCCATTTTGATCACGCTGTCAGCCCGATGGACGTCGCGCTGGATATCGGCCCGGGTCTGGCGAAAGCCACCATCGCCGGGCGGGTAAACGGTGAACTGGTAGACGCTTGCGACCCGATTGAAACTGATTCCACCCTCTCTATTATCACGGCTAAAGATGAAGAAGGGCTGGAGATCATTCGTCACTCCTGCGCGCACCTGTTAGGTCATGCCATCAAGCAGCTGTGGCCCAACACCAAAATGGCTATCGGTCCGGTTGTTGATAATGGCTTCTACTATGACGTAGACCTCGACCATACCCTGACTCAGGAAGATATCGACGCGCTCGAAAAACGTATGCATGAGCTCGCCGAGAAAAACTACGATGTCATCAAGAAGAAAGTGAGCTGGCACGAAGCGCGTGAAACCTTCGTGAAGCGCGGCGAAAGCTATAAAGTTTCTATTCTTGACGAAAACATTGCCCATGATGACAAGCCTGGCCTGTATCATCATGAAGAATATATCGATATGTGCCGCGGTCCGCACGTGCCGAACATGCGCTTCTGCCATCACTTCAAGCTGATGAAAACCGCCGGTGCCTACTGGCGCGGCGACAGCAACAATAAAATGTTGCAGCGTATCTACGGCACCGCGTGGGCAGATAAAAAAGCGCTGAATGCTTATCTGCAGCGTCTGGAAGAAGCCGCCAAGCGCGACCACCGTAAAATCGGTAAGCAGCTCGACCTGTATCATATGCAGGAAGAGGCGCCTGGGATGGTGTTCTGGCACAACGACGGCTGGACTATCTTCCGTGAACTGGAAACCTTTGTCCGTTCGAAACTGAAAGAGTATCAGTACCAGGAAGTCAAAGGTCCGTTCATGATGGACCGTGTGCTGTGGGAAAAAACCGGCCACTGGGACAACTACAAAGATGCGATGTTCACCACCTCTTCTGAGAACCGTGAATACTGCATTAAGCCGATGAACTGCCCGGGCCACGTGCAGATCTTCAACCAGGGGCTGAAATCCTACCGCGATCTGCCGCTGCGTATGGCGGAGTTTGGTAGCTGCCACCGTAACGAACCATCAGGCGCGCTGCACGGTCTGATGCGCGTTCGCGGCTTTACCCAGGATGATGCGCATATCTTCTGTACTGAAGATCAGGTTCGCGATGAAGTGAACGCCTGTATTCGTATGGTTTATGATATGTACAGCACCTTTGGCTTCGAGAAGATCGTCGTCAAACTGTCGACTCGCCCGGAAAAACGTATCGGCAGCGACGAGACCTGGGATCGCGCGGAAGCGGATCTGGCGGTGGCGCTGGAAGAAAATAATATCCCATTTGAATATCAACTGGGTGAAGGGGCGTTCTACGGCCCGAAAATTGAATTTACCCTGTATGACTGTCTCGATCGTGCATGGCAGTGCGGTACGGTACAGCTGGACTTCTCTCTGCCGCAGCGTTTAAGCGCCTCCTATGTGGGCGAAAACAACGAGCGTCAGGTGCCGGTCATGATCCACCGTGCGATTCTCGGTTCTCTGGAGCGCTTCATTGGCATCCTGACCGAAGAGTTCGCTGGCTTCTTCCCAACCTGGATTGCACCAGTGCAGGTGGTGGTCATGAATATCACCGATTCTCAGGCTGAATACGTTAACGAATTGACGCGTAAACTACAAAATGCGGGCATTCGTGTAAAAGCAGACTTGAGAAATGAGAAGATTGGCTTTAAAATCCGCGAGCACACTTTACGTCGTGTCCCGTATATGTTGGTCTGTGGCGACAAAGAAGTCGAAGCCGGCAAAGTGGCCGTGCGCACCCGTCGCGGGAAAGACCTCGGCAGCATGGACGTAAATGAAGTGATCGAGAAGCTGCAACAAGAGATTCGCAGCCGCAGTCTTCAACAACTGGAGGAATAAGGTATTAAAGGCGGAAAACGAGTTCAAACGGCACGTCCGAATCGTATCAATGGCGAGATTCGCGCCCAGGAAGTTCGCTTAACAGGTCTGGAAGGTGAGCAGCTGGGTATTGTGAGTCTGAGAGAAGCTATCGAAAAGGCTGAAGAGGCTGGAGTAGATTTAGTTGAAATCAGCCCTAACGCCGAGCCGCCAGTTTGTCGTATCATGGACTACGGCAAGTTCCTTTATGAAAAGAGTAAGTCTTCTAAGGAACAGAAGAAGAAGCAGAAAGTTATCCAGGTTAAGGAAATTAAATTCCGCCCTGGTACTGATGAAGGTGACTATCAGGTAAAACTCCGCAGCCTGATTCGCTTTCTCGAAGATGGCGATAAGGCCAAAATCACGCTGCGTTTCCGCGGTCGTGAGATGGCCCACCAGCAGATCGGTATGGAAGTGCTTAACCGCGTGAAAGACGATCTGGTTGAACTGGCAGTAGTCGAATCCTTCCCAACGAAGATCGAAGGCCGCCAGATGATCATGGTGCTCGCTCCTAAGAAGAAACAGTAAGGCCATCAAGAAACATTTCCGGTGGGCTTCGGCTCACTGGTTTTGTTCGCCTTTGTTTCGTTTATTAACAATGCGAAGTGGAAGTTATTAAAATGCCAAAAATTAAGACCGTACGCGGTGCTGCTAAGCGCTTCAAAAAAACCGGTAAAGGTGGTTTTAAGCACAAGCACGCTAACCTGCGTCACATTCTGACTAAAAAAGCTACCAAGCGTAAACGTCACCTGCGTCCGAAAGCCATGGTTTCCAAAGGCGATCTGGGCCTGGTTATCGCGTGCCTGCCGTACGCATAAGTCGTTAACGTTTAACTTTTTTAACTTAGAATAGATACAGGAGAGCACACATGGCTCGCGTAAAACGTGGTGTAATTGCACGTGCACGTCACAAGAAAATTTTGAAACAAGCTAAAGGCTACTACGGTGCGCGTTCTCGCGTATACCGCGTTGCCTTCCAGGCTGTTATCAAAGCTGGTCAGTACGCTTACCGTGACCGTCGTCAACGTAAACGTCAGTTCCGTCAACTGTGGATTGCACGTATCAACGCAGCAGCACGTCAGAACGGTATTTCTTACAGCAAATTCATCAATGGCCTGAAAAAAGCCTCTGTTGAAATCGACCGTAAGATCCTGGCTGACATCGCCGTATTCGACAAAGTAGCGTTCACCGCTCTGGTCGAAAAAGCGAAAGCAGCTCTGGCATAAGCCAGTTGAAAGAGGGAGCTTGTCTCCCTCTTTTCGTTTCAACACCATCAATACATTGACTTTTATCGGCGCAGGCTTTTCAATACAGGTCTGACGTTTCTTACCAGACAAGGTAATGCAAGCATGAATGCTGCTATTTTCCGCTTCTTTTTTTACTTTAGCACCTGAACTCAGGAGGCTAGCGCGTGAAAGAAGAAACGGAAAACAGCGCCAGAAAGCCTCCCCTGTGGAGGCTTTTTTCGTATATGGATTCGGAATATTAATTTCACTATAACCGGTGTCTGCACCGACATAATGAGGAAAACCATGTCACATCTCGCAGAGCTGGTTGCCAGTGCCAAGGCAGCCATTAACGAGGCATCAGATGTTGCTGCGCTGGACAACGTCCGCGTGGAATACCTGGGTAAGAAAGGGCATCTGACCCTGCAAATGACCACCCTGCGTGAGTTGCCGCCGGAAGAGCGTCCGGCAGCCGGTGCGGTCATCAACGAAGCGAAAGAGCAGGTACAGCAGGCGCTGAACGCGCGCAAAGCCGAACTGGAAGGCGCGGCGCTGAATGCTCGTCTGGCTGCAGAGACCATCGACGTCTCGCTGCCGGGCCGCCGCATTGAGAATGGCGGTCTGCATCCGGTCACCCGCACCATCGACCGTATTGAAAGTTTCTTCGGTGAGCTCGGCTTTACCGTGGCGACGGGCCCGGAAATCGAAGATGATTACCACAACTTCGATGCGCTGAATATCCCGGGCCACCATCCGGCGCGCGCTGACCACGACACTTTCTGGTTCGATGCCACTCGCCTGCTGCGCACCCAGACCTCCGGCGTGCAGATCCGCACCATGGAAAACCAGCAGCCGCCCATCCGTATTATCGCGCCGGGCCGCGTCTATCGTAACGACTACGATCAGACCCACACCCCGATGTTCCACCAGATGGAAGGTCTGATCGTTGATAAAAACATCAGCTTCACCAACCTGAAAGGAACCCTGCACGACTTCCTGAACAACTTCTTTGAAGAAGATCTGCAGGTACGCTTCCGTCCGTCCTACTTCCCGTTCACCGAGCCGTCCGCGGAAGTTGACGTGATGGGTAAAAACGGCAAATGGCTGGAAGTGCTGGGCTGCGGGATGGTGCACCCGAACGTGCTGCGCAACGTGGGTATCGATCCGGAAGTGTACTCCGGCTTCGCCTTCGGCATGGGCATGGAGCGTCTGACCATGCTGCGCTATGGCGTCACCGATCTGCGCGCGTTCTTCGAAAACGATCTGCGTTTCCTCAAACAGTTTAAATAAGGGCAGGACAGAACAATGAAATTCAGTGAACTGTGGTTACGCGAGTGGGTGAACCCGGCGATCGACAGCGAAGCGCTTTCCGATCAGATCACCATGGCGGGCCTCGAAGTGGACGGCGTTGAGCCGGTTGCCGGCAGCTTCAACGACGTCGTTGTCGGTGAAGTAGTGGAGTGCGGTCAGCACCCGAACGCCGACAAACTGCGCGTCACCAAAGTCAACGTCGGCGGCGAACGCCTGCTGGACATCGTCTGCGGCGCGCCAAACTGTCGTCAGGGGCTGAAAGTCGCCGTGGCGACCATCGGCGCCGTGCTGCCGGGCGATTTTAAAATCAAAGCGGCAAAGCTGCGCGGCGAGCCGTCAGAGGGGATGCTGTGCTCCTTCTCCGAGCTGGGCATTTCCGATGATCATAGCGGAATTATCGAGCTGCCGGCGGATGCGCCGATCGGTACCGATATTCGCGAATATCTGAAGCTTGACGATAACACCATCGAAATCAGCGTCACCCCGAACCGCGCCGACTGCCTGGGCATCATCGGCGTCGCGCGCGATGTGGCCGTGCTGAACAAGGCGCCGCTGAACGCGCCGGAAATCACCCCGGTAGCCGCCACCATTGACGATGTGCTGCCGATTCAGGTTGACGCCCCGCAGGCGTGCCCGCGCTATCTGGGCCGCGTGGTGAAAGGCATCAACGTCAAAGCGCCGACGCCGCTGTGGATGAAAGAGAAACTGCGCCGCTGCGGGATCCGCTCCATCGACGCGGTGGTTGACGTGACCAACTATGTGCTGCTTGAGCTGGGCCAGCCGATGCACGCCTTTGACCGCGACCGTATCGAAGGCGGGATCGTGGTGCGCATGGCGAAAGAGGGTGAAACCCTGGTCCTGCTCGATGGCTCCGAAGCGAAGCTCGACAGCGATACCCTGGTCATTGCTGACCACAACAAAGCGCTGGCAATGGGCGGGATCTTCGGCGGGGAACACTCCGGCGTTAACGACGAAACCCAGAACGTACTGCTGGAGTGTGCCTTCTTCAGCCCGCTGTCCATTACCGGCCGCGCGCGCCGTCACGGCCTGCACACCGATGCCTCTCATCGCTATGAGCGCGGCGTCGATCCGGCCCTGCAGTATAAAGCGCTGGAGCGCGCCACGCGTCTGCTGATCGACCTCTGCGGCGGCGAAGCCGGCCCGGTGATCGACGTGACTAACGAAGCGACCCTGCCACAACGCGCCACCATCACTCTGCGTCGTAGCAAACTGGATCGCCTGATTGGCCACCATATCGACGACGCGCAGGTCACTGACATTCTTCAGCGCCTCGGCTGCGAAGTGACGGTGGGCGAGGGCGAATGGCAGGCGGTGGCCCCGAGCTGGCGTTTCGACATGGAGATCGAAGAGGATCTGGTCGAGGAAGTGGCTCGCGTTTATGGCTACAACAACATTCCTGATGAGCCGGTGCAGGCGGGTCTGATCATGGGTACCCACCGTGAAGCCGACCTGTCGCTGAAGCGCGTGAAAACGCTGCTGAATGACAAAGGCTATCAGGAAGTGATCACCTACAGCTTCGTCGACCCGAAAGTCCAGCAGCTGATCCACGCCGGTGAAGAGGCGCTGATCCTGCCAAGCCCGATCTCCAGCGAAATGTCGGCGATGCGCCTGTCGCTGTGGACTGGCCTGCTGGGGACCGTGGTCTACAACCAGAACCGTCAGCAGAGCCGGGTTCGCATCTTTGAGAGCGGTCTGCGCTTTGTGCCGGACACCAATGCGCCGCTGGGCATTCGTCAGGATGTGATGCTGGCCGGGGCGATCTGCGGCAACCGCTACGAAGAGCACTGGACACTGGCGAAAGAGACGGTCGATTTCTATGATCTGAAAGGCGATCTGGAAGCCGTTCTGGATTTAACCGGAAAATTAGCGGATATCGAATTCCGTGCTGAAGCGACCACCGCGCTGCATCCGGGGCAATCCGCAGCGATTTATCTTAAAGGTGAACGCATTGGTTTCATTGGGGTTGTTCATCCTGAGCTGGAACGTAAACTGGATCTGAACGGTCGCACTCTGGTGTTTGAACTGGAGTGGAACAAGCTCGCAGACCGCGTGGTGCCTCAGGCGCGCGACATTTCCCGCTTCCCGGCGAACCGTCGCGACATCGCGGTGCTGGTCGCGGAAAACGTGGCTGCCGCCGATGTTTTAGCCGAATGTAAGAAAGTTGGCGTAAATCAGGTAGTTGGCGTAAACTTATTTGACGTGTACCGTGGTAAAGGTGTGGCGGAAGGGTATAAGAGCCTTGCGATTAGCCTGATCCTGCAGGATACCAGCCGTACACTCGAAGAAGAGGAGATTGCCGCTACCGTTGCCAGATGTGTAGAGGCATTAAAAGAGCGATTCCAGGCATCATTGAGGGATTGAACCTATGGCGCTTACAAAAGCTGAAATGTCAGAATATCTGTTTGATAAGCTTGGGCTTAGCAAGCGGGATGCCAAAGAACTGGTCGAGTTGTTTTTCGAAGAGATCCGTCGTGCTCTGGAAAACGGAGAACAGGTCAAACTCTCCGGGTTCGGCAACTTCGATTTGCGGGATAAAAACCAACGCCCGGGACGTAACCCGAAGACGGGGGAGGATATTCCCATTACAGCCCGGCGCGTGGTGACCTTCAGACCCGGTCAGAAGCTGAAAAGCCGTGTCGAAAACGCGTCGCCTAAAGACAAATAATCTGAACTAATTAAAAAGGCCGCATTGCGGCCTTTTTCTTTTCTGTCGAATCTTACGCTTTAACGGCGGTGAGCATGATCTCCACCAGGATTTCTGGTCGCGCCATCTCCGCCTGCACGGCCGCGCGCGCCGGGCTATGGCCTTCCGGCATCCACTCCACCCACGCCTCATTGAACGCGGCAAAGTCACGCTCGATATTTTTCAGCCAGATCTGCGCGGAGAGAATGTGCCGCTTATCGCTCCCGGCCGCCGCCAGCAGGGCGTCGATTTTCTCCAGCACTTCGCGGGTCTGCAAGGCGATGTCCTCCTCGTTGCTTTTCGGCGTCTGTCCGGAGAGGAACAGCAGATTGCCATACGCAACGCTGGCGGAAAGACGAGGTTGAGGATGATTGCGAATGATTGTCATGCGGTTTGTTTCCATGTTAGACCTTCTAAAGAAATGTCTGGCATCTGATTGTCGATTAACGCGCCCAGCACCACCGCGCTGCCGGCGGCGAGGGTAAAACCGAGGCTGCCCTGGCCGAGATTCATCCACAGGTTGGGGTAGCCGGCGCGTCCAAGTAGCGGTGGCCCGGCTGGCGTTGAGGGGCGCATGCCGGTCCAGGCTTCGGCCTGGTCCAACCCCTCGAGTTCGGGAAAACTGCGGGAGACGATTTTTTTCAGCGCCTGAATGCGGCTCTCGCGCAGTGTGTCGCCGTCGTAGCCGATGTCCACCATCGCCGCGATGCGCAGCTGCTGGCCCAGGCGGGCATAAACGATTTTGTGCCCGTAATCGGTGACGCTGATGTCCGGCGCAATGCCCGCCTGCTGCGGATAGGGAAGGGTCAGGCTGTACCCCTTCAGGGCGCAGAGCGGCACGCGAACGCCCATGTGCCCCAGCAGCGGACCGCTGCCGTTGCCGGCGGCGACGACGTACTCATCGCCGGTGATGGTCCCGCGGCTGGTCTCCAGGGCGCTGACGCGTCCGCCGCGCCTGGCGAGCCGCTGCACCTCACAGTGGGTCAGCAGGCTGAAGCGGCTGCTGGCGGTGAGCTTGTCGATCAGCGCAAGGCAAAATTGATGGCAATCCGCCGTTTCATCCCCCGGCGAATAAATTCCGCCCTGCAGCGAAGGGCTGATATGTTTTAGCGCCGGTTCCAGCTGCAGGCAGGCTTCAGCATTCAGCGCCTGCTGATACTGAGGATCTATCCCTTTTGCCGCTTTAGTAAAATCATATTCCCGGCGATGGATAATTAATTTTCCGCTGCGCCGCCAGTGAAAATCGGCAAGATTATCCTCTTCCCGCCACGACTGCATGACCTGCCGGCTGAGCAGCGACAGACGCAATATATGAGCGCCGTTTATTTTATTGGTCTGGCTATTACAGGCGCGCAGGAACTGCAGCAGCCAGCGCCACTGCTGTAAAGAGATATTGAGACGCATATTGAGCGGCGAATCGGCTTTGCCCATCCATTTTATCCCCTGCAGGGGAACGCCGCTGTCGGCAAGGGGGGCGACGTAGCGGTAACTTAATTGTCCGCCGTTGGCAAAACTGGTGGCGCTGGCCGGTTCGCCGTTGCGCTCCAGTAATTGCACCTGATGGCCGCGCTTAATCAGTTCCCAGGCCGTGGCCAGACCGACCACGCCGCCGCCGATAATGACAATGAGTTTGTTCATAACCCGATATATCCACCGCTGTTTAATTTATCGGGTTATGTCAAAGCATTTACCCTGGCGGCGCAATTGACTTTTTATGGTCAGGGTATAACCGCAGGTTAATCTCCTTGAGCTGCTGGCGCAGGCGCTGGCAGAGAAAATCGACGAATTTTTGCGCCATCGGGCTCAGGGAAACGTCGGCCCGACGCAGCAGGCAGAGGTTAATGGCCATCGGCGGCGTAATGGGATGGATCATCTCGGGAGCCAGGTTGTGCTGGGCAGAAAAGATATCGGTAATGCTGCAGCCCATGCCGCGCTTCACGAACTCGGTGGCCATGTAGTAGGTCTGGACATTCAGCCGGGTAGTGGAAAAGTCGCGACGGGTGGCGATGGCGGCGGAGAGCGAGTGCGGCCCCGGCGAGATCCAGCGCTGCTGGTCGATCTGGCTGATATCCACCACTCCCTGACGATAATGACGGTCGATATAGACCAGCGGCACTTCGGCAATGAGGGTGGTAAGGATCTCTCCCTGCTGCACCGGCTGCAGCGTCAGCGCTAAGTCTATCTCGCGTAAATCCAGTTTTCTGACCAGCGTCTCGGTGTGCTCGGTGGTGAGCGTCATCACCAGGTTGCTGTTTTGCTGATAAAAATCGGTCACCAGCTCCGGCACCAGGCTTAACCCCAGGCTCGGCAGACAGCCTAAGGTGATTTTGGCGCGCGGATCGCGGGCCAGGTTATCGGCCAGCAGGCGCAGGTTATCAAGGTCCTGATAAATAGTCTGCGCTTTTTCGAAAAGTGTGATCGCCTCGCTGGTCGGCAGCAGCTTGCCGCGCACCCGCTGAAACAGGGTAAAGCCCAGCTTCAGTTCGGCGCTTTTTAGCGCTTTGCTGGCCGCTGGCTGGGAGATATTGAGCGATTCCGCCGCCCGTGACAGAGAGCCGCAGGTCATGACGGCATAGAAGATTTCCAGATGACGCAGTTTCATGAACAGTTAACTCAGGGTTATAGCCTACCGATAAAAAGTCATTTTCTACTAACACTAAGTTAACATAAATTTAATCACCAATCAGCGCATTGGTTACATATTGTGCTGCTGGCCCCGCCTGATGGCGGAATAAAACGCTCTCAGAATCGTTTCCTTTGTACCCCACCAGACCCTCAGGCTGCGGCCAATAATGAAAAAGAGGGAGGATATTTTCTGAGCAGGCCCCCATACACCACCTGACCATCATGGTCGGATTGATTGGCATTAAGGAGTGTTATGAGTGAATCAACGCTCGCAGGCAATACGCTTGTCAGACGAAATATCACGCGAAAAAACGTTATTACCGGTCTGTTATTGCTGCTGTTCGTGTTGATTGCGCTGTGGTGCCACGGTCGACCGGGCAGCGAGCTTGGCCTGCTGGGATTTACGCCGCTGGTGGCGTTAGCGATATTATCGCTGATCGGCGTCGATATTGTGCTGGCGGTCATCTCCTCGATTATTATCGCCATGATCATGACCTCGACCGGTCTGCCGGAAATGGGCGCGATGCTGGCGAAGTCCACCGGGTCATTTATTGCCACCGTCGGGCTTATCATTATGCTCGGCGCCGGCGTGGGGGAAGTGGCCACCCGCACCGGCGCGGCGGTTGAACTGGTGAAATTCGTGGTCCACCGTATTGGGCTGTCGAGCCAGACGCGGGTCAAGTTCGGCATTGTGGTGTCATCGATTTTAATTTGCGGTTCGCTGGGCACCATGGCCGGCGGCAATGCGATTATTGTCGCAGTGATTATCCCCGTAGCGGCGGCGGTACGCTTAACGCCGCCGACGGTAGCCGCGCTGATGATGACCGCCGGTTCCGTTGGACTCTTTACCGGGCCCTTCACCCCCAGCACCGTGACGATCCTCAGCCTCGGCGGTCTGAGCTATCCGGATTATCTGCTGTATGTCGGCCTGCCGATGAGCGCCGTCACCCTGTTAGCCGGCTGGATCATGGCCGGACGGATCCAGAAGATGACCGAAGGCAAACTGCGCTATGAGGTCGATCTCTCGGAAAAGCCGCAAGAGGACCTTAGCGCCGCGCAGCAGCGCCGGCGTAAATTAAGCGCGCTGGCTTTCGCCGCGACCATCATCGTGATGGCGGTGGTTGGGGTGGTGATTAAAGCCGGCTTCAGCTTTGCGATTATCGTCATGCTGCTGGTGGCGCTGATGACCGGGCTGGTGGGCGGCCTGCGGCCGACGCAGATCCTGCAGGCGCTGTATCACGGCTGCGGTCGTCTGGTGTGGATGTTTATTCTCTACTGGCTGTATAACCCGATCCTTGAGCTGATGGATGGCCTGCACGCCTATCAGGGGCTGCTGGAGTATACCCAGCCGCTGCTGGAGGGGATCTCCCCGGCCTGGCTGTGCTTTAGCATCTTCGCGTTCAATATAATCGGCCATGTGCCCGGCGCGGCGGTAGCCCAGATGACCTTTACGCATAAAATCTTTGGCCCAATGCTGATGGCCGCCGGCGTGCCGCCGCAGGGGACCACCGCGGTGCTGCTGGCCTCGTCTCAGGTGGACTGGTTCGGGCCGTTTCCCTCATCGGACATGTTCGGCCAGATGGGGCTGGCGCAGTCTACACATCTGAAGTATATGCTCTATAACGGCTGGGCAATCGTGGTGGCGAACATCATTCTCTTCGCGCTGCTGTTTCAGATTCTGGTGTAAAGCGGGATGGTCGACGGGGGGGAGCGTCCTCCGCGTCGACCTTTGGTCGTGAGGTTTTCCTTTTCTCACCGCGACACCCACCGTAAAATCAGCCTCTTGTTCCCACTGCGTAATGGAATCTATGCTGACTCTCGCCCATCTTCAACAGCGCCGCAGCCGGCGTTGGCTCCTTGGTTTAACGCTGTTGCTGCTGGTCACCCTGCTGATCAGCCTGTGCGCGGGGGATCAATGGATCCCGCCCGGCGAGTGGCTCAGCGCCAAAGGTCAGCTGTTTATCTGGCAGATCCGCCTGCCGCGGACCCTGGCGGTGCTGCTGGTGGGGGCGGCGCTGGCGCTCTCCGGGGCGATAATGCAGGCGCTGTTTGAAAATCCGCTGGCGGAACCGGGTCTGCTGGGCGTCTCCAACGGCGCGGGCGTCGGGCTGATTGCCGCCGTCCTGCTGGGTAAAGGCCTGTTACCGGGCTGGGCGCTCGGGCTGTGCGCGATCCTGGGCGCGCTGCTGATCACCTTTATTCTGCTGCGTTTTGCCCGCCGCCATCTTTCCACCAGCCGCCTGCTGCTGGCGGGGGTGGCGCTGGGGATCATCTGCAGCGCCCTGATGACCTGGGCGGTCTACTTCTCCACCTCTTTTGATCTGCGTCAGCTGATGTACTGGATGATGGGCGGGTTTGGCGGCGTCGACTGGCAGCAGCTGTGGCTGATGATAGCCCTCCTGCCAGCGCTCTGCTGGGTCTGTCTGCAGTCGCAACCCCTGAATTTACTGGCGCTGGGCGAAGTCTCCGCCCGTCAGCTCGGGCTGCCGCTGTGGCTGTGGCGTAAGCTGCTGGTGGTGGCGACCGGCTGGATGGTCGGCGTGAGCGTGGCGCTGGCGGGGGCGATTGGCTTTATCGGCCTGGTAATTCCGCACATTCTGCGGCTATGCGGCTTGAGCGATCACCGGGTCTTGCTCCCGGCCTGCATGCTGGCAGGGGCAAGCGCCTTGCTGGGGGCGGATATTATCGCCCGGCTGGCGCTTTCCGCCGCTGAGCTGCCGATTGGCGTGGTGACGGCGACGCTGGGCGCGCCGGTCTTTATCTGGTTGCTGCTGCGCTCGCGGTGACGGGGATAGCGCGACGCCGTCTGCAGGGACGGCGCCGGCTCGGGCTTACCAGCCTTTGATCGCGTCGCCTTTGTAGACTTCCTTCGCTTTTTCCGCGACTTCACTGGTCTGGAAGGCGGCTTTCAGTTCCTGAATTTTCTTGCTGTCCTTGTTATCCTCGCGGGCGACAATCGCATTCACGTAAGGGGAATCTGGTCCCTCCATGAACAGGCCGTCGCGGGCGGCCGACAGGCCCGCCTGGGCGGAGAAGTTGGTGTTAATGATTGACAGGCTGACGTTCGGGTCATCCAGGGTGCGGGTCAGCTGCGGGGTATCCACCTCCACAATTTTCAGCTGTTTCGGGTTGTCGATGATATCCAGCGTGGTGGGTAAATAGCCGACGCCCGGTTTCAGCTTGAGCAGCCCCTGCGCCTGAAGCAGCAGCAGGCTGCGGCCCAGGGTAGTGGTTTCATTAGAGATGGTCACCGTCGCTCCCTCGGGGAGCTCGCTGATATTTTTGATACGATGTGAATAGGCGGCGATAGGGAAGACAAAGGTTTTACCGACCACTGTGAATTTATAGCCGCGCTCTTTCGACTGCGCCTCAAGGTACGGCAGGGTCTGGAAGGCGTTGGCATCCACATCTTTGTTGTTCAGCGCTTCGTTAGGCAGCACATAATCATTGAAGGAGACCACTTCGACGTCGAGGTGATATTTATCCTTCGCCACTTGCTCCACCACTTTCCAGATGGCTTCGTCCGGCCCGGTATTGATAGCGACTTTCACTTTATTATCTTCATCCGGAGAGCAGGCGCTCAGCAGGGCGACAGAGGCGGCGATTAACGCCAGGCTAAACAACTTCTTCATCAACAAAACTCTCTTAAATTAACAAGTAACGAAACCATATTACATTCATGGAACACTGTACACGTAAATAGGTGCATGCCCAATTGAGAGGATTTCATGTTGCCGACGGGCAGCGAAGCGCTGTTACATCATGCGACAACTCGCGGGGATTGGCAGTAGAATGGCGGGCGCTGAATCCGCTACAGTAGATAGGGATCACCTTCACCGGAAACCGGTTTATCCATTGAGGACAGGCTATGCAACATGACATTCTGAATACCGAAGTGACGACCATTGATGGCGAGAAGACCACCCTGGCATCCTTTGCCGGCAAGGTACTGCTGATCGTCAATGTGGCCTCCAAATGCGGCCTGACGCCGCAGTATGAGCAACTGGAGGACCTGCAAAAGCAGTTTGCCGGCGAGGGCTTCAGCGTGCTGGGCTTCCCCTGCAACCAGTTCCTCGGCCAGGAGCCGGGGAGTGAAGAAGAGATTAAGACCTTCTGCAGCACCACCTACGGCGTCACCTTCCCGCTGTTCAGCAAGATTGACGTCAACGGCGAGCATCGCGCACCGCTCTATCAAAAGCTGGTTGCCGCCGCGCCGAAGGCGGTGGCCCCGGAAGGTAGCGGTTTTTATGAGCGGATGGCCAGCAAGGGCCGCGCGCCGCTGTACGTGGACGACATTCTGTGGAATTTCGAAAAATTTCTCGTCGATCGCCAGGGCAACGTCATTCAGCGCTTCTCTCCGGATATGACGCCGGACGATCCGCAGCTGGTGGCGGCGATTAAAGGAGCGCTGGCGAAATAATGTCGTTTCTGATGCAGCTACAGGATGTAGAAGCGGCGGGGCGTCTGGCCCCGTTTTCTGCGGCCTTTCGCGCCGGGGAGATCGTTCACCTGGTGGGGCCGAACGGCGCAGGGAAGAGCACGCTGCTGGCCCGCATGGCGGGGCTGTCCGACGGCCCCGGCACGATTCATTTTAACGGACGGTTGCTTGACGAGTGGCCGGCGACGGAGCTGGCGCGCCGCCGCGGATATCTGTGCCAGCAGCAGACCCCGCCGTTCGCCATGCCGGTGTGGCACTATCTGGCGCTGCACAGGCAGCAGCAGGGCGACAGCGCCCGGGTGAACGATATCGCGGCCAGGCTTGGCCTTGACAATAAGCTGGGCCGTCAGGTCAATCAGCTGTCGGGCGGCGAGTGGCAGCGCGTGCGGCTGGCGGCAGTGATCCTGCAGATCGATCCCTTAAGCAATCCCGCGGGTCAGCTGCTGCTGCTGGATGAGCCGATGAACAGTCTGGATGTGGCCCAGCAGGCGGCGCTGGATCGGCTGTTACGCGAGCTGAGCGCGGCGGGAATCGCGGTGGTGATGAGCAGTCACGATCTCAACCACACTTTGCGCCATGCCGGACAGAGCTGGCTGCTCTGCCAGGGGGAAGCCATCGCCTGCGGGGAGACCGCCGAGGTGCTGAACGAGGAAAATTTAACCGCTGCCTATGCGATCCCGTTCCAGCGCGTGGAGGTGGCCGGTCATATTATGCTCATCGCGTCACAGTAGCACGCAGTTATCTTGTCACTATATTGATAAACAAGCTAAATTATTGCGATAAAGAGACTAGGGACAGAGGGATCATCTGAAATGCGCTTCTGGTTCATGTTGGCGGCGGCGTTAATTTTAGCCGGCTGCAGCAGCCATCGGGCACCGCCGCCGAATCCTCGGCTGGCTGACTCCATTACGGTGGTGGCGAATCTGAACGAGCAGCTGCGCAGCTGGCGCGGCGCACCGTATCGCTACGGCGGCATGACGCCGCGCGGCGTCGACTGCTCCGGCTTTGTGGTGCGCACGTTTCGCGATAAATTTGCCCTCCAGCTGCCGCGCGAAACCCGCGAGCAGGCGGAAATCGGCACCCGTATTGATAAGCGCGATCTGCTGCCCGGCGATCTGGTGTTCTTCAAAACCGGCTCAGGCGAAAGCGGCCTGCACGTCGGCATCTACGATACCGATAACCAGTTTATTCATGCCTCCACCAGTCAGGGCGTCACCCGTTCCTCGCTGGATAACGTCTACTGGAACAAAAAATTCTGGCAGGCGCGGCGTATCTGACGTCATTCAGCGGCCGGAGGGAAGCGAGCGCTTCCCTTTTTTATGCCGATAACCCTGCACTCCGCCCGTGTTAATCCGCTGTTCCAGGCACTACACTGGAGAGAGGAGGAACCATGACCCTTTCTTTTACCACCCACTGGCGGGATGAACTGCCGGACTTTTACACTTCCCTGTCACCGACGCCGCTCGATAACGCCCGACTCATCTGGCGCAACGCTCCGCTGGCGCAACAGCTGGGCGTCCCTGACGCGTTGTTTGCGCCGGAAAGCGGGGCCGGCGTCTGGGGCGGCGAAGCGCTGCTCCCGGGCATGTCACCGCTGGCGCAGGTTTACAGTGGCCATCAGTTTGGCGCCTGGGCCGGCCAGCTGGGCGACGGACGCGGGATCCTGCTCGGTGAGCAGCAGCTGGCGGATGGCCGCCGTTACGACTGGCATCTGAAAGGCGCCGGCCTGACCCCCTATTCACGGATGGGGGACGGCCGCGCCGTGCTGCGCTCGACGATCCGGGAAAGCCTGGCGTCGGAGGCGATGCACGCCCTGGGGATCACGACGACGCGCGCCCTGGCGATGGTCACCAGCGATACCCCGGTCTACCGCGAGCGCGTGGAGCCTGGCGCGATGCTGATGCGGGTGGCCGAGAGCCATGTCCGCTTTGGTCATTTCGAACATTTTTACTATCGTCGCGAGCCGCAGAAGGTTCAGCAGCTGGCCGATTATGTCATTCGTCACCACTGGCCGCAGCTGCAGGATGAAGCGGACAAGTACCTGTTATGGTTCCGTGACGTTGTCACGCGTACCGCGCAGACCATCGCCAGCTGGCAAACCGTGGGCTTTGCCCATGGGGTGATGAATACCGACAACATGTCGATTCTCGGTTTGACCATCGACTACGGGCCGTATGGCTTCCTTGACGATTTTCAGCCGGACTTTATCTGCAACCACTCCGATTACCAGGGGCGCTACAGTTTTGAAAACCAGCCGGCGGTGGGGCTGTGGAATCTGCAGCGTCTGGCCCAGTCGCTGTCGCCGTTTATCAGCGCCGAAGCGCTGAACGCGGCGCTGGATGAGTATCAGCACGCCTTGCTGACCGCCTATGGCCAGCGGATGCGCGACAAACTTGGCCTGTTCACTCAGCAGAAAGGGGATAACGATCTGCTCGACGGTCTGTTTGCCCTGATGATCCGCGAGAGAAGCGACTATACCCGAACGTTCCGCCTGCTGAGCCACAGCGAACAGCTCAGCGCGGCCACGCCGCTGCGCGACGAGTTTATCGACCGTGCGGCATTCGACAGCTGGTTCGCCGGCTATCGCGCGCGGCTTCGTGGTGAACAGGTGGAGGATGCCCAGCGCCAGCAGCGGATGCAGGGCGTCAACCCGGCGCTGGTGTTACGTAACTGGCTGGCGCAGCGGGCGATCGAGCAGGCTGAGGCTGGCGATATGGGGGAGCTGGAGCGTCTGCATGCCGCGCTGGCCGATCCCTTCACCGATCGCGAGGACGACTACGTCCGCCGGCCGCCGGACTGGGGGAAACGTCTGGAAGTCAGCTGCTCGAGCTAACTCGCCTCGCCCCGCTTGCTGCGGGGCAATTATTTGGTCAGGATCAACTTCCCGGCGTGGGTCTGGCGCAGCAGATAGCGCTGGCCGCCATGCTCAATGACTACCCGTCCTTCGCTGCCTAACAGAACCCGACTGCTGATCTGTCTGTCCGTCGCCATGGGATAGGGGGCATTGTCTTTTGGTTTTTCAGCTGTGGCAGTGTTATCCATACGCGTCATAGCTCTCAAAATAAAAATCAAAGCAACAATGATAATCATTATCAATAATGTTGTTTTTGACGGCAAGCGTTATTTATCGTGTTACCGAATTTGGTAGGGGAATGGCAGAAGGGGATCGCCCACCGCAGGCGCGGCGGGCGGAGCGGTCACAGACGGGTGGCCGTGGCGGCCGCCAGTTCGCTCAATAAACGTTCGCTGTCTTCCCAGCTCAGGCAGGGATCGGTGATCGACTGGCCCCAGGCCAGCGGCTGGCCGGGAACCACTTTCTGGGTCCCTTCCTGCAGGAAGCTCTCCGCCATAATGCCGGCGATGGCGGTAGAGCCCGCGCGAATTTGCTGACAGATATCGGCGCACACCTCCAGCTGACGGCGATGCTGCTTCTGGCAGTTGCCATGGCTGAAGTCGACCACCAGCTGCTCCGGCAGATTGAATTCACGCAGCGCCTCGCCGGCGGCGGCGATATCCTCGGCGTGATAGTTCGGCCGTTTGCCGCCGCGCATAATGATATGCCCGTACGGGTTGCCGCTGGTCTGGTAAATCGTCATCTGCCCCTGCTTGTCCGGAGAGAGGAACATATGGCTGGCGCGGGAGGCGCGGATGGCGTCTACGGCGATGCGCGTATTGCCGTCGGTACCGTTTTTAAACCCGACCGGGCAGGAGAGCGCCGAGGCCATTTCACGGTGGATCTGACTTTCCGTGGTGCGCGCCCCGATGGCTCCCCAGCTGATGAGATCGGCGATAAACTGACCGGTCACCATATCGAGAAACTCGGTGGCCGTCGGCACCCCCAGCTCATTAACCTGCAGCAGCAGGCGCCGTGCCAGTTCAATACCGTGGTTGACCCGATAGCTGCCGTTGAGGTCCGGGTCGGAGATTAAGCCTTTCCAGCCCACCACGGTACGGGGTTTTTCAAAGTAGGTGCGCATCACGATCTCCAGCTGCGGCTGGTAGCGCTCGCGCATGGTCTGCAGGCGGCGGGCATACTCCATCGCCGCGTCGGTGTCGTGAATGGAGCAGGGGCCGATAATCACCAGCAGGCGGCGGTCTTCGCCGTTGAGGATTTTTTCAATGCGGCGACGGGAGGCCGAGACGTGGGCGGCCACGTCGGCGGTGACGGGATGGCGCTGGGCCAGCTCCGCGGGCGTTACCAGGCTTTCAATGCGCGCGGTACGCAATTCGTCTGTTTTATTCATTGGGGTCTCAAAAATCTGTTTCTTCGCCAGCGAAAATGCCGGGAAGTGATGCGCATCACGATAAACCAATCCCTGCTTATTGCAAGAGCAGGGCATGATCCTGTATAGGCCACGGGTGATAGCATAAACAAATTTTCAATAATGTACTAGTGTATTAGTACATCCTGCGATTCAGCCCCATGATGTCCATGATTTTTGTCGCTATTTCCTCAACGGAATAGTTGGTGCTGTTCAGGCAGGGAATTTTATTCTTGCGATACAGCGCCTCCACTTCGGTCACTTCCATCCGACACTGGCGCAGCGAAGCGTAGCGGCTGTTCTCCCGGCGCTCCTCGCGGATCGCCGCCAGACGCTCCGGATTGATGGTCAGGCCGAACATCTTATGCTGCAGGGGTTTCAGCGACGCCGGCAGAACCAGATTGTCCATATCGTCGGCGATAAACGGATAGTTGGCGGCGCGAATGCCGTACTGCATAGCGAGGTACAGACTGGTGGGCGTCTTGCCGCAGCGCGACACGCCGAGGAGGATCACCTGCGCCTGGTCAAGGTTGCGCAGCGAGATGCCATCGTCATGGGCGAGGGTGTAATCGATGGCGGCGATGCGCGCATCGTATTTGATCAGGTTCCCGGGGTTCAGGCCGTGGGTGCGGTGGGCCACTGGCGTCGGGTCGAGGTTGAGCTCCTGCTGCAGCGGGGCCACCAGCGCCTGAACGATATCCTGACAAAAGCCCTCGCTTTGCAGAATGATATCGCGGATCTCCGGAATAACGATGGAATAGAACACCAGCGGGCGGATGCCCGTTTGCTGATAAATGGCGTCGATCTGCTCTTTCACCGCCCGCGCGCGGCTGATATTTTCCACAAACGGCAGGGTCACGCTGCTGATGGCGACCGGGAATTGCGACATGACGGCATGCCCCAGCACCTCCGCCGTAATGGCGGTACCGTCAGAAATATAAAATACGTGGCGATCTACAGCACTTTCCATTTTGACCATCCGGTATAATGAGTTTAATTGCCTGAAAGCGGATATTAAATTTAAGCATATCCCTGTTTGATTTGTCTCTTCTTAAAATTGAAACGCTATTTTTGTTTTTTATGAAAAGGGTGGTTCATTTTCTTTTTTTTGCCGTAATTTCCAGCGTTTTTTGTCATAATTCCTAAAAATCATTGAGTTATCTATATCGGGGGAACAGTCCGAAAAAAGAAAAAATAATTTGCTTGAACGATTCACCGTTTTTTTCAGCACCATAAATATGTCAGGATAATCTTGCAGTCGATCGTGAAATTTTTTTCACTGGTATTAAATCACAAAAGGATTGTCTCGATGTCCAACAATGGCTCGTCACCGCTGGTGCTTTGGTATAACCAACTCGGCATGAATGATGTAGACAGAGTTGGGGGCAAAAATGCCTCCCTTGGTGAAATGATTACGAATCTGTCCGGTATGGGTGTGTCCGTACCTAACGGGTTTGCCACCACCGCTGATGCTTTCAATCAGTTCCTGGACCAAAGCGGTGTTAACCAGCGCATTTATGCGCTGCTGGATGAAACCGACATTGACGACGTTTCCGCATTAGCGAAAGCGGGCGCGCAGATCCGACAGTGGATCATCGATACCCCCTTCCAGAGCGAACTGGAAAACGCGATTCGCGATGCTTATGACCTGCTGTCCGCCGATGACGCCGAGGCCTCATTCGCCGTGCGCTCTTCCGCCACCGCGGAAGATATGCCGGACGCCTCCTTCGCCGGGCAGCAAGAGACATTCCTCAACGTGCAGGGCTTTGACGCCGTGCTCGTTGCCGTGAAGCACGTGTTTGCTTCACTGTTTAACGATCGCGCGATCTCCTATCGCGTGCATCAGGGTTACGATCACCGCGGCGTGGCGCTCTCCGCCGGGGTGCAGAGGATGGTCCGCTCCGATCTGGCCTCCTCCGGCGTCATGTTCTCCATCGATACCGAATCCGGCTTTGACCAGGTGGTGTTTATCACCTCGGCGTGGGGTTTGGGCGAGATGGTGGTGCAGGGCGCGGTGAACCCGGACGAATTCTACGTCCACAAACCGACGCTGGCCGCTGGCCGCCCGGCGATCGTGCGCCGCACCATGGGGTCGAAAAAGATCCGCATGGTTTACGCGCCGACTCAAGAGCACGGCAAGCAGGTGCGTATCGAAGATGTGCCGCAGGCGCAGCGCGATATCTTCTCGTTAACCAACGAGGAGGTGCAGGAGCTGGCGAAGCAGGCGGTGCAGATCGAGAAGCACTACGGCCGTCCGATGGATATCGAGTGGGCGAAAGATGGCCACACCGGTAAGCTGTTTATCGTCCAGGCGCGTCCGGAAACCGTGCGTTCCCGCGGCCAGGTGATGGAGCGTTATACCCTCCACGCTCAGGGGCAGATCATCGCCGAAGGGCGCGCCATCGGCCACCGCATTGGCGCCGGTCCGGTGAAGGTGATCCACGATATCAGCGAGATGAACCGCATTGAGCCAGGCGATGTGCTGGTTACCGATATGACCGACCCGGACTGGGAACCGATCATGAAGAAAGCCTCGGCGATCGTCACCAACCGCGGCGGACGTACCTGCCACGCGGCGATCATCGCTCGTGAGCTGGGTATTCCGGCGGTGGTCGGCTGCGGCGATGCCACCGATCGCATTCAGGAAAACCAGAACGTGACCGTCTCCTGCGCCGAAGGCGACACCGGCTATGTCTACGCCGAGCTGCTGGACTTCAGCGTCAAGAGCTCCAGCGTCGGCGACATGCCGGATCTGCCGCTGAAGGTGATGATGAACGTCGGCAACCCGGATCGCGCCTTCGACTTCGCCTGCCTGCCGAACGAAGGCGTGGGTCTGGCGCGGCTGGAATTTATCATCAACCGCATGATTGGCGTTCACCCGCGCGCGCTGCTGGAGTTTGACGACCAGGAGCCGGGCCTGCAGAACGAAATCCGCGAGCTGATGAAAGGCTACGATTCGCCGAGAGAGTTCTACGTTGGCCGCCTGACCGAAGGGATCGCCACCCTTGGCGCCGCTTTCTATCCGAAACGGGTGATTGTGCGCCTCTCTGACTTCAAGTCGAACGAATACGCCAACCTGGTGGGCGGCGAGCGCTATGAGCCGGAAGAAGAGAACCCAATGCTCGGCTTCCGCGGCGCCGGACGCTACGTTTCCGAAAGCTTCCGCGACTGCTTCGCGCTGGAATGTGAAGCGATGAAGCGCGTGCGTAACGACATGGGGCTGACCAACGTCGAAGTGATGGTGCCGTTCGTCCGTACCGTCGCCCAGGCGAAAGCGGTGGTCGAAGAGCTGGAGCGTCAGGGGCTGAAGCGCGGCGAGAACGGGCTGAAGATCATCATGATGTGCGAGATCCCGTCGAACGCGTTGCTGGCCGAGCAGTTCCTCGAGTACTTCGACGGCTTCTCCATCGGCTCGAACGACATGACCCAGCTGGCGCTCGGTCTGGACCGCGACTCCGGTGTGGTCTCTGAGCTGTTTGATGAACGCAACGACGCGGTGAAAGCGCTGCTGTCGATGGCGATCCGCGCGGCGAAGCAGCAGGGTAAATACGTCGGCATCTGCGGCCAGGGGCCGTCTGACCATGAAGATTTCGCCGCCTGGCTGATGGAGGAGGGGATTGATAGCCTGTCCCTCAACCCGGATACCGTGGTGCAAACCTGGTTAGGTCTGGCGGAACTGAATAAATAAGTTCGCCCTGACAGTACAGATCCCCGGCAGCGATGCCGGGGATTTTTTTTGCCGGTGTCAGGCCGCCCGGCGTCGCGATGCGCAGGACAAAAAAAAGCCCATCGTGGGAGATGGGCAAAGACTACACACAGCAATTCGTTGTTTCACTCAGGGGATTTCCATGCTTATAAATCAAGGTGTTGATTTATAACCGTGAGCTAATAGTAGGCAGCGGGGCCTTTGCCGTCGATCAGATTCCTCTCAATAGTTAAATTGTTGTGAAGGACCGGGAGGGTAAAAGCGGGTGCGGGGCATACAAGGCTGGCGTTTTGCCGGCGATCAATTAATTTTGCTTAACAATTGTCCTGGGGCAAGACAGGCGGGTCCCCCCGCCTGACAGGGCATTACTTGCGCCCGGCCTCCAGCTCGCTGAGCTCTTCAAGCACGACATCGGGGTCTTTCGGCGGCGGCGGCACTTCGTGCACCCAGGCGTCATACAGGCGCCAGGAGACGGCCAGCAGCACCGGACCGATAAACAGGCCGATCATGCCGAAGGCGATCAGGCCGCCAATGACGCCGGTAAGAATGAGGATCATCGGCAGGTCGGCGCCCATACGGATAAGCACCGGACGGATAACGTTGTCCATGGTGCCGACCACGCAGCTCCACACCAGCAGCACGGTGCCCCAGGTGGTGTCCCCGCTCCAGTAAAGCCAGATAATCGACGGCACCAGAACCAGCAAAGGCCCGAGCTGGACCAGACAGGTAAAGATCATCACCACGGTCAGCAGGGCGGCGTAGGGCACGCCGGAGATGGCAAGGCCGATCCCGCCCAGCACCGCCTGAGTGAGGGCCGTCACCACCACGCCCAGCGCCACGGCGCGCACGGCCTGGCCGGCCAGCAGCACGGCGGCGTCACCGCGTTTAGCCGCCAGGCGCGTGGCGAAATAGCGAAAACCGTAGGCTACCTGCTCGCCGCGCCAGTAAAGCAGCGCGCTGAATAACAGCATCAGGCCGCAGTAGACCAGCAGCTTGCCGATGTGCGCCGCCTGACCGACAAACCAGCTGGTGGTGGTGCCAATGTAGGGGCGAACCTTGGCCATAATCGCCGAGCCGCCCATATCCAGCAGGCCATGCCAGGCGGCGTAGAGCTTATCGCCGACCAGCGGCACGCTGTTGAGCCAGGCGAAATCCGGCAGCGTCACATTTCCGCTGCTGATGAGTTTGATCAGCGGAACGCTGTTATCCACCAGGCTGTTGACCAGCAGAGCGATAGGAATCACGAATAGCAAAAACAGCAGCAGGGTCATCGCCAGCACCGCCAGCATCCGTTTGCCGAACAGCACGCGCTGCAGACGCAGCAGCACCGGCCAGGTGGCGATCACCACGGTGCCGGCCCAGGCGAAGGACAGAATAAACGGCTGCACAACCCACAGGCAGGATATGATAATCAGGGCCAGGAACAGCACCGACAGCAGTATTTGCGGTATGTCCCGAGGCTGATGGGGGTTATTCATAGAGAATTTTTACCTTTCCAGTCGCGCCAAAAAGCTGGCGCCGCGTAAATCCATGTACTGATAATAATATCAATAATTTTGCCGGGCTGATTTTGCACAGAAAACACGTGGGCGCATATGAAAAAAATGTGATAAAAAGTTGAATGCGCTACGCAAACGTTTAGTTAGCACCAACACAATATTTTCAAACACAACATAGTCAGGCAGGGTCAAGTGTGATGATCCCACAAATTTCTCAGGCGCCAGGGGTAGTTCAACTGGTGCTGAATTTTTTGCAGGTACTGGAGCAACAGGGTTTTACCGGCGATACCGCCACCAGCTATGCCGACAGGCTGACGATGGCCACCGACAACAGCGTCTATCAGCTGTTGCCGGATGCGGTCCTGTTTCCACGTTCCACGGCAGACGTAGCGTTACTGGCGCGGGTCGCCGCCGAACCACGCTTTAAATCGCTGATCTTCACCCCGCGCGGCGGCGGCACCGGCACCAACGGCCAGGCGCTGAACGGCGGAATTATCGTCGATATGTCCCGCTATATGAACCGCATTATTGAAATCAACCCCGAAGAGGGTTGGGTGCGCGTCGAAGCCGGAGTCATCAAAGATCAGCTGAACCAGTTTCTTAAACCCTATGGTTACTTCTTTGCGCCTGAGCTCTCCACCAGCAACCGCGCCACCCTGGGCGGGATGATAAACACCGACGCCTCCGGTCAGGGATCGCTGGTGTATGGTAAAACGTCGGATCACGTGCTTGGCCTGCGGGCGGTGCTGATGGGCGGGGATATCCTCGATACCCAGGCGGTGCCGGTGGCGCTGGCGGAGACGCTTGGCAATACGCCCTCGACGATAGGGCGGATTTACAACACGGTCTACCAGCGCTGCAAGGCGCAGCGCGAGCTAATCATTGATAAGTTTCCCAAACTCAACCGCTTCCTCACCGGATACGATCTGCGCCACGTCTTTAACGATGAGATGAGCGAGTTCGACCTGACCCGTATTTTAACCGGTTCGGAAGGGACGTTGGCGTTTATCACCGAAGCGCGGCTGGATATTACCCGCCTGCCGAAGGTGCGCCGGCTGGTCAACGTCAAATATGACTCCTTTGACTCTGCGCTGCGAAATGCGCCCTTTATGGTGGAGGCCAAGGCCCTGTCGGTGGAGACCGTCGACTCTAAAGTCCTCAATCTGGCGCGCGAGGATATCGTCTGGCACTCGGTGAACGAACTGATCACCGACGTACCGGATAAAGAGATGCTCGGGCTCAATATCGTCGAATTCGCCGGGGATGACGCGGCGCTGATTGACCAGCAGGTCACCACGCTGTGCCAGCGTCTGGACGAGCTGATGGCCCGCAGCGAGGCGGGGGTCATCGGCTGGCAGGTCTGTCACGATCTTGATGGCGTGGAGCGCATCTACGCCATGCGCAAGAAGGCGGTAGGCCTGTTGGGCAATGCCAAAGGCGCCGCCAAGCCGATCCCCTTTGCCGAGGATACCTGCGTCCCGCCCGAACACCTGGCGGATTATATCGTCGAGTTCCGCGCGCTGCTCGACAGCCACGGCCTGAGCTACGGCATGTTTGGCCACGTCGACGCCGGGGTGCTGCACGTGCGCCCGGCGCTGGACATGTGCGATCCGCAGCAGGAGGTGCTGATGAAGCAGATCTCCGACGATGTGGTAGCGCTGACGGCGAAATATGGCGGTCTGCTGTGGGGGGAACATGGCAAAGGCTTCCGCGCCGAGTACAGCCCGGCATTCTTTGGCGAGGCGCTGTACGGCGAGCTGCGGAAGATCAAAGCGGTCTTCGATCCGGATAACCGCCTGAACCCGGGGAAAATTTGTCCGCCGGAAGGGATTGACGCGCCGATGATGAAAGTCGACGCGGTGAAGCGCGGCACCTGGGATCGGCAGATCCCTATCGCGGTGCGCAGCGCCTGGCGCGGGGCGATGGAGTGTAATGGCAACGGGCTGTGCTTCAACTTTGACGTAAAAAGCCCGATGTGTCCGTCGATGAAGGTGACCAACCAGCGCATCCACTCGCCGAAAGGGCGGGCGACGCTGGTCCGCGAATGGCTGCGTCTGCTGGCGGATCGCGGCGTCGATCCCAATCAGCTGGAGAAGGCGCTGCCGGAGCAGGGCGTTAGCCTGCGCTCGCTGGTGGCGCGCACGCGCAACAGCTGGCATGCGCGCAAAGGGGAATATGATTTCTCGCACGAGGTCAAAGAGGCGATGTCCGGCTGTCTGGCCTGCAAAGCCTGTTCGACCCAGTGCCCGATCAAAATCGATGTCCCGGAGTTCCGCTCACGCTTCCTGCAGCTGTACCACAGCCGCTATCTGCGGCCGGTGCGCGATCATCTGGTGGCGTCGGTGGAATCCTATGCGCCGCTGATGGCCCAGGCGCCGAAGACTTTTAACTTCTTCATGAACCAGCCGTGGCTGAAAAAGCTGTCGGAGAAGCATATCGGGATGGTCGATCTGCCGCTGCTCTCGGCGCCGTCGCTGAAGCAGCAGATGGCCGGCCACCGCTCCGCCAACATGACCCTTGAGCAGCTCGAAGCGCTGAGCGCCGAGCAGAAAGCGAAGATGGTGCTGGTGGTACAGGATCCCTTTACCAGCTATTACGACGCCCAGGTGGTGGCTGACTTTATCCGTCTGGTTGAGGCCTTAGGCTATCAGCCGGTGCTGCTGCCGTTCTCGCCAAACGGCAAGGCGCAGCATATCAAAGGATTCCTGACCCGCTTCGCGCGCACCGCGCAGAAAACGGCAGACTTCCTTAACCGCGTGGCGCAGCTGGGTATGCCGCTGGTCGGCGTCGATCCGGCGCTGGTGCTCTGTTACCGCGATGAATATAAGCAAACGCTTGGCGACAAGCGCGGCGATTTTCAGGTGCTGTTAGTCCATGAGTGGTTGCCGAAGGTCCTGACCGCCGACGCCCGTCCCGATCCGGGCGGCGAGCCCTGGTACCTGTTCGGTCACTGTACGGAAGTGACCGCGCTGCCGGCGGCGACGAAGCAGTGGGCAGAGATTTTTGCCCACTTCGGCGCGAAGCTGGAAAATGTCAGCGTCGGGTGCTGCGGGATGGCAGGCACCTATGGTCATGAAGTGAAAAACCATGCCAACTCGCTGGCCATTTACGCGCTCTCCTGGCAGCAGGCGATGCAGCGGCTGCCGCGTAACCGCTGTCTGGTGACGGGCTACTCCTGCCGCAGCCAGGTGAAGCGGATTGAAGGCAGCGGCGTTCGCCACCCGCTGCAGGCGTTACTGGAGATAATCGGATGATTTGGAAACGTCAGGCCACGCTGGAGCAGCTCAACCGGCTCGGTGAGGGAAACATGGTAGGGCTGTTGGATATTCGTTTTGAGACCTTTACCGACGATACGCTGGAGGCCACCATGCCGGTGGATGGCCGCACACAGCAGCCGTTTGGCCTGCTGCACGGCGGGGCGTCGGTGGTGCTGGCGGAGACGCTGGGGTCGGTGGCGGGTTATCTGTGCAGCGAAGGCGAACAGAAGGTGGTGGGGCTGGAGGTTAACGCCAACCACATTCGTTCGGCGCGCGGGGGCCGGGTGCGGGGCGTGTGCAAAGCGCTGCACGTCGGGACTCGCCACCAGGTCTGGCAAATTGAAATCTTCGACGAACAGTCGCGATTATGCTGTTCATCGCGGCTAACCACCGCGGTAATATAAGTCATGACCGGGAGGCGAATAGCCTCCCTTTTTTCAGGGGAATAAGCGGGGGCGGGGCCGCCAGCGCGAAACATGAGGCCAGCAGCGCTACCGCGCGGCGGCAAGAAATTATCTAATAAATAGATTATTACCGATCCAATCTCGTTATATATGCTACTCTTTTCAATACGAAATGCTTAAAGGTAACAAGAGGACGGTTAACCATGGGTATTCTTTCCTGGATCATTTTTGGACTTATTGCCGGTATTTTAGCCAAGTGGATTATGCCGGGGAAAGACGGCGGCGGGTTTATTGTAACCATTATTCTGGGGATCATCGGCGCCGTGGTCGGCGGCTGGATCAGTACCTTCTTTGGTTTTGGCAAAGTCGACGGGTTTAATTTCGGCAGCTTCGTGGTGGCGGTAATCGGTGCGCTGGTCGTGCTGTTTATCTACCGTAAAGTGCGCAGCTAATTTTCAGCATTCTGTTTTATTCAAGCTAACAAAAGCTGCCGCGATAAGCGGCAGCTTTTTTATTATCGCAGGACTCAGGCAAAGCGCCCACGCCAGGGCTATTTCCCGTCGGCATCCTCCGCAACCGGCACCACCTCAACGTGAACTTCGTAGTGCTTCGCCTGACCGGTGGGGATCAGGGCGGTCAGTTTGTTAATGGTTTCCGCCGGCGTATCGGTCGCGACCGTTGCTGAAAACAGCACCGGCTTGCGCGGCGGAAACGGTGGCGGGAACGGCGGTTGGGGGCCATGACCCATCTCCAGCGGAGGACGACCGCCGTTGTCGACAATGGGCGTCGGGGCGTCGGTTTTATCGGCGGCAAACGCGCTGGCGGCGGCCACGGCGGCGATAGCGAACAGGGCAAGGAGAGCTTTTTTCATCTGGTATTCCTCGATTAACAAGTACCAAAAGAGTAGAGGGCGGCGGCAGGCGGGACAATCCCGTGCGGCGCGAATCCTCCGAATCTCCTTTATTCCTCGCGAATGTGAAGGTCAGATGAGAGCGGGTGTCATTGTGTTCGGGAGCCTCTTAATTCAGCAGTACGCTCATAATCAGCAGCACGGCCATGCACATCGACATAATACTGATATCAACAATCATTCTGTACGACAAAAGCTCCAGCTAAACGGGTACGACGGCTATGTTAAGCACGTATTATAGTGGTTAAAGATTGTACCCTGGCATACATTCACAGGACAAACGTTTATTAGCCTGACGTGGCCTGAACAGCCGCCCCTGACCATGGCATCATGACGATACCTCGAGTACACCTGGCGCTTAGCGGACCAACATGAGGATAGCTCATGTTGCAATGAATTTAAGTCGCTTTCCCTCCATCACCGACTCTGGCAAAAATAGACCCATTAACGAATCAACAACATTTACCGGTTGAAGCGCGCCAGGTCTGACTCTGCGTCGCCTGTGGAAAATACTCCGCTTATTCCGCTTTATGCCCGACACCAGGATGGACAATTGCCATGAATAACGAATTTACCTATACGATTAAGCGCAGCCGGTTTGATGAAAATTATAACCCTGCGGAAAATACGCGTATTACCACCAACTTTGCCAATTTGGCCAGAGGGGAGAGCCGTCAGGACAATCTGCGCAATACGTTAATCATGATGAATAACCGGTTTAATACCCTGGCGCACTGGGATAATCCCTACAACGATCGCTATGCGGTGGAACTGGATATTATTTCTGTCGAGATGAATATTGCTCAGGATGCCGCCAGTTTTCCGGTGATAGAGATCCTGCAAACGCATATTGTCGATAAAAAAACCGGTGAGCGCCATGCCGGTATCGTCGGCAATAACTTCTCTTCGTATGTGCGGGATTATGATTTTAGCGTGCTGCTGCTGGAGCATAATAAAGACCAGAACCGCTTCAGCGTGCCCGAAAACTTTGGCGAGCTGCACGGCAATATCTTTAAGGATTTCGTGCAATCCAGCGCCTATAAGACCAGCTTCAGCAAGGCGCCGGTGATTTGTCTGAGCGTATCCAGCAAAGATGTTTACCGTCGCACTGGCAACGAACATCCGGTCCTCGGCATTGAATATGCCCAGGAAGGCGTCTCGCTGACCGAGCGCTATTTCAGCAAAATGGGGCTGCAGGTGCGCTATTTTATGCCAAAACATAGCGTCGCGCCGTTGGCCTTCTATTTTTCCGGCGATCTGCTCAGCGATTACACCAGCCTGGAGCTGATCGCGACCATCAGCACGATGGAGACGTTTCAGAAAATATACCGACCGGAGATCTACAACGCGAATTCTGCGGCGGGGCAATACTATCAGCCCAATCTCAATCACCTGGATCATTCCGTCACCAAAATTGTTTATGACCGGGAAGAGCGCAGCCTGTTGGCGATAGAGCAGGGTAAATTTACACAACAACATTTTATCAACCCGCACAAGACGTTGCTTGAGCAATGGTCTGCTAACTTCGCGCTTTGCTAAACCAAAATAAAAGGCTACTGATTATGAAAACATGGCTTCCGACATCGACCGCCGGCAGTTTACCGAAACCTTCCTGGCTGGCGCAGCCAGAGACCCTGTGGTCGCCCTGGAAACTGTCCAGCGAAGAATTACTGGCCGGCAAGCGCGACGCCCTGCGTTTGTCCCTCGACGACCAGCTGCGGGCCGGGATCGATATTGTCAGCGACGGCGAGCAAACGCGGCAGCACTTTGTCACCACCTTTATTGAGCACCTCAGCGGCGTTGATTTTGCCAAACGCGAGATCGTGAAAATTCGTAACCGCTATGAGGCCAGTGTTCCAACCGTGGTGGGCGCCGTGGAGCGCCAGAAACCGGTCTTCGTTGAGGACGCGCGCTATCTGCGTCAGCTCACCAGCCAGCCGATTAAATGGGCGCTGCCGGGCCCAATGACCATGATCGACACGCTGTATGACAACCACTATAAAAGCCGGGAAAAGCTGGCCTGGGAGTTCGCCAAAATCCTCAATCAGGAAGCGAAAGAGTTAGAGGCCGCCGGGGTCGATATTATTCAGTTCGATGAGCCGGCCTTCAACGTCTTCTTCGATGAGGTGAACGACTGGGGGATCGCCGCGCTGGAACGAGCCACCGAAGGGCTGAAGTGCGAGACGGCGGTGCATATCTGCTACGGCTACGGCATCAAAGCCAATACCGACTGGAAAAAAACGTTGGGCTCTGAGTGGCGTCAGTATGAGGAGGCCTTCCCACAGCTGCAGAAATCGTCCCTCGATATTATCTCTCTCGAGTGCCACAACTCGCGGGTGCCGATGGATCTGCTGGAACTGATCCGCGGTAAAAAGGTGATGGTCGGAGCCATCGATGTGGCCAGCCATGCTATCGAAACCCCGGAAGAGGTGGCCGCTACTCTGCGCAAGGCGCTGGCGTTCGTCGATGCCGACAAGCTCTATCCGTCCACCAACTGCGGTATGGCGCCGCTGCCGCGCCAGGTTGCGACCGGCAAACTGCACGCCTTAAGCGCCGGCGCCGAGATCGTTCGCCGCGAGCTGGCGGCACAATAAGGCGGGCTGGCCTCCGTGCGCTTCCCCCGGTTAACTTCCTGAGCGGGCCGTTGCCCGCTCAGCGTCAGGTTGCCTCCAGCGGGCGGCAGATCGCCCGCAGGGCCACGGCGCTGCACAACGGAAACAGCGCCAGCAGAAGCCAGGGATAGACCGCCTGCGGCGAGGGGGTGAGCGCCTGGTCCAGCATAGGGCCGAGCAGCAAATTCCCGGCTAACACCGCGCACCCCCCCGCCGTGGCGAGCGCCCCGTAGTGGGCGCCCAGCGTCGACTCCTCGGCGAACAGCGGGATCAGGTCCTTGGCTGAGGGCACCAGCAGCATCTGGCCGAGGGTGAGCAGCGTGACAAAGCAGGCCGACGGCAATAATCGCAGCCAGCCTTCGGCGGGCGACGAGGCGGCGAATAACGCCACGCTGACAAAAGAAGCCGACAGCAGCAGAAAGCCCACCGGCAGAATGCGCAGGGCGCCAATACGTCGGGCGAAACGGGCGAGAGGAAGCTGCAGGGTAATAATCAATAGCGAGGCCAGCATAAAAAGCGGCGCCAGATCCTGCTCACGGCCGCCGGCGCGTTGGATCTCCACCGGCAGGGCGAGGTACAGCTGGTTATAGCTCAACAGCCATGAGCTGTAGGCGATAATAAACGCGACAAAGCGCGGCTGACGCAAAGGGGTCCACCACGGCACCCGGCTGCGCGTTTGTGTCCGCTGCCCGTCGGCGGGCAGACAGAAAAAGAGCACCAGCAGCGCCAGAAGAAATAGCCCCGCGCCGGCGAGGGCGATATGCCGAAAGCCGATCCCGCTCAGCAGCCCTCCGGCCACCGGGCCGATAACCGCCCCCAGTTCACCGCACACCGCAAACAGCGCAAACCACTCGGCGCGGCTGCGGTTTCCGTTGGCCTGGCTGCGGGTACCGGTCCGCGCCAGCAGGGCCTCGATCGACGGGGAAAACAGCGCTCCGCCGACGCCGGTCAGGCAGGCGCCGAGGATAATAGGCTCCAGCGTTGTGCCGCACGCCAGCAGCAGATAGCCGGCGACGCGAACCACGCAGCCGGCGAGGATGATCGCCTTAGCGCCATAGCGGTCGGCCAGCGTCCCGCCGATGATAAACATGCCCTGCTGCGAGAAGGTGCGCAGCCCGAGGATCAGGCCGATAAGCCCGCCGGAGAGCAGCATCTCGTCGCGCAGGAAGAGGGCAAGGAAAGGGACGACCGCATAAAAGCCAATATTAAAAACGAACTGGCTTCCCAGTAAAACGGGAGGCCAGAGGGTCGCCGCAGGGCGCAGGGAGAAGAGAGGCATATACGCCAAACCTAAACGATGAAATGAATGTGCTTTTTACCGTGGTACGGGGAGATCTCGATTTTGGTTTTCACCCGGAAAACGTCCCACAGCAGCGCTTCGGACAAAATCTCCTCCGGCGTCCCGCTGGCGAGGATCTGCCCCTGCTGCATCACGATCAGCGAATCGCAGAACATCGCGGCATGATTAAGATCGTGAATGGCCACAATGCTGGTCACCGGCAGCTCGCTGATCAACTGCATCAGCTGCATTTGATGGTGAATATCCAGATGGTTGGTGGGTTCATCCAGCAGGATCTCGCTCGGGTTCTGCGCCAGGGCGCGGGCGATATGCACCCGCTGCCGCTCGCCGCCGGAGAGGCTCAGCCATCCCTGGTCGCTTTTCTCCAGCATCGCCACCCGCTGCAGCGCGGCGGTGACCGCCTCGTCATCCTGAGCGCTCCAGTTTGAGAACGGCGAGTGATGCGGAATACGCCCCAGGCGCACGACGTCGCGCACCCGCATATTGGCCTCGGTCATGCCGTGTTGCTCGACGAACGCCACCCGGCGGGCGAGCTGCTTTTTCGCCATCCTGGCGATGTCCTGGCCGTCGAGGGTGACGCGACCCGCATCCGGGCGGCGCAGGCCCGCGAGAACCCGCAGCAGCGAGGATTTGCCGCAGCCGTTGGGCCCCAGCAGTCCCACCGTTTCGCCGCGCGACACCCGCAGCGAGACCGTGTTGACGATGACCTTTTTGCCTGCCTTCCAGGTGATATTTTCAGCGCAAATACTCATCACTTATTCCTTGAGCGGTAGATAATCACGGCGAAGAAAGGCACCCCAACCAGAGCGGTCACCACCCCGACCGGCAGACTTTGCGGGGCAATCAGCAGGCGCGAGGCAATGTCCGCCAGCACCATCAGGATCGCCCCCGCCAGCGCGCTGGCGATCAGCAACGTCCGGTGCAACGGGCCAAAGAAGAAGCGCATCACGTGGGGCACCACCAGGCCGACAAAGCCGATCGAGCCGGCCATGCTGACGATGGTGGCGGTGATCACCGCCGCAGTAGTGAAGAGGATCAGGCGCACGCGCGGCACGGCAATGCCCAGCGAAGCGGCGGCATCGTCGCCGAAGGTGAACGCGTCCAGCGCCCGGGCATACCACAGGCAGACCGCCAGGCCCGCAAGAACCACCACCAGGACCAGCTGGAATTCGGGCCAGCGGACGCCGCTGAAGCTGCCCAGCAGCCAGAACATCACATCGCGCGCCTGCTGCGCGCTGGCGGAGGTGCTGATGGTGTAGGCCGTGAGGGCGTTAAATAACTGCGAGGCGGCGACGCCCGCCAGGATGGTGCGCTCATTGCCGCCGCGCGCGCCGTTGGTCAGAAAGGCGACAAAGGCGAAGGCGGCGAAGGCTCCGGCAAACGCCCCGGCGGAGAGGGAGATCGCCCCGGCGCCAAGGCCCAGCACCACGATTGATACCGCGCCGGTGGAGGCCCCGGCGGAGACGCCGAGGACGTAGGGCTCCGCGAGGGCGTTCTTCAGGAGGCTTTGCAGCACGGCGCCGCAGATAGCCAGGCCGGCGCCGCAGCAGGCGGCGACCAGGGCGCGGCTGAGGCGGAAATCCCAGATAACGCTCTCGTAGATACGATTGAGAGGCACCGCGGTTAAGCCGGTTTTATTGCTGATAGCGTAAAAGACGTTGTGCAGCGGGATGGGCAGTTCGCCAACGCTGACGCCTACCGCTATCACCAGCGCCAGCGCGAACACTGCCACGACGCACCAGCCGGTGAGCAGCATGCTGCGGCGCGTCTGAAGCACGGCGACGCTCATCAGTTAAGCCCCATTTTTCTCAGCTGTTCGCCCACCTGTTCCGCGCCGTAGAGGGTGCGGATGGTCGGATTCATCGCCTGGCCGTCCATCACCACGATATGGCCTTTTTTCACTGCCTCCAGCTGGCTGACGGCGGGATCGCTTTTGAGGAATTTGATCTTCTCCTCGGCCTTATCCAGCGCCCAGCGGTTACGATCCAGGCTTGAGACCACGATCACGTCCGGGTTGGCGGCAATGATGCTCTCCCAGCTCACCGTGGGCCATTCGGTCTCGGCGGTAATGGCGTTATGTCCGCCCAGCACGCTGGCGATAAAGCCGGAGGCGCTGTTTTTGCCGCCGACATAGGCATCGGCCGACGGCGAGGCGCTGGAGAACCAGAAGACGAAGGAGAGATCTTTTTTGCTTTTACCGAACTCCTGACGCAGGTCGGCTTCACGTTTTTTGAAATCGGCGATCAGCGCCTGGCCACGATCTTCCACGTTGAAAATGCGGGCAAAATCGCTAATTTCCTGATACAGCCAGGTCATGTCCCACAGCTTCTGCCGGCTGCCGTACATATCGCCGGTAGCCTTTTTGGTGGCGCACATCCCCGGCGACACGTAGCTGTTCACGCCGACGGTCGCGAGATCTTCACGCTTGGCGACTTTGCTTTCCGGCCCCAGCAGCAGCGGCAACTGGGCGGGAACGAAATCGGGATTTTGCGCCAGTACGGATTCCAGGCTCGGGATTTCCACCGTCAGGGTTTTAATCTTCGCGTTTTGCTCAGCCAGCTGCGGTAATACCCTGGTCGGCCAGAAGGCGCTGGCCACCACCTGCTTTTGCAGCCCAAGCAGCAGCAGGATTTCGACCGTATTTTGCCCCAGCGCGACCACGCGCTCCGGCGGCCGGGTGAAGGTCTCCTGATAGCCACAGTTTTCAATCGTCAGGGGGTAGGTTGTTGCCAGCGCGGAACTGACGGCGGTGAACATCAAGCCTAACGCGCAGAGGACCTTCTTCATTAAACGCTATCCTTGTAAACAGGCGAGTGGATGACCAGCAAATGGAAGTAATGCAAATGAAACTCATTATTGAGGCGGGGTTTTATACAATGCCGTATTTACAGTGTCAATGAGTGACTATTTCAGCAGGGAAGGAGTTGCCCGCGAGGCGGGTGGCTCAGCGCGCCAGTGGGCCGCGAATATACGCCTGCAACCCCTCGGCGAGGAAATCAAATACTCGCTTACAGGCGGGGCTATGGCGCAGGTCCTCATGCATCACCAGCCAGGTCTCGAGATGCAGAGAAAAGTCGGCCGCCAGCACTCGCCGCAGGGGAATGATGCCGTCGGCAAGGGGCGCCTGGCAGATGCCGATCCCCGCCCCGGCGCGGATCAGGCTCAGCTGGGCGAGGTCGCTATCGGTGCGCATCGCGAAGGCCTCGCGCTGGAAACGGGGGTAGCGCTCAAGCGCCCGGCGAACGAGGGGCGTGGCGCTGTCGAAACCAATCAGCGCGTGACCGTCAAGCTCCTCAGGCGTAGCGGGCCGACCCCGGCGGGTCAGATAGGCATCGGCGGCATGCAGCCCGAGCTCGATCCTGCCGAGACGCCGCGCGATAAGCTGCTCCTGCTGCGGAGCGACCATCCGCACCGCGATATCCGCCTCCCGGTGAAGCAGATCCTGAAACCGATTGGAGAGCATCAGTTCGATGACGATATTCGGGCACGCCTGCCTGAGCCGGGCAATCAGCGGCGGCAGCACCTCGGCGCCGACCACCTCGCTGGCGGCCACGCGCACCACGCCACGCAGATCGGTTCTGTCGCGACTAAAGTTGGCCGCCGTGCGTGCCAGCGCCCGGGCGGTGTTGGCCATCGCCTCGGCGTGCACCCGCAGCGCCAGCGCCGCGTCGGTCGCCAGCAGGCCGGTCTGCGAACGGGTAAATAAGGCCTGGCCGAGGGCGGCTTCCAGCCCGGCGATATGGCGTCCCGCCGTCGGCTGGGTGATGTTCAAAGTGCGCGATGCGCCCGATAAAGAGCCTTCCTGCAGGACGGCGAGAAAGGTTCGGTACCACTCCCAGGGAATAGAGGTATTCATACAAAAATGTATAGCCGCTCGATGATGATATGCAATTTCATTTGATATGAGCCGCAGGTAGGCTGTCAAGCATCCATTAGCGAACGGGGAAAGACGATGAACAGCAGCGGCAAGGTCCTTATTCTGGGAGCAAGCGGGGGCATCGGCGGGGAAGTGGCCCGCCGGCTGGCGGCGGACAACTGGCAGGTTCGGGCGCTGAAGCGCGGCGCCCAGGTGCGCGATCCCGGAGAGGGGATGCAGTGGATAGCCGGCGACGCGCTGGATGCCGGGCAGGTGGCGGCGGCGGCTGCCGGTTGCGACGTGATCGTCCATGCGGTCAATCCGCCGGGCTACCGGCACTGGCGGCAGCAGGTACTGCCTATGCTGCGCAACACCCTGCAGGCTGCCGAACAGCAGCGGGCGTTAGTTGTCCTGCCCGGCACGGTCTATAACTATGGACCGGATGCCTTTCCGCTGATTGCGGAAGAGGCCGCACAACAGCCGGTGACCCGCAAAGGCGCCATCCGGGTGGAGATGGAGCAGGCGCTGGAGGATTATGTGCAGCGCGGCGGCCGGGCGTTGATTGTCCGGGCGGGGGATTTTTTTGGTCCGCGCGCCGGGAATAGCTGGTTTTCCCAGGGGCTGATCAGGCCCGGTCAGCTTCCTGGCGTCATTCGCCGCCCGGGGGCGATCGGCGTGGGGCACCAGTGGGCCTGGCTGCCCGACGTCGCCGCCACCATCGCCGCGCTGCTGGCGCGCAGGCATGAGCTTGAGCCGTTTGCCCGCTTCCATATGCAGGGCCACTGGGACCCGGACGGCAGCGAAATGAGCCAGGCGATCCAGCGGGTGGTCGCCCGCTATGGCGGCAGGGCGATAGTGAAGTCCTTTCCCTGGTGGCTGGTGAAGCTGGCGGCGCCCTTCAATGCTACCCTGCGCGAAATGGTCGAGATGCACTATCTCTGGCGTCTGCCGGTACGTCTGCGCAACGATAAGCTGGTGGCCTTTTTAGGCGCGGAGCCTCATACCCCGCTCGATCGTGCCGTACATATGACGCTGCAAGGCCTGGGCTGTCTGCCCGCCGGCGCGATAAATAATGAGGCGCGTGAGGCGTAACGCGGCGAGAGAGAGGATCAGAGCGGGGCGTTATTGTGACCAAATCATAAAAACGTCACTCGTTGTCAAACGATAGCGATCGCATTAAGCTAAACAAATGACGAAAAATACCCCCACCCCAGCAAGCCGTGGCCCCCTTGACCACAGCGTTCGCGACCAGATTCTTGACGCGGCCATGGCGCACTTTAGTCGCTATGGCTATGAAAAGACCACGGTCACCGATCTCGCCAAAGCAATAGGCTTTTCCAAAGCCTATATCTACAAGTTTTTCGACTCCAAGCAGGCGATTGGCGAGGCAATCTGCGCCAGCCGGCTGGAGAAGATCATGGTGGCCGTCAGCGAGGCCATCGCCGATGCCCCCTCCGCCAGCGAAAAGCTGCGCCGCCTCTTCCGGGCGCTGACCGAGGCCGGCAGTGAACTGTTTTTCGCGGATCGCAAACTGTACGACATCGCCGCCGTCGCGGCGCGTGATAAATGGCCCTCAACGGAGCAGTATGCCGGTCATCTGCAGCAGCTGATTGGTCAAATTCTTGTCGAAGGCCGCCAGGCGGGCGAGTTCGAGCGCAAAACTCCGCTGGATGAGGCGACCCTGGCGGTCTATATGGTGATGTGTCCTTTCATCAACCCGGTGCAGCTGCAATACAATCTCGACACCGCGCCTACCGCGGCGGTGCTGCTTGCCTCCCTCATCCTGAGAAGTCTCTCCCCCTGATTAGTGACTATTGACTTTATTGGTCACTCGCCTGAGAATGCGCTCACCAACCGGTCTTTTCATTAAGGTGACCCATGCTCAGGCTCAACGCCGTCCATTTTGCCGTCTGCCTCCTGCCGTTGGCCCTCACGGGCTGCGGCGAACCTGCCGACCATGACGATCCCCGCACGCGGCCGCCGCTGGTGCGGGTGGCCACCGTCGAGCGCGCGGAGGCCAGCTCGCGAGCCTTTACCGGCGTGGTGGTGGCTCGTACCCAAAGCGACCTCGGCTTCAGGGTGGCGGGAAAAGTCCTTGAACGGCTGGTAGAGACCGGGCAGAGCGTCCGGCGCGGTCAACTGCTGTTGCGCCTGGATCCGGCTGATCTTGCCCTGCAGGCGCAGTCCCAACAGCGGGCGGTCGACGCCGCGCGGGCACGAGCCAAAAAGGCGGCTAACGATCTGGCCCGCTATCGCGGCCTGGTGGCCAGCGGCGCCGTCTCGGCGGCGGAGTTCGATCAGATCAACGCGGCGGCAGAGGCGGCGAGAGCCGACCTCAGCGCGGCCCAGGCGCAGGCAAACGTGGCGCAAAACGCCACCGGCTATGCCGGACTGCTGGCGGATGCTGACGGCGTGGTGGTGGAAACGCTCGCCGAGCCGGGGCAGGTGGTCAGCGCCGGGCAGGTGGTGATCCGCCTGGCGCGAGCGGGGCAGCGCGAAGCGCGGGTGCAGCTTCCGGAGACGCTGCGCCCGGCGGTCGGCAGCGAGGCGCTGGCGACACGCTATGGCAGCGAATCTCAGCCGGTCACCGCAACCCTGCGCCTGCTTTCGGACGCAGCTGACACTGCTACCCGCACCTTTGAAGCGCGTTATGTGCTGAACGGCGCGCTGGCGAACGCCCCGCTGGGGTCTACCGTAACCCTGCGCATCGGCAACGACCAGGGGCCAGGCGAGGTGCTGGAGGTGCCCCTGGCGTCGGTCTACGATCCGGGCAACGGCCCTGGCGTCTGGCGCGTTGCCTCCCGCCCGGCCACCGTCTCCTGGCAACCGGTGACGGTGATCGGCCTGAATGATGAAACGGCGCGGGTGACCGGTCCGCTGAAGCCCGGGGAGCCGATCGTCGCTCTGGGCGCCCATCTTCTGCACCAGGGCGAGACGGTGCGGCTGGCGGAACGACGCGGGCATACTGCCGCCGGGAGCCAGCCATGAGCGACGGACGTTTTAATCTCTCCGCGCTGGCCGTCCGTGAGCGGTCGGTGACCCTGTTTTTGATTATCCTTATTTCGGTCGCCGGGCTGGTGGCCTTCTTCGGGCTCGGGCGGGCGGAAGATCCGCCCTTCACGGTCAAGCAAATGACGGTCATCACCGTCTGGCCGGGCGCCACCGCGCAGGAGATGCAGGATCAGGTCGCCGAGCCGCTGGAGAAACGGCTCCAGGAGCTGAAGTGGTACGATCGCACCGAGACCTATACCCGCCCCGGGATGGCGCTAATCACCTTATCGCTGCAGGATCAGACCCCGCCTTCCGAGGTGCCGGAGCAGTTTTATCAGGCGCGCAAGAAGCTGGGCGATGAGGCGAAAAACCTGCCTGCCGGCGTCTCCGGCCCGATGATGAATGACGAATTCGCCGATGTCACCTTTGCCCTCTTTGCGCTGAAAGCGCGGGGAGAGCCTCCCCGGCAGCTGGTGCGTGACGCCGAAGCCCTGCGCCAGCAGCTGCTGCATGTTCCCGGGGTGAAAAAAGTGAATATTCTCGGCGAACAGGAGGAGCGCATTTATCTCTCGTTTTCTCATGACCGTCTCGCCACCCTGGGGCTCTCGCCGGAGGCGATTTTTGCCGCGCTGAACAATCAGAATGTGCTGACCGCGGCCGGGGCTATCGAGACCCGCGGCGGGCAGATCTTTATCCGCCTCGACGGGGCGTTCGACCGCCTGCAGCAGATCCGCGACACGCCGATAATTGCCGGGGGCAGAACGCTGAAGCTCGCCGATGTCGCCACGGTTGAGCGGGGGTATGAAGATCCCGCCACCTTCCTGATCCGCAATCAGGGCGAACCGGCGCTGCTGCTCGGCGTGGTGATGCGCGAGGGCTGGAATGGACTGGCGCTGGGGAAAGCGCTGGACGCCGAAACGGCCAGCATCAATCAGAGCCTGCCGCTCGGCATGTCGTTGACGAAAGTGACCGATCAGTCGGTGAATATCAGCGCCGCGGTCGATGAGTTCATGATCAAATTCTTTGTCGCCCTGCTGGTGGTGATGGCGGTGTGCTTTGTCAGCATGGGGTGGCGCGTGGGGGTGGTGGTCGCGGCGGCGGTGCCGCTCACCCTGGCCGTAGTGTTTGTGGTGATGGCGGCCACCGGCAAAAACTTCGACCGCATCACCCTCGGGTCACTGATCCTCGCCCTGGGGCTGCTGGTGGATGATGCCATTATCGCCATCGAAATGATGGTGGTCAAAATGGAGGAGGGGTATGACCGCCTCAAAGCCTCGGCTTATGCCTGGAGCCATACCGCGGCGCCGATGCTGGCCGGCACCCTGGTGACGGCGGTGGGCTTTATGCCCAACGGGTTTGCGCAATCCACCGCCGGGGAGTATGCCAGCAATGTGTTCTGGATCGTCGGTATCGCGCTGATTGCCTCCTGGATTGTGGCGGTGATTTTTACCCCCTGGCTGGGCGTGCACCTGCTGCCGGAGAGGAAGTCCGCGGCGGCGGGCCACGCCGCGCTGTACGACACCCCACGCTATCAGCGCTTTCGCCGGCTGCTGACCCGGGTTATCGCCCGCAAATGGCGCGTGGCCGCCGGGGTGGTGGTGCTGTTTATGGTGGCGTTACTGGGAATGAGCGTGGTGAAAAAGCAGTTTTTCCCCACCTCCGATCGCCCGGAAGTGCTGGTTGAGGTGCAGATGCCTTACGGGTCGTCGATTATTCAGACCAGCGCCGCGACGGCGAATATTGAGCGCTGGCTGCAGCAGCAGCCGGAGGCGAAGATTGTCACCAGCTATATCGGCCAGGGCGCGCCGCGCTTTTACCTGGCGATGGCCCCGGAGTTGCCGGACCCCTCCTTTGCCAAACTGGTGGTATTGACCGACGGCCCGGCCTCTCGCGAGGCGCTTAAGCTGCGGCTGCGGGAGGCGGTGGCCAATGGCCTGGCGCCGCAGGCGCGGGTGCGCGTCACGCAGCTGGTTTTTGGTCCTTATTCGCCGTATCCGGTCGCCTGGCGGGTGATGGGGCCCGATCCGCACACCCTGCGCGACATCGCCGATCGGGTGAAATCGGTGCTGCAGGCCAGTCCGCTGATGCGCACCGTCAATAGCGACTGGGGTTCGCGCGTGCCGGTGATGCATTTCAGCCTCAATCAGGACCGGCTGCAGGCGAGTGGGCTCAGCTCCCAGGCCGTCGCCCGGCAGCTGCAGTTCCTGCTGTCAGGGATCCCCATCACCACCGTCCGGGAAGATATTCGCGCCGTGCAGGTCATCGGCCGCGCGGCGGGGGATATCCGTCTGGATCCGGCGAAAATCGCCGATTTCACCCTGGTGGGCAGCGACGGGCAGCGAGTTCCCTTGTCGCAGATCGGTGAAGTCGAGATCAGGATGGAAGAACCCCTGCTCCGTCGTCGCGACCGCACGCCGACCATTACCGTCCGGGGCGATGTCGCGGATAACCTGCAGCCGCCGGATGTCTCCACCGCGCTGATGACGTCGCTGCAGCCCATTATCGACTCCCTGCCGCCGGGGTATCGCATCGAGACGGCGGGGTCAATCGAGGAGTCCGGCAAAGCCACCCGGGCGATGGTGCCGTTATTTCCGATCATGATCGCCCTCACGCTGCTGATCATTATCCTGCAGGTGCGCTCCCTGTCGGCGATGGTCATGGTCTTCCTGACCGCCCCGCTGGGGCTGATTGGCGTGGTGCCGACGCTGCTGCTGTTCAATCAGCCGTTTGGCATCAATGCCCTTGTGGGCCTGATCGCCCTGTCGGGGATCCTGATGCGAAATACGCTGATCCTGATTGGTCAAATCCACCATAACCAGCAGGCGGGGCTCGATCCGTTCCACGCGGTGGTGGAGGCGACGGTGCAGCGAGCCCGTCCGGTTCTGCTGACCGCGCTGGCGGCGATCCTGGCGTTCATTCCGCTGACGCATTCGGTTTTCTGGGGGACGCTCGCCTATACGCTGATTGGCGGGACGCTGGGGGGAACCATCATGACCCTTATCTTCCTGCCGGCCATGTATGCGATCTGGTTCCGCATCCGCCCGGAGCGCCCGGCTGACGCAGCGCAACGGCCGGCGCTGGACCCGCAGGGGTAATTTCCCTTGCCGGGTCAAGGCACGCGGTCAGGCCCGGCCCCGGGCTGCGTCAGGCAGATAAGGATACCGGGACCGCACGGCTGCGCTGTTGATCTTTTTCCAGCCGGTCGAGGCAATCGAGGCTGATGGCCGAGGGGGAGGTGGCGCCGGTGAGGGTCATGGTGACCTTCATATCCTCGGCAAATAAGCGCAGCAGGTGCGCCACGCCCGCTTCGCCCGCGGCGGCCAGGGCATAAATATAGGCCCGACCAAGCAGGACCCCCTTCGCGCCGAGGGCGAGCAGGCGAATAACGTCCACGCCGGAGCGCACTCCGGAGTCGGCAAGGACCGTCAGATCGTCGCCGACTGCCTCCGCCACCCGCGGCAGCGCCCGGGCGGTGGGGATGGCGCCATCGAGCTGTCTGCCGCCGTGATTGGAGACCACAATGCCGTCGGCGCCCAGCCGCACGGCATTGCGCGCATCCTCGGCATCAAGGATCCCTTTGATGATCAGCTTTCCTGGCCAGCTGTCGCGGATCCACTCCAGATCGTGCCAGGCGATGGACGGGTCGAAGTTGTTGCTGATAAACCCCATATAGTCGTCCATGGTCATTTTGTGGCCGGTATAGGCTTCGATATTACCGAACGACAGAGGCCTGCCCGCCAGGCCGACGTTCATTGCCCAGCGCGGGTGGGTGCAGGCCTGAAGATACTGTCGCAAGGTGGCGTGCGGCCCGGACATTCCTGAGCGGTTGTCCCGATACCGTGAGCCGGGGATCGGCATATCGACAGTGAATACCAGGGTTTTCATGCCGGCGGCCCAGGCGCGCTCCAGCGCGTTACGCATGTAGCCGCGATCTTTCAGGACGTACAGCTGGGACCAGAGCGCGCCGCTGGCGTGGCTCGCCACCTCCTCAATGGAGCAGACCGACACGGTGGACAGCGTGTAAGGGATCCCGGCGCGGGAGGCGGCGCGGGCCGCCTGGACTTCGCCGCGGCGGGCATACATGCCGGTGGCGCCGACCGGCCCCAGCGCCACGGGCATCGCCCATGGGGCATCAAGGATGGTGGTGGCCAGCGTCGGTTCACCCGCCCCGCACAGCACGCGCTGGCGAAGAGCGACCGAGGCGAGCTCGGCGGCATTGGCGTTCATGGTATTTTCCGCCACCGCGCCACCGTCAATATAGTCAAAAAGGAAACGGGGCAGACGGCGACGAGCGGCTTCGCGATAATCGCTGGGGGCTGAAACAATCATAATTATATCCTTATGTCTTTTAACCTAAGTGGATGTTCTGCAGGCAAAAAAACTATAGGCTTCTTAAAATCGTTGGGGAAATGAAATATTAGCATCTCAGCCATTCCCTAATGGAATAATCTGGATTCGTCGCTTAAAGGGTTATTTCTTTTTTTGCCTCAGGCACGCGCGTTATTTTTATTTATTTCCGCGACGCGTGAATTCGGCCAAATAAAAGACCCGACGTGGTGCGACAGCGTTATGCGCTATCGCCATAGCAAGGAAGCGTGGTCAACTCGGCGCCTGCCTTTTCCAGCAGGCGTAAAGAAAGTGAATTTGAAATGGAGCAGTGGCTATCTTTTGCTAGCCTTTCTGATGAGGACAGACGGAGCGACACCATGAAAGATAAAGATGAACAAACGGCATTGATTGGCATGGCTATCGGCGCGGCGGTCATTAGCTTAGTGGCGACCCAAAAGCAGATTAATCAGGGGAGTATCGTGGATGAGCTGGTGCGGCTGGGCAGACAGAAGGGGGATGGGGTGGAGGATGAGGTCTTTGTCCAGGCCGCCCGCCTAGTGAGAAAAGGGACCTAGCCAACCGATAGCCTTCCTGACTACCCGTTTCATCGCGGTTTACATCCCCCCGATCGCGGCCACGTCCCCGCCAGGCCGCGACCGCCCCTGCCGAAAGCGTCGCGCCTTGACGCTTTCTTCTCACGCTTTCTCATTCCGCAGGCCAGCGCCTGTTCAGCGCGCATGGCCGCTTAGTGACGTCGTCACTTTTTCCGTTTCTGCGCCAGGGTGAATCAGGAAGGTGGTCTGCTGCTATCGCATAAATCGGTATTTTCGATACATCTTTGCCATTGCGTGCGGTAACAGAACAATATCAGAATAACATATTATAAATCATATGATTAGGTTCGACTTGCGTACCCTGATAATCCCCGGGCAAGGGTCTATGCTTATAAAAAGCGCTAAATGAGGCAATACCCCTGCTGGAGAAGGGTTGAAGTGATAATCATTATCACTAACATGACGGTATGCCTTGATGGCGCCAACCTGGAGGTCTATCGATGGAAGTACAAGCAGGAACCTTTAATCCCGCCGATTTCAGCTGGCAGGGACTGACCATGACGCCGGCCGCTGCCGCGCATATTCGCGATCTGATGCGTAAGCAGCCGGACAAAAAGGGGCTACGGCTGGGTATCAAAACCAGCGGCTGCGCCGGTTTTGGCTATGTGCTCGAAATGATTGCCGAGCCGGCGCCAGACGATCTGCTCTTTGAATCTGACGGCGCGAAGCTGTTTGCGCCGCTGCAGGCGATGCCGTTCATTGACGGCACGGAGCTGGATTACGTCCGGGAAGGTTTAAATGAAATCTTTAAATTTCATAACCCGAAAGCGCAGCACGAGTGCGGCTGCGGCGAAAGTTTTGGGGTGCAGGCGGAGTAACTATGTCGCGTAATACTGAAGCAACAGACGATGTCAAAACCTGGACCGGCGGCCCGCTCAATTATAAAGAGGGCTTTTTCACTCGCCTGCAGACCGATGAGCTGGCCAAAGGCATTAATGAAGAGGTGGTTCGCGCCATCTCCGCCCGCCGCAATGAGCCGCAGTGGATGCTGGAGTTCCGGCTCAATGCCTACCGGGCGTGGCTGGAGATGGAAGAGCCGCACTGGCTGAAGGCGCATTACGATAAGCTGAATTATCAGGATTACAGCTACTATTCCGCCCCCTCCTGCGGCAACTGCGATGAGACCTGCGCCTCCGAGCCCGGCGCGGTGCAGCAGACCGGGGCCAACACCTTCCTTACCAGCGAGGTGGAAGAAGCCTTTAACCAGCTGGGCGTGCCGGTGCGCGAAGGGCGCGAGGTGGCGGTGGACGCGATATTCGACTCGGTGTCGGTGGCGACCACCTACCGTGAAAAGCTGGCGGAGCAGGGGATCATCTTCTGCTCTTTCGGCGAGGCGATCCACGACCATCCGGAACTGGTGAAAAAGTATCTGGGGACCGTGGTGCCGGGCAATGACAACTTCTTTGCCGCGCTGAACGCCGCGGTGGCTTCGGATGGCACCTTTATCTATGTGCCGAAGGGCGTCCGCTGTCCGATGGAGCTGTCGACCTATTTCCGCATCAACGCCGAAAAGACCGGCCAGTTCGAACGTACCATTCTGGTGGCCGATGAAGGCAGCTACGTCAGCTACATTGAGGGCTGCTCGGCGCCGGTGCGCGACAGCTATCAGCTGCACGCCGCGGTGGTGGAAGTCATCATCCATAAAGACGCGGAAGTGAAATACTCCACGGTGCAGAACTGGTTCCCGGGGGATAACAACACCGGCGGGATCCTCAACTTTGTCACCAAACGCGCCCTGTGCGAAGGGGAGAACAGCAAAATGTCATGGACCCAGTCGGAAACCGGCTCGGCCATCACCTGGAAATACCCCAGCTGCATCCTGCGCGGCGATAACTCGATCGGCGAATTCTTTTCGGTGGCGCTGACCAGCGGTCATCAGCAGGCGGACACCGGCACCAAAATGATCCATATCGGCAAGAATACCCGCTCGACCATCATCTCGAAAGGGATCTCCGCCGGACACAGCCAGAACAGCTATCGCGGGCTGGTCAAAATCATGCCGACCGCGACTAACGCCCGCAACTTCACCCAGTGCGATTCGATGCTGATCGGCCCGGACTGCGGGGCGCATACCTTCCCGTATGTGGAATGTCGCAACAACAGCGCCCAGCTGGAGCACGAAGCGACCACCTCGCGGATCGGTGAGGACCAGCTGTTCTACTGCCTGCAGCGCGGGATCAGCGAAGACGATGCCATCTCGATGATCGTCAACGGCTTCTGTAAAGACGTCTTCTCCGAACTGCCGCTGGAGTTCGCCGTCGAAGCGCAAAAATTGCTGGCCATTAGCCTTGAGCATAGCGTCGGCTGATAATTAAGGAAAAAAGATGTTAAGTATTCAAGATTTACACGTCGCCGTCGAAGATAAAGCGATCCTGCGCGGGCTGAACCTTGAGGTGCGTCCGGGGGAGGTCCACGCCATTATGGGGCCGAACGGCTCGGGGAAAAGTACGCTTTCGGCCACCCTGGCCGGGCGCGAAGATTACGAGGTCACTGGCGGCAGCGTCGAGTTTAAGGGCAAAAACCTGCTGGAGCTCGCCCCGGAAGATCGCGCCGGGGAAGGCATCTTTATGGCCTTCCAGTATCCGGTGGAGATCCCCGGCGTCAGCAACCAGTTCTTCCTGCAGACCGCGCTGAATGCCGTGCGCAGCTATCGCGGCCAGGAGCCGCTGGATCGCTTCGACTTTCAGGATTTAATGGAAGAGAAAATCAGGTTGCTGCAGATGCCGGAAGATCTGCTGACCCGTTCGGTGAACGTGGGTTTCTCCGGCGGCGAGAAAAAGCGCAACGACATTCTGCAGATGGCGGTGCTTGAGCCGGAGTTGTGCATTCTCGATGAATCGGATTCCGGGCTGGACATCGATGCCCTGAAAATCGTCTCCCAGGGCGTGAACGCGCTGCGCGACGGCAAACGCGCCTTCATCATCGTCACTCACTATCAGCGCATCCTTGACTATATCAAGCCGGACTATGTCCATGTGCTGTATCAGGGGCGGATTGTGAAGTCGGGGGATTTCACTCTCGTCAAACAGCTGGAGGAGCAGGGCTATGGCTGGCTTACCGAACAGCAGTAATGCGCTGCAGCAGTGGCACCATCTGTTTGAAGCGCAGGGCGACCAGCGTACGCCGGAGGCCAGCCAGCATCTGCAGCAGCTGTTGCGCCTGGGTCTGCCGACGCGCAAGCAGGAGGACTGGAAATACACCCCGCTGGACGCGCTGATTAACGGCCGCTTCGTCGCCGATGAGGAAGCGTCGATCAGCGCCGAACAGCGTGACGCGCTGGCGCTGCCGCTGGACGCCTGGCGACTGGTGTTTATCGACGGTCGCTATCATCCTGAGCTGAGCGACGATCTCGCCGCCAGCGGCGTGGAGGTCAGTGTCGATAACCAGCGCCAGCATCTGCCGGATGCCCTCCAGCCGGAGGTGTTTCTCCATCTGACCGAAAGCCTGGCGCAGACGGTGACCCGCCTGCGCGTGCCGCGCAACCGTCGCCTGGACAAGCCGCTGCTGCTGATGCATATCACCCGCGGCCTGGCCGGCGATGCGCTGAATACCGCCCACTATCGTCACCATCTGGCGCTGGAGAGCGGGGCGGAGGCGACGATTGTCGAGCACTATCTTAGCCTTGATGAGCAACCGCACTTCACCGGCGGGCGGCTGACCATGACGGTGGCGGACAACGCGCGCCTGCAGCACATCAAGCTGGCGTTCGAGAACGCGCACAGCTACCACTTCGCCCATAACGACCTGCTGCTGGGCCGCGACGCCTCGGCTTTCAGCAGCAGTTTCCTGCTCGGCGGTCAGGTGCTGCGTCATCACACCAGCACGCGTCTGGGCGGCGAAAACAGCGACCTGCGTCTTAACTCGCTGGCGATGCCGGTGAAAAATGAGGTCTGCGACAGCCGCACCTGGCTGGACCACCAGGTGGGGTACTGCACCAGCCGCCAGCTGCATAAAACCATTGTCAGCGATAAGGGCCGGGCGGTGTTTAACGGGCTGATCAACGTCGCGCCGCATGCGCTGAAAACCGACGGCCAGATGACCAACAACAATCTGCTGCTCGGGCGGCTGGCGGAGGTCGACACCAAACCGCAGCTGGAGATTTACGCCGATGACGTGAAATGCAGCCACGGGGCGACGGTAGGGCGCATTGACGAAGAACAGCTGTTCTATCTGCGCTCGCGCGGGATTGAACAGCAGGCGGCGCAGCAGATGATCCTCTACGCCTTCGCCGCCGAGCTTACCGAAGCTATCCACAGCGACGCGCTCAGAGAGCAGGTGCTGGCGCGGATTGGAGAGCGTTTGCCGGGAGGCACAGCATGACATTTTCAGTAGAACGGGTTCGCGCCGATTTTCCGGTACTGAGCCGGGAGGTCAACGGCCAGCCGCTGGTCTATCTTGACAGCGCCGCCAGCGCCCAGAAACCGGAGGCGGTGATTGGCGCCGAAGCGGAATTCTATCGCCACGGCTACGCGGCGGTGCATCGTGGGATCCATACCCTCAGCGCGGAAGCCACCGCGCGGATGGAGGCGGTGCGCCAGCAGGCGGCCATCTTCCTTAACGCCGGCTCGGCGGAGGAGCTGGTATTCGTGCGCGGCACCACCGAGGGCATTAACCTGGTGGCCAACAGCTGGGGAAACGCCAACGTCGGCGCCGGGGATAACATCATCATCAGCGAGATGGAGCACCACGCCAACATCGTACCGTGGCAGATGCTCTGCGCCAGGGTAGGGGCTGAGCTGCGGGTGATCCCCCTCAACCCGGACGGCACCCTGCAGCTGGACGTGGTTCCCGGGCTGTTTGACCAGCGTACCCGCCTGCTGGCGATAACCGAAGTCTCCAACGTGCTGGGGACGGAAAACCCGCTGTCGGCGCTGATTGCCCTTGCGCATCAGCATGGCGCGAAAGTGCTGGTGGACGGCGCCCAGGCGGTGATGCACCACCCGGTGGACGTTCAGGCGCTGGGCTGCGATTTTTATGTCTTCTCCGGCCATAAACTGTACGGCCCGACCGGGATCGGCGTGCTCTACGCCCGGGCCGAGCTGCTGCAGACAATGGCGCCATGGGAAGGGGGCGGGTCGATGATCGCCACCGTCAGCCTGACGGAGGGCACCACCTGGAACCAGGCGCCCTGGCGCTTTGAGGCCGGCACGCCGAATACCGGGGGGATCATTGGCCTCGGCGCGGCGCTGAGCTACGTCAGCCAGCTGGGACTGACCCAGATCGCCGAATACGAGCAGACGCTGATGCGCTACGCGCTGGAGGCCCTGCGCGCGGTGCCGGATCTGATCCTCTACGGTCCGGCGCAGCGCAAAGGGGTGATTGCCTTTAACCTCGGCCAGCATCACGCCTATGACGTCGGCAGCTTCCTCGATAACTACGGGATCGCCGTGCGGACCGGGCATCACTGCGCCATGCCGCTGATGGCCCGCTATCAGGTACCGGCCATGTGTCGGGCGTCGCTGGCGATGTACAATACCACGGAAGAGGTGGACCGCCTGGTGGCCGGCCTCCAGCGGATCCACAAACTATTAGGGTAAAGGACGTGACGATGGCGGCATTACCGGACAAAGACAAACTGTTGCGCAATTTTAGCCGTTGCGCCAACTGGGAAGAGAAGTATCTCTATATCATTGAGTTGGGCCAGCGGCTGCCGCCGCTGAGCGCCGAGGAGCACAGCCCGCAGAACATTATTCAGGGCTGTCAAAGCCAGGTGTGGATCGTGATGGCGCAGGATCCTTCCGGCGTTGTCACCCTGCGCGGCGACAGCGATGCGGCGATTGTCAAAGGGCTGATTGCGGTGGTGTTTATCCTTTATGACCGGATGACCGCCCAGGACATCACCGAGTTTGACGTCCGCCCATGGTTTGAAAAAATGGCCCTCACCCAGCATCTTACCCCCTCCCGCTCGCAGGGCCTCGAAGCCATGATCCGCGCGATACGCGCGAAAGCCGCAAATATTAGCTAGAATAAACAGGTAGATTTCATTCTGTTACGTCCGGCAGGGCGCTGCCCCTGCCGCCGTTCAGTCTCCTGGCGTTTTATCAGCGAAAGAAGGAATCTCAGTATGAAACGCAAAACGATGATCGCTTTAGCCCTTCTCGGCGCCCTTGGCGCCACCCCGGCCGCCTGGGCCGTCGATTACCCGCTACCTCCGGCCAACAGCCGGCTGATTGGCCAGAACCAGTACTGGACGGTTCAGGAGAGCGATCGCAACCTGCAGGCGATTGCCCGCCATTTCGATACCGCGGCGATGCTGATCCTTGAAGCCAACGATACCATCGCGCCGGTGCAGCCGAAGCCCGGGACCCAGGTGCTGATCCCTTCTCAGATGCTGCTGCCCGACGTGCCGCGGGAGGGGATTGTCGTCAACCTCGCGGAGCTGCGGCTGTACTACTTCCCGCCGGGAGAGAATCAGGTCCAGGTTTATCCCCTGGGCATCGGCCAGTTAGGGCTGGAAACGCCGGAGATGACCACCCGCGTCGGGCAGAAGATCCCTAACCCGACCTGGACACCGACCGCCGGCATCCGCGCGCGCTCGCTGGAGAAAGGGGTGACGCTCCCGGCGGTGGTGCCGGCCGGGCCGAATAACCCGCTGGGCCGCTATGCGCTGCGTCTGGCCTACGGTAACGGCGAATATCTCATCCACGGGACTAACGCGCCGGACAGCGTTGGGCTGCGCGTCAGCTCGGGCTGTATGCGGATGAACGCCGATGACATCAAGGCGCTGTTCAGTCAGGTGAAAACCGGGACGCCGGTGCGGATCATCAATCAGCCGGTGAAGTTTGCCGTCGAGCCGGATGGTAAACGTTACGTAGAGGTCCACAGGCCGCTGTCGCAGACGGAAGGGGAAAACACCCGGACCATCGCTTACACGCTGCCAGCGGCGTTTCACGCCTTCGCAGAGGATAAAGCGGTGGATGACCTGCAGCTGAAAAAAGCGATGTCGAGAAGGGCGGGCTATCCGGTGGTGGTATCGACGGGGGCGGGTAGCGCGGCGACGTCGCTGTCGGCGCAGAACAGTTCGTCTGACAACAGCCTGCTCACCCAGTAGCCCTCAGCGCGAGGGCAAAAAAAATGGCGCACAGAGTGCGCCATTTTTATTACCAGAACTCTTACTTACGGTAAGAGTGAGCCTGGTTGTCCAGACGCTGGTTAGCGCGAGCTGCGTCGTCTTTAGCAGCCTGAACGTCGGAACGCATTGCGTTCACGTCGTTGCTCAGCTGGTCAACTTTAGCGTTCAGAGTCTGAACGTCAGAAGACAGCTGATCGATTTTAGCATTGCTGGAGCAACCAGCCAGCAGAGTAGAACCCAGGATTACCGCGCCCAGTACCAGTTTAGTACGATTCATTATTAATACCCTCTAGATTGAGTTAATCTCCATGTAGCGTTACAAGTATTACACAAACTTTTTTGGGATGAGAATATTTTTTTTACCTGAACGCACTTATTTTTGATCGTTCGCTCAAAGAAGCATCGAATTGGTCAAAATCGCTGAAAAAGGCGAGTGAAAACAGCACGCTTCCATCGGATTCATCTTAGATAATCTCTTATTAAATAGTAAATTCCGATTTGCATTTTTAATAGGAAGAGCTAGTCGATGAATAAAAAAAAGCGCCCCGAGAGGCGCTTTATTAAAAAAAAACCAATTAACCTGTAAATTATTACAGCACGTGCACGGAAGCGGTATTAGTGGTGCCGCTCGGGACTAATGCGCCAGAGACCATCACCACCACGTCGCCTTTGCGCGCGAGGCCGCTCTTCAGCGCCAGATCTTTACCCAGGTGATAGAAATCATCCGTAGAGGCAATCTCTTCCACCAGCTGCGGCACAACGCCCTTGCTCAGCACCAGCTGGCGAGCAGTGGTTTCGTTGGTGGTCAGCGCCAGGATGGTGGCATCCGGGAAGTATTTGCGCACAGCGCGTGCGGATTTACCGCCCTGGGTGGCGACCACGATCAGCGGCGCTTCCAGTTTCTCAGCGGTTTCTACCGCGCCGCGGCACACCGCTTCGGTGATGCGCAGTTTACGGTTGTCGTTGTTGAAATCCAGACGGCTGGTCATGACGCGGTCGGTACGTTCGCAGATGGTCGCCATGATGGTGACCGCTTCCAGCGGGTATTTACCTTTCGCCGATTCGCCGGACAGCATTACCGCATCGGTGCCGTCGAGGATGGCGTTGGCCACGTCGCCGGCTTCAGCGCGGGTCGGACGCGGGTTTTTGATCATGGAGTCCAGCATCTGGGTCGCGGTGATAACCACTTTGCGCGCGCGGATACATTTTTCGATGATCATTTTCTGCGCGAAGATAACTTCTTCAACCGGGATCTCAACGCCCATGTCGCCACGAGCAACCATGATGCCGTCAGAGGCTTCGAGGATTTCGTCGAAGTTGTTCAGGCCTTCCTGGTTTTCGATTTTGGAGATGATCTGGATGTTTTCGCCGCCGTGGGCTTTCAGGTGCTCACGGATCTCGACGACGTCGGAACGCTTACGGATGAAGGAGGCCGCGACGAAGTCCACGCCCTGTTCGCAACCGAAGATCAGGTCCTGTTTGTCTTTTTCCGCCAGCGCCGGCAGGGCGATAGAGACGCCCGGCAGGTTCACGCCTTTGTTCTCGCCAAGGTCGCCGTTGTTCAGCACTTTACAGATAACTTTGTTACCTTCGATAGCGGTCACTTCCATGCCGATCAGGCCATCGTCCACCAGAACGGTGTTGCCGACGCTCAGGTCAGAGGTGAACCCTTCATAGGTTACCGCAACGATTTCGCTGTTGCCGATGACCGATTTATCGGTGGTGAAGGTGAAAGTCTGGCCCGCTTTCAGGGAGACGTCGTTGCCGCCTTCCAGCTTGATGGTACGAATTTCCGGTCCTTTGGTGTCCAGCAGAATAGCGGCTTTCTTACCGGTTTTGCTCATCACATTGCGCAGGTTCTGGATGCGCTGACCGTGTTCCGCATAGTCACCGTGGGAGAAGTTCAGACGCATCACGTTCATGCCGGCTTCCAGCATTTTGGTCAGCATCTCTTCAGATTCGGTTTTCGGACCGATGGTGCAAACAATTTTGGTCTTTTTCATGACAGTTTTAGTCTTTAAGTTGTGAAGGATATGGAATTCTCGCTCCGCGGGCGCACTGCCGGGGAGCCAAACCTGTATTACGAAAGTTGCTAAGCCACGCCCTAAGGATAGGTGACAACCCCGAAGCGTGCAGAAGAATGTGTGCTGGCGGTTCAGCCCATGAAATGTGGCAAGGTGTTATGCGTTTTATCATGCAGTCCAATGCGCTGAAACCATTCAAGAAAGAATCGAAGCGCATTATACGCTGGCGAAATCAAAAAGGAAAATAAAAACCTCGTTTCAAATTATGGACAAAACGCGTAACAAAACCGGCACGTTATGCATAAAACTATGCAACACATTTTTTCATCAGGCGGGATGAAAAGGGGCGGCGGAAAGGGAATTTTCTCCCGTCATGAGGCGGTAAAATGCGCCATTGAACCGGTAACGGGAGGATGATTTGCGTTGCCGGAAAAATCTATCAATAATGATTTGATTGATAATGAGAAAATGCGAGCCAGACTCAATGGGAAATAAAGCGAAAGACGACGAGCTGTACCAGGAAATGTGCCGCGTGGTGGGCAAAGTGGTGCTGGAAATGCGTGACCTTGGCCAGGAGCCGAAACACATTGTCATCGCCGGCGTGCTGCGCACCTCGCTGGCGAACAGCAAAATCCAGCGTTCACCGCTCACCGAGGAGGCAATGGCGAAGGTCATTCACGCCCTCTCCGGACACTGACGCCTTTCGCCGGCGGGTCAGGAAATCACGAAGCGGACCACCGCCCGGACGGCAATGTCGCAGTGGTGGGCCACCATCGCTTCATCGTCAATGGCGGGCAGCGGATCGTCAAGGTACAGACTGCTGAAGGTGTAGAAATTCGACACCTGATAAAAGCTAAAGCTGCTGATTAACCGGTGCACATCGCGCGCTTCCAGCCCCGCCTGAAAGACCCCCTGCTGCTGGCCGCGCTGCAAAATGTCTTCCAGAATCGACAGGGCGGTACGATTCAGCGGCTTCAGCTCTCCCGAGGTCTTCAGCCACTTGCCGCGCTGCATGTTCTCCATGCAAATCACCCGCATATAGTCCGCGTGGGTGGCGTGATAGCGCACGCTCCAGCGCACCAGCCGCACCAGCGCCTCTACCGGCGGCACATTCTCCAGCCCCAGCTGCTGCTCGGTTTCGCGGATCCGCGCATACACATGCTGCAGCACCTCCTGATAGAGCTGCTCTTTGCTTTTGAAGTAGTAGACCACCATGCGCTTGGTGGTCTGCGCCTCGGTGGCGATCTGCTCCATGCGGGCGCCTGACAGCCCGTGTTCGGCAAAGACGGCGATAGCGGCGCTGAAGATCCGCTCCTTCAGAGATTGTGCTTCATCATGAGCAACGGCGGTCATGGCAACTCCTTTTTCTTGGGTGACAAAAAATACACATAATGATCACAATTTAGCAACCTGGTATGGCGCAAATGAACCAAATGATACATATTCAAGGCTCACGTCAGCTGTTGACCCGAGGACCTTATGCTGCGCTCTATCGCCACCGTTTCGATTTCCGGCACCCTGCCAGAGAAGCTGCACGCTATTGCGGCGGCGGGGTATCAGGGTGTGGAAATTTTCGAGAACGATCTGCTCTATTATACGGGGACGCCGGCGGAAATCCGCCAGCTGGCCGCCGATTTAGGGTTAAAAATCACGCTTTTTCAACCCTTTCGCGATTTTGAAGGCGCCAGCCGGGCGCAGTTTGCGGCCAATATGGCCCGCGCCAGACGCAAATTTGCGCTGATGCGCGAGCTGGGCTGCGACACGCTGCTGCTGTGCAGCAATGTGCAGCCGGATTGCTCGGCGGATAGCGAACTGCAGGTGGCGGACCTGCGGGCGCTGGCCACGCTGGCGGAAGAGGAGGGGATCGCTATCGGCTATGAGGCGCTGGCCTGGGGAACCCATGTGAACCGCTGGCAGCAGGCCTGGGAGCGGGTGCAGCGGGTGGACAGCCCGGCGCTGGGCCTGGTGCTCGACAGCTTCCATATCCTGGCCCGGGGCGACACCCTCGACGCGCTGCCATCGGTGCCGGTGGAGAAAATCACCTTCGTTCAGCTCGCCGATGCGCCGTATATGAAAATGGATCTCCTGGAGTGGAGTCGCCATTTCCGCTGCTTCCCCGGGCAGGGGGAGCTGCCGCTGGAGGCGTTTGCCGAGCAGATCACCCGCTGCGGCTATCGCGGCCCCTGGTCGCTGGAGATCTTTAATGACGGTTTTCGCGCCTCGCCGAACGGCGCGACGGCCAAAGATGGCTATCGTTCGCTGCTGTGGCTGGAGGAGCAGACTCGTCGCCGGCTCCCGGCGTGCGATGCCGATCTGTTTTCACCGCCGCCACCGCCGGTCTGTCACGGGCTGGAGTTTATCGAATTCGCCGCCAGCGTCGCCGAGGCGCAGCGCCTGGGGCAGCACCTGCAGGCGCTGGGTTTTCAGCACGAGGGAAGCCACCGCTCCAAACAGGTCACGCTGTGGCGCAACGGCGGGGCGCGGATCGTGATAAACCATCAGCCGCACAGCTGGGCCGATCACTTTTATCAACGCCACGGGGTATCGCTCTGCGCGATGGCGCTGCGGGTCGACAGCAGTGCGCCGATTGTCGCTCGCGCCCGCGCGCTGGGGTATGCCACCTGGCAGGGCGACGCCGGGCCGAACGAAACGCCGATCCCGGCGATCTGCGCCCCTGACGGCAGCCTGGTCTATCTCATCGATGCCGGGGAGGCGATCTACGAGCGCGACTTTCTCCTGCGCGATGGCGTGACGGTGCGCGAAGATTACCTCGGCATCGACCATCTGGCGCTGGGGATGGAAGCCGACAGCCGCGACAACTGGGTGATGTTCTTCCGCACGGTGTTTGGTTTTACGCTCGAACATGAGCAGACGCTGCCGGATCCCTATGGGCTGGTGCGTAGTCTGGTGGTGCGCAGCCCGCAGGGGGAGATCCGCCTGGCGCTGAATATCTCCCAGAGCCGGGCGACGCAGATCGCCCGCTCGGTCGCCTGCTACCAGGGGGCGGGGCTGCAGCATGCCGCCTTTGCCTGCCGCGATCTGCCGGCCACCTGCGACCAGCTCGCCGCGGTTGCCGATCATGCGCTGCCGATCCCGGCCAATTACTATGACGATCTGCTGGCGCGCTTTGGCGGCGAGCTGGACGTCGGGCAGCTCCAGCGGCGGCAGCTCCTCTACGACCGCGATCCGCAGGGCGGAGCGTTCCTGCATCTGTATACCCGGCCCTTCATCGCCGGGCGCTTCTTCTTTGAATTAACCGAACGACGGGCAGGCTACGCGCTCTATGGCGCGGCGAATGCGGCCGTCCGTCTGGCGGCGATGCAGTATTGTTAGCCTGAATCAAATAGTTCATTATGCCTGAAACACAATAACAACACCCTCTGTACCCGAGACAGGAACCGACTATGAGCTCATATAGCCCTAACCCGACGGCCGCCGCCCAGCCAGCCGTCACCGCGCGCCGCTCCCGGCGGCGCATCGGCATTCTTGCGCTGCTGGCCATCGGCACCATGATCAACTACCTCGATCGCACCGTGCTGGGGATCGCCGCCCCAAAGCTGACCGGTGAGCTGGGGATCGACCCTGCGCTCATGGGGATCCTCTTCTCCGCTTTCGCCTGGACCTACGCTCTGGCGCAGATCCCCGGCGGGCTGTTTCTCGACCGTTTTGGCAACAAAGTGACCTATTTTCTGTCGCTGACCCTGTGGTCGCTGTTTACCCTGTTCCACGGCATGGCGGTGGGGCTGAAGACGCTGCTGCTGTGCCGTTTCGGGCTTGGCGTCAGCGAAGCGCCGTGCTTTCCGGTGAACAGCCGGGTGGTCAGCGCCTGGTTCCCGCAGCAGGAGCGCGCGAAGGCCACGGCGGTGTACACCGTGGGGGAATACCTTGGGCTGGCCTGCTTTGCCCCGCTGCTGTTCTGGATCATGGACGGCTTCGGCTGGCGGGTGCTGTTCGTCAGCGTCGGCGTGGTCGGCATTCTGTTCGCCCTGGTGTGGTGGCGCTGCTACCGCGAACCGCATGAAGACCCTCGTCTCAGCCAGCAGGAGCGCGAGCATATCGAAAACGGCGGCGGCCTGAGCGCCCCAGCCGACCAGCAGGTGGCGTTCAGCTGGCCGCTGGTCCGCCAGCTGCTGAGCAAACGTCAGATCATCGGCGCCAGTATCGGCCAGTTTGCCGGCAATACGGTGCTGGTGTTCTTTCTCACCTGGTTTCCCACCTGGCTGGCCACCGAACGCCATATGCCGTGGCTGAAGGTCGGTTTCTTTTCCATCCTGCCGTTTGTCGCCGCCGCCGGCGGGGTGATGTTTGGCGGCTGGATCTCCGACAAGCTGCTTAAAGCCACCGGGTCGGCCAACCTGGGGCGCAAGCTGCCGATCGTCGCCGGCCTGCTGATGGCCAGCTGCATCATCTCCGCCAACTGGCTGCAGAGCGACCTGGCGGTGATCCTGGTGATGTCGTTTGCCTTTTTTGGCCAGGGGATGGTGGGCCTCGGCTGGACGCTGATCTCCGACATCGCCCCGAAGGGGCTGGGCGGGCTCACCGGCGGCCTGTTCAACTTTTGCGCCAACCTCGCGGGGATCCTCACCCCGCTGGTGATCGGCTTTATCGTCGCCGGGTTCGGCAATTTCTTCTACGCGTTGATCTACATCGGCGGCGCCGCGCTGCTGGGCGTGGCGGCCTATCTGTTTATCCTCGGCGACGTCAAACGTATTGAGTTATCGCAGTAAGCAAAGGAGCAAGGCATGGTGATTAGTGGGAATACGCGGCTGATAGCGCATCTTGGCTATCCGACCGCCAGTTTTAAGGCGCCGATGATCTACAACCCGTGGTTTGTCGACCAGCAGGTGGACGTGAAGGTGGTGCCAATGGGCGTCAGGCCGGAGGACTATGCCGCGTTTATTCCGCCGCTGTTTACGATGACCAATATCATCGGCGCGCTGGTGACGATGCCGCATAAAATCGCCACCTGTGATCTGGTGCAACGCCTGAGCCCGACGGCGGCTATCGCCGGCGCCTGCAACGCCATCCGTCGCGAGGCGGACGGTAGCCTCTCCGGGGACATGTTCGATGGCGACGGCTTTGTGCTGGGCCTGCGCCGTAAGGGATTTCAGCCTGAGGGGACGCGGGCGCTGGTGGTCGGCAGCGGCGGGGTGGGGTCGGCTATCGCCGCCTCCCTTGCGGCTGCAGGGGTCAGCGCCCTGACCCTGTACGATACCCGTCCCGAGGTGGCGCACGCTCTCGCTGGACGGCTGCATCAGCACTATCCACAGCTCGATATCACTCTGATGCAGCACGATCCTGCCGGACACGAGCTGGTGGTCAACGCCACGCCGCTGGGGATGAAGGTCAGCGATCCGCTGCCGCTGGACGTTGACCGTCTGGCGCCAGGCACCTGGGTGGGGGAGGTGGTGATGACCCAGGAGTATACTCCGCTGCTGAGAGCCGCCCAGGCGCGACAGTGCCACATCCAGCGCGGGACCGACATGCTGTTTGAAATGATCCCTGCCTATCTGCGCTTTTTCGACCTGCCGGTAGCCACCCCTGAACAGCTCCGGGCGCTGGCGGAAATTCGCTACTGACGTGGCGGCAAACCGGGTAATATAGCGCTATATTATCCGGTTTATAGCGACGATCTATAATGTCCACTCCTCTCACGCTGCTGGCGGCGGGAAGCCTGAAAAGCGCTTTTCTGCCGCTGGTGGCGTACTTTCAGCAGCAGACTGGCCTGGCGGTCGATGCGCAGTTTGGCCCTGCCGGCCTGCTGCGCGAGCGGATCGAGGCCGGGACCCCGTGCGCGGTTTTTGCTTCCGCCAACGCGGCGCACCCGCAGGCGCTGCTCCAGGCGGGTCTGGCGCAGGAATGCCATGGATTTGCCGGCAATCAGCTTATGCTGACCGCCAGGCGGTCGCGAGACAACGATGGCCTGGACTGGCTGGCGCTGCTCAGTACGCCCCGCCTGCGGCTGGCGACCTCCACGCCGGGATGCGATCCGTCAGGAGATTACACCTGGCAACTGTTTGCCCGAATCGAGGCGCGCTGTCCTGGGTTGGGCAACGCGATGGCCGGGCGGGCGCAGCCGCTGGTCGGCGGCAGAGACTCACTGAGCGTGCCGCCGGGAGAGATAGCCGGCGCGTGGCTCATTCGCCAGAATCTGGCGGATCTGTTTATCGGCTACGCGCACTATGCCCCCGCGCTGGCCGCCTGCGACGATCTGCGTACCCTGACCATCCCGGCAGCGTGGAATATTCGCTGCGATTACCAGTTGGCGCGCCTCAGTGCCGATCCCGCCGCGCTGGCCCTGTATCGCTTTATCCTCGGCGACGTTGGCCAGGGGTATCTCCGGCAGGCGGGTTTTATGCCGTTCAGCGACGCAGAGTAAACCCCGGCGCCAGCAGAGGGGACGCGGACGCGGGATGGTAGATCAGACGTACCGGCAGGCCGTACGCTTGCCGGAGGTGCGTTTCGCTCAGCACTTCGGCAGTCTCGCCCGCCAGCCACTGGCCCTCCGGCAGAAGCAGCAGCGTATGGCTGGCCACCTGTAGCGCATGATTCGGATCATGAGTGGTGAACAGGACGGTGCGCGTCTGGCGGTGAGCGAGGTCGTCGATCAGCTGGAGCACCACCTGCTGGTTACCGAGATCCAGCGCCGAGCAGGGCTCATCCAGCAGGATATTCTGACTGGCGCTGACCAGCGCGCGGGCAATCAGCACCAGCTGCTGCTGGCCGCCGGAGAGCGCGTCGAAGTCATCCCCGGCCAGGGCGGCAATCCCCAGCTGCGCCAGCGCCTGCTCAACCCGCCGGGCATCCTCCTCGTCCGGCTGGGCAAAGAGATCCACGTGCCGGGCGCGGCCCATCAGCACCACATCGCTCACTCGCCAGCGGAAAGCGGGACGAAACGACTGCGGAACCAGGGCGACGCCGCCCTCGCACTGCGCCCGGCCGCTCAGCGGTGGCAGCACGCCGGTCAGGGTATCCAGCAGAGTACTTTTTCCCCGGCCATTGGCGCCCAGCACCGCCCAGATCTCGCCGGGACGGCAGGCCAGCGTGAGCGGGGCGAAGAGCGGCTGACGGTGGCCGTAACGTAGCGCTTCCAGCGACAATGAGCGGTTCATTGGAGCGTATTCCGGCGTCGGGATTGCACCAGCAACAAGGTAAACAGCGGCGCGCCGAGCAGGGCTGTGATGATCCCGATCGGGATCTCCGCCTGCGTCAGCGTGCGCGCCATATCGTCCACCACCAGCATCAGGGCGGCGCCGAGCCAGAAGGCGGCGGGCAGCAGGCGACGATGGTCGGCGCCCACCAGCAGACGGGCGAGGTGCGGGACCACCAGTCCCATCCAGGCGATGCTGCCGCTGACCGCCACTTGCGCTGCCACCAGCACCGCGCAGCAGACCAGCACGGCGCGACGCAGCGCGGCCACCGGAACGCCAAGACTGCGGGCATCGCGCTCCTCCAGCGCCAACAGATTGATTCGCCAGCGCAGCTTCCACAACACCCCGGCGGCCACCGCCATGGGCAGGATCATGAGCAGTACCTTATGCCAGCTGGCGGTTGCGAAGCTGCCGAGCAGCCAGAAGACAATGTTCGGTAACGTCTCTTCGCTGTCGGCGAGGTACTGCATCAGGCTGACCAGCGCGGCGAAGAAGCCGCTGAGGATGATCCCGGACAGAATCAGCCCCAGCGTGCTGTCCCGCCCCTGCAGGGCGGCGAGGGCGTAAATCAGCCCCAGCGCGACGAGGCCAAAGAAAAAGGTCGAGGCCATCATCAGCAGGCCGCCGACGCCCAACAGGATCGCCAGCGTGCCGCCGAAGGCGGAGCCAGAGGTCACTCCGATGATGTGCGGGTCGACCAGCGGGTTCTGGAACACGCCCTGTAAGGTAGCGCCGCACAGCCCCAGCGCGCCCCCGGCCAGCAAAGCTATGACCACGCGCGGCAGGCGAACCGACCAGACGATCTGTCCGATCACCCCTTCGCCTGGTGGGAGATGGATCAGGGTGTGGCCAACGGCGCTCAGGCTTAACGGGAACTGGCCGAAACAGAGAGAGGCGACTGCGATCGCCAGCGTCGCCAGCGCCAGGCTGCCCTGCAACAGCCAGGGACGGTGGTTAGCGGGCATCTGGCGTCCACGCTACGCGGTAAAAGCGTTGATAGTAATCCCTGGCTTTACTGTCCACATCGATGTTCTGGTAACGCGAAGGGTAGAGTTTTTTCGCCATCCACAGCTCGCCCAGCGCCAGGGCCTCCGGCATCGGGTAACCCCAGGCTTTGGCGTACTCCGGCATCAGCCACACGCGGTGATGTTTCACCGCATCGATCGCCTGCCACTGCGGGTCGTTCTCTATCTGTTTGACCACCTGCGGATAACGGTCCTGGACGAAGATCACCTGCGGGTTCCACGCCAGCACCTGCTCCAGCGACACCTGACGGGCGCCTGTTACGCTGGCGGCCGCCACGTTCAGCGCCCCGGCGTGCGCCATCATCAGACCGGTGTATTTGCCGGCGCCGTAGGTATTCAGATCGGGGTTGGCCATATACACCCGCACCCGCTGGTTCTGGGGAATATCGGCCACCGGCGCATTGGCTTGCTTACGCGCCTCAAAGGTGTAGTGAATCAGCGCCTCGGCCTCGGGCTGGCGTTCGACGACCTCGCCGATAAGGCGGATCCCCTCTACCAGTCCGGCGTTATAGGCCTGCTCCTCGTCAGCCATGGTGGGGTTCATTTTACTTTTTTCCCCAGCGGCATCCTGGCGCAGCGAAATGGCCACCACCGGGATCCCGGCCTGTTGGATCTGCGCGATCATCGCCGGCGGCGCATAGTTGGCGACGAAAACCACCTGCGGACGCAGCGCCAGCAGGCTTTCAATATTGACCTGAGTGAGATCGCCCGGGGTCGCCAGTTGCCCGATCTCGGGCATAAAGCGGGCGAACTGCGGCCCGAGCTGTTTCTTCCAGCTGCTTAAGACGCCGACGATATCCTCAGCGGCATGCAGTTGCACCAGCAGGTTGAGCGTCTGATGCTGCAGAGCCACGACGCGGGTGACGTGGTTGGGGAGGGTGACCTGGCGACCCAGCTGGTCGGTGACAGTGCGGTCGGCGAAGGCCTGACCGGTGAACAGGCTGGCGCTGAGCAGCGTCAGGCCCAGCAGTAAGGGGTGTTTTGGCATGATCTGGCCCGAATGGCGTGAAAAATTCGTTGTGTATTAAATTATATAACGACGCCGGGCGCAATGGTTGATCGCGTTTACCCTCACTACGATCAAGGCATTTCGTACCACACTTCTTGATCCTCCATGCGCGCCTCTATCTGGCCCGCCACCCTCTGCAGCGTAGAGAGATGCTTTTGCGCCGCCTGCTCAATGGTCATGGCGCTGGCGATATAGACCAGGTTGAGGCAGCCGATGACCCGCTGCTGGCTGCAGACCGGCACGGCGATAGAGGCGATTTTCTCCTCCTGCCGCCAGCCGCGGAAATTTTCGCCATAGCCGTTCTGGCGGGTGCGGGCGAGGATCGCCGCCAGCCGTTCCGGTTCGCGAGCCAGCTGATACTCCGCTTCCGGACGGGCGGCCAGCATGCTGAGAATGGCGTCGCGCTCCGCGTCGGGGGCAAAGGCCAGCCACGTCAGACCGGAGGCGGTGAGCAGCAGCGGCAGCCGCCGTCCGACCATCGCCCGGTGAAACGACAGCCGACTGAAGCGGTGGGTGGTTTCGCGCACCACCATGGCGTCGACGTCGAGGGTGGTGATATCCGTCGGCCACTGGACCTCGCGCAGCAGTTCCCCGAGCAGCGGCGTGGCGAGGGCAGAAATCCAATGTTCGTCACGAAATCCGTCGCTCAGCTGGCGGACGTTAATGGTCAGACGAAAGCTGTCATCGGAGCGGCTGCGGCGGACAAAACCTTCCTCCTGCAGCGTCTCCAGCAGCCGGCGCACGGTGGTGCGATGCAGGCCGCTAAACTCCGCCAGCAGGCCGGGCGTCGCGCCGCCGTCGAATTTATTTAACAATTTTAATAACAATAAACCCCGGCTTAATCCGCGCACCGTTTTGTACTCAGTGGCCCCATCATCACGCATAAATCCTTCCTTAAAACGCTTTATAAACAGCGATGTGCACCTGGTGCACATTCAGCGATGTTTTGATTGTAGCCGAAAACACCCGCCCTATACTCAGCCCATTATAAAAATACGTTTACACATGATTAACAAATTGCCTGTCAGCCGGGCAGTTTCCGAGTCGTGAGGTCGCTGAGAATGACAACATCTACACCCGATATTCAACCCGCCGTGCAGCATACCGCCCAGGTCGCCATCGCCGGCGCCGGTCCGGTAGGCCTGATGATGGCCAACTACCTTGGCCAGATGGGCATCAGCGTGCTGCTGGTGGAAAAGCTCGACAAACTGATCGATTACCCGCGGGCCATCGGTATTGACGATGAGTCGCTGCGGGCGATGCAGGCGGTGGGGCTGGTGGATGACGTGCTGCCGCACACCACGCCGTGGCACGCCATGCGCTTTCTGACCCCGAAGGGCCGCTGCTTTGCCGACATCCAGCCGATGACCGATGAGTTTGGCTGGTCGCGGCGCAATGCCTTTATTCAGCCGCAGGTGGATGCGGTGATGTATCACGGCCTGCAGCGTTTCCCGCAGGTCCGTTGCCTCTTCTCCCGCGAGGTGGAAGCCTTTAGCCAGAGCAGTGACGGTGTCACGTTAAATATCAAAGGACCGGACGGCGAGCGGGAGACAGTGCGCGCTGACTGGCTGGTGGCCTGCGACGGCGGCGCCAGCTTTATTCGCCGCACGCTGAACGTCCCTTTCGAAGGCAAGACCGCGCCGAACCAGTGGATCGTCATCGATATCGCTAACGATCCGCTGGCCACCCCGCACGTCTACCTGTGCTGCGACCCGGTGCGGCCCTACGTTTCCGCCGCGCTGCCCCACGGCGTGCGCCGCTTTGAATTTATGGTGATGCCCGGGGAAACCGAAGCCCAGCTCAGCGAGCCGCACAATATGCGCCGTCTGCTGAGCAAAGTGCTGCCGGACCCGGATCGCGTCGAGCTGATCCGCCAGCGGGTCTACACCCATAACGCGCGCCTTGCCGAGCGCTTTCGCATTGACCGGGTGCTGCTGGCCGGCGACGCCGCGCACATCATGCCGGTCTGGCAGGGCCAGGGATACAACAGCGGCATGCGTGACGCCTTCAACCTGGCGTGGAAGCTGGCGCTGGTGGTCAACGGCAAAGCGGGAGAGGCGCTGCTTGACAGCTACCAGCAGGAGCGTCGCGACCACGCGAAGGCGATGATTGACCTGTCGGTCACCGCCGGCCACGTGCTGGCGCCGCCGAAGCGCTGGCAGGGCGCGGCGCGCGATGGCCTCTCCTGGCTGCTGAACTACCTGCCGCCGGTGAAACGTTACTTCCTCGAAATGCGCTTTAAGCCGATGCCGCAGTATCGCGAGGGGGCGCTGCTGACCGACGGCGCAGGCAAAGCCTCGCCGGTGGGCAAAATGTTTATTCAACCGCAGGTGACGCTGGAGAACGGCGAGAGTCTCCTGCTCGATGAGGTTATCGGAGCGAATTTCGCCATTATCGGCTGGGGCTGCAACCCGCAGTGGGGGCTCGACGCCGGGCAGATCGCCCGCTGGCGCGCGACAGGGGTGCGCTTTATCCAGGTCGTGCCGGAGGTGCAGATCCATCGCGAGCAGGATAACGCCCCGGGCACGCTGCGGGTGGGGGATAAGCAAAACCGTCTGAAGAGCTGGTTTGCGCAACATAACACCGCCATCGCCGTGGTCAGGCCGGACCGCTTTGTCGCCGCTCTCGCTATCCCGCAAACCCTCGGCGCGCAGCTGACCGCCCTGGCGGAAAAAATGACCCTTGCGGCCGGGGATACCGGCCACGCTGAAGAGAAGGTGGCCTGATATGCATGCCTATTTACACTGTCTGTCGCACACCCCGCTGGTGGGATTCGTTGACCCGGAGCAGGCGGTCCTCGATGAGGTGAACGGGGTGATTGCCGACGCCCGGTGGCGGATCGCTGAATTCGATCCCGAGCTGGTGGTGCTCTTCGCCCCCGATCACTACAACGGTTTTTTCTATGACGTGATGCCGCCGTTCTGCCTGGGCGTCGGCGCCACCGCCATCGGCGACTTCGCCAGCGCCGCCGGCGACCTGCCGGTGCCCACCGAGCTGGCGGAAGCCTGCGCCCACGCCGTGATCAACAGCGGTATCGACCTGGCGGTGTCGTACAACATGCAGGTGGACCATGGCTTCGCCCAGCCGCTGGAGTTTTTGCTGGGTGGGCTGGATCGCCTGCCGGTGCTGCCGGTGTTTATTAACGGCGTCGCCGCGCCGCTGCCGGGTTTTCAACGCACCCGGCTGCTGGGCGAGGCGATGGGCCGCTTCCTCAACACCCTCAATAAGCGGGTGCTGATCCTCGGCTCTGGCGGGCTTTCGCACCAGCCGCCGGTGCCGGAGCTGGCGAAGGCGGACGCCCATCTGCGCGACCGCCTGCTCGGCAGCGGCAAACAGCTGCCGCCGAACGAACGCGAGCTGCGCCAGCAGCGGGTGATCAGCGCCGCCCGGCGGTTTACCGAAGACCAGCGCTCGCTCCATCCCCTCAACCCGGTCTGGGACAACCGCTTTATGAGCCTGCTGGAGCAGGGGCGGCTGAGCGAACTGGACGCGATCGGCAACGACGAGCTGTCGGCGATGGCCGGCAAATCGACGCACGAAATTAAGACCTGGGTGGCCGCCTTTGCCGCGCTATCCGCTTTTGGCCGCTGGCGCAGCGAAGGCCGCTATTACCGGCCGATCCCCGAGTGGATCGCCGGATTCGGCTCGCTGAGCGCCACCACCGAGATTTGATTAACCGGGAGACTAACATGAGCTATCAACCGCAAACCGAAGACGCCACCAGCCGATTCCTCAACGTCGACGAGGGAGGCCGCACGCTGCGCATCCATATCAATGACTGCGGCGACGGGGAAGAGACCGTGGTGATGCTGCACGGCTCCGGGCCGGGGGCCACCGGCTGGGCCAACTTCAGCCGCAACATTGACCCGCTGGTCGAGGCGGGCTATCGCGTGCTGCTCCTGGACTGTCCGGGGTGGGGGAAGAGCGATTCGATTGTCAACAGCGGTTCGCGTTCGGATCTCAACGCCCGCATTTTGAAAAGCGTGGTCGATCAGCTGGGGATCGATAAAGTCCATCTGCTGGGCAACTCGATGGGCGGTCACAGCGCGGTGGCCTTCACCCTGAGCTGGCCGGAGCGGGTGGCGAAGCTGGTGCTGATGGGCGGGGGAACCGGCGGCATGAGCCTGTTCACGCCGATGCCGACGGAAGGCATCAAACTGCTGAACGCCCTGTACCGCGAGCCGACCATTGAAAACCTGAAGAAGATGATGAGCATTTTCGTCTTCGACACCCGTGACCTCACCGACGCGCTGTTCGAGGCGCGGCTGAACAATATGCTGTCGCGCCGCGACCATCTGGACAACTTCGTCAAGAGCCTCGAAGCCAACCCGAAACAATTCCCTGACTTTGGCCCGCGGCTCGGCGAGATCGCTGCGCAAACTCTCATCGTCTGGGGACGCAATGACCGCTTCGTGCCGATGGACGCCGGACTACGCCTGCTCGCCGGGATCGCCGGCTCTGAGCTGCATATTTACCGCGACTGCGGCCACTGGGCGCAGTGGGAACATGCCGACAGTTTTAATCAGCTGGTGCTCAATTTCCTCGCACGGGCTTAAGGAGTGATGATGACTATTTCTCTTGACGCGCTGGCGCAGCAGTTGCGCGACGCCGAACGAACCGGCCAAGCGATCGCCCCGCTGCGCGATATCCTCGGCGTCGACAACGCCGACGCCGCCTACGCTATCCAGCGCCTGAACGTGCAGCACCATGTGGCCCATGGCCGACGGGTGGTGGGCCGCAAGGTAGGCCTGACCCATCCCAAAGTGCAGCAGCAGCTGGGGGTCAACCAGCCGGATTTCGGCACCCTGTTTGCCGACATGTGCTACGGCGACAACGCCGATGTGCCGTTTGGCCGCGTGCTGCAGCCCAAGGTGGAGGCCGAGATCGCCCTGGTGCTGAAACATGATCTGCCCCATGCCGATACCACTTTTGATGAGCTGTATAACGCCATCGAATGGGTGCTGCCGGCGCTGGAGGTGGTGGGCAGCCGCATTCGCGACTGGTCAATCGGCTTTGTCGACACCGTCGCCGATAACGCCTCCTGCGGCCTGTACGTCATCGGCGGCCCGGCGCAGCGACCGGCTGGTCTGGATCTGAAAGCGTGCGCCATGCAGATGACCCGCAACCAGGAGCTGGTCTCCAGCGGCCGGGGCAGCGAGTGCCTGGGGCATCCGCTGAACGCCGCGGTGTGGCTGGCGCGCAAGATGGCCAGCCTCGGAGAACCGCTGCGGGCGGGGGATATCGTGCTGACCGGGGCGTTAGGCCCGATGGTGGCGATTAACGAGGGGGACAGCTTTGTCGCCCATATTGAAGGTATTGGCTCAGTCGCGGCACGCTTCGTCGCCGCCGGAGAAGGACATCGTGATGCGTAAACGTAAAGTCGCCATTATCGGCTCCGGGAATATCGGCACCGATTTAATGATTAAAATTCTGCGCCACGGCCAGCAACTGGAGATGGCGGTGATGGTCGGCATCGATCCGCAGTCGGATGGCCTGGCCCGCGCCCGGCGCATGGGCGTCGCGACCACCCACGAAGGGGTGGGCGGCCTGATGCAGATGGCGGAGTTTGCCGATATCGACTTTGTCTTCGACGCCACCAGCGCCGGCGCGCACGTCAAAAACGATGCCGCGCTGCGCGAAGCGAAGCCAGGGATCCGCGTCATCGACCTGACGCCGGCGGCGATTGGCCCGTACTGCGTGCCGGTGGTCAACCTTGAGGCCAATCTCCACCAGGGAAACGTCAATATGGTGACCTGCGGCGGGCAGGCCACCATCCCGATGGTCGCCGCGGTCTCGCGGGTGGCGAAGGTGCATTACGCGGAGATCGTGGCCTCCATCGCCAGTCGATCCGCCGGGCCGGGGACGCGAGCGAATATTGACGAATTCACTGAAACCACCTCGCAGGCGATTGAAAAGGTCGGCGGCGCGGGCAAGGGCAAGGCGATTATCGTGCTGAACCCGGCGGAGCCGCCGCTGATGATGCGCGATACCGTGTATGTGCTGAGCGAGATGGCGTCCCAGGAGGCGATTGCCGCCTCGATCGCCGAGATGGCGGCTGCGGTGCAGGCTTACGTGCCTGGCTACCGGCTGAAGCAGCAGGTGCAGTTTGAGGTTATCCCCGAGGATAATCCGGTCAACCTGCCCGGCGTGGGCCGTTTTTCCGGACTGAAAACCGCGGTTTACCTCGAAGTGGAAGGGGCGGCGCACTATCTGCCGGCGTACGCCGGCAACCTCGATATTATGACCTCGGCGGCGCTGGCGACGGCGGAGAAAATGGCCGGGGCAATGAACAGCGCGGCGGGAGCGACAGCATGAACGGTAAAAAACTCTACATTTCGGATGTGACGCTGCGCGATGGTATGCATGCGATTCGTCACCAGTATACCCTGGCGCAGGTGCAGCAGATTGCTGGCGCGCTGGATAAGGCGGGGGTGGACTCCATCGAAGTTGCCCACGGCGATGGGCTACAGGGATCGAGCTTCAACTACGGCTTTGGCGCCCACAGCGATATCGCCTGGATTGAAGCGGCGGCGGAGGCGGTCAGCCAGGCGAAAATCGCCACCTTGCTGCTGCCGGGCATCGGCACCCTGCACGACCTGAAAGCCGCGTATCAGGCCGGGGCGCGGGTGGTGCGGGTCGCCACCCACTGCAGCGAAGCGGACGTCGCGGCGCAGCATATTGCCTTTGCCCGCGAGCTGGGGATGGACACCGTCGGTTTTCTGATGATGAGCCATATGATCTCCCCGCAGGCGCTGGCGCAGCAGGCGCTGAAGATGGAATCCTATGGGGCGACCTGCATCTACGTGGTGGATTCCGGCGGGGCGATGAACATGAACGACATTCGCGATCGCTTCCGCGCGCTGAAGGCGGTGCTGAAGCCGGAGACCGCCACCGGGATGCATGCCCACCATAACCTGAGCCTCGGGGTGGCTAACTCTATCGCCGCGGTGGAAGAGGGCTGCGACCGGATCGACGCCAGCCTGGCCGGGATGGGGGCGGGGGCGGGCAATGCGCCGCTGGAGGTGTTTATTGCCGCCGCCGACAAGCTCGGCTGGCGGCATGGCACCGACCTCTACGCGCTGATGAATGCCGCCGACGAGCTGGTGCGGCCGCTGCAGGACCGCCCGGTGCGCGTCGACCGCGAAACGCTGGCGCTGGGCTACGCCGGGGTCTACTCCAGCTTCCTGCGCCACAGCGAAGCGGCAGCGGCGCGCTATGGCCTCAGCGCGGTGGATATTCTCGTCGAGCTGGGCAAACGGCGGATGGTCGGCGGCCAGGAGGATATGATCGTCGACGTCGCGCTGGATCTGCTTAACCGCCAAAAATAACAACGGGCGGCTGACCATGCATCAGCCGCCCATCACCTGCTCCGTTTGTCCGGCTATCGCAAAGGTACCCTATGACCAAGATAACGACCGCAAACTCCTCGCGCCTGGTGGTCACCATCGGGCTCTGTTTTATGGTGGCCCTGATGGAGGGGCTGGATCTGCAGGCGGCGGGGATCGCCGCCGTCGGCATGGCGCAGGCCTTCGCGCTGGATAAAATGCAGATGGGCTGGATCTTCAGCGCCGGGATCCTCGGCCTGCTGCCCGGCATGCTGGCGGACCGCCACGGGCGCAAACGCATCCTGCTGGGCTCGGTGCTGCTGTTTGGCCTGTTCTCGCTGGCCACCGCGGTGGCCTGGAGCTTCCCGACGCTGCTGCTGGCGCGCCTGCTCACCGGCGTCGGGCTGGGGGCGGCATTGCCGAACCTGATTGCCTTAACCTCGGAAGCCGCTGGTCCCCGTTTTCGCGGCCGGGCGGTGAGCCTGATGTACTGCGGGGTACCCATTGGCGCCGCGCTGGCGGCGGCGCTGGGGTTCTCTGGCCTTGCCGCGGCCTGGCAGACCATCTTCTGGATTGGCGGCGTGGTTCCGCTGCTGCTGATCCCGCTGCTGATGCGCTGGCTGCCGGAATCGCAGGCGTTTCAACGCGTGGAGACCAGCGTGCCGCTGCGCACCCTGTTTGCCCCGGGGCATGCCGCCGCCACGCTGCTGCTGTGGCTGGGCTATTTCTTCACTCTGCTGGTGGTCTATATGCTGATCAACTGGCTGCCGATGCTGCTGGTAGGCCAGGGATTCAGCGCCAGCCAGGCGGCGGGAGTGATGTTCTCTCTGCAGATCGGCGCCGCCTGCGGCACCCTGCTGCTGGGCGCGCTGATGGATAAGCTTACTCCGTTGCGTATGTCGCTGCTGATATACAGCGGCATTCTGGCGTCGCTGCTGGCGCTGGGCAGCGCGTCGTCGCTGAGCGGGATGCTGCTGGCGGGGTTTGTCGCCGGGCTGTTCGCCACCGGCGGCCAGAGCGTGCTCTACGCGCTGGCGCCGCTCTTCTATCCCGCGGCGATCCGCGCCACCGGGGTCGGCACCGCCGTGGCGGTGGGACGCCTCGGGGCGATGAGCGGTCCGCTGCTGGCCGGCAAGATGCTGGCCCTCGGCACCGGCACTGTCGGGGTGATGGCGGCCTCAGCGCCGGGCATTGTGCTGGCCGGCGTGGCGGTGTTCTGGCTGATGCATCGCCAGCAGCGCGCGGCCATTGTCTGAAGCCTGTCCGGCGGTCCGGCGAAAAAATGCCGGGCCGCCGCCTTGCCTCTGCGCGTGCCCTGGCCTAAGGTAAGACATCATTCTCTGTCGCTTATCGTCTCTATGGCTTACCGCTCCCGCTTGCTCGACGCTATCCCTGGCATCCGCCACGCGTTTCTCGATGTCCACGAAACCGCCGCCTTTCCCTATGCCGAAATGGCGCCGGTGAAGCTGGTCCATGGCAATGAGGTTCATCATTATCAGCAGCCGCTGCCGACGCGCCCGCATGCCGACGCGGTGTTTACCGCCGTCGCCGGGCAAAAGGTGGGGGTGGTAACCGCCGACTGCCTGCCGATACTGATCGCCTCGCGCGACGGTCGCTTCATCTGCAGCGTGCATGCCGGCTGGCAGGGGCTGGCCAGCGGCATTGTCGACAACAGTCTGGCGACTTTTCGCCAGCAGGGGGCGGCGCTGGCCGATCTGGTCATCGCCGTGGGGCCGCATATTCACCCTTGCTGTTACGAAGTCTCCGCCGGATTTTATCAGCAACTGCTGGACCAGCCCGGCGGTGACCGGGTGGCCCGGCACCGCCAGCGGCTGTTCCATTCCCGTTCTGGCCCGGTCAGCGATCCGCTCAAAGCCGCGGCGCGCGGCAGCGATAATCTGTGGTTTGATCTGCGCGCTTTCGCTGAGGCGATCTTCGCAGAGGCGGGGGTGGCGTCAACGAGCGTTGAATGGCTGGGGAGCTGCACCTATTGCACGCCGCAGTCGCTGGGCTCCTACCGGCGCCGGACCCATTTTCCGGCGCCGAAGAGCTTTCAGTACTCGTGGATCATGCGTGAGACCTGAGTCGCGCTGGCGTTAGATCACCCGAAAACCATGGGTGCCGTCGCGGGCCAGCTGATCCACCAGGCCGTACTCCCACTCCAGATAGGCCTGCATGGCCTCTGCGGAATTATCGGTCCCTTCATAGGGTCGGCGATAGCGATCCCGGCGCTCGACAGCGAGGCCGGCGTCGCCATGGGCCAGCGGCAGACCGGCGGCGATCCACGCCAGCGTCCCGCCGCGCAATACCTGTACCGGTTTACCGGTTAAGGCCGCCACCTCGGGCGCCGCGTAGCGGGCCAGCAGGCTGCTGCCGCAGGTCACCACGTAACGTTGAGCGGGAGGGATCGCTTCCAGGGCCTGGCGCAGCTGCGAGCGCGTCAGCCACCACGCGCCGGGGATATGGCGGGCGATAAAGTTGGCGCTGGTGGTGAAATCGAGCACCACCGTACCGGGGTCGTCCAGCTGTTGCGCCAGCTGCGCCGGGCTTATCTCCGCCGCCTGCGGGGCGGGGGGCACTTCGGCGGCTGGTACCCCGCGCTCGCTCAGCTGGCTGGCCGACAGGGCGTTCAGCCGCGCCGTCTCCCAGCCCATCTGCGCCAGCCACGAGCCGGTTATCGCCGCCCGGACGCCATCGTCATCCAGCAGCACGATTCGCGCCCCTCGTACGCTGGCGAAGTGATCGGTCTCCTGCACCAGCTGGCCGCCTGGCGCGCTCAGGCAGCCAGGATAGTGGCCTGCCGCGTACTCCTCAGGGCTGCGCACATCAAACAGGAAGGTGGTGCGGTCGCTCTGCTGTAGCCAGCGTTGCAGGGTCGCCTCATCAATGACCGCCACCCCGGCCCGTTCGGCGAGATGCGCCACCTCGGCGGCCCGGGCGCCAGAGGCGCGGGCGGAGGGATCGTATTGCCGCTGCTGCTGGTGCGCCAGCGTCTGGCCGGCCAGCGTCCAGCCGATAGTGCCATTGCGCAGGGCATGGACCGGGTTCGGCACGCCGGCGTTGATCAGCGACTGGGTGCCGATGATGCTGCGGGTGCGTCCGGCGCAGTTGACGATCACCGGCGTTTGCGGGGAGGGCGTCAGGCTCTCCACCCGCAGGGCCAGCTCGCCGCCGGGCACGCTGATGCTGCCGGGGATGCTCATGGTCTGGTACTCATCGAAGCGCCGGGCGTCGACGATCACCACCTCCTGCCGGCTGTCGATGAGCGCCTGAACCTCCCGGGCGCTGAGCGACGGCGTGTGACGCACGCTTTCCACCAGCTCGCCAAAGGCTTTACTGGCGGAGTTGACGTCCTGAAACAGCTCGCCGCCGCTGCGGCGCCAGCCGGCGAGACCCTCGGCCAGCAGGGCCACATCCTGATAGCCCCAGGTCCGCAGTCGTTCGACGGCGATCTCCGCCAGCCCTTCGCCATTGTCGTAGACGGTGATCGGGGTGGTGAAGCGCGGTATCCGCCGGCGCACCTCCAGCTCCAGTTTGCTGAGCGGCAGATTGACGGCAAACAGCGGATGAGCGGTGGCGAAATCGGCCTCTTCACGGACGTCGATGAGCGACAGTTCACGACGGTCGAGCAGCGCCTGGCGGATCCCGGCGGCCTGTCGGTAAGCGTAAGTGGACATAATGGTTATCCTTGGTGTTCGCGGGAGGGATCCCAGATGTTGGGCACATGGCGGTTGGCGTAGCCGGAGATAAACGGTTTTTGTTGGCCTTCCGGGGTATACACCGCGCGCTTCACCGCGCCGATGTTGCCGCCGTAAACATGAATGCTGATGGAGACGCGATCCGCCAGCGCATTGCTGACGCGATGAATATCGCCATCGTCAACGGAGACTTTCTCCACCTGACCTGCCTGCAGGAGCGTCGCGGCGCCCAGCGGCCGCGGTATGCCTTCTGCATCCAGCTGGTAGCGTTGATTCTCCTCCGCGCCGCGCAGCATACCAATGGCCCCCCATACCCGGTGGTCATGGATCGGCGTCGCCTGTCCCGGCCCCCAGACGAAGCTGACGATCGAGAAGCGCTCCCCGGAGTCGGCATGCAGCAGATACTGCTGGTAATGGTGCGGGTGCGGCAGGGTGTACTCTTCCGGCAGCCAGTCGTCGTGACGTACCAGCGCCGCCAGCCGTTGGGCCACGGCGTCAAGCAGCGGCGCGGTCTGGTGGTGTTCACGGTGCAGGCGATCAACCTCATGAATAAAATGGCGTAATTTTTCCAGTCGTGGTCCAGTCATGTGCGGTTCCTGTCAGAGGGACTGGTCAAAACGCTAACAGAGGCGTTAATATTATTTAAATGCAATTTACGCATATATTAATATGCAAATTACACATAAGGATCCTATGCGCATCGACGATATTGACGCTCTGCTGGCCACGGTGCAGTTTTCTTCCCTTAATCAGGCGGCGGACTATCTGGGGATCACCCAGTCGGCTATTACCCGGCGCCTGCAGCGTCTGGAGCAGGAGCTGAACGTCACGCTGTTGGCGCGTCAGACCCGCCCGCTGACCCTGACCGCCGCCGGTCAGCGGGTGTACGAGCAGTGCCTGAGCATTAAGCGCGAGACGAAAAAGCTCTACAGCCTGTTGGATCCGCAAGGCGAGCCGCGCGGCGCGCTGCGTCTCGGCGTACCGCAGAGTATCAGCGAGATCGCGCTGCCGGCGGCGCTGGCGGCGCTGAGCCAGCAGTTTCCCGCACTGTCCCCGCAGGTCGCCTGCGGCTGGAGCGGAGAGCTGCAGCGCCGGCTGGAAAACGGCGAACTGGACGGCATGCTGGCGATGGGCCCCGCCCAGCAGACCCTCGCCGAGGGCTACAGCGGGCGGCTGCTGTGTCCCCTGGAGGTGGTGCCGATTGCCGCCCGGCGTCTGAATCTGCGGGCGTCGTCGCTGCGGGAGTGCGTCGAACAGGGCTGGATCCTTAACCCCGACGGCTGTGGACTACGCGCCGGGCTCATCCGCGAGCTGCAAAGCCAGGGTCTGCGCCTGAAGCTTAACGTTGAGAGCGCGGGCGCCCAGCTGCAGATGGCGCTGGTGGCGCAGGGACTGGGGCTGGGGCTGGTGCCGCGGGCGGCGCTGGCGGCCAGCCCGTGGCGTGACGAGCTCGAGGTCGTCAACCTCAGCGACTTTCAGCCTGCGGTGTCGCTGTGGCTGATCCACGCCCGGTATCTGGCAAACTTGCAGTCGCCGCTGACCTTTTTCGCCAGCAAAGTGGTGCAGCAGCTGACAGTATCCGACTGAAAGCACTATGTATTTTTGTTTAATGCCAGTCTTGCATATTAAGATATGATAAAAATGCATTTTGTTCATTAACACACCCTGTATAGGGTAATGACCAGCGCCGCCGTCGCGGCCACTCCATTACCCTGACGCAAGGAGTTGTTCATGAGCATTCAGTTTCTCGGCATGATTGGCCATCGCCTCTCTTCCGAAACGATTGCCCCGGTGGGGCCGATCTTTGACCGCGACTATATCGTTCGCTTTGCGCAAACCCATGAAGCCGCCGGGTTCGATCGCCTGCTGGTGGGTCACTGGTCCGATCAACCCGACGGCTTTCTGGTGACCGCCCTGGCCGGACTGTCGACGCAGAAAATTCAGTACCTGCTGGCCCATCGCCCCGGTTTTGTCTCGCCGACCCTTGCCGCGCGCAAATTCGCCACCCTTGAGCATCTGCTGGGGGGCCGACTGGCGGTGCATATCATCAGCGGCGGCAATGACGCCGAGCAGCGCCGGGACGGCGATTACCTCGATCACGACCAGCGCTATGCCCGCACCGACGCCTTCCTTGACGTCGTACGCCGGGTGTGGACCAGTGAGCAGCCGGCAGATATTCACAACGATTTTTATCAGGCCGAACAGGCCTGGTCAGCCATTCGTCCACTGCAAAAGCCGCACCTTCCCATCTACTTCGGCGGTTCGTCGGAAGCGGCCATCGCTGTCGCCGGCAAACACGCTGACGTCTTCGCCCTGTGGGGCGAGTCGCTGGCGCAAACCGGCGAGACCATCCAGCGCGTGCGCGCCGAAGCGGCGAAACACCAGCGTGATATTGGCTTCAGCGTCTCGTTCCGGCCGATTATCGCCGACAGCGAAGCCGAGGCCTGGGAGAAAGCCGAGCATATCCTGCACGTCGCCACCGAGCAGGCGGCGCAGCGCGGGGGCGGGTTCAAGGCCAAACCGGACAGCATCGGCGCCCAGCGGCTGCGGGCCACCGCCGCGCAGGGCAGAGTGGTGGACAAACGCCTGTGGACCGGCATCGCCCAGCTGGTGGGCGGCGGGCATAACTCCACCGCGCTGGTAGGCACCCCGGAGCAGGTGGCCGATGCGCTGCTCGACTACTACGACCTCGGGGTGCGCAACTTCCTGATCCGCGGATTCGACCCGCTGAACGATGCGGCAGACTACGGCCGGGCGCTGCTGCCGATCGCTCGTGAAAAAGCCGCGCGGCGTGCGGTGGCGGAGCGCGCATCGTGATCCATCCTGAGCGCGACGACTGGGCGCAGCAGCTGACGGCGGTACGCCAACAGATGGCGGAGCAGGCGGCCAGTCTTGACGCCAGCGGCGACTTTCCCTGGCGCAATATCGACCCGCTGCGCGCGGGGGGCTGGTTAAGCCTCGCCGTGCCGCGTGCTTACGGCGGGGCGGGCGCCAGCCTGGCCCAGCTGCAGCAGGCCATCGCCGCCATCGCCTGGGGTGAGCCGGCGACGGCGCTGATCGTCTGCATGCAGTATCTGCACCATTTGCGGCTGGCGGAAAACGACGCCTGGCACGCGCCGCTGCGCCAGCAGGTTTTTCATGATGCCGTCGAACACGGCGGCCTGATCAACAGTCTGCGCGTTGAGCCGGATCTGGGCTCCCCGGCGCGCGGCGGCCTGCCGGACACCGTGGCGAGCCGCCGCGCGGACGGCTGGGACATCAACGGCCATAAAATCTATACCACCGGCATTGAAGGGCTGCGCTGGCTGGCGGTTTGGGCGAGAAGCGATGAGAACCCGCCGCGGGTGGGCACCTGGCTGGTGCCTGGCGACAGCCCGGGGATTAGCGTGGTGAAAAGCTGGGATCACGCCGGGATGCGGGCTACCGGCAGCCATGAGGTGATTTTTCGCCACGTGCGGGTGGCGGCAGAGCATGCGGTGGATGTCTGGCCGGTCGATGCGCCACCCGCCGCTCAGGCGGAACCGTTGCGCCTGTTCGCCAACCGACAGACGGCATTGCTGGCGGCGATCTATGACAGCATCGCCCGCGCCGCTCACGACTGGCTGGTGAGGTGGCTGGCGGGGCGGGTGCCCGCGGGTCTCGGCCATCCGCTTTCCCGCCTGCCGCGGGTGCAGGAGAAGGTCGGGCAGATCGCCGAACTGCTGTTGGTTAACCGCAGCCTGCTGGAGCAGGCCGCTGCGCTGCGCTTTTCCGCCATTGAGGCCAACCTGGCGAAAGTCACTATCACCGACAACGCCATTCAGGCGGTGAATATCGCGCTCGAGCTGACCGGCAATCATGGCCTCAGCCGACAAAACCCGCTGGAACGCCACTACCGCAATGTGCTCTGCGGCCGGGTGCATACCCCGCAGAGCGACAGCGCCTGGCTGGCAGCCGGCCACTTCGTCTTTCAATCACAAGGATAATCACGATGCGTCTATCATTCTCAGGCCGGGTGGCGGCAGCGCTGATGCTGCTGGCGCTGGGCGGTTACGCGACGGCGCAGGAGCGGCTTACCCTGCGCATCGCCGATCAAAAAGGCGGCATGCGTTCGCAGCTGGAGGCGGCCAACGCCCTGCAAAACCTCCCCTACGACATTAAGTGGGCCGAATTTCCGGCCGCCGCGCCGCTGGCGGAAGCCCTTAACGCTGGCGCGGTGGACGCGGGGATCATCGGCGATGCGCCGCTGCTCTTCGCCCTGGCTAACGGCGCGCCGGTAAAAGCGATCGCCGTGGACAAAAGCAACCCGGCGGGGACCGCGGTGCTGGTTTCTCCCGGCAGCGCGATAAAAACCGCCGCCGGGTTAAAAGGCAAGCGCATTGCCACCGGCAAAGGGTCGATTGGCCATTTCGTGGCGCTGAAAGCCCTCGAGCAGGCGGGGATTTCACCGAAGGAGGTGCAGTGGGTGTTCCTCGGTCCGGTGGACGCCAAAGTGGCGCTGCTTAACGGTTCGGTGGACGCCTGGGCGACCTGGGAGCCCTACACCACCCAGATGGTGAAGACCAACGAGGGGCAGATCCTGGTGAGCGGCAAAGGGCTGCTGCCGGGGAATACCTTCCTTGCGGCAACGGATTCAGCGCTTAACGATCCGCAAAAGCGCGCCGCGCTGCAGGATTATCTCCAGCGCCTGGCCGGCGCCGAGCGCTGGGCCTACGCCAATCTCGACAGCTACGGCAAAACGCTGGGGGAGATCATCCGCTTCCCGGCGGAGATCGCCCGCGCGCAGTTTGCCAACCGTCAGTCGCAGTGGCAGCCGCTGGCGGAGGAAACGGTGACCCAGCAGCAGGCGACGGCCGACTTTTATCTCGCCAACGGCCTGATCCGCACCCGGCTGGACGTGAAGCCGACCTTTGACCCCAGCTTTAGCGTGCCCGCCGGGCCGGCCCACGCGGAGGTAACGCCATGACCCCGTCCGCTTTTTCCCGTCGACGTTTTTTACAGCTCAGCGGTGGCCTGGCGCTGGCCGGGGTTTCCCTGCCGCTGTGGGCTCACGATATGGCGGAGATGGCCAGCGGCGATGCTCATCCGGCGCTGCGCCTGCCGCAGCCGTACAAGATCAAGCTGGCGATCAACAAAAGCGCGGTTTGCCTCGCGCCGGTCGCCGTCGCCGAGCAGCAGAAGATTTTCAGTAAATATAACCTCGACGTTGAGTTTGTTAACTTCGGCAACTCCACCGATGTGCTGCTGGAGGCGATCGCTACCGGCAAGGCCGACGCCGGGGTGGGGATGGCGCTGCGCTGGCTGAAGGCGCTGGAGCAGGGCTTTGACGTCAAGCTCACCGCCGGGACCCATGGCGGCTGTCTGAACCTGCTGACGGCCAAAGCGTCGCCGTTCAACGGCCTTGAGAGCCTGAAAGGGCAAACCATCGGCGTCACCGACATGGCCGGGCCGGATAAAAACTTCTTCGCCATCCTGCTTAAGCGCCACGGTATCGATCCGATAAGCGACGTGCAGTGGAAAGTCTACCCGGCGGATCTGCTCAGCGTGGCGCTGGATAAGCGCGAGATCGCCGCCATCAGCGGCAGCGAGCCGTTCAGCTATCGGCTGCTGGAGACCGGCAAGTATCAGCTGATCGCCAGCAATATGACCGGGGACTATGCCAATCTGAGCTGCTGCGTGCTGGGGGTGAGCGGGAGCCTGGCGCGGGATCATAAACCGGCCGCCGCGGCGCTCACCCAGGCAATCCTTGAAGCGCACAGCTATGCCGCCGAACATCCGGAAAGCGTGGCGCAATCTTTCCTCGCCCATGCGCTCAACACCAGTGAAGCGGAGGTAAGCGGCATTCTGCACGGACAGGGGCACGGCCACCACGCGGTGGGGGAGGCGTTCGTGAAAGAGCTGACGCAGTATGCGGTCGACCTGCAGCGGGTGCAGGTGATCAAACCGGGCACCGATCCCCATCAGTTTGCGGAGAGTATCTATGCCAACGTATTCGCCTGAGCAGGCGCTGGCGCGCCCAACCGGCCGCGCGCCGCTGTGGGGAAAAGGGCTGCTGGCCGCCGCGCTGTGGCTGCTGGGCGGTCTGTTCACCCTGGCCTGGCCCGATGCCGGGCGGCGCTGGCCGTTTAGCGAGGGCTGGGCGCTGGCGCAGTTCGCCTTCGGCGGCGGCTTGCTGCTGCTGGCGCTGAGCTATCGCTACTGGCGAGCGCGCGGCGCGCGCGTGCTGCATGCCGGCAAGTGGCTGGCGCTGCTGCCGGTGCTGTTCGCTGCCTGGGAAGGGCTGACCGCCAAGAGCGGCGTGCTGCCGGTGCCGTTTTTCGCGCCGCCGCAGGCGCTGATCGAGGTGCTGTACGACGACTGGCCGCGTCTGCTCGACAGCCTGCTGCACTCCCTGGGGCTGCTGGGGCTTGGGGTGCTGCTCGGCACCAGCAGCGGGTTCGTCACCGGTCTGGCCATTGGCTGGTCGCAACGGATAGGCTACTGGGTCCATCCGGTGTTACGCCTGCTGGGGCCGGTGCCGTCCACCGCGCTGCTGCCGCTGTGCCTGTTTATCTTTCCGTCAAGCTTCGGCGCCAGCGTGTTTTTGATTGCGCTGAGCACCTGGTTCCCGGTCACGGTGCTGACCTGGTCCGGGGTCATCGGCATTGACAAGGCGTGGTACGACGTGGCGCGGACGCTCGGCGCCAGCCAGCGTTTCCTGATCCTGCGGGTAGCGATCCCCGCCGCGCTGCCGAACGTCTTTGTCGGCCTGTTTATGGGGCTTGGCGCGTCGTTTTCGGTGCTGATTGTGGCTGAAATGGTCGGGGTGAAGTCGGGGATCGGCTTCTACCTCCAGTGGGCCCAGGGCTGGGCGGCCTATCCCAATATGTACGCCGCGCTGCTGGTGATGGCCTTGCTGTGCTCCGGCCTGATCAGCGGATTATTTATGCTGCGCGATAAGCTGCTGAGCTGGCAGCGGGGAGGGATGCAATGGTAACCGCGACGTCAGGTTCGCAAACGATAGCGCGCGGCGCGGCGGTATCGATAAACCATCTTCATCACGCGTTTACGCTCGGCAAACAGGCGGTGCCGGTGCTGGAGAATATCAGCCTGCAGCTGCGGCCAGGGGAAAGCGTGGCGCTGCTGGGCCCTTCCGGCTGCGGTAAATCCACCCTGCTGCGGCTGCTGGCCGGGCTGGAAGCCCCGCAGAACGGACAGATGCAGTTCGACGGCGCGCCGCTCGGCGCTCCGGGGCCGGAGCGCATACTGGTGTTTCAGGACCCGACGCTCTATCCCTGGCTGACGGTGCGGCAGAACGTGCTGCTGGGCCCGCAGGCGCAGGGCAAAAGAGGGCTGGAAGCAAAGGCCGACGCGCTGATTGACCGCATCGGTCTGCAGGCCTTCAGCGAAGCGTGGCCGAGGCAGCTGTCAGGGGGGATGGCGCAGCGCGCCGCGCTGGCGCGCGCGCTGTTGAACGAGCCGCGCCTGCTGCTGCTCGACGAGCCGCTGGGCAAGCTGGACTCGCTGACCCGCATCAGCATGCAGCGGGAGCTGATCGCCCTCTGGCAGCAGCAGGGGTATACCAGCCTGCTGGTGACCCACGATATCGAAGAGGCGCTGCTGCTGTGCGAGCGGGTGCTGGTGATGTCGCCGCGTCCGGGGCGGATTATCGCCGAGTTCGCGCTGCCGCTGGCCTTTCCCCGCCACCGCGATAACCCGCAGCTGCTGCAGCATCGTCAGGATATATTGCGCATCCTCGGCCAGGAGGAGGACTGGTAGGGTAAACGCACTCCCCGGTGGCGGCTGCGCCTTACCGGGCCTGCGAGTTCGAGAGGAAGGGGAAGGACCGTAGGCCGGTACAAGCGCAGCGTCGCCCGGCCATGGACATCCGGAACCATGCGCCACGTTTTGCCCGGTGGCGGCTGCGCCTTACCGGGCCTGCGAACTCCACAGAAGGGGAAGGACCGTAGAACGTAGGCCGGTGCAAGCGCAGCGCCGCCCGGCAATGAGCATCCGGCGCGACGCCATGTACGGCTTAAAAATCCATCTTCACCGTGAACTGTACCTCACGCGGATCGCCAATCTGATTGCCGAGGTTATTGGTGCCGATGGAAGAGGTGTAATAGGTCTTATCAAACAGATTCTTCACATTCACCTGCAGCGTCACCGGATACTGCAGCTTCATCTTATAGGCGGCGAACACGTCCGCCACCGCATAGCCCGGTAGATAATAATCCGCGCCGTTGGTGCCGGAGCGCTTGCTGAGCGCATGGCCGCCGCCGCCCACCGTCAGGGTGTTGCTGTTGTAGACGTTATGAATGTCATAGGTCAGGAACAGCGAACCGGTGTGTTTCGGTACGTTCGGCAGCGGTTTCCCGGCGTAATCCGGATCTTCCAGCACTTTGGCGTCGGTGTAGCCGTAGCTGGCGATCACGCTGAGGTTATCGGTGATGGACCCCGCCAGATCCACTTCCACGCCCTGGGAACGCACCTTGCCCGCGGTTTTGGCCACCGTCTCATCGCCAATGCTCTCGGTGTACAGCACATTGCGCTTATGAATATCAAACAGCGCGATATTGGCGGTAATGCCCTCCAGCAGGTCGAATTTGGCGCCCACTTCGTAGGAGGTGGACTCTTCCGGCGGCAGCTCGCCGATATAGCTGGCGATCGACGACTGCGGCATAAACGACTGGGCGACATTGGCGAACAGCGACACGTTCGGCGTCACTTTGTAGACCAGGCCGGCTTTCGGCGTCCATTTCTCATCGCGGCTGTCGGTATTGACGTTAAACGGTCGGCCTTTACCGGCGTACTGGGTGTAATACTGGTAGCGCACGCCGGCGACGGCGATCCAGTTGTTGGTCAGGTACAGCGCGTCCTGCACGTAAGCGGCATAGCTCTCCTGCTGGATCCGCTGATCGCTGTCGGACGCGGAGACGGTATTGCAGGTGTCGAGGGTGCCGTAGACCGGATGATAGATATTAAAGCCTTTCACGTTCTTGCAGCGCAGCATATCGGTGCGCAGCAGATCGTAATTCTCATAGGCGACGCCGGTCAGCAGTTCGTTATAAAAGCCGCCCACCACCACGTTGCCCTGCAGGTCGGCGCGGGTCGAGTGCATCTTCTGCGTGGAGCCATGGGTTCCATCGACCCGGCGGGTCAGGTTGCCGGTCGCCGAATCATAAGCCATTACTCGCGCCTGGTTATCGTTATAGTGATCCTGGCTGTAGCTGTAATCGAAGCGCGCGGTCCAGGCGTCGTTAAGGCGATACTCGGCGTTGAGCTGGGCGAGGTCGGAATAGCCATCGGTAATATTAAACGCTTCATCGAAGCGGGTTTTGCGATCGACGTTCACCGCATGGCCGGTATTCAGATCGAAAATAGTGCCGCGGTCAAAGGGCGCACTGTAGTCGCGGTGCGAATAGGACGCGGTCACCGTCGCCCGGTCGCCAAACCAGGTCAGGGAAGGGGCGATAAAGCGGCTTTTGTTTTTACCGAAATTGCGCCAGTAATCTTCATTCTGATAGTCCCCAATCAGCCGGTACGCCAGATTCGTGCCTTCGATGGGGCCGGTGACGTCGACGCTGCCGGTACCGCCGCCAAAGCTGGTGGACGTCGCGGAAACCGAACCGGAGAACTGCCGCTCAGGACGTTTGGTGATGACGTTGATCAGCCCGCCGGGGTCGAGAATACCGTACAGCGTCGAGGCGGGTCCCTTCAGGACTTCCACCCGTTCGGTGGCGGCGTTAAAGCTGCGCGGCAGAACGGTGCGCAGACCGTTGGTCATGATCGAGCCGTCGCGGTTAGCGCCGAAGCCGCGGCGGGTAAAGGCGTCCTGGGTGCCGCCGAGGGTGTTGGTTTGCACCACGTTGGCGACGTTATACAGCGCCTCGTCGAGCGAGGTGGCGTGCTGATCTTCGAGAACCCGATCGCTGACGGTATTCACCACCTGCGGAATATCCAGCAGCGGCATCGCGGTCAGCGTCGCGGTAGAGGAGCTGAGCGGTTGATAGCCGCTGGTGGCGCTCTGCTGGGCGCCGTCGGCCACCACGGTGATGGTCTCTTCGGCGTCGTTGTTACCTTCCGCCGCGTTATTTTCCGCGGCCATTAATCCCGGTGAGGCTAAAAAAAGAAGCGAAAAAAGCGCCCGCCCTTGCAACGAGGTGAAGGCGACATGGGGTTGAGTCATTATCTTTTTCTCGTGAACGAATCTGCCTTTGCGGTCAGATAAAGCCAATAAAATCATTGCCCTGAATAATAAAAACACGCGATTTAGCGTCTGAACGCGCCTTTCTACGTGTAATTGAGAATCATTCAATCATGAAGGAATGTAGTAGTAAACGTTATAGAAGATAAAAAATCAGCGGCGGGGTACAGGGCGTTTTAAACACCTCCATCAGGGAATATCCTGCGGTTATCTCTTTGATATTATTTTATTTTTATTCTATTGCGTTGGCGCGGCCTCGCTGTAGTCATCGTCCGCGCCAGAAGACGATGGCGACTATTGACTACTACATTCATCCCCGTCATGATCAAAAGAGAATGAGATTTATTTTGATTTGACTGCAGAATGTCCAGCCTCGCCTGGAACGCTGCGGCGCAGGAGCGAGTTATGCCACAGCGGGTGACACCTGCAGAGCAGGGGATCGTACTGGATGCCCTGTCGGCCGGCTACGGCCAGACCCTGATCGTTGACGACATCAACCTGACCATCCCCACCGGCAAAATGACGGTGCTGGCCGGGGCGAACGGCTCCGGCAAATCCACGCTGCTGTCGACCATCGCCAGGATGCTGAAACCGCTCGGCGGCAGCGTGCGTCTGGACGGGCAAGCCATTCATCAGATGCCGACGAAGGCCGTCTCGCGCCAGCTCGGCATCCTGCCGCAATCGCCGCTGACGCCGGAAGGGTTAACGGTTTTCGAACTGGTCTCGCGCGGTCGCTTCCCGTGGCAGGGGCTGATGCGTCAGTGGTCCGACGCCGATGAGCTGGCGGTGGAAGAGGCGCTGCGCTTAACGGGCACCCGCGAGTTCGCTCATCTGCCGGTGGACAGCCTCTCCGGCGGCCAGCGTCAGCGCTGCTGGATCGCCATGGCGCTGGCCCAGCAAACGGCCACGATTCTGCTTGATGAACCGACCACCTGGCTCGACCTGCGCTATCAGGTCGATATTCTCGAACTGCTCCAGACCCTGACCCGCGAGCATGGCCGTACGGTGGTGACGGTGCTCCATGACCTTAACTTTGCCGTCAACTATGCCGATCTGCTGGTATTCCTTAAACAGGGGCGCATCGCCGGGACGATTAGCGACGGTGAAGTCTGTAGCCCTGAGCTGATTAAAGGCGTGTTTGACGTTGACGTGCAGATGTCGATTAACCCGCAAACCGGCAAACCGTTCTTTATGCCGTTTCGCGCCCGCCAGGCGGCGGCACAATGAGCGTGGTTACCCTGCATCCCGCGCGGCGGCGCGCCCGTCCCCGGCTGGCGCTGCTCCTGCTTACGCTGCTGCTTATTGCCGGCTCGCTGGTGCATCTTGGCCTGGGCGCCCGCTGGATCGCCCCGCAGACGGTGCTGCAGGCGCTGCTGGAGTACAACCCGCGTAACTTCGATCAGCGGATAATCGTCGAACTGCGCCTGGTGCGGCTGGCGGCGGCGCTGCTGACCGGCGCGGCGCTCGGCGTCGCCGGGCTGCTGCTGCAGACGGTGATCCGCAACCCGCTGGGCGAGCCGCATATCCTCGGCCTTAACGCCGGCGCGTCGCTGGCGGTGGTGGCGACCTCTGCGCTGGGGCTCTCCTTCGGCGCTTTCCCCGCCGCGCGGCCGCTGACCGCCGCCTGCGGCGCGGCGCTGCTGTTCGGCGGGGTGATGGCGCTGGCCTCTGCCGGTCGCGGCGGAGCGACGCCGCTGCGCATCACGCTGTGCGGGGTAGCGCTGTCGGCGTTTGCGTCGGCGGTGACGGCGGCGATATTAATTCTCGATGAACAAACGCTGCTGGCGATGCGCACCTGGCTGGCGGGCGATCTGGCCGGGCTGAACTGGAGCACGCTGCGGACGGCGCTGGTCCCGGCGCTGATCGGCCTTGGCGTTGCGCTGTTCCTTGCCCCGCGCCTCAACGTGCTGGCGCTGGGGGATAAGGTAGCGCTGGGCCTCGGCGTGAACCTCGTCCAGACCCGGCTGCTGGGCCTGCTGGCGATTGCGCTGCTCTGCGGCGCGGCGGTGGCGGTGGCCGGGCCGATCGGCTTCGTCGGGCTGGTGGTGCCGCACGTGGTGCGCCGTCTGGTGACGGAAGATATCCGCCTGGCGCTGCCCCTGGCGGCGCCGGTGGGGGCGCTGGTGCTGCTCCTGGCGGATATCGCCGCCCGGACGCTGGTCGCCCCTCAGGAGCTGGCCACCGGGGCGATGACCGCCCTGGTGGGCGCGCCGCTGTTTATCTTTATCGCCGCGAGGTTTTTTAAATGATGCGCGCCGTCCATCGGGCCGGCTTTCGGCCGCTGGTTTTCGCTTCCCGCCAGCTGCTGCTGCGCCCGGCGGCGCTTAACATTGCCGCCTTAATGCTGCTGATGCTGCTGGCGCTGGGGCTGTACAGCCTCAGCCGCGGCAGCTATCCGCTGCCCGCGTCGACGCTGGCGCGGGCCCTGCTGGCGCCGCAGGAGATTGGCGAGCAGCCGCGCTTTATTCTGTTTGATATCCGCCTGCCGCGGATCCTGATGGCGCTGCTGTGCGGGGCTATGCTGGGGCTGGCCGGCGCGGCGATGCAGAGCATCACCCGCAACGGGCTGGCCGACCCGGGGCTGATCGGCGTCAAAGAGGGGGCCAGCATCGTGGTCCTGGCGCTGGTGCTGTTTTTCCCGGCGGTAGGCCTGGTCTGGCGGCCGCTGGCGGGAATGGTCGGCGGCGTGGCGGTGGCCCTGCTGGTCCTGACGCTGGCGCGCGATTGCTCGCGACCGCGCTTTATTTTAATTGGCGTCGGCGTCTCCTGGACCCTGGCGGCGGCGGTCGGCATCTTTATGACCACCGCTGACGTTCGCGACGTGCAGACGGCGATGATCTGGCTGGCGGGCAGCCTGCAGGCCGCCACCTGGCCGCTGCTGGCGGTGGCCTTTTGCTGGGCGCTGCCCGGAGCCATCATCCTGTTCTGTACCGCCCGGGCGGCGGACGCGGCGCTGCTGGGCGACCGGACCGCCATCGGCCTTGGGGTGCGTCTGCAGCAGCTCACGCTGCTGCGATTTTTCGCCCCGGTGCTGCTGACCTCGGCCAGTGTCTCCTGCGTCGGCAGCCTGGGCTTTGTTGGCCTGATGGCGCCGCATATGGCGCGTTTTGTGCTGCGCGGCGGCCAGGTATCGCTGCTGAGCGGAAGCGCGCTGATTGGCGCCTTGCTGGTGCTGGTGACCGATACCCTTGGCCGGCTGGCGTTTGCGCCGCTGCAGATCCCGGCGGGGATTGTTATTGCCCTGGTGGGCTGCCCGTTTTTTGTTGTCTTACTCTGGCGTCGCCGCGATGCCCTTTAACCAGGAAGGTATTATGCGTTGGTTCGTCTCATTGCTGCTGTTGCTGACGGGGGCCGTCAGCGCCGCCGACCCACAAACTCAGACTTTTACCGATGATTTAGGCCGCACGGTCACCGTCCCGCTCCATCCGCAGCGTATCGTTTCGATGCACGATCTCGACATTACCATTCCGCTGATTGAGCTCGGGGCGCCGCCCATCGCCAGCCACGGCCGGACGCGGCCGGACGGCAGCCACTATCTGCGCTCCAGCGCCCAGCTCACCGGCGTCGATTTCGACAATAGCGATATCCGCTTTATTGGCACCGCCGATATCGATCTGGAAGCGGTGGCCGCCGCCAGGCCGGATCTGATCATCACCGAGCCCAGCCGTCACGTGTCGGTGGAGCAGCTGGAGAAGATTGCCCCGACGGTGAGCATCGACCATCTGCAGGGCAGCGCCCCGGAGATTTACCGCAAGCTGGCGCAGCTGACCGGCACCCAGCCGCGGCTGGCGATCCTCGAGCGCCGCTATCAGGAGCAAATCAAGCAGCTGAAAGCGATGGTTAACCCGTCGCAGTACAGCGTCTCGGTGATCCAGGCGAACAACGGCAAGGTCACGGTGCATCATTCTTACCACGCGCTGGGCCGGGTGCTGCGCGACGCCGGGTTCCGCTTTCCGCCGTTGATTGAGCGGATCCCCGACGGCCAGCGAATTGACGTCAGCGCGGAACAGCTGCCGGAGCTGGACGCCGATTTTGTCTTCGCCACCTGGCGGTCGGATACCGGCGGTAAGCCGCAGGATGAGCTGCGGGCGATGGAAGGGGTGATGCCCGGCTGGTGCGACTTTATGCGCGCCTGCCGCACCGGGCGCTATATTTTGCTGCCGCGGGAGGAGGTGATCTCCAACTCCTACGCCGCGCTCTCTCTGATGGTGGCCCAGGTGCAGTCGCATATTACCGGCAGGCCGATCCCGGCGCTGGCCAAATGAAAAGCGCGGTGAAAAAAGAGAAGGGGCGGGTCGACCTGTTCGGCGAACGCTATCGCGCCCGGGCGCATCAGCTCTCTCCCCGCCTGCGGGCCGTGGTCAGCTATATCAACGACAACCGCGAGGTGGTGCTGGAGCAGACGGCGATGGAGATCGCCACCGCGACCCAGACCTCTGACGCCACGGTGGTGCGCGCCATCCAGGCGCTGGGCTTCGCCGGGCTGCGCGAGCTTAAGCAGACTATGGAGCGCTGGTTCGGCACCTCGGTCACCTCGGCGGAAAAGATGCGCTCGACGGTCACCGCACTCGCCAGCGACGTCAATTCCAGTATTGATTTTGTGCTTGAAGGGCACCAGCGGGTCTGCGAGGTCCTGTCGCGGGCCGACAACCGCGCGGCGGTGGCCCAGGCGGTGGCGTTGCTCAGCGACGCGCGCCAGGTGGGGATCTTCGGCATCGGCGCCTCGGGGATCCTCGCCGAGTACACCGCCCGGCTGTTCAGCCGCATTGGCCTGCCGGCTTACGTGATGAACCGCACGGGCTTTAGCCTCGCCGAACAGCTTATCGGCCTGCAGCGCGGCGATGTGCTGATCATGATGGGGCAAAAATCCCCCCATCGCGAAGGGATGACCACCCTGCGCGAGGCGAAGCGGCTGGGTATTCCGACCATCCTGCTGACCCAGGCGGTGGACTCGCGCTTCAGTCAGGAGGCGCAGGTGGTGATCGACGTCCCGCGCGGCGGGGACAGTAGCCGGATGCCGCTGCACGGCACGGTGCTGGTCTGTCTGGAGATGATTGTCCTGTCGGTGGCCTCGACCACGCCACAAAAAACGGTGAAATCCCTGAAGCGAATCAACGACCTGCACCGGGCCATCGGTAAATCCGGCGGTAAACGGACCAGTTGATAAGATAATTCACCAGCGGGAAGGTTTCCGGTTGCATACAAAAGTAAGTGTGTGTATTTTTATGCAAAATAAATGCATAAAAAGGATATCTCATGGTTAAGAATTTGCTCAAAGCGTGTTTCATGATGGCCGCGCTGACGGCAGCCGGACAGGCGGCTGCGGAAACCTACACCGTCGGCTCCGGCGGCACCTACCGGCCATTTGAATTTGAAAACAGCCAGAAACAGCTGGAAGGTTTTGATATCGACATCATCAAAGCCATCGCCAAAGCCGAAGGCTTTGACGTCAAACTGGTCAATACCCCATGGGAAGGTATCTTCGCCACGCTGAACACCGGCGACCGCGACATCATCATCTCCGGGATCACCATCACCGATAAACGCAAACAGATGGTCGATTTCTCCGCGCCGTACTTCCCGGCCGAGCAGTCTATCGTCGTCGCCCAGGATTCGCAGGTCGATTCCCTCGCGGCCCTGAAAAACGAGAAGGTCGGGGTGGTGAACTCCAGCACCGGCGATATCGTGGTCTCTGAGGTACTGGGCAAAAACAGCACGGCGATCAAGCGCTTCGACAATACCCCGCTGATGCTCCAGGAGCTGTTCGAGGACGGCGTCAGCGCCGCGGTGGGTGACGTCGGGGTGGTGAAGTACTACATCAAGCAGCACCCGGAGAAGCAGTTCAAGCTGGTGCCGGATGCCAAATTTGAACGCCAGTATTTCGGTATCGCGGTGGCGAAAGGCAACAGCGAACTGCTGGGCAAAATCAACGCCGGTCTGCAGAAGATTGTTGCCGACGGCACTTACGCCAAAATCTATAAAACCTGGTTCGACGACAACGTGCCGACGCTGCCAGCGCAATAACCCACCTTTTTCAGTGACCACGGCTATCGCCCAGGCGATAGCCGTATTTTTTAGGGAAGGACTATGACGGGATTCCGTTGGGAGATCATCGAGGAGTACGGCCCGCTGTTTGTGGACGGCGCCCTGATGACGATTAAATGTACCATTATCTGCGTGATCCTCGGGACGCTGTGGGGGTTAACCCTCGGTCTCGGACGGATGGCGAAGGCCGAGCACGGGCCATGGAAATATATTCTCCGCTACCTGGTGCAGTTTCCGGTGCGCTTTTACGTTAGCGCCTTCCGCGGTACGCCGCTGTTCGTGCAGATCATGGTGGTGCACTTTGCGCTGGTGCCGCTGTTTATTAACCCGCGCGACGGCCTGCTGGTGACCAGCGGCCTGATGAGCGCCGACTTTGCCCGCGAGCTGCGCGCCAGCTACGGGGCGTTCCTCTCCTGCATTGTGGCGATCACCCTTAACGCTGGCGCCTATGTGTCGGAGATTTTCCGCGCCGGCATCCAGTCGATCGACAAAGGGCAGATGGAGGCCTCCCGCGCGCTGGGCATGCCGTGGTGGAAAACCATGCGCAAGGTGATCCTGCCCCAGGCGTTTCGCCGCATTCTGCCGCCGCTGGGCAACAACGCCATCGCCATAGTCAAAGACTCGTCGCTGGCCTCGGCGATAGGCCTGGCCGATCTGGCCTACGCCGCGCGCACCGTCTCCGGCGCCTACGCCACCTACTGGGAACCCTACCTGACCATCTCCCTGGTCTACTGGGTGATCACCTTCCTGCTGGCGCAGCTGGTTAACCGTCTGGAAAAGAGGTTTGGCAAAAGTGATTCACATTAATAACTTACATAAGCGCTTCGGCGACAGCCACGTGCTGCGCGGCATCAGCTGCGACATTAAACCGCAGGAAGTGGTGTGCATCATCGGCCCCTCCGGATCGGGGAAAAGTACCTTTCTGCGCTGTATGAACGCCCTCGAGACGGTCAGCGAAGGCGAGGTGGTGGTCAACGGCTTTGCCGCCCACGACCGCACTACCGACCTCAACAAGATGCGCGAAAGCGTCGGCATGGTGTTCCAGCGCTTTAACCTGTTCCCGCACATGACGGTGCTGGAAAACCTGATTATGGCGCCCATGAATCTGCGCAATATGCCGCGCCAGCAGGCGGTCGACCTGGCGGAAGCCTTGCTGGCGAAGGTGGGCTTAAGCGATAAGCGCGACGCCTGGCCCTCGAGTCTGTCCGGCGGCCAGCAGCAGCGCGTCGCGATTGCCCGCGCGCTGGCGATGAAGCCGTCGATTATGCTGTTCGATGAGCCCACCTCGGCGCTGGATCCGGAGCTGGTGGGCGACGTGCTGGAGGTGATGAAAAACCTCGCCAGCGAGGGGATGACCATGGTGATCGTGACCCACGAAATGGGCTTTGCCCGCGAAGTGGCCGACCGGGTGATCTTCATCGACCAGGGCGTGATTCAGGAAGAGGGCAAGCCGGGGCAGATCTTTAGCGCGCCGAGCAACCCACGCACCGCCGCGTTCCTCAGCAAGGTGCTGTAAACCGAGCGGGCTGGCGCCAGGCCAGCCCGCTGAGTGTTGTCAGATATATTGATGATGTTTTTCATCATCAGTACAAACATTGACTGAACTCATAAATCCCGTGACGACTCCTTTGTTAATCTCCGGGTATCGCTTTGGGCTTCACCAGGAATATAACGTTGGAAATCTTTTTTTAACCCACTGAAAAATAGCGACTAACTATTTTTCATACGCCAAAAATCATGGTCCGTTAATGACGGACTCGGTTTCGTATGGGTTAAAAAAGGTACGTTATGACAGTTACATGGACGGTCACGCCCGTGGGGTATCAGCACATTGCCAAACGCTGCCCCTCCTGCAATGTAAAACGCGACTTCGCCCCTTCCGGCGCCATCCGGGTGAATTCGCAAAAGAAGCTGCTGGATATCTGGAGCATCTATAAATGCACGCACTGCGATTACACCTGGAATATCGCCCTGTTTTCCAGGCTGCACGTCAGCAAGATTAACCGCGAACGGCTTCAGCGTCTGAGGCAGAACGATGCTGCCATGGTTCGCTATTATGCCGCTGACTTCGCGACGCTGAAGCGCAACGGCGCCGAGCCGTCGGGGCAACCTGATTTTCGTATTCAGGAGCATTGGTCGGTCAGGTTGATGGCTTGCCCGCAAATAATGGTGCGCGTTCGGGTCCTTCAGCCTTTTCGCGTCAGCCTGCTATCAATACTGAAAAAGCAGCTCAAGCTGAGTACGGCTGATATCCGGTGGTTGGTCGCGACAGGGCAGATCAAAGGTATTCCAGTAAAACAGCTCAAGACGAAAAAGCTGAGGGAGATGGAATGTCATTTTCAGCTGGCGGCGGAAACGCTGTATGCGCGACGCCGGATTACGTTATCACTTCGCTGTAGATAACTCGTCGGGAAGATAAGCCGTAGCGCTTTAACCGCGGTTTTTCGTTATTCTCAATGAAATCAGGACGGCGAAGTCGGCCGTCCTGAATTACTCATTACTGCCTGAAAAAGGCACTTCCGCAGCAGCCATTCAAGCTGCCGACGCATAATAAACAAACGCCAGCTTATTGCCGTCGGGATCGCGGACGTAGGCGCTGTGAAAGCCGTCGCCATACTGCGGACGGTGACCGGGCGCGCCTTCGTCACGTCCGCCGAGTTGCAGGGCGAGGGCATGCAGTTCCGCAATATGTTCGACGGAGCGGGCGTTAAGCGCCACCATCGTTCCATTGCCCACCCCGGCAGGCTGCTGATCAAAGGGGACGCCCACGCACAGCCCGCAGGTCTGGTTGCCGTTGAAGGTGCCCCATGAGGCGCCTTGTTCGTTACGGCCGGCTTTGGCGTGCCCCAGCAATGCCATTAACGGGTCATAGAACTCGATGGCGCGTGGTAGATCGTTCGTTCCCAGCATAATGTATGAAAACATAGTGTCCTCCTGTTGCGGGCAAAAGGTGACTTTCGCCCGCTTACTGCGTGAAGCGGATGGCAACAGACCCGGCGCTGCGCTCAGCCTCGCCATGGTACACCGCCTCAATATTATTCCCCTGCGGATCCAGCACAAAAGCGGCATAGTAGCCAGAATGATAGTGTCGTTCGCCAGGCGCGCCGTTATCGCGTCCGCCATGGGTCAGCGCCGCATGGTAAAAAGCGTCCACCATGTGGCGATCTCTGGCCTGGAACGCCAGATGGTGGCGCCCAGTCAGTTTCCCGGCGGCCTCCGGGCTGTGGCGTGAGGCCACCACCAGTTCGTCGGCCAGCAAGTATTCATTGGCGCTGGCGATCGCCGGGATCTCCAGCGCCGACAGTACGGCGGTATAGAAGTTTTTGCTTGCCTCAAAGTCTTCGACAACCAGCAGAATATGATCGATCAATCTGCCACGATGTAAGGTATTGCTTTCCATGGAATGTCCTCCTGGCAGGGGGGCCGGCAATGGTTAACAGCAGTGAGCCAGCAAAAACAGGATGCCCTCCGGTAAGGGCCATAAAAAAGGCTGGCGCCAGGCCAGCCCGTCAGGACTACTGCGCGGACTCCGTCGCTTCGTCCATGTCCTCTTCCTGCTCGCTGGCGAGCAGGGTTTTCTCGTTTTTACACAGACACTGGATCAGCAGGAACAGCCCGCCGCTGGCCACCAGGGTGGCGATCAGGCCATCGTAGCCGGTGATGCCGATCAGCATGCCGCTGACTACCGGCCCGGCAACGCTGCCGGCGGACCAGAAAAAGCCGAACAGGGCGTTAATCATAATCAGCTTCTGTCCGCTAAAGGTTTTCCCCGCCCGCACCAGCGACAGGGTATACAGCGCCCCCGCCGCGGCGCCCAGCAGCAGACAAATGGCCATCAGCTGAATGCGTGAGCCGAGCATCAGCGGCAGGGCCAGCAGCGACAGGCTGAAGACCACCGCGCAGGCCAGATGCACGCGGCGAATGCCGACCCGGTCGGCCAGCCAGCCGAGCGGGGTCTGGAACATCGCATCCCCGGTAAGCACCACGGTCACCAGCAGCACCGCCATTCCTTCATTAAGCCCCTTGTCCATGCCGTACAGGGGCAGCAGGGCGAGGATGCTGGCGTCGAAGAAGGCGAAGCAGAAGACCCCGGAGGCCAGTACCGGCAGGAAGGCGCCGAGGCTGCGCCAGCTGGCGCGCTCCCCAAGGCTTTCGCGGGTGCCGGTGGGCAGATGGCGCAGCATCAGCAGGCAGACGGCGGTGACCGCGACGATCGCCATCAGCGCCGAGGCCTGCCAGGCGGGGCCGACGGAGATCAGCAGCGGTCCGGCCAGCTGACAGCCGGTAAAGGCCGAGGCGTAGATGCCGGTGAGGGTGGCGCGCTGGCTGCCCGCCGCGCCGCCGGTGATCCAGCTTTCGCCCAGTACGATAATGACCCCGGAGGCCAGGCCGGTCAGCAGGCGCGGCAGCAGAAGCAGCGTCATATCGGTGGTCATGCATGAGGCGATGGTCGCCAGCGCCAGCAGGATCAGACTGCCGCTCAGCAGTACGCCCATTTCAACGCGCCGGCACAGCGCAGGAGAGAGGAAAGAGGAGATCATCATACCGGCGGGCGGCAGGGCGGCCAGCAGGCCGACGTACAGCGGCGCAACCTGCTGCTGCGCCAGCTCAAGACTGATTAACGGCACCGTATAGCCGGTGATAAATCCCACGAGCGACGCGGCCATGATCATCGCCAGCGTGGGGGCAAGACGATTCTGGTCTGGGTTAAACATTTTATTTCCGATGACGGAGAGGTCAGTAGTGAATCCTTCGGCAAATTGCCGTCCTGAGTTGCATAATAATTAATCGCCTGGCCGTTGTCACCGTTGAAATCACTACCAAAAAAGGTCCGCCCGGCGGCGGCTGGCGTGTACGCCGCGCCGCCGCCGCATTTCGTGACGTTGTCAGCGTGTTAACGACAGGATATAACGGAGGGAGCGGCAGCGACCCGGCGCCGGTGAGCGACGGGGAAAAACGCAACGCATGACCCAATTATTCAGCATTACGCTATGCAGGAAAGGAGTAATACATGGCCGTATCGCCGTCACTGATCGCCGAAGCCACAGGCTGGCGACGTGAGTTTCACGCCGCGCCTGAGCTCGGATATCAGGAGCAGGAGACCTCGCGCCGCGTCGCCGAGCTGCTGGTCTCGTTTGGCCTGCAGGTTCATCGCGGGCTGGCCGGCACCGGCGTCGTGGCGACGCTGGAAAACGGCCCCGGGCCGGTCATCGGCCTGCGCGCCGATATGGACGCCCTGCCGATCACCGAGCTGGGGAGCGTCAGCTACCGTTCGCGCCGCGCCGGGGTAATGCACGCCTGCGGCCACGATGGCCACACCGCGATGCTGCTGGCGGCCGCGGCCCATCTGGCGCAGACCCGCCAGTTCAGCGGTACCGTCCACTTTGTCTTCCAGCCGGCGGAAGAGAACCTTGGCGGCGCGCGCAAAATGGTGGAAGAGGGGTTATTCGAACGCTTCCCGATGGATGCGATTTACGCGCTGCATAACTGGCCGGGGATCCCCCTCGGCGAAGTGGCGCTCAGCGATGGCGCGATGATGGCTTCCCTCGACGCCTTCGAGATCACCCTGCGCGGCAAAAGTTGCCATGCGGCGATGCCGGAGAGCGGGGCCGATCCCATCGTCGCCGCGGCACAGTTGATTATGGCGCTGCAGACCATCCCCTCCCGTCGCCTGTCGCCACAGGATTCCGCGGTGGTCAGCATCACCCAGATAAACGGCGGCGAGGCGATCAACGTCCTGCCGGACACCGTGGTGCTGCGCGGCACCTTCCGCTGCCTGAGCAATCGCGTTCGCGCCCGCGTGCGGGAGCTTATCGAAAGCTATGTGGCCACCCAGCCTCAGGTGTCCGATGTCCGGGGCGAGATTAGCTGGTTTCCCGGGTATCCGGTGACCAAAAACCATGCGCCGCAGGCGCAGCTGCTGCGCGAGGTGGCGGTCGCCACCCTCGGCGCGGAGGTGGTGCGCTGGAACCAGGCGCCGTCGATGGCCTCTGAGGATTTTGCCTGCATGCTGGAGGTCTGTCCGGGGGCCTATTTCTGGATCGGCACCGATGGTGAAACGCCGTCGAAGCCGTTGCATAACGCCAGCTATGACTTTAACGACGCGCTGATTAGCCACGGGGTGGCGATGTGGGTGGCGCTGGTGGAGAAACAGCTGCCGGCGGCGTAACCCGCCGGCAGCGGCAGGAGGGAAGGGAGCGCGCGCGCTCCCTGAGGTCAGACGTCGGCGGCGGCTTTCAGTCGCGCCTTCATGTCGCTGTAGGCGGTCCAGGCATAGCGCTCCGCCCACTGCTGGTCGGCAATCGCTTCCACTTTCACCGCACAGTATTTGGTCTCCGGCGTTTTGGAGATTGGGTCCAGGTTATCCTGGGTCAGCTCATTACAGGCGCCCACCCACCACTGATAGGTCATATAGACCGCGCCCGGGTTGATGCGATCGCTGAGGTCGGCGCGGGTGATGACCTTTCCGCGCCGGGAGCTTACCCACACCAGCTGTTTGTCGGCGATCCCCAGCCGTTGCGCATCCACGGGATTCATCTGCACCCGTCCCGGCTCGTCGGCCAGCGACTGCAGCGCGGCGCAGTTGCCGGTCATCGAGCGGCAGGAGTAGTGCCCCACCTCCCGCACTGTGCAGAGCACCAGCGGCCATTCATCATCCGGACGCTCCGCCGGCGCGCGCCAGGCGGTGGCGAACAGCTGCCCTTTACCTGATGGGGTGTCGAAGCGGTTGTCTTTATACAGCCACGGCGTGCCGGGGTGGTCGAGGGTCGGGCATGGCCACTGAACATGGCCCATATCGCCCATTTTCTCCCAGGTCACGCCGTAGAACAGCGGGCAGAGCTCGCGCATCTCGTCCCAGATCTGCTGGTTGCTCTCATAGTGCATCGGATAGCCCATTTCGCTGGCCAGCAGACTGATGATCTCCCAGTCGCGCTTCACATTCCCCGCCGGCGGGATCGCCTGTTCAAACCGCTGAAACCCGCGGTCGGCGCAGGTGAAGACGCCGCCGTGCTCGCCCCAGGAGGTGGCCGGCAGCAGGACATCGGCAATCTCCGCCGTTTTGGTCATGAAGATATCCTGCACCACCACGAAGTCCAGCGCCTCGATGCCTTTGCGCACCAGGCCGAGGTCGGCTTCGGTCTGCAGCGGATCTTCGCCCATGATGTAGTAGGCTTTGATCTCGCCCGTCAGCGCCTTATGCGGCACCTCGGTGATGCGGGTGCCGACCTGGTCATCCATCTGCGCCGGGTCGATCCCCCAGGCGGCGGCGAATTTCGCCCGCACGGCCGGGTCGGTGACCTCCTGATAGCCGGGGAACAGGTTCGGCAGCACGCCCATATCGCAGGCGCCCTGTACATTGTTTTGCCCACGGACCGGGCCAACGCCGACGTTCGCCCGTCCCAGGTTGCCGGTGAGCAGCGCCAGGCTTGCCAGGCCGCGCACCACGTCCACCGCCTGGCCAAACTGGGTGACCCCCATGCCCCACATAATGGTGGCGGAAGGGGCGGCGGCAAACATGCGCATTGCCTCGCGGATCGCCTGCGCGCTGACCCCGACAATCCCTTCCACTGCTTCCGGGGCGTAATCTTTCACCGCCTCGCGGTAGGCGTCCAGCCCTTCGGTATAGCGTTCGACATAGGCTTTGTTGTACAGCTCTTCTTCCAGCAATACATAGCCGAAGGCGTTCACCAGCGCCATGTTGCTGCCGTTGTTAAGCTGCAGATGACGGTCGGCTATGCGTGCGGTTTCAATGCGTCGCGGATCGCAGACGATGATTTTAGCGCCGTTTTCCCGGGCTTTGATCACCCGGCGGGCGACGATGGGATGGGAGTCGGCGCAGTTGTAGCCAAAGACCAACAGGCACTTCGAGTTTTCGATGTCGCTTATCGAGTTGCTCATCGCCCCGTTGCCCAGCGCCTGCTGCAGCCCGGCGACGGAAGGGCCATGGCAGACGCGGGCGCAGCAGTCGACGTTGTTGGTGTTCAGCACCGCGCGGGCGAACTTTTGCATCACATAGTTGGTTTCGTTGCCGGTGCCGCGCGAGGAGCCGGTGGTCATGATGGCGCGCGGGCCATGCTTCTCTTTGATCTCCCTGAGCTTGCTGGCGGTATAGCGAATCGCCTCCTGCCAGCTGACCGGCGTAAAGGCGCCGCCTTTCTGGTAGCGGATCATTGGTTGTTTAAGACGGGGCGTCAGGAGCTGCGTGTCGTTCAGAAAATCCCAGCCGTAATAGCCTTTCAGGCACAGCTGGTTCTGGTTGGTGACGCCGTCGGCGGCTTCCGCGCGAATGATTTTATTGTTGTCGACAACCAGTTTAAGTTTGCAACCCGCCCCGCAGTAGGGGCACACGCTCGTGATTTTTTTCATCAGTAACAGACCTGTTAACAGTGAACAGAGGATCGCTGTCGCGTCGGGCCCGACGGGCAACGATCGCGGTATCGCCTGGTGGTGATGCGGACGCAGGCCCGCTGCGCTATGCAGGTCTCGTGCCAGATTTTAATATATTGATTTACAATGAAAAATAACAGGAGAAGGATGACGGGAGCGTGACCTCGTCACTAATGACGATGACGCAGGGCGCCGACGTCAGACGCTCTGCAGGGGATAATGCCGCTACGCGAGAGGGCGGCAGCGGGCGATATGCGACTCGCTCAGGCCGACGTCGCGCGCGGCGGCGCAGATTGCCTGCCAGCTGCCCGCATCCAGCGGGATCCCCTCGGCCAGACGCGCTTCGCGGTTGGCGGCCTCCCATTCGCCGGGGGCCAGCACCGGGGCATCGGGATCGTGCGGCGACTGTTTACACCATGCGATAAAGGCCTCCGTCTGCGCCTGGCTGTCCGGGGCATCGAACGCGTCCGGGCGCAGGATCACGGTGGTCATGCAGTTAAAGATGGCGTCGACGCTGGTCTGCAGGCTTTCCTGATGGGTGGTTTGCCCCCCGGAGAGCGCGCCGCCGAGCACTTCGCACAGTGTCGCCAGGGCATAGCCTTTGTGCTGGGCGAAGGTGAGCAGGGCGCCCAGCGGCGAGGTCTGCATCACCGCCGGGTCGGTGGTGGGCAGCCCCTGGGCGTCGATCAGGCAGCCGGGCGCCACGGCTTCTCCTTTGTGCCAGGCGACGCGGGTTTTACCAAAGGCGATGGCGCTGGTGGCGTAGTCCAGCAGCAGCGGCGGATGGCCCGCGCGGGGAAACACCACGCACAGCGGGTTAGTGCCGAAGCGGCTGTCTTTTCCGCGGAACGGGGCGACCATCGGGTCGCCGATCACGCTGACGAAGTGAATGGAGATCAGCCCGGCGGCGGCGCACTGCTCCGCCCAGTAGCCGATGCGTCCGACGTGATGCGCATTGCGCAGGGCGATAGCCGCCATGCCGTGCTGCTTCGCCTTTTCGATGCCTAACTGCATCGCTTCGTGGGCGACCACCTGGCCGAAGCCGGCGTTGCCGTCGAGGGTGACCACGGCGCCGGCGTCTTTGGTGACCGTGGCGTGGCGGTTGAGCTGCAGAAAGCCGCCGGCGTGGGATTTGACATAGCTTGGGATCATCCCGACGCCATGGGAGTCATGCCCGGCCAGGTTGGCGGCGATCAGATGGTCGGCGACCAGCGTCGCTTCTTCTGAGCGGCTGCCGAGATGGGTAAACAGTGAGACGACAAACTGATGCAGATCCGTCGCCAGAAAGCGGTGTCCTGTTGGCACTGATTCTCTCCTGTAGTCTGTTGTTATTTTGTTATGTTTGCCGTTTTATGCTGCGCCGCCCGGCGCAGAAGGTCAAGGGCGGACTCTCCCGGCGACAGGCCACTGCGCCAGCGCCTGCGTTATACGACAGACGATAAAAAACCGGTCCGGGATCGCGTTTTAATTAACGTCATAAACACCACATTTTTAAATTCTGCCACTGTCACAAAAGCCAGAAAAAAGCCAGCCCCGGCGTTGCAAGGGGAGCTGATACCACTATATGTTAAATTTGTGTTTATTAATTGATGATTAAAGGTTGGTATCATGTATAAGAAAATAAGTGGTTTAGTGGTTTCACTGACGGCCGTTTTCGCCTGTGCCGCCTGGGCGGAGGTGCCTGCGGGCTATCCGGCGGATTATCAAAAAACGGTTGATGCCGCCGTCCAAGAGGGCAAGGTGGTGATCTATTCCACAACCGATACCAAAGCGGCCGGGCCGTTAATTAAAGGATTTGAAGCGCAATATCCGGGCGTAAAAGTCGAATATAACGACATGAACAGCACCGAGCTGTATAACCGCTATATCAGCGAGCAGGCCGCCGGGGGCGGCAGCGGGGACGTGGTGTGGAGCTCATCGATGGATACCGCGCTGAAATTAGCCACCGAGTACGCGGAACAATATGCCTCGCCGGAGGTGAAGCAATTACCCGACTGGGCGGTGTGGCAGCAGAAAGCCTATGGCACCACCTACGAGCCGGTGGTATTTATCTATAACAAACGGCTGATCCCGCAGAATGAGGTGCCGGACTCGCACACCGCGCTGGCCAAATTGATCGCCAGCCAGGCCGATAAATTTAAAGGCAAAGTCACCACCTACGATATCGAAAAATCGGGCCTCGGCTTTATGCTGGCGGTCCAGGACAGCCAGGCCGACGCAAACTATTTTACCGACCTGGCGAATATCGCTAAAGGCGGCCTGACGGTGCAGTCTTCCACCGGCACGATGATGGAGCGTGTCTCCTCTGGCGAAAACCTGATCGGCTATAACATTCTTGGCTCCTATGCCGAAGCGCGGGCGAAAAACGATCCCTCTTTAGGCATCGCCTATCCGAAAGATTACGTGCTGGTGCTCTCCCGCGTCTCGTTTATTAGCCAGGAGAGCGAACATCCCAATGCGGCGAAATTGTGGCTGGATTATGTCCTGTCGGAAAAAGGCCAACAGATCCTCGCCAGCCAGGCGGATATTCCCTCTCTTCGTCGCGATATTGAAGGCAAAAATGATATCGACGGCATGACCACGCTGCTGGGCAAAGCGTTAAAACCGATCCCGGTCAACGAAACGCTGCTGGATTATTTACAGCCGCAAAAACGTCTGCAGTTTATTAAACAATGGCGCAGCGCCGCCGCGAAATAATCCTCCCCCGGGGCATCGCCGATGTCCCTTATTCACACCCGGCGGGTTTATTCACCTGACCAAAGGGATGAACCATGAATGTATTACGCAGAAAGTGGCAGGGGCTGCCGCGCGGCGTGGTGGTGTGCATCACGGCGCTGGTGATTTACGTCCCGCTGTTATTTATTGTGGTGCAGAGTTTTCTCTCCGCGCCGTTCTTTTCCCGCTCCAAATCCTGGAGTCTGGAAGCCTTCGCCTTTATTTTTACCGACCCGGATTTTTATCTGGCGTTAAGGTCAGGGTTTATTCTGGCCTTTGGCCTGGTGATTATCGCCATTCCGCTGGGCGGTATTTTGGCCTTTCTGATGGTACGCACCGATTTACCCGGCCGACGGTTCATTGAGCCGCTGATCCTGGTGCCGATCTTCGTCTCGCCGATGGTGCTGGGCTTTGGCTACGTGGTGGCCGCCGGGCCGGTAGGCTTCTTTTCCCAGTGGGCGCAGCAGCTGATCGGCTTTGTGCCGTGGAATATCTACTCGATGTTCAGCATTGTGGTCATCGCCGGCTTAACCCACGTGCCGCACGCCTATCTCTATATCTCCTCGGCGCTGCGCAGCGTCGGCTCGGACGTGGAAGAGGCGGCGCGCACCGTCGGCGCCACGCCGCTGCAGGTGATGACTTCGGTGAGTCTGCCAATGGTGCGGCCCTCCATTCTTTACGCCTGCGTGCTGCTCTTTTTCCTTGGTCTGGAAGTCTTCGGTCTGATGCTGGTGCTGGGCGACCCCGAGGGCAACATGGTGCTGGCGACCTATCTCTACAAGCTGACCAATAAGCTTGGCACCCCCTCCTACCATCTGATGGCGGCGGTGGCGGTGGTGCTGATCTGCATCACCATCCCGCTGGTCATGCTCCAGCGTCGGCTGATGCGCACCGCCAACCGCTTTGTCACCATGAAGGGCAAGGCGTCGCAGGCGCGGGCGCTGCCGCTGGGCAAATGGCGCTGGGTGGCCGGGGCGGTGGTGGTGGCCTGGCTGACGGTGACCATCGGCGTGCCGCTGCTCGGCGTGGCGCTGCGCGCCTTTATCTCCAACTGGGGCGTCGGCGTGTCGCTGTGGGACGAGCTGTCGCTGACGACGTTCCACAATATCTGGCAGCAGCCCAACCTGCTGCGGGCGATCGTCAACTCGATGGCTATCGGCATCGTCGGCGGCGCGCTGGCGGTGATCTGCTATCTGTTTGTCGGCATCGCCATGCACCGCAAAGCGGACAACGTCACCCGCTTTCTTGACTACAGCGTGCTGGTCCCGCGCGCGGTGCCGGGGCTGCTGGCCGGTCTGGCCTTCCTGTGGGTGTTCCTGTTTGTGCCGATGTGGCTCGATCAGTCGCTGAAGCATGGCTGGCTCTCGGCGCTGCCGGTGGCGGACTGGCTGCGGGAGCACCTTATCGTGCAGCTGCGCGCGCTGCGCAATACCATCTTCAGCGTCTGGCTGGCCTACACCGTGGTATGGATGGCCTATGGCCTGCGGCTCATCTCCTCGACGCTGCTGCAGGTGGGACCGGAGCTGGAGGAGGCGGCGCGCAGCACCGGCGCCTCGCGGGGGCAGATCACCCGCCACGTCACCGTCCCGCTGTCGCGCTATGGGCTGATTGGCTCCTGGCTGCTGATGTTTCTGATCTTTGAGCGCGAATATTCCACCGGCGTCTATCTGCTGTCGCCGGGTACCGAAACCATCGGCTCGATGCTGGTGTCGCTGTGGGCGGCGGGGGCCATCGATATCGTCGCGGCGCTCTCCTTTATCAATATTCTGCTGGTGGTGATTGGCCTTGGCATCGCCCTGCGCTTTGGAGTGAAATTACATGATTGAGTTATCGGTTGAAAATCTGCATCTCACCTATGGCGACAACCCGGTGCTGAAAGGCGTGTCGATGACGCTCGGCCGGGGAGAGGTGGTGTCGCTGCTGGGGCCTTCGGGAAGCGGCAAAACCACGCTGCTGCGGGCGGTGGCCGGGCTGGAGAAGCCGACGAGCGGACGGATCGCCATCGGCAACCGCACGGTGTACGACGGCACGCCGCGCAGCGAAATCCCGGCCGAAGAGCGTAACCTCGGCCTGGTGTTCCAGTCCTATGCCCTGTGGCCGCACAAAACGGTGTTCGACAACGTGGCCTATCCGCTGAAGCTGCGTAAAGTCGCCGCCGGGGAGATAAAGGAGCGGGTGCAGGGCGTGCTGGATCAGCTGGGGCTGGGGCATCTTGGCAACCGCCATCCGCACCAGCTCTCCGGCGGCCAACAGCAGCGGGTGGCCATTGGCCGGGCGCTGGTCTACAACCCGCCGGTGATCCTGCTGGATGAGCCGCTCTCTAACCTCGACGCCAAGCTGCGCGAGGAGGCGCGGGTGTTTCTGCGCGAGCTGATCATCAAGCTGGGCCTCTCGGCGCTGATGGTCACCCACGATCAAAATGAAGCGATGGCCATCTCCGATCGTATTCTGCTGCTGAACAATGGCGTCATCGAGCAGCAGGGGACGCCGCAGGAGATGTACGGCAGCCCGGCGACGCTGTTCGCCGCCGAGTTTATGGGCAGCAATAACCGCCTGCACGGCAAGGTGATGGCGCTGGAGAACGGCAGGGCGCGTATCGAAGGCGCCAGCTGGAGCCTGTGGGGGCGAGCGGGCGAGGGGGTCAGCGTCGGCGAGCCGGCGACGGCGGTGATCCGCGTCGAGCGCCTGCGTCTTGACGGCGCGGCGCAGGATAACAGTCTCCAGCTACCGCTGCTGACCAGCATGTACCTCGGCGACCGCTGGGAGTACCTGTTCCGCACCGAGGGCGACGACTTTCCGCTACGCGCCTACGGAACCGCGCTGCGCGATGCTGAACACTGCCATCTGACGCTTCCGGCGGAGGATGTGTGGATTTTTCCGCAGCGGTAACCGTTTGTTAAGACGCCAGATGGCACACGGCTTCAATATTGTGCCCGTCTGGCGCGATCACAAAGGCGGCGTAGTACCCGGCGTGGTAGTTGGGCCGTAACCCCGGCGCGCCGTTGTCCTTTCCTCCGGCGGCCAGCGCCGCCTGCCAGAAAGCGTCTACCTGCTCGCGGCTGTCGGCGCGAAAGGCGATATGCAGCGGCGCAGGGTTGTCCGCACTTTGATAGAGACACAAAGAGACATCGCCGCTGCCGGCCAGCTCTGCGCCGTAGGTCGGCTCGCCTTCATCGACCAGCGTTACGCCAAGCGGGGCCAGAGCCTGTAAAAAGAACGCTTTGCTGGCGGCATAGTCGCTGACGCCGAATTTCACATGATCGAACATCTCTTCTCTTCTCCTGTGGACGGGGTATCGCCAGCCGAACGCGTTAGCCGGGAAATAGATGCAAAATAGTTAACAACGGGTAGTAACTTTTTTAACAGCTCAAAATGTTTAATTATTCCTAATACGAGTATTTACAGACGTTTAATCTGCCATGTACCATAAACAAAAAATAACATTTGTGATACAAGTCACTCTTTTTTGGCGCATGGGTAAGCTCAGCGCGGTGTGAACGCCGCCGGTTTACCGCCTCAAGGTTATGGCAGCACCCTTCTCACGATGACATTCCGGTGAATTTCTCTCCGATTTCCCGCGTTTCGTTGAGAATCGTCTACTATCCAAACGATAACCCTATAAATGATATCGCCTCTGGCGATGTTTTATCCGACTTGCCGGTCCGGGCCAGACGCTAAGCGGTTTAAAAGCGCAATGGTATCGGTTCCAGCACGACATTCACTGGTTTTGTCAGCGACAAAAACAGTAATTTTCAATGACAGGAATGTGATGATGTCGAGCGAGAAAACTAACAATTCCAGGCGTGATTTCCTGGTGAAATCGATGGCGCTGATCCCGACGGTGGTGATCGGCGGCGCGGGAGCAGGGGCCATTGGCGTGGCCACCAGCGCGACCGCGCAGGCGGCCCCCGCTTCAGAGCCAGCCTCCGGGAACACGGCGGCGGCCAGCGACTGGAAGCCGCAGTTCTTCAACGATCGTGAGTGGGCGTTTATCAACGCCGCTGTCGCTCGCTTAATCCCGGCGGATGAACTTGGCCCCGGCGCTAAAGAGGCCGGCGTGCCGGAGTTTATTGACCGCCAGCTCAATACCCCTTACGCCACCGGCTCCATCTGGTATATGCAGGGGCCCTTCAACCCCGACGTGCCGAAAGAGATGGGCTATCAGCTGCCGCTGGTGCCCAAACAGATCTATAACCTCGGGATCGCCGATGCCGAGGCCTGGTGTCAGGACAAGTATCACAAGACCTTTGCTGAACTGAGCAGCGAGCAGCAGGACGAGGCGCTCGGCCTGTGGGAATCGGGCAAAGCCGAGTTCAAACAGCTACCGGCTTCGCTGTTCTTCACCTATCTGCTGCAGAACACCCGCGAAGGCTTCTTCAGCGACCCGATCCATGGCGGTAACAAAGGCATGGTCGGCTGGACGCTGATTAATTTTCCCGGCGCGCGCGCCGACTTTATGGATTGGGTTGAACGGGGCGAACGCTACCCCTTCCCGCCGGTATCAATTAATGGGGAGAGGGCGTAATCATGGCCACCGTATTGAAAAAAACCGATGTCGCGATCGTCGGCTTCGGCTGGGTTGGGGCGATCATGGCCAAAGAGCTGACCGAAGCCGGGCTCAACGTCGTGGCGCTGGAGCGCGGCCCGATGCGCGACACCTGGCCGGACGGCGCCTATCCGCAGGTGATTGATGAGCTGACCTACAACATCCGCCGCAAGCTGTTCCAGGACCTGTCGAAAAGCACCGTCACCATCCGGCATAACACCAGCCAGCAGGCGGTGCCGTATCGCCAGCTGGCGGCCTTCCTGCCGGGTACCGGCGTGGGCGGCGCCGGGCTGCACTGGTCCGGCGTCCATTTCCGCGTCGATCCCATCGAACTGCGGATGCGCAGCCACTATGAAGAGCGCTACGGCAAAAACTTCATTCCCCAGGATATGATCATCCAGGATTTCGGCGTCACCTACGACGAGCTGGAACCGTTCTTCGATAAAGCGGAGAAAGTGTTCGGCACCTCCGGGACCGCCTGGTCGATCAAAGGCAAGGTGGTCGGCAAAGGCCGCGGCGGCAACGCCTTCGCCCCGGACCGCTCAGATGACTTCCCGCTGCCGGCGCAGAAAAACACCTGGTCGGCGCAGCTGTTTGAAAAAGCGGCGCTCGAGGTGGGCTACCATCCCTACAACCTGCCGTCGGCCAACACTTCCGACTCCTATACCAACCCGTACGGCGCGCAGATGGGCCCGTGCAACTTCTGCGGTTTCTGCAGCGGCTACGCCTGCTACATGTACTCCAAAGCCTCGCCGAACGTGAACATTCTGCCGGCGCTGCGCCAGGAAAAACGCTTTGAGCTGCGGACCAACGCCAACGTGCTGAAGGTCAACCTGACCGACGACAAATCCCGTGCCACCGGCGTGACCTACGTCGACGGCCAGGGACGCGAAATGGAGCAGCCGGCGGACCTGGTGATCATCGGCGCCTTCCAGTTCCATAACGTGCACCTGATGCTGCTCTCCGGGATCGGCAAACCCTACAATCCGGAGACCGGCGAAGGGGTGGTGGGGCGTAACTTCGCCTACCAGAACATGACCACCATCAAGGCCATTTTCGACAAAGACACCTACACCAACCCCTTTATCGGCGCGGGCGGCAACGGCGTCGGCGTCGACGACTTCAACGCCGACAACTTCGACCACGGCGCGGCGGGCTTTGTCGGCGGTTCGCCGTTCTGGGTCAACCAGGCCGGGACCAAGCCCATCTCCGGTTTCCCGGTACCGCCGGGCACCCCGGCGTGGGGCAGCAAATGGAAAGCGGCGGTGGCCGATACCTACACCCATCACCTGTCGATGGATGCTCACGGCGCGCACCAGTCCTATCGGCAGAACTACCTCGATCTTGATCCGAACTACAAAAATGTCTTTGGCCAGCCGCTGCTGCGCATGACCTTTGACTGGCAGGAAAACGACATCAAGATGGCGCAGTTTATGTTCGATAAGATGGCGCCGATCGCCAAAGCGATGAAGCCGAAATATATCCTCGGCAGCCCGAAAAACGCCAACAGCCACTTTGATACCACCACCTACCAGACCACCCATATGAACGGCGGGGCGGTGATGGGGGAAGATCCGAAAACCAGCGCCGTTAACCGTTATCTGCAAAGCTGGGACGTGCATAACGTCTTCGTCATCGGCGCCTCCGCTTTCCCGCAGGGGCTGGGCTATAACCCAACCGGCACGGTGGCCGCGCTGGCGTACTGGTCAGCGAAGGCGATCCGCGAGCAGTATCTGAAAAATCCGGGTCCCCTGGTGCAGGCATAAAGGAAGGCAGATGATGAAAATGCAATGGTTATCGGCCCTGGTGCTTGGGGCATTGAGCTGCGCGGCCTTCGCCGAAGAGGCGCCTGCGGACAGCAATCTGATTAAGCAAGGGGAGTATCTGGCGCGGGCGGGGGACTGTGTCGCCTGCCACACCAACGGCAAAGCGGGCAAACCTTTCGCCGGCGGTCTGCCGATGGAGACGCCGATCGGCACCATCTACTCCACCAATATCACGCCGGATAAAGAACACGGCATCGGCGGGTACACCTTCGAAGAGTTCGACGACGCGGTGCGCAAGGGTGTGCGGAAAGACGGTTCCACGCTCTATCCGGCAATGCCGTATCCCTCATTCGCGCGGATCAGTGAAGCGGACATGCGCGCCATGTACGCCTACTTTATGCATGGCGTGGAGCCGGTGAATGTCGCCAACAAGGACACCGACATCCCGTGGCCGCTGTCGATGCGCTGGCCGCTGGCGTTCTGGCGCGGCATCTTCGCCCCGACGCCGAGCGATTTTGTCGCCAACCCGCAGGTTGACCCGGTGCTGGAGCGCGGTCGCTATCTGGTGGAAGGCCTGGGCCACTGCGGCGCCTGTCATACCCCGCGTAGCCTGACGATGCAGGAAAAAGCGCTCAGCGAAAGCGAAGGCGATGATTACCTGGCGGGCAGCAATGCGCCGATTGACGGCTGGGTCGCCTCCAGCCTGCGCGGTGAAAATCGCGACGGTCTGGGGACCTGGAGCGAAGCCGAGCTGGCTGAGTTCCTGAAAACCGGACGTAACGATAAATCGGTGGTCTTCGGCGGCATGAGCGATGTGGTGGAGCACAGTCTGCAGTATCTCTCTGATGACGACATCACCGCCATCGCCCGCTATCTGAAGTCGCTCCCGCCGCGCGGCGGCAAACAGACCCCAGCCCCGGTGGAAGACAGCGTGGCGAAAGATCTGTGGAAGGGTAACGACAGCAAAACCGGCGCCGCGCTGTATGTCGATAACTGCGCCGCCTGCCACCGCACCGACGGCGCGGGCTATCAGCGCGCCTTCCCGTCGCTGAAGGGCAACCCGGTGGTGCAGACCGAAGATGCCACTTCGCTTATCCACATCGTTCTGACCGGGAGCACCACGCCGGCGGTGAAAGATGCGGTCTCCAACCTGACCATGCCGTCATTCGGCTGGCGTCTGGACGACCAGCAGGTGGCGGATGTGGTCAACTTCATCCGCACCAGCTGGGGCAACAACGCGCCGGCGGTCAGCGCCAGCGATGTGGCGAAGGTGCGTAAGGAGACCGCGGCGCGCGATGAGAAGGCGTTAGGCAACGCCGATATCTCGAAGCTGCCGGGGGCCGGACAGTAACCGTCAGGGTTGCGTCGCCCGCGCGGCGCAACCCATACTTAGCCAGGACGTAAAATACTGTCTGAATCAAGGAGTTTGCCTTCATGCTGTATGCAGAGCGACTGACCTGCATCGTTGACGATCGACCGCTGTTTGCGGAGCTGACGCTGTCCCTTGCTGCCGGCGAGCTGCTGCAGGTCGCCGGTGATAACGGCGCGGGGAAAACCTCGCTGCTGCGGATCCTTTGCGGCCTGGCGCGCCCGGAAAGCGGGGTGGTGAGCTGGCAGGGCCAGCCGCTGGCCCAGGTGCGGGAGTCATTTCACCGGCAGCTGCTGTGGCTGGGCCATAAGCCCGGCGTCAACGCGGCGCTGACCGCCGATGAAAACCTGCGTTTCTTCTTTCCGGCCAGCCGCCTTCAGCAGCGGGAAAGCGCCCTCGCCGCCGTCGGCCTGGCGGGCTATGAAGATCTCCCCTTAAGCCAGCTCTCCGCAGGGCAGCAGCGCCGGGTGGCGTTAACCCGCCTGTGGTTAACCGATGCGCCGCTGTGGATCCTCGATGAGCCGTTCACCGCCCTCGACGCCACGGCGATAGAAACCCTGACCCGACGCCTGGAGCAGCACGCCCGGCAGGGGGGAAGCGCGATCCTCACCACCCATCAGCCGCTGCGGCCGCTGGGCTGCCCGTTGCGCACCATGCGCCTCGGCGACGACGGCGGGAGGCGGCAATGATGAGAGCGCTGTTGGCCCGGGAACTGCGCCTGGCGTGGCGCAGCGGGGCGGAGATCCTCAATCCGCTATGGTTCTTTCTGATCGTCATCACCCTGTTTCCGTTCGGCGTCGGCGCCGCGCCGCAGCTGCTGGCGCAGATTGCGCCGGGCGTGGTGTGGGTCGCCGCGCTGCTGGCGGCGCTGCTGGTGATGGATCGGTTGTTTCGCGACGACTGGCAGGACGGTTCCCTGGAGCAACTGATGCTTCTGCCGACGCCGCTGGTGGCGGTGGTGCTGGTGAAGGTGGTCGCTCACTGGATGATGAGCGGCCTGCCGCTGCTGATCGTCTCGCCGCTGGCGGCGCTGCTGCTGGGGATGAACCTGCACGACGCCGGCGTGCTGGCGCTGACCTTGCTGCTTGGCACGCCGACGCTCAGTTTTCTTGGCGCGGTGGGGGTTGGCCTGACCGTCGGCCTGAAGCGCGGCGGCGTCCTGCTGAGCCTGCTGGTGCTGCCGCTGGCGGTGCCGCTGCTGATTTTCGCCACCGCGGCCTGCCAGGCGGCGGCCGCCGGGCTTCCGGTCGGCGGCTATCTGGCGATGCTGGCGGCGTTCTTAACCGCCAGCGCCACCCTGTGCCCGTTCGCCACCGCCGCCTCGCTGCGGCTGACCGTGCAATAATTCGCTGCGCCTGCGGGCGCGGCCATCATAACCGTGTGAGTAAGCGTCTATGTGGAAAGCGTTACATCAACTGGCGATCCCCGAGCGGCTGTACCGCCTGTGCGGATGCTGGATCCCCTGGCTGGCGGCGTTGAGCGCGCTGTTGCTGGTCATCGGCCTGGGGTGGGGCTTTGGCTTCGCCCCGGCGGACTATCAGCAGGGGGAAAGCTACCGGATCATGTATCTTCACGTCCCGGCGGCGATGTGGTCGATGGGGCTGTACCTGGCGATGGCCGTCGCGGCCTTCGTCGGGGTAGTCTGGCAGATCAAAATGGCCGACCTGGCGATCGCCGCCCTGGCGCCGGTGGGGGCGGTCTGCACCCTGGTGGCGCTGGTCAGCGGCGCGGCGTGGGGCAAGCCGATGTGGGGGACCTGGTGGATCTGGGACGCCCGTCTGACCTCGGAACTGGTGCTGCTGTTTCTGTATGCCGGGGTCATCGCCCTGTGGCACGCCTTTGACGACCGCCGCCTGGCCGGGCGCGCGGCGGGGATCCTCGTGCTGGTCGGGGTGGTCAATCTGCCCATCATTCATTACTCGGTTTACTGGTGGAACACCCTGCACCAGGGCTCGACCAACCTGCAGCAAACCATCGACCCGAGCATGCGTCTGCCGCTGCGGATCTGCATTTTTGCTTTCCTCGCGCTGTCGGTCACCCTGACCCTGATGCGCCTGCGTAACCTGATCCTCCAGCTGGAACGTCGTCGGCCGTGGGTGGTGGCGCTGGCTAACAAAGGAGCCGCCCGATGAGCCCCGCTTTTTCTTCGTTCGCCGCCTTCCTGAATATGGGCGGCTATGCCCTGTACGTCTGGCTGGCGGTGGCCGTGGCCATCGCCGCCTTTGGCCTGCTGACGGTTCATACCCTGTGGGCGCGGCGGGCGCTATTCCATGAGGTGCGACGCCAGCAGGCGCGTGAGCGGCGGATCGCGGCCGCTCGCGAACATGACAAGGAGGCCGCGGATGCAAGCGCGTCGTAAAACCCGGCTGTATATCGTGCTGGCGGTGCTCGCCGGCCTTGGGCTGACCGTCAGCCTGACGCTGTACGCCCTGAGCAGCAATATCGATCTGTTCTACACCCCGGGAGAAATTATCTACGGTAAAACGGAAACCCGGGCGCTGCCCCATACCGGGCAGCGCCTGCGGGTGGGAGGCTACGTTCAGCCCGGCTCCCTGCAGCGCGACCCGCAAACCCTCGACGTGCGCTTTAAGCTGTATGACGCCCGCGGGGTCGTGGACGTCAGCTATAAGGGCATTTTGCCGGACCTGTTCCGTGAAGGACAGGGCGTGGTGGCCCAGGGCGTTCTGGACGGCGAGCGGCATATCACCGCTCAGCAGGTGCTGGCCAAGCATGATGAAAATTACACCCCGCCGGAGGTGAAAAACGCCATGACGCCGGCGAAAGCGGAGGCGCAGCCATGATGCCGGAGCTGGGCAACTTTTTATTGTGTCTGGCGGCGGGGCTGGCGCTGCTTCTGAGCGTCTATCCCCTGTGGGGCGCGGCGCGGCAGGACCGGCGGCTGATGGCCCTGGCGCGGCCGCTGGCCTGCGGGCTGTTCGCCTGCATCGGCGGCGCCTTCCTGCTGCTGGTGCACGCCTTTGTGGTCAATGACTTTACCGTCCGCTACGTGGCGGAAAACTCCAACAGCGCGCTGCCGGTGTGGTATCGGGTGGCGGCGACCTGGGGGGCGCACGAGGGCTCGCTGCTGCTGTGGGTCCTGCTGCTCAGCGTCTGGACCTTCGCCGTCGCCCTCTTCAGCCGCCGGATGCCGCTCGACGCCGTCGCCCGGGTGCTGGCGGTGATGGGGATGATCGCCTTTGGGTTCCTGCTGTTCATCCTCTTTACCTCCAACCCGTTCAGCCGCGGCCTGCCGCAGTACCCCATTGACGGCCGCGACCTTAATCCGCTGCTGCAGGATATCGGCATGATTTTTCATCCGCCGATCCTCTATATGGGGTACGTCGGCTTCTCGGTGGCTTTCGCCTTCGCCATCGCCTCGCTGCTAGCGGGGCGGCTGGACACCGCGTGGGCGCGCTGGTCGCGTCCCTGGACCCAGGCGGCGTGGATGTTCCTCACTCTCGGCATCGTGCTGGGCTCGGCGTGGGCCTATTACGAACTGGGCTGGGGCGGCTGGTGGTTCTGGGACCCGGTGGAAAACGCCTCGTTTATGCCGTGGCTGGTAGGGACCGCGCTGCTGCACTCCCTGGCGGTGACCGAGAAGCGCGGCAGCTTCCGCGCCTGGACGGTGCTGCTGGCCATCGCCGCCTTCTCCCTGTGCCTGCTGGGCACCTTCCTGGTGCGCTCTGGCGTGCTGGTCTCGGTGCATGCCTTCGCCTCGGATCCATCGCGCGGGCTGTTTATTCTGGCGCTGCTGATTGTCGCCATCGGCGGGTCGCTGCTGCTGTACGCCCTGAAGGGCGGCAGGGTGCGGGCGCGGGTGGAACATACGCTGTGGTCGCGCGAGTCGTTCCTGCTGGGCAACAATATTTTGCTGATGGCCGCGATGCTGGTGGTGCTCCTCGGAACGCTGCTGCCGCTGGTGCATAAAGAGCTGGGCCTCGGCAGCATCTCCATCGGCGAGCCGTTCTTTAACACCATGTTCACCGCCCTGATGGCGCCGTTTGCGCTGCTGCTGGGGCTGGGACCGCTGATCCGCTGGCGGCGCGATGACGTCGCCAGGCAGATTAAGCGCCTGGTGATCGCCCTGGTGGTGACGTTGTCACTTTCTCTGGCGCTGCCGTGGCTGCTGCAGGATCGTATCACCGCGATGGCGGTCATTGGCCTGATGATGGCCCTGTGGGTGCTGATCTTCGCCCTGATGGAGGTTCACGAACGGGCCACCCATCGCCACGGCTTCTGGCGCGGCCTGCGGACGCTGACCCGCAGCCAGTGGGGGATGGTGCTCGGTCACGTCGGCGTGGCGGTGACCGTTATCGGCATCACCTTTAGCCAGAGCTACAGCGTGGAGCGCGATGTACGGATGCGCCCCGGCGACAGTATCGATATCCACCGCTATCACTTTGTGTTTAACGGCGTGCGCAATATCGTCGGCCCCAACTGGACCGGCGGGGAAGGCATTATTGCCGTGACCCGCAACGGCCGCCCGGAAGCGACGCTGTATGCCGAGAAACGCTTTTATACCGCCAGCCGGATGATGATGACCGAGGCGGCGATCAGCGGCGGGCTGACCCGCGATCTGTACGCCGCGCTGGGGGAAGAACTGAGCGACGGCAGCTGGGCGGTGCGTCTGTACTACAAACCGTTCGTTCGCTGGATCTGGTATGGCGGGGTGCTGATGGCCCTCGGCGGTCTGTGCTGCATGCTCGACCCGCGCTACCGGATGCGTAAGAAACTGCAGGAGGCCTCATGAACCGGAAGCTGCTGTTTATCCCGCTGGTGCTGTTTCTGGCGCTGGCCGCCGCGCTGTTCTGGCAGCTGATGCGTAACGCCGATGGCGACGACCCGACGACCCTCGAGTCGGCGCTGATCGGCAAACCGCTGCCGGAATTTCGCCTTGAAGCGCTGGATACCCCCGGCCAGACGCTGGACCGACGGACGCTGATCGACGGCAAGCCGCTGCTGCTTAACGTCTGGGCCACCTGGTGCCCAACCTGTCGCGCCGAGCATCAGTTTCTCAACGGCCTGGCGCAGCAGGGCGTGCGGGTGGTGGGGATGAACTACAAAGACGATCGGCAGAAGGCGATCAGCTGGCTGCAGCGCCTGGGTAATCCGTACAGGCTGAGCCTGTACGACGGCAACGGCATGCTCGGCCTGGATCTGGGGGTTTATGGCGCGCCGGAGACGTTTCTCATCGACGGTCAGGGCATCATCCGCTGGCGGCACGCCGGCGACCTGAACGACCGGGTGTGGCGCGAGGAGCTCCAGCCGCTGTGGAATCAATACAACCGGGGGGCGGGCTGATGAGAGGTGTCATAGGCATCCTGCTGGCGCTGATGCTGACCGGCCAGGCGTGGGCCGCCATCGATACCTGGCAGTTTAAAGACGAGGCCCAGGAGCAGGCGTTCCGCGAGATCACCTCCCGGCTGCGCTGCCCGAAATGCCAGAACAACAGCATCGCCGACTCGAACGCGATGATTGCCGCCGATATGCGGCAGAAGGTGTACGAGCTGATGCAGCAGGGGAAAACGAAAGGGCAGATCGTTGACTATATGGTGGCCCGCTACGGCAATTTTGTCAGCTACGAGCCGCCGCTGACCGCGGGCACGGTGCTGCTGTGGCTGGGGCCGGGGCTGTTCGTCCTGGCGGGCGCGGGGGTGATTATCGCCCGCGCGCGTCGTCGCGACATTCCTGACGCGGCGCTCAGCGCCGAAGAGCGCCAGCGGCTGGCGGCATTATTGAAAGAAGGAAAAGAACGATGAGCCTGTTGGTGGTTATCGCCGGGCTGTTGCTGGCTGGCGCGCTGGGGCTGCTGTACTTCCCGTGGACGGGCAAAGGGGCGGTGGACCGCGATACCCTCAACCGCGCCCTGTATCAGTCGCGCCTGCAGGAGCTGGCGCAGGAGCGCGGCGAGGACAACCCGGCGCTGGTCGTCGAGCTCCAGCGCACGCTGCTGACGGATATCCCGCCCCAGGCACAGCCTGGCGAACGGCCGCTAAGCCGCTGGGCGCTGTTTCCGGGCGCGCTGCTGCTGGTGGTCCTGAGCCTGGGCCTGTATCTGAAAACCAGCGATATTGGCCAGGTGCTGCTCTGGCAGCAGGCGGAGCGGCATTATCCTGCGCTGCTGCAGCAGGTTAAGGACCCGACCGCGCCGCCGCTGCGTATGGATGAGCTGGCGGAGCTGCGGCTTGGCCTGCGCAGCCATCTGCAGAATACTCCGCACGACCTCGCCGGCTGGCAGCTGCTTGGGCGGCTGGGGCTGTTGTTGAACGATGGCGAGACGGCGATCGGCGCTTTTGGCCGGGCGCATGCGCTGGCGGCGGACGACCCGGCGGCGGCTTTCGATTATGCCAGCGCGCTGGTGCGGGCGGGGGATAGCGGTCAGGTCCGGATGGGCGAGCTGCTGCTGCGCGACCTGCATCAGCGACAGCCGACCAGCCTGCCGGTGCTGGAGATGCTGGCCCTGAGCGCGGTACGTAATGAAGATTACCCCGAAGCCGTGGCGGCCCTGCAGGCGTTGCTGGCCCGGCTGCCGGAAGGGGATGCGCGGCGCGAGGCGATTGTCCGCCAGCTGGCGCAGGCGCAGCAGCAGGCGCAGTAACTGCCCGGCGGCGCTGAACGTGGGGTCTGCCGCGAGGACGGTACGGACAGCCCTGGTTTTGTAGGTCGGGTCAGGCGCAGCCGCCACCCGGCACAAAATCGGCTCCGTGCCCGCTGTCCTTGCCCGGCGGCGCTACGCTTGCGCGGGCCTACGAAGGGCGCGAATAGAGCGCCAAATCGCGGGCAGCCTTTGTAGGCCGGGTAAGCGAAGCGCCACCCGGCAACATGTTGAGCTCGGAGCCTGATACCTTCCCGGCGGCGCTGCGTTAGCGTGGGCCTGGGGATATGAGCTGACGGGAGGCCTTTGTAGGCCGGGTAAGGCGCAGCCGCCACCCGGCAACATGGGGGGCACGGTGCGATATCTTGCCCGGCGGCGGGGGAGACTGTTATCGGTTTTACAGGTTCTCAGCCCGGGGAAAGCGTTTATCACGCGTGACTTCAGCGTAGTTTGCGCTCCCGGTTAGTCTTCTGCGTTATGCCTGGCATGGCGCAGGGAGCGCACAGGGGGCGGCCAGTCGCCGCCGCCCCCTGTACCCCCGGGCTCCGGCCAGCAAAATCGCCGCTACGCGGTCCCTTCGACTTATCCCTGCAGGCTTCGGGTCGGGCCGAGGCAGCGCCCGTGCAAAACACGGCCCTCAGCCCGCATCCATGCGGGCTGCCCCGGCCTTCCGGGAACGTCTCAGCGATTTTGAGGCCGCCAACACCGGCAGTTTCAGCAACCATGGTGAATATAGTAACGACAGGTCGCACGAACCCTGTAGGCCGGGTAAGGCGCAGCCGCCACCCGGCACAAAATCGGCTCCGTGCCCGCTGTCCTTGCCCGGCGGCGCTACGCTTGCGCGGGCCTACGAAGGGCGCGAATAGAGCACCAAATCGCGGGCCGGGTAAGGTGTAGCTGTCACCCGGCAAAAATACGGCACAAGAGCGGCACAAATACGGCCCAACAGCGTAACCGGGATAAGGCGTCACGCATCGCTTTCCGGGGTTCCCTGCTGGCGCTATGCGCAGCCGCTTCCGTGTTAAGCTCCCAGGTGTCGCAGGAATGACTGAAGAATCTCCCCCTTAGCATCAGCAGCAGGTTGCCGCTTAGGCCCCGGAGATCACTCCATTAACGTTGCAAGCGCGGTAGATCCCGAGCACCGGAGTGAAAAAGGATTAGCTGAACGTCTTCAGCGCGGGACGCGAATCCATGCTAATCACCTGAGGGGGTTAGCTCGCTCATGTTCCCCGACGAGCCGGATAGCGCTGCTGACAGCTGGCAAAAGAGTCGTTGATGTAGTCGCTCAGCGCCCACTTGTCCTGATAGCCAAACGTCCTCGGGAATGGATGCAGTACGAAGCGCCAGGTAAGGAGTTCAATGTGATTGCCGCTGAAGACGCGGTGTTCACGGATCATCTCATCTGGTAACCTGTCACGCGCGCCGTTGGTAACGTGAATATTCATGGTTAATTTTGGAACTCAGACGATTAATGAAAACTAGCAGACTATTCACTTTAATTTTGCCATTGTTACTGACACTCTGCGCCGGCACAGAGGCCAGCGCCAGCACACCTTCAGGCAGCATTTCCTCTGCAAACACATCAATTACCACTCGTGATAAGAACGGAAACCTACTGCCGAGTTTCCTGCGGATTCAGTACGATGTTGATTCAGATGGCAGAGTTCAGAATGTAAAGATACTTGAATCGACAACGACTCCGGAGTTGGAACATCAAGTCATTGATAAAATGATTAAAAAATGGCGTTTTGAAAAGGGCAAGCCGGGAATAGCTCAAAGATTAGTCGTCAAGATCCCACCCAAATCAGACGGCGGTCCCGCGAATAAGCAATAAGCACTTTTGAGGATTAATAGCCTGACGCATCATCTACGCCGGTAAAGTCCCCTGGGTGCAAGGAGCGGATAATGGTCCGGATTAATTTCTATTAATAAAGAAGCATGTCGCTCCATATACTCTCCATGATTTGCAAAAAATAAATCAACAAACCTCTGTCAGAATTTTCTTTCTGAACAGGAGGTACTATGAACAAAATAAACTATCAAATCAAATACATTGAATATTTGTTGAGAAAATGCAGAACCATTTTGACTAATGACATTTCATTTCATGCAGACAGGTTAAGAGAAATATCTGGCACATATCCGGATTTACTCAATCCTGTGACGCTTAATGAGAAAATCTGCCATCGCATTTTATTTATCCACAACCCATTTTATACGATGCTTGCTGATAAACTTCTGGTCAGGGAGTATGTTGAGAAAAGAACTAATTTAATCAAGCTTATTCCTTTAGTAGGTGTTTATAACAGAGTTGATGATATTGATTTCGATAAACTACCCCCTAAATTTGTTTTGAAATGCAATCATGATAGTGGAAGCGCGGTCATATGCACGGACAAAACGAATATTGATCCCGCTAAGGTTAAAAGCAGATTAAAACTATCTCTTAAAAAGAACATGTATTATACGACCCGAGAATGGCAGTATAAAAATATACCACCTGTGGTCCTATGCGAAATGTATCTGGATCTATTTTCCAGTAAACACCGGAGTATAACTCCGGAAATGCTAAGAATACATTGCTTTCACGGTGTGGCATGTTTTATCGAGGCAGACTTTACTGACAGCGATGGAAACGAATTCATTAACGTTTATGACAGAGCGTGGAATTTGCAACCCTTTCAGATGGAATACCCAAATACGCCATTGCCGGTTGATGAACCAGAATCATTTCATAAGTCCGTTATTGCCGCCCAGGACTTAGCAAAAGAAATAGACTACTGCCGCGTCGATCTTATGCTAAAAGGAGAAGATATCTATTTCAGCGAAATAACACTAAGCCCCAAAAGAGGCAAACTTAAAATCACCCCATCAATTTGGGACGCCAAAATCGGCAGTATGTGGGATCTGTCTGTTGCTAAAACAAGTTCAATCGAGCCTGTATATTCATGCCCTTAAACAGGCCATGAGAGTTTGAAAAGTGAGCCATTTTCTGGTGTCATACTATAGCTAACGTCTCCGCCGTGGGCGCACATAATGGCTTTAACTACCGACAACCCCAAACCACAGCCCTCTGGATTAATATTTTTGGCGTATTGTCCTCGCTGAAAAGGCTGGAATAAGGACTTCTGGAGTTCTTCAGGAATTCCAGGTCCTTTGTCCTGAACGATAATAAAATTATCGTTTCCTGTAATACCATTCTTTATTAACAGCGTTTGTGATGTGGAATATTTTAAGGCATTGTCAAAAAGAACGGTGAGGCACTGAATAATGCGTAAGGGATCGCAAACGCAATACTGATGGTTAATCTCAGTGACAATTTTGAAATGCTTTTTATCAAAGTCCGGCCAAAAGGTATCAAGCGCATTTGAAATCGTGGACTTGAGATCGACTTCACTCAGCATCAAGGAGTACCCAGCGCCTCCTGACGAACTCACGACGCGGAGATCCTCAATTAAGTTGGTCAGACCTTCAGTTTGTTTAAGAAGGTTCCTGAATAACGACGGTTCTGGTTCGAAAACGCCGTCAACCAGTCCTTGAAGCCTCCCACGTAAGATAGTCACTGGCGTCCGGAGTTCATGAGCAATTGCAGCATTCCATAAATTTCGCTGCGCATCCAGCGTCTGTAACTTTTCAGCCATCTCATTAAAGTCATTGACGAGCCTATTCATCTCTCCCAACTTAGAACTGCTGTTAAATGCTCTGGCACTAAGGTTTCCCTGAGAGATTTGTTTCAGGCTGTATGCGACGTCATTCAGTGGGTTGAATATTCTGGCAGACAGCTTTACGGTAAAGAAAAGTGCAACGACCAGACTGGTAATGGACGCCATCAGAATCCACATCCAGTCAAGGAATGTCATGGCATCTTCACTACCTTCGTTCATTCCACCCGGCAGGTAATAAATCAGGAAACTATAAAATAAGTAGGAACCGAGTATTGCAATGGCAATAATAACAAACGTTAACAACAACATATATGTCAAAATTTGACGACTCAGAATCGTTTCTTTGTTCATTTTTTGTCACCCAACCGGTAGCCTAATCCTCGGATGCTTTCCGGAATGCCCTTCAATCCGGCATGTTCAAGCTTTTTCCGAAGTTTACTCATATGACTGTCTACAGTACGATCCAGCGAGTCTCCCTCAGGTAAACACGCATCGAGTAACTCTTCACGTGAACAGACTTTTCTCGGGTTTCTCGCCAGATAGGTTAAAAGCTTAAACTCAGTGGTGGTTAATACTGGCGTGGAAACTTCACCTTGTGCAGTGATTTCAACGTAAAACTCATCAGGATAAATCGTTAAAAAAGGCGTTCTTAAAGGCCGTGAATGTGTAGACTCTGCAACCGGTCTGGTTCTGCGAAGCACAGCTTCAACCCGGGCAATAACCTCAGATGGATTAAAGGGTTTTATCACATAGTCGTCAGCCCCGAGTCGTAGCCCCATCAGTTTATCAACGTCTTGATCCAGTGCTGTCACCATGATGACCGGTACATTCGTTTCCTTTCTTAACGTGGTGAGAACATTCCAGCCATCGTACACGGGCAGGTGGATGTCCAACAGCAGGAGATCAGGCTTGTTCAGACGGGTAAGATTGATTGCCTGCTCACCGTCTTCAGCTCTTAAGGTTTTCATACCTGCCTTACGTAAATAGCCTGTCAGTATGGCAGCGATGTCATCATCGTCTTCTGCGACGATAATCAGATTGTTGTTGTTCATATTTTCTTCCACAGTGCTGAGGACAACATGCATTTTACCCTGAAAGCACTTTTATCGTCATGCTTAAAGTTCTTTAACTCAATTACAAACATGAATTTTCAATTTGATATTTTTGGACAGATATTTTTTGGAAAAGTTCATCAAGAAATTTTCTTAAAATTTTACCAGCCACGCTCTCCATATTCACTACACATTTTATAAATAATTAATCAACATCGCTAAGTGATAATCTCCAACCAGGTTAAGTGTTGCATGCAATATGTACTTTGTCTTAGGAGGTTTAGGGTGTTGACTAAATGTTTTTTCCGGCGCGAGAATTTGATGGCCTCACTTTTATTTTGCATCGTTTCATATGGGTTGTTATCTACCTGGCTTTACCTTGTGCATTCAATTAATGAAAAAGTAGAATCCACATTACCCTCATCTTTACTGATTCGTGTTTTGATAATCATTACAGCATTATCATTTATCATTCAGAAAAAACCTGGAGTTATTAAAAGCTTCATTGCAATAACATTCGGTCTGATTTTACTGTTTATACACACCATCATTGTATTGCATCTGCTTTTGAATACTTTTCCAGATATTTATGATTTTGTTTTTTATTATGAATTTTTTTTAATGGTTTTCTTTTGCGGACTACCTTTATGCTTATGTATAAGAATGGTTTGATATTATGCAATGTCAACATGATACATAACCTCAGGAGTGAGTACACATATCCTCCATAAAACATCCATTCACGATTGACATCATCACGTTAAACTTAGCCCATTGATTTATGACTGCTCTGTTATGCTGTCTCGTTTCACTTAGCTAAAAAATAAACCAACGGCAGAACCCTTTACACCCAGATGTTTAATACAAATTTATCATGATTCATAAAGGCAACAACAAACCTATGGCCCCCGGGGTTGCTATCTCACTTAAGACACTTGCCTGGCGGTACAGAAAGAAATTGTGCATTACTTTCATGCTGGTTATTGCTGAAAACGTTGCATTCCTGCTCTACCCCGTTCTGGCGGGCATGGCGATAAATGCCATCCTGGGCGGACAGACGTCACATGCGGCCCTTTATGGCCTGATGGTTCTGTTCATGTGGTGCATGGGAGCCACCAGACGTAGTGTCGATACGCGAACGTTTGCACGTATCTACGCAAGTCTTGCTGTGACTGTAGTATTAGCCCAGCGAAAATATTCACTTAATCACTCGACTATTGCTGCGAGAGTCACTCTGTCCCGTGAATTTGTAGATTTCTTCGAGTTGCACCTGCCGGTATTGATCACCTCGATCATTTCCCTTTTCGGCGCAGCAATTATGCTGTTATGGATTGAGTTCTGGACAGGTATAGCCTGTTTGATCATCGTGGGAATACTGATGTGTTTTGTCTCAAGCTATGCCAGCAAAAATGAGACATTCTACAGACGGCTGAATAATCGCCTTGAGAAAGAGGTCGATTATGTTAATAAGGCGTCTTTTAGTGCTCTTAAGCGACATTATGACACACTTGCCCGTCTGCGCGTGGTGTTATCCGACAGAGAGGCAAGGGGATATTTATCAATAGGCCTTCTGGTTTCGGCTCTCTTTTCCATGACCATTATCAGGATGAGCATGGAATCCGGAATTAATGCCGGACATATTTATTCCGTCATGACCTATATGTGGATGTTTGCAACAAGCCTGGATGACGCACCACAACTTCTTGAGAAATTTTCCCAGCTCAGGGATATCGGTAAACGGGTTTCGACAGACGATGAGACCTCTTTATCAGGATAACCATGCTGAACTTTTACCCTTTGTATGTTGACTGGAAGTACACCTGATGCCGCACTTTTTCATTGAGCGCCCCATCTTCGCATGGGTTATTGCCCTGTTTATTGTTCTGACGGGACTGTTGTCCATACCTCGTTTACCGGTTGCGCAATACCCTGAAGTTGCGCCACCCGGTATTATCATTTCAGTGAGTTACCCCGGAGCCAGTCCGGAAGTGATGAACACATCCGTCGTGTCTCTGATCGAGCGTGAAATTGCGAGTGTTGACAATTTACTCTATTTTGAATCTTCCAGTGACACGACAGGGATGGCGTCAATTACGGTAACTTTCAAACCCGGCACCGACATCAAACTTGCCCAGATGGATCTGCAGAACCAAATTAAAATTGTGGAATCCCGCCTGCCGCAGTCGGTCAGACAGAATGGGATAAATGTTGAGGCAGCTAATTCCGGTTTTTTAATGATGGTGGGGTTAAAATCGCCAAACGGAGACTATCAGGAAGCTGACTTAAGCGATTATTTTGCAAGGAATGTTACTGATGAACTCCGTCGCGTACCTGGTGTAGGTAAAGTCCAGCTTTTTGGCGGAGAAAAGGCACTCCGCATATGGCTGGACCCGATGAAATTACACAGCTATGGGCTCTCTGTTACGGATGTATTAAGCGCCATCAGTCAACAAAACGTGATTGTTTCACCGGGCAGAACCGGAGATGAACCCGCGACGAGCAGCCAAGAGGTGACCTATCCAATAACGGTAAAAGGGCAGCTCTCTTCGGTTGAAGAATTTCGCAATATCACGATTAAATCACAGGTCTCAGCCGCCCGGGTGACACTGGCAGACGTTGCCCGCGTGGAATCCGGGTTGCAAAGTTACGCATTTGGCATCCGTGAAAATGGCGTGCCTGCAACGGCAGCCGCCATTCAATTGTCTCCTGGCGCAAATGCGATTAGTACTGCGTCGGGTATCCGCGCGCGGTTAACAGAACTGTCCGGTGTGCTTCCCGCGGGAATGACATTCACCGTGCCTTTCGATACGGCTCCATTTGTAAAGCTATCGATATTGAAGGTAGTTGAGACATTTGTTGAAGCCATGGTTCTGGTCTTTTTCGTGATGCTGCTTTTCCTTCACAAGATACGCTGTACGCTTATTCCTGCGATTGTGGCACCCGTGGCGCTGCTCGGCACATTTACCGTAATGCTATTAAGCGGTTATTCCATCAATATTTTAACCATGTTTGGAATGATACTGGCCATCGGGATTATTGTTGACGATGCTATTGTTGTGGTAGAGAACGTCGAACGACTGATGGAAGACAAAAAAATGTCTCCACAGGATGCAACGCGAGAAGCGATGCGTGAAATTACGCCGGCAATCATTGGTATTACGCTGGTGCTCACTGCGGTGTTTATACCAATGGCCTTTGCCAGCGGTTCTGTGGGTATTATTTATCGACAGTTCAGCATTTCGATGGCGATATCCATTTTACTGTCGGCATTCCTGGCGCTGACGTTAACGCCTGCGCTTTGTGCAACCCTGCTCAAACCACATGGTATTCATCAGGGTAAAAGCAGCGCATTTTCAGCGTGGTTTAACGCTCACTTTCATCGCCTCACTGCGTTTTACGCCACTGGTCTTGGATTTGTACTGAAGCGTACTGGCCGTATGATGATGATCTACGCTGCATTATGTTTGGCATTGTTTGCCGGGCTGTCCTCCTTACCCTCATCATTTTTACCTGATGAAGATCAGGGTTATTTTATGTCCTCAATCCAGCTTCCTTCTGACGCCACGATGCAGCGGACGCTTAAGGTCGTCGATACATTTGAAGAGGAGATCGCTCATCGGCAGGCGGTAGAAAGTAACATTATGATCCTGGGATTTGGTTTCTCAGGGGCAGGCCAAAATTCGGCCATGGCATTCACCACCCTCAAGGACTGGAAACAACGCAAAGGAACCACGGCACAGGAAGAAGCTGACCATATTCAGTCCCAAATGGCAAACGTGCCGGACGCCGTAACAATGAGTCTGCTGCCCCCGGCAATTTCTGATATGGGAACCTCATCCGGGTTCACTTATTATTTACAGGACCGAGGGGGGAAAGGCTATCAGGCACTCAAAAAGGCGGCCGATGAGCTTATTGTACAGGCAAATCATAATCCTCACCTTGCCGATGTCTATATTGATGGACTTGGTGAGGGAACAAGCCTTTCCCTGCATATCGACAGGGAAAAAGCGGAGGCCATGGGGGTATCGTTTGATGAAATAAATCAAACCATTTCCGTTGCAGCAGGTTCCAATTATGTGAATGACTATACCAATAATGGTCGGGTTCAGCAGGTTATCGTCCAGGCGGACGCGCCATACCGGATGCAGCCTGAACAACTTTTGGTTTTGTCTGTCAAAAACCGTCTGGAGCAGATGCTTCCATTATCCACTTTTGTGTCGCTTTCGTGGAATGTTGCACCGCAGCAACTGATACGCTATCAGGGATATCCTGCCATACGCCTAACCGGGAGTGCCGCACAGGGAAAATCGTCAGGTACCGCAATGGCGGCAATGGACAATCTGGCTAAGCACTTACCACCGGGGTTCGCCGGTGAGTGGGCGGGAAGTTCGTTACAGGAAAAAGAGTCTGCATCACAGCTTCCGGGTCTTATTGTGCTCTCGGTACTGGTGGTATTCATGGTGCTGGCTGCTCTTTACGAAAGCTGGTCCATTCCCTTCGCGGTCATGCTCGTTGTTCCTCTGGGGCTGCTCGGCTCTGTGCTGGCCGTATCCGTTACGAATATGACGAATGACGTCTTTTTCAAAGTGGGTCTGATAACCCTGATTGGACTTTCCGCCAAGAATGCGATTCTGATTATCGAGTTCGCGAGACAATTGCTGAAAGAAGGAAAGAGCCTTATTGACGCGACATTGACGGCTGCAAAGCAACGCTTACGGCCAATTCTGATGACATCTCTGGCTTTTACATTAGGTGTTGTTCCGCTGATGCTTGCCAGTGGAGCCAGCGACAGCACACAACATGCGATTGGTACCGGTGTGTTCGGCGGGATGATTAGCGGAACGCTACTGGCCATTTTCTTTGTTCCGGTATTTTTCGTGACGATCACACGATTTACTGGCATGCGAAAAGACAGACCGGGGAATAGCCGGAACGGCTAATCTCTGCCCTGTGTTCCGGCCAGTTTAAAACAGACTTTTGCTGAACTGGCTGGCATTACATTTTCAAGGACATTATGAACATTATTACCACGCAAAGGTTAATCATTCGCCATTTTAAAAAAGAGGATGCGCCAGCACTGTTCGATTACCTCTCTTCACCACGTACTCCTTGCTTTAAGGATGAAAAGTTACATTCACTCGCTGAGGCAGAGGTCGACGTGGCTAAACGAGCCTCTGACCCAGCACAGTATGCCGTTTGTCTAAAAGAAACCGATACCGTAATCGGACATCTTTTTGCGGACAATAGCAACGAGCCAGACAGCAATACCTGGTCAGTAGGCTGGCATTTTAATCAACGTTATGAACATCAGGGATATGCAAGCGAGTCAGTTGCTGCACTGTTTGATTATTTATTTAAAGTAAAAGGTGCCAGACGTTTGTACGCCTGGGTAGAAGTTTACAACCTGGCCTCTCAAAAACTCTGTGAACGTTTGCATATGCGACAGGAAGGTTGTTTTAAAGAGTTTGTCTCCTTTGAAAACGACGATGGTAAGGCAAGGTATGACGACACATACATCTATGCGTTACTGCATAAAGAATGGACGAAGTAGAGGGTGAAGAAAAATACATGCTCCTCGCTCAAAGCAGGCCTTCATCCCAGTCAGATTGCCCACGTCGTGCCAGAGACCTTCAAATATCGTTGCTGCGTTTTGCACGATGCTCACACCCAAACCAAAAAAAGCCCCTGCATATCAGCAGGGGCAAGCCATGTCAGAGCTTATTATTTATTAGTTAAACACCATCCCGCCGTCGATCAGCAATGACTGACCGGTCATATAATCAGAATCCGGGCTGGCAAGATAGGAGACGCAGGCGGCGACATCTTCCGGTTCGGACAGACGACCAAGGGTGATGCGTTTGGCGAACTCGGCGGTACCGTAACCCAGCGGTTTACCGGCAGCTTCGGACACCTGGCGGTCAATTTCGGCCCACATCGGCGTTTTGACGATCCCCGGGCAGTAGCCGTTGACCGTGATGCCCAGCGGCGCGAGGTCGCGAGCGGCGGTCTGGGTTAAGCCGCGTACGGCGAATTTACTGGAGCTATACACCGCCAGCTCTGGGTTGCCGACGTGGCCGGCCTGGGAACAGGCGTTGATGATTTTCCCGCCGTGCCTCTCTTTCTTAAAGGCCTCGACCGCCGCCTGAATGCCCCAGATCACCCCTTTGACGTTGATGTTGTAGACTTTGTCGACAATCTCCGGGGTAATGGACTCGATCGGCGTGGACGGCGCCACGCCGGCGTTGTTGACGATGACGTCGAAGCCGCCCAGCGTTTTGCGCGCCTGTTCGACGGCGGCAAACACCTGATCGCGGTCGGAGACATCCACTTTCACCGCCATGGCGCGGCCGCCGGCCTGGTTGATTTCGGAGGCGACCGCTTTGGCGGTGGCGTCGTTATAATCGGCAATGGCCACGGCAAATCCATCCTTCACCAGACGAAGGGCGATAGCTTTACCAATCCCCTGGCCGGCGCCGGTAACAAGTGCGACTTTTTTCATTTTCCTTTCCTTATTGTGATGACTTACAGAATCTGACTCAGATGCAGCTGACCCATCAGCAGCGGGTTATCGCGATAATCCACCGGGATGGCCACTACCGCCGGGCCGTCGACGTCCATCGCCGCGCGCAGGGTCGGCTCCAGCGCCTCGGCGCTTTCCACGGCAAACCCTTTGGCGCCGAAGGACTCGGCATAGGCTTTAAAATCCATCGGCCCGAACTCGACGCCGGACAGGCGCTGATATTTTTTCTCTTCCTGGATGGCCACCATGTTGTAACCGTTATCGACCCAGATCAGGTGCAGCACGTTGGCTTTCAGGCGGACGGCGGTCTCCAGTTCCATGCTCGACTGCAGGAAACCGCCGTCGCCGGAGACGGAGACCACTTTGCGCTCAGGATTGACCAGCCAGGCGCCGATGGCCCAGGGCAGGGCGACGCCCATGGTCTGCTGGCCGTTGGAGATCATCACCTGACGGGCGCGGAAGCTGTAAAGGTAGCGGGCGATCCAGATATGGAAGCTGCCCATGTCCACGGTCAGCGTGACGTCGCTGTTGACGATATCCTGCATCGCGCGAACGATACGCAGCGGATGCAGGGCAAACTGATTCAGCTGCGCGCCGCGGCGGTCCAGAAGCTCGCGCTGGTGCTGGCGGTCGCGGAGGATCTCCGCCGCCTGTGGGGAGAGCACCAGCCGGCGATCGATATTTTGCGCCAGCTTGCTGAGGGTGCCGGCGATATCGCCCACCAGCTCGACGTCCGGGGTATAGTTGCGTTCTTCATAGGCGGGCAGGACGTCGATATGCACCAGCGTCGCGTTGCCGCTGTTCCACATCGCCGGTTCATATTCCACCGGGCTGTAGCCGATGCAGATCACCAGGTCGGCGAGCTGCAGCAGACGGTCCCCGGCCTGGTTGTTAAACAGCCCGACCCGGCCGGCAAAGCGAGAGAAGTTATCCTGATTTACCGCCCCGGCGGCCTGATAGGTGCTGGTGACCGGAATATGGCTGGCCTCCAGCAAACGGCGTAGCGCCGCGCTGTTTTCCGGCTGGCTGGCCATCAGGCCGAGCAGGAAGATCGGGTTCTTCGCCTGAGCGATAAGCTTCGCCACCTGGTCGATGGCGGCATCCGGCGCGGCGCCCATCTGCGGGGCCCCGCTGGCCGGCAGCACTTTGCCGCTGACCGGGCCATCGACCACATCCTGCGGCAGACTGACGAAAGCGCTGCCCGGGCGGCCCTGCTCGGCGGCGCGGAAGGCGTTGGAGACCACTTCCGCCAGCGCGTCCGGCGCGGTCACCTCGACGGCGTATTTCGTCACTGGGCTGAACATCGCCACCGTATCCATACTCTGGTGGACCTGTTTGGCCTTATCGGCGCGTTTCACCGCGCCGCCCAGGGCCACCACCGGGTCGCCTTCGCTGTTGGCGGTGGCCATACCGGTGATCAGGTTGGAACAGCCCGGACCGGAGGTGACCAGCGCCACGCCCGCTTTACCGGTAATGCGCCCGACGGCGGCGGCCATAAAGGCGGCGTTAGCTTCGTGGCGTACCGGAATAATGCGAATGGAGGAATCCAGCAGTGAGTCGAATACCTTGTCGATTTTGGCGCCAGGGATGCCGAACACCTGACGTACCCCCTGGGCTTCCAGCTGGCTGACGACGAGATCGGCGCCGTGCGCCCACTGGCGTACCGGATACTGTTTGTCCATGTGACCCCCTTAACTTTCTACGGAACGGATGGCGGCATCGAGATTATCGGGATGCAGATTGGCCTGCAGGAACGCGCTGTCGGCGGGCAGGTCGATCATCAGCTTGTGAATTTCGCCGAAGGTCAATACCCCGTGGTCGAGCTGGTAATCCAGCAGGTGACCGCCGCCTTTGCGGTCATCGGTTATAAAGTGCTCGTGATACCCGGCGACGTTGATCCCCTGCATATGCTGCGGGGTACGGAAGCCGACCAGCACCCCTTCGCGCTGGTTAAAGCGGAACACCGGCTGATCGTCGAGGACGTCGGTCATCGCCCGGTACGGCGGCGTCTGGCGCGGCACGGTGCGGGTATGGGCATGGCGGAAATGGCCGTCGATGCGCAGGGCGCAGAACAGGTTGTCAGAGGGGATTTGCTGGTCGATCACCTCGTGCAACTGCTGGCGGCTCACCGGATGGTCGAAGGTTTTCCGGTACTGCGGCTGGAACCAGGTCATCACCGCGAACGGCGTTTTCTGCTCCGGCTGGGCTTTGCGCGCGCTGCCGTCGGCCCGCAGCTGATAGACCTGACTGCTGAAGGCGATCAGCTCCCCGTCCAGCTCATTAAAGGTGCCGAGACCGAAATCGCCGTGCTTCAACAGGTCCGCGATGGTGGTGCTGCCTTCGTAAACCCCGCTCAGCAGGGCGCTCATGAGCGATGTTTGATAGAGCACGCTCTCGGGATGCTGCGCGGAAAACGCCCGCAGGGTTTCGCACAGACTCTCTTCGCAGGTGCATTCAGCAGAATGATTCATATACCACTTCCTCGTTCAACAAATATAAGAAAGGTTAAATAAATGTTGACCCGATTCAGCTCACAGTTCCAATATAGAAACCATGCTGGTTTGAGACGTTTTCGATATGGAACTTCGTTATCTTCGCTATTTTGTCGCCGTCGCCAGGACGCGGCACTTCACCCAGGCCGCCAAGGAACTGGGTATTTCACAGCCTCCGTTAAGTCAGCAAATTCAGCGGCTTGAGCGCGAGGTGGGGACCCCGCTGTTTCGGCGTTTGACCCGCGGGGTGGAGCTCACCGAGGCCGGTGAGTCGTTCTATGAGGATGCCCGCCAGATCCTCGCCATGAGCGATGCGGCGCTGGAGAAGGCCAAGGGCATTGCCCGCGGGATGAACGGCAGCCTGTCGCTAGGCATTACCAGTTCTGATGCTTTCCACCCGCAAATCTTCACGCTGCTGCACCGTTTTCAGCTCGATCACCCCGGGGTGACCCTGCACCAGATGGAAGACAATATGGCCAATCTGATGACCGCCCTGAGCGAGGCCGAGCTGGACATCGCCTTTGTCCGTCTGCCGTGCGAGAGCAGTAAAGCCTTTAATCTGCGGATTATCGATGAGGAGCCGATGGTTATCGCGCTGCCGCGCGACAACCCGCTGGCGACGCAGCCGACCCTGGCCCTGGAGCAGCTGCGCGACGTGGCGCCCATCCTCTTCCCGCGGGAGGTGGCCCCGGGGCTGTATGAGCTGGTGTACAACAGCTGCCTGCGCGCCGGCATCGATATGGAGCGCGCCTGGCAGTCGTCGCAGATTTCGTCATCGCTGAGCATGGTCAATGCCGGGTTCGGCTTCGCGCTGGTCCCGCAGTCGATGACCTGCATTCAACAGCCGAACGTCAGCTATCACCCGCTCAGCGGGGCGCCGCTGAAGACCGATATCGCCATCGCCTGGCGGCGCTTCGAGCGCTCGCGCACGGTGAAACGCTTTCTGGCGATGTTCTGATCGTCGCGACGCCTGCGGTTTACTGCGCCACCCAGCCGCCGTCCATGTTCCACGCCGCGCCGCGCACCTGGGCGGCGGCGTCGCTGCACAGAAACAGCGCCATTTCGCCCAGCTGCTGCGGGGTGACAAACTCCCCGGAGGGCTGTTTTTCCGCCAGCAGCTGCGCGCTGGCCTGCTGCGGGTCGACCCCTTCGGCGATGCGCTTATCGATCTGCTGCTGCACCAGCGGGGTCAGCACCCAGCCGGGGCAGATGGCGTTGCAGGTGATGCCGCTGCGCGCGGTTTCCAGGGCCACGGTTTTGGTCAGGCCGACCACCGCGTGCTTGGCGGCGACATAGGCCGATTTCTCTTTCGACGCCACCAGGCCATGCACTGAGGCAATGTTGATGATGCGCCCCCAGTCGCGCTGGCGCATGCCTGGCAGCGCCAGGCGGGTGGTGTGGAAGACGCTGGAGAGATTGATCGCGATGATGTCGTTCCATTTGTCCACCGGGAACTGCTCCACCGGGGCGACGTGCTGGATACCGGCGTTATTGATCACGATATCGACGCCGCCGAAGGTGCTTTCGGCATAGCGCATCATCGCCTCGATCTGCCCGACGTCGCGCAGGTCGGCGTCGTGATAGCCGGGGATCTTGCCCAGCGCGGCGACTTCAGCCCGGGCGTGGCTGCTGTCGCCGAAGCCATTGAGCACCAGCTGGGCGCCTGCCTGCGCCAGCACTTTGGCGATCCCTAAGCCGATGCCGCTGGTGGAGCCGGTGACCAGCGCCGTTTTACCGTCTAAATTCATTTTATTACTCCTTCAATCTGGTATCAGACAATGCCGGTCACATAGAACGTGGCAATGACAAACAGCACCGCGAGGCTTTTGATCACCGTGATGGCGAAAATGCCGCCGTAGGCCTGGCGATGGCTCAGGCCGGTGATCGCCAGCAGGGTGATCACCGCCCCGTTATGCGGCAGGGTGTCCATGCCGCCGCTGGCCATGGCGGCGACGCGGTGCAGGACCTCCAGCGGAATATTGGCGGCGTGGGCGGCGGCGACAAAGGTTTCGGACATTGCCGCCAGGGCGATGCTCATTCCCCCGGAGGCCGAGCCGGTGATCCCGGCCAGCACCGTGACGCTGATCGCCTCGTTTAACAGCGGATTGGGAATGGCCGCGAGGGCTTTCGACAGCACCAGGAAACCCGGCAGGGCGGCGATAACCGCGCCGAAGCCATACTCAGAGGCGGTGTTCATTGCCGCGAGAATCGCCCCGCCCACCGCCGTCCGGCTCCCCTCCGCCAGCCGGCCGCGAATATTGCGATAGCCGCAGACCAGCACCAGCACAATGCCGGAAAGCAGCGCTGCCTGCACCGCCCAGATGGCGGTGATTTTCCCCACCTCGGTGACGACAGGCTTCGCCAGACCCGGCAGGGTGAGCTCATGGCTGGCGCCGTACCATTGCGGGATCCAGTGGGTAAACAGCAGATTCAGCACCCCCACCAGCAGCAGCGGGGCGATTGCGATCAGCGGATGCGGCAGGTCGATGTCATCCGGGGTCTCCGGCTCATTTTGCAGATCGGTCCCATAGCCTTCGCCGCTGGCCTGCGCTTTGCGGCGCTGGCGCTCCAGCCACAGCAAACCGAAGAGGATAATGAACAGCGAGCCGATAAGCCCCAGCCACGGGGCCGCCCAGGCATTGGTGCCGAAGAAGCTGGTGGGAATAATATTCTGGATCTGCGGCGTGCCGGGCAGGGCGTCCATGGTAAACGAGAACGCGCCGAGGGCGACGGTGGCGGGGATCAGCCGTTTGGGGATCCCGCTCTGGCGAAACAGCTCGGCGGCGAAAGGGTAAACGGCAAAGGCCACCACAAACAGCGACACCCCGCCGTAGGTCAGCAGGGCGCACACCAGCACGATCACCGGGATCGCGTGGCGGCGGCCGAGGATGCGGATGGCGGCGGCGACAATCGACCGTGAGAATCCCGACAGCTCAATCAGCTTGCCGAACACGGCGCCCAGCAGAAACACCGGGAAATAGAGCTTCACAAAGCCGACCATTTTTTCCATAAACAGGCCGGTAAAGGCCGGGCCGACCGCGCCCGGGTCGGTGAGCAGCACCGCGCCGAGGGCGGCGATCGGCGCAAAGAGGATCACGCTGTATCCACGGTAGGCTGCCAGCATCAGTAACGCCAGCGCGGCCAGGGCTATTATCACACTCATCACGACGTCTCACTCTCATTGTTATTGTAGGGGTACAGAACGCGATACTAGGGTTTCAGGGCGAAGCGCAGCTGGTGTTCCCGGCGCGACTGGATGCGCTGGCGCCGCGCCTCGTCCCAGCGGTAAAAGCCTTGCCCGCTGCGGGCGCCGGTGTCGCCTTGCGCCACTTTCTCCGCCACCAGCGACATCATCTCCGTACCGCTGGCCAGCTCTGGCAGCAGGTGCTGGCAGATATCCTGGACCGTCGCCAGGCCGGTCATGTCCGCCGCCTCCAGCGGGCCGACCATCGCATAGCGACGGCCCAGCGAGGCGCGCATCACCTGGTCCACCACCTCCGGGGAAGCGATGCCGCTGTGGACGATGTGCAGCGCTTCGCGCAGCAGGGCGAACTGCAGTCGGTTGCCGACAAAGCCCGGCGCGGCGCGGTTGAGCACCACCGCTTCCAGCGCGCAGCCGGCGCAAAAGTCGCTTACCTGGCGCGCCAGATGGGGCAGCGTGGCGCTCCCGGGCACCACTTCCACCAGCGGGATCAGGTGCGGCGGATGCCAGAAATGGGCGATCAGCAGGCGTTCCGGAAGGCGCATGCCCTGCGCCAGCCGATCCGGCGGCAGGCCGCTGGTGTTGCTGGCGATAATCGCCTCGTCGGCGATCAGCGTTTCCAGTTCGGCATACAGGGCGTGCTTCAGCGCCAGCCGTTCGGGGATCGCTTCAATCAGCAGCGTGGCGTCGGCCAGCGCCTGCAGCGCCGGGGTGGGGGTTAAACGGCTCAGCACGGCGTCGCGGTCGGCGGGATCCTGCTGACCGCTCGCCTCCAGCTCGCGCAGGATCGCCCCGGCCACCGTGGGCACCTCGGCAAGACGTTGCGGATCGGTGTCATACAGGCGGACGGCGTGACCGTGACGGGCGAAATGACAGGCAATGCCGACGCCCATCAGTCCCGCGCCGAGTACCGCCAGGCGTGGTGTAAACATAGTGGCTCCTGTTAACGTTGAAGGGTCATGGCGATGCCCTGGCCGCCGCCGACGCACAGGGTGGCCAGCCCTTTACTGGCGCCCCGGCGCTGCATCTCATGCACCAGGCTGACGAGGATCCGGCAGCCGGAGGCGCCGATGGGATGGCCGAGGGCGATGGCGCCGCCGTTGACGTTGACCTTCTCGCTGTCCCATTCGAGCAGCTGACCGACGGCCAGCGCCTGGACGGCAAAGGCCTCGTTGGCTTCGATAAGATCCACTTCGTCCAGCGTCCAGCCGGCATGCTGCAGCGCTTTGCGGCTGGCGCTCACCGGGCCGATGCCCATCACCGACGGGTCGACCCCGGCGACCGCCGCGCTGACGATGCGCGCCAGCACCGGCAGCCCAAGCTCGCGCGCTTTATCGACGCTCATCAGCAGGACCGCCGCGGCGCCGTCGTTCAGGGATGAGGCATTCCCGGCGGTGACGCTGCCGTCAGCCGGGCGAAACGCCGGGCGCAGCTGGGCCAGCTGCTGCTCGCTGGTCTCCGGGCGCGGTTGTTCATCGTCGGTCACGACACGCGGCGGCTTTTTGCCCTGCGGAACGCTGACCGGGACGATCTCCTCGCGAAAGCGTCCGGCGGCGATAGCGGCCGCCGCTTTGCGCTGGGAGCTGGCGGCGAAGGCGTCCTGGCGCTCGCGGCTGATATCGAAGGCATCGGCGAGGTTCTCGGCGGTAATGCCCATGTGGTAGTCGTTAAAGGCGTCCCACAGGCCGTCCTGGATCATGCTGTCCTGCAGGCTGGCGTGGCCGAAACGCAGGCCGTCGCGGGCGCCGTGCATCAGATAGGGAGCATTGCTCATGCTCTCCTGGCCGCCGGCGATAACGATCCCGGCGTCGCCGCAGCGGATCGCCTGCACCGCCTGCTGAACCGCTTTCAACCCGGAGCCGCACACCAGATTGACGGTGACCGCCGGGGTGTCCACCGGCAGGCCGGCCCGCAGCGCGGTCTGGCGCGCCGGGTTCTGCCCGCAGCCGGCGGTGAGCACCTGGCCGAAAATCAGTTCATCGACCGCCGCGGCGGGCAGCTGGCAGCGTTCAAGCAGGCTGCGCACCACCGTCGCGCCGAGGTCGATGGCGGAAAGCGGGGCGAAGGCGCCGCGAAAGCTGCCGACCGGGGTGCGTACTGCAGCAACAATGGCAATATCGGTCATGGTCTCTCCTTAGCTGAAGCGCATTTCGCGCACGTCGTCGGCGACGATCAGCCGTCCCGCTGTTTTACGCATCACCTCGTCGGGGCTGACCCCCGGAGCCACTTCGCGCAGGACAAACGCCCCGTCGACAATGTCCAGCAGGGCCAGGTCGGTGAGCACCCGGCGAATGCAGCCCACGCCGGTGAGCGGCAGGGTGCACTGCGGCAGCAGTTTGGATTCGCCGTTCTTTGAGGCGTGGGTCATCACCACGATGATGTTCTGCGCGCCGGCCACCAGGTCCATGGCGCCGCCCATCCCCTTAACCATTTTCCCGGGGATCATCCACGAGGCGATATTCCCCGCGACGTCGACCTCAAAGGCGCCAAGAACCGTAAGATCGACGTGGCCGCCGCGGATCATGGCGAACGACTGGGCGGAATCGAAGATCGCCGCCCCGGTTTGCGCGGTGACGGTCTGTTTGCCGGCGTTAATCATGTCGGCGTCGATGGTTTCCTCATCGGGAAATTCGCCCATCCCCAGCAGGCCGTTCTCCGACTGGAGCATCACTTCAATACCGGCGGGGATATAGTTGGCCACCAGCGTCGGGATACCGATCCCGAGGTTAACGTAGTCGCCGTCGCGCAGCTCCTGGGCGACGCGCATCGCCATTTGTTCACGGGTTAGCATCTCAGTGCCCTCCGGCGCGCAGGGTGCGCTGTTCAATACGTTTTTCGAATTGCCCGACGATCAGCCGGTCGACATAGATCCCCGGGGTGTGAATGGCGGAGGGCGGCAGTTCGCCCGGCGGCACGATCTCTTCCACCTCCACCACCGTAATGCGCCCGGCGGTGGCCATCAGCGGGTTGAAATTCTGCGCGGTGTGGCGGTAAACCACGTTGCCGTACCAGTCAGCTTTCCAGCCCTTCACGAGGGCGAAATCGCCGCGAATGGCCTGTTCGAGAATGTAATTTTTACCGTCGAACTGGCGCACCTCTTTGCCTTCGGCGACAGGGGTGCCATAGCCGGTAGCGGTGTAAAAGCCGGGGATCCCGGCGCCGCCGGCGCGGATTTTTTCCGCCAGCGTTCCCTGCGGGGTGAGCTCTACCGCCAGCTCGCCGCTCAGCACCAGCTGTTCAAAAAGCGCGTTTTCCCCGACGTAAGAGGCCACCACTTTGCTGACCTGGCGCGATTCCAGCAGCATGCCGAGACCGAAGCCGTCGACGCCGCAGTTGTTGGAAACCACCGTCAACCCCTGCACCTGGCGGCGCTTCACTTCGGCGATCAAATTTTCGGGTATACCGCACAGGCCGAAGCCGCCGGCGAGCAGCGTCATGCCGTCCGTTAACCCTTCCAGCGCCGCTTCGTAGCTGGCGACGCGTTTATCCAGTCCTGCCATCTTGTCTCTCCTGCCTTGCGATAGCCTTATCATTGGCGCTGGCGACTGATTTGATAATTTTGAATTTGTGACCCACTCATTTGGAAATCTTATTAATTTCCTGTTAACTAATTTCTTTCAATTAGTTAACAGGATGAAAAATGAGAATGAGTGTCAAACAGTTACGCGCGTTTTTAGCGGTAGCTCACACTCTCAATTTCGCCCACGCCAGCGAAAGGCTGAATCTGTCGCAGCCAGCTCTCAGCCTGACCATCAAAGGGTTGGAGGAGGCGCTGGGGGGCGCGCTGCTGCAGCGCAGCACCCGCAAAGTGACCCTCACCCAGGAGGGGGAACTCTTTCTGCCGATGGCCCGTCAGCTGCTGGCCGACTGGGATAACGTCGAGGAGGCGATGCGTCAGAGCTTTACCCTGCAGCGGGGCAAAATCTCGGTCGCCGCGATGCCGTCGTTCGCCGCCAACGTTCTGCCGGAGGCGCTGAAAGCCTTCCGCGACCGCTATGCCGGGGTGAACGTCACGGTACATGACGTGATAAATGAGCAGGTGATCGAGATGGTGCGCGAGGGGCGGGTGGAAATGGGTATCGCTTTCGAGCCATCGCCCAGCTACAACCTGCTGTTTACCCCGCTGGCGGTGGACCGCTTCGTGGCGATCGTTCCCCGGCAATCGCCGCTGGCGAAGAAAAAAAAGCTCACCTGGCAGGAGTTGTTAACCCTCGACTTTATTACCCTCCAGCGCCCTTCGGCGGTGCGCCTGATGCTGGAGGAGGCGCTGGCGCGCAGCGGGCGTCAGCTGGACGTGGCCCTGGAGAGCCATCAGCTGGTGACGGTGGGGAGAATGGTGGCCAGCGGGCTGGGGGGCAGCGCGGTGCCTGCGCTATGTAAAACGCAGATGGCCTCGCTGGGGGCGGTGTGCATTCCGCTTAGCGATCCGCCGATTGAAAAGTGCGTTGGGGCGATTTATGCCGGACATCTGCCGCTGTCGAAGGCGGCGCAGGCGCTGCTGGATACGCTGAAAGGGTTTTTACCCAGCTGAGGCGGGCGGGAGGCAAAAAAAAACCGGCCCGCGGGCCGGTTTGATAATCAGATTTTGCAGGCGTCGCCGCAATCGTCATCGGCAACGATCGCCTGGGCTTTTTTGTCCGCTTCTTCCAGACGCTCCGCGTTGCGCTCTTCCGCTTCATCCAGGCCGCTGAAGACCAGGTTGTCGAGATCAATTTCCATAAGTTACCTATCGTTGCTGGTTTTGGATCAGCGTCAAGTATAGGGTAAAACCGCCCGCGGATGTACCCGCGCTTCGCGCCGAACGCACAGAGCGTTAAGTCGCTGGGCGGCGGGCATCACCTACCATAATTAATCGTTGACAGGATGGCGTTAATTTTAATTATCGTCGGCAGAACAATTTCCTGCCGCAATATTAAATGAAAGGACAACGAAGGTGTAATTAAGCGTTGACGAATATCTTTTATGTTAATATGGCCGCGATTATGGATGAATCTATGGATCTTAATCAATGGGACATACTGTTGCAGGCGCCATCAAAGAATGGCGTAAACATAATAAAGTGATCGGTCAGGTCAAAATAAACTATAAAAAAATTTTACGAAAATGCAGAGAGCTCTCGCTCGCAGGAGGTAAGTACAGAGAATATCAAGGACTTTGCGCCAAATATCAGTGCGCGCGGTTGACCGCCGTAACCCAGGGGCTGGTGCCTTTCGAGGATAAACCCTTTAAGGCCTATCTTAATAAACGGATGTCAAAACGGCGCAAGCTGGATATTGCCCACGGTTCGCTGAATTTTATCGAGAAAACATTTCAGCCGGATGTGCTGCCGCAGCTCTATAACGTGGCGGATTTTGGCCGGGCGATGTTTGCTATTCCTTTGAAAAATGGCGATAAGCTTGACGTTAAGCTGCTGGCGTCGCCGTTTCAGGAGGAGGGTGAACTGATGCTGCAGCTGTTTCTCGGCGACCGTCGCGTCTATAGCGTCTGTTTTTCCTGTACCGACGATGGCCGCGCCTATATCGGCGGTATTCAGGGCGGGAAAGATATCACCAATGAAGAGGTGAAGGCGCTGACCAAAGAGCTGCATGGCGCGCGGCCGAAAAATATCATCATGAGCGTGCTGTATGGTTTCTTAGGCTATTTCAACATCACCACGGTCTACGCGATCGATTCCGATTACCACGTGAAAAGCGATCTGGTGAAAGCCAGTTACTCATCGCTGTGGCTGGAAATGGGCGGTGAGAAACAGGCTCGCGGCTGGTATAAACTGCCGGCGCAAGAGATCAAAAAAAGTATTGAAGAGGTGAAAAGTAAACACCGCAGCCAGTTTATTAAGCGCGAAGGCATTAAAGAGCTGATTCAGCTCGATATGGCCAACGCCCTGCGGCAAATCACCTTGCGTTCGCGGGTGAATTAACGCCTCTTATACGTCAAGCGGACAGCAGGGGGCTGTTGTCCGCCTGACGAAATCCTTTCTTTACTGGCCGCTTTCGCCGACCGGCGGCGACGCGGAGGCGGCGAGCAGCGGGGCGCTGCGCCACCACACCATCAGCCCGACCAGCGCGATAACGCTCAGCACCCCGAAGGCGGTGGCAAAGGAGTAGCGTCCGGCGATAGCGCCGGTTAACGCCGGACTCATTGCCGCCCCGGCCCCCTGCATCAGCATCACCACGCTCTGTCCGGCGTTGACGTGCCCGCTGCCGCGCAGCAGCGAGACGATAAAGCTGGGCACCGCCACCCCCAAAATCCCTGCCGCCAGACCATCAAGAATTTGCACCGGGACCATCATCGCCGGGGCGTCGCTGGAGGCCGCCAGCGCCGCGCGGATGGGCATGATCAGCAGCGCCAGCAGAATGCATCGCCAGTAACCATATTTGTCGATGCTGCCGGCTACCCGAATGGCCACCGGGATCATCACCACCTGCGAAATAATCACCGTGGCGGCGGCAAACAGCCCCGGATTGAGGTGTCCCGGCGCGGCGGCGATCCGCATGCTCAGCATCGGCAACAGCGCGGCGTTGGCGAGATGGAACAGCATCAGGGTCACCCCGGCGATCAGCAGCGGCGTATGGCGGAACAGGATGGCAAACCCAGGCAGAGAGGGCGGGACGGCCGACTCGAGGCCGCGGGCGGCGTCATCGTCGATATCGCTGCCGCGGATCGCCAGCAGGGCGATGAGGGTGAACAGGGTGGTACCGGCCATCAGAATGAAAATGCCGCCGATGCCCCAGTACCAGGCGATGGCCCCGGCAATCAGCGCGGTGAAGAAATTCCCCGCGTGGTTGAAGGCTTCGTTTTTGCCCATCTGGGCGCTAAAGCCGCGCTGTCGGGTCAGCCCAAGGGTGATCCCGGCGATTAACGGTCCGACAAAGGCCGCGCAGATCCCGCTGGCGACTTGCGAAAGGGCCACCACGCTGGTCTTCTGACTGAACCAGAGCAGCAGGGTGGTCAGGGTTATCACCAGGCAGACCACGGCCAGCAGCACGCGCTTATGCCGCGAGGTGTCGGTGATGAAGCCGGCGGGCAGGGTCGCCAGCAGGCCAGCAACGCCGCCGATGGTCATCAACAGGCCGATATCCTCCGCCTGCCAGTGACGCTGGGTGAGAAAGATCCCCAGAAACGGCCCAAGGCCGTCGCGAACGTCGGCGATAAAGAAGCTGGTCAAACATAAAGCCCGCAGTGAACGAAGCGACATTTTCTACCTTTAGCATGAGCGATCCGCGGATCAGCGGCGGACCAGAGCGGTCATGGCGTGCGCCACGGATAATGGCCGGGATCGGACCCGGCAGAGAGCGTCATCCTTTATCGCACCGTTCGATGAAAGCAAAATGTCCCGCTGTCTTCGGGTAACGTGGCAATGCAACATACCTGCTCGTCGCGGCTTCCGCCAGAGGTCTACGAAAGTTCTGTAACGGGGCAACCGCGCCGCAGCCTGCGCCGCGGGGCTATCAGCGTTCGTCTGCTTTAACGATCTGCAGCGCGGCGGGATTCGCCACGCCGCCGCTGGCGGTGACGAACCCCGGATGGACGGCCTCGCCGCTGACGCTATCCACCAGCGCAATATGCGGCGCGCTGTGCAGCACCTGCTGGTGGCCCCATTCCATCAGGGCGAACAGCACCAGCGCCAGGCTACGGCTTTTATCGGTGAGAACATATTCATAGCGCTCGCGAGCCCCCGCTTCCCGGTAGGGGACTTTGCGGAGCAATCCCATTTCGGTCATCGTTTTCAACCGGGTGGTGAGCGTCTGGCGGGTGATATGGGTATGCGTCTGCATCGTTTCAAAGCGCGTCACACCGTAAAACGCCTCGCGGAGGATCAGCAGCACCCAGCGGTCGCCGAGTATTTTGGCTCCTTCCGCCAGGCCGCACAGCTCCGGATCGAGGTAGGGCAGTGATTTATTTTTTGACATCGCGAGATTGACCTTCTACTCTGAGTTTGAATTTTAGACTTAGATGCTAAGGAGCATAGCGTGCCATTTGTTAACGTGCAAACCATTAAAGGGATCATGACCGCGGAACAGAAAAGTGAGCTGCTGCGGCGGATGACCGATCTGCTGGTGGAGATTGAGGGGCAGGGCGATCCGCAGTTCCGCCAGTCGGTATGGATCCGCATTGATGAACATGACCCGGAACAGTGGAGCCTGGGGGGCGTCCAGCCGACGGCCGCGATGATTGCGGCTAAATTCGCCGCGGCGCGGCGCGACTGATCCCCTGAATAAACCGGGCTGCGAAGCCCGCCCCGGCGATCTGGCGCAGAAGAGGAGTCAGATCGCCGGGTAATATTGTTATTCGCTATGGTGCAAAAGCGTATTTTGCGGCTAAGGTAACGGTCAGGGAACCCAACAAACAGGGCGCGATGCCAGACGGCCAGCCTGGCGTCACTCTCACACCGGTGAAAACAACGGATGTCTACAGAACAGATGCTGCCGCTGGCGGCGCAGAACAAAAATATCATCCGCCTGGCCGCCGCTCAGGCGCTGGCCGGCGCCAACTCGGTGGTGTTCTACGCCACCGGCGCTATCGTCGGCAATACCCTCGCCCCCAGCCCGTCGCTGGCCACGCTGCCGATCACCCTGTTTGTGCTGGGGATGGCGGCCTCGATTTTGCCTTTCGGCGCGCTGGCGCGAAAGCGGGGCCGCAAAGCCGCGTTTATGGCCGGTACCGGCGCCGGGGTGGTCACCGGTCTGGCGGCCGCTCTGGCGGTGGTGCTGGGCTCTTTTCTGCTGTTTTGCTTCGCCGCGATGCTCGGCGGCGCCTATGCCGCGGTGGCGCTCAGTTTTCGCTTTGCCGCCACCGACGGCGTCGCTCCGGAACGTCGCGCCCGCGCGCTGTCGCTGGTGATGGGCGGCGGTGTGGCCGCCGGGATCATTGGCCCGATGCTGGTCACCGGCACCATGCACCTCTGGCCGACCCATACCTTTGCCTTCACCTTTCTCGCTCAGGCGCTGGTGGCGGCGCTCGCCGCCATTCTGCTGGCAGGCGTGACGTCGGCAGAGCCCGCGGCGGCCAGCGTGCGCGGAGGGCGGCCGCTGCGCGAGATTATCCGCCAGCCGGGCTTCGCCACCACGGTGTTCAGCGGGGCGGTGGCCTATATGGTGATGAATTTTCTGATGACCGCCGCGCCGCTCTCCATGCATATGCACGGTCTTTCCCAGCAGGCCGCCAACCTCGGGATCCAGTGGCATGTGATGGCGATGTACGGCCCGGGATTTGTCACCGGCCGGTTGATCCAGCGCTTCGGCGCCGTGCGCATGGCGGCGGCGGGATTGCTGATCACCGGCGCGTCGGTGGCGGTCGGTCTCAGCGGCGTCGGGGTATATCATTACTGGCTGTCGCTGATTTTGCTCGGCATCGGCTGGAACTTTGGCTTCACCGGCGCCTCGGCGAAAATCATCGATTTCCACCACCCGGAAGAGAAGACCCAGGTGCAGTCGCTCAACGATTTTCTGGTCTTCGGCGTGATGATCGTGGGTTCGTTTTCGTCCGGCGTTCTGCTCAACGCCTTCGGCTGGAACGCGGTGCTGTGGGGCTCCCTGGTGCCGGTGGGGCTGGCGCTGTTCACCCTGCTGCTGCGCCCTTTATCGCCACCCCGCGCTTAGCGCCAGGTCTGCCGCTGCGCGGGCCGTCTTTTTGCGCTTTTCGCAAATGCGTTGCCGAACTTTATCAAAGCCAGCGCGTGGGAAAACGTCACATACGCGACATGCTGTAGTAATGTCTACTGCATGAGAATGCATCTCCTGACCCTCAACCTGACGATCTCTCAAGCCGCTGAACCCTGAAGAGCACGTCGGCACGCGGGTGACCTTCGACGTTCTGGCCCGACGCAGTGCTCTGGAGGCCGCGATCCCCGATACCCTGGGGCGGCTTATCCACTTCCTGGACGTCGGTGGGGTACCGACCCCGGAGGCGGCGGGAGTGGAGAGTGTGCTTGCAGGGCTGCGGGAAACCATTACGGACGATCACCAACTGCTGGCGGCAGCCTGCTCGCTGTTCGACGGCCTACTGAGATCCTGTGAAATGAGGTCTGGCAATCATGAGCAAAACGGTGGTTCTTCCGCAGAGTGACAGTCCTACCGTCGTCGCCTCCGTCTCCTTCTGGCAGGCATTTCGCTTCTGGCTGAAGCTCGGCTTTATCAGCTTCGGCGGGCCTGCCGGGCAGATCGCCATGATGCACCAGGAGCTGGTGGATAACCGCCGCTGGATCTCGGAAGGACGATTCCTGCACGCGCTCAACTTTTGTATGGTCCTGCCCGGCCCGGAGGCGCAGCAGCTGGCGACCTATATCGGCTGGCTGATGCATAAAACCTGGGGAGGCGTCATCGCCGGGGTGCTGTTTATTTTGCCCTCGCTGGCGTTACTCATCGCGCTGGGTTGGATCTACCTCGTCTGGGGAGATGTCGCGGTGGTGGCGGGGATTTTTTATGGCATCAAACCCGCCGTGGCGGCGATCGTGCTGCAGGCAGCGCACCGCATCGGCTCGCGGGCGCTGAAAAATGGCGCCTACTGGGCCATCGCCGCCGCTGCCTTTGTCGCTATTTTTGCGCTGAACGTTCCTTTTCCGCTGATCGTCCTGACCGCGGCGATCGTCGGGTTTATCGGCGGACGGATGGCGCCGGCGACATTCGGCAAAGCGGACGCCCACCGTGCGCAGAGTCACCCCGGCGGGGCCGCCATCATTGATGACGCGACGCCGATCCCGGCCCATGCCATTTTCAGCTGGCGGCGTACCGCCCAGGTACTGATCGCCGGGATGCTGCTGTGGCTGGTGCCGATGGCCGCTCTGACGCTAATGCTGGGCTGGGCGCATCCGCTGACCCAGATGAGCTGGTTCTTTACCAAAGCCGCGCTGATGACTTTCGGCGGGGCGTATGCCGTCCTGCCTTACGTTTACCAGGGGGCGGTAACCCACTATGGCTGGCTGACCGCAGGGCAGATGATGGACGGCCTCGCCCTTGGGGAATCCACCCCCGGGCCGTTGATCATGGTGGTGACCTTTGTCGGGTTTGTCGGCGGCTACACCAAAGCGGTATTGGGCGTCGATGATGTGCTGCTGGGGGCATTGCGGCGGCGTGCCTGGTGACATGGTTTACCTTTTTGCCCTCGTTTATCTTTATTCTCGCCGGCGGGCCGTTTATTGAAACCACGCATAATAAAGTGGGATTTACCGCGCCGTTGACTGCTATCACCGCCGCGGTGGTGGGCGTTATCCTGAATCTGGCGCTGTTTTTTATCTGGCATAGCGTCTGGGGACCGTCCGGTTTCGACCCATGGTCTGCGGCCATTGCCCTGGGCGCCGCCGGGCTGCTGTTTCGCTATAAGTGGAAGCTGACCTGGGTGCTGGCCGCCGCCGCCGCGGTGGGGCTTATCGTCCATATGGCGGGACTGTCCGGCGCAGGATAAGGTCGGCGTCGGGCTGAGAGAAACGTCGCCAGATGCGGTAGCGGGGAAGAGGCCAGTGCCTGTGCAGGCACTGGTCGGATGGTGAGCACTTATTTATCTACGGGAGGCTCCACCGCGAGCTGCAATTGACAATATTGTTCAACTCCTTCTTTAAGCATCTTAATAATCATTAGCAGCATGGGTAAGTACGGAACGAACTTAACAAGCAGTGAGCCCGTAGATCCGTCAAGCAGCGTCAGCGCGGCATCCACTTTCTTTTTCCATGTTTTGTTATATTCCACGCAAAAATTCTTTATATCGGCTGGCTGCGTTGAACGGGCAATCTGTTCGAGTTCTTCGATGGCGTTGAGTGCCGCTTTTATTTTCTCAATATCAGTTTGTTGTGTCATATTAGCCTCGTAGTAACAGGAGAAAGAGGATTAACTCATTTTTACTTCCAGGTTTGTGGCTTAAAGAAAAGCCACGGTAAGGTGTAATCGTACAGCGCTTTAACCGGCACTACGGATAAGTGGAAATGCTTATCGTGCGGGCTGGCGCCATGGTAATCGCGCCATACCCATGGCTGGACAGAAGCGCTAATAATATGTTTGTTCCAGATAATGTATTTAATTCGTTTGTCTTTGCTGTCGACCAGTGCATTGACAATCGCCTGAGCATCACACCCCTGAGCGGGATCGTGCGTAATATCGATAGCCGTAACCACACCAATATTTCCATCCAACACCTGCGGGTTATGATCCGAGTTGGTGTGGGCATGATGTTCATCACCAATGGTGCCATCGCTGGCCTTATTGCGGTGCGGAGCATATTGATTAATCTGATCTCTGAGTATCAGCAGACTCTTTGCGACACGCCATACCATGTTATTTACCCTCCGGATTGAAACAGGGGTTTGAGCTGACCGGTTCTGCGCCAGGAACCACGTCCTGATAAACCGGAGATGGGGGGAGAGGATCGACTACTGCATCCGCTTTCACGCTGTTGACTTGTTGCTTCTTCAGGTTCTTCACTTGCAAAAGATAATTAAGGATAGCGTTCCAGAACGCAGACCCGCCGCTCGCCATCAAGCCAATACATAATGTCATCAGATCCGGGTGTTTAAAGGCCGAAAAACTGCCGGCGACGAAGGGTTGCGTCAAAAACGCCGTCACAATTCCGGCCACCACCGCTAATAGCTGCAGGGCAGATTTGCGTTTTCCTTCTATGACTGGATCCTGCTTTTCCAGATTAAGCCAGGGAAAATACCCTTTAATAATCTCTACCACTCTTTCCGAGGCGATACTAATGGCGATCAGCATCGTAATGATGTTTTCAAGTTGCGAAGAAATGGCATCGCTCATATCACCCTCACTATTTCTGTGTTGAATAAAAATAAATGACAACGTTTTTAACAAGTGTTTACTGCACAGGAATAATTCCTGGCGGGTAAGTTTCACGGTCATTTTTTATTGTTCAGGTAGGCAAGGGGCAAGTGATAATTTAATGATCGCGAATAATAAACTATTTGCCAGTACCTGCCAGAAATGACAATTTAACTCGAGAGCAATATTGATCCGTGAATTTAACCCGCGATAATAAATTTATCGTCGCTTTTTTGATGAGTATAACGGAGGAAACAGAGACGCCACTCATTCATATGAATGAGTGGCGTAAAAAAACTCGCCGTGCGGGCAGGGGGAAGAGAAACGGGCCCGCTCCGCGTTAGCCTGCACGCGGAGCGGAGCGGGGCGATCAGGTCGCGGGCGTTTCGCGGGTGGCCCGCGCCAGCGGGTTGCTGTCCAGTTCCAGCTGGTCGCGCAGCGCCCAGCCGCGCAGCTTGCCGGGGTTAAGCAATCCCGCGGGGTCGAGAGATTGTTTCACCGCCACCACGTCAGGGCGAATCACCCCTTGTTTGCCGTCCTCAACCTGCAGCACGTGGGGGTTGTTAATTTTGACGTCGTTATCGCGAAATATCTGCATGATCGCGTTGAGACGTTCGGGCGTGGTATAGCGCACCAGCTGCAGACCGCTGGCGGTAAGGTTGCCTTCGATATCGCGCAGAAATTCAATATGGGACATCACCTCCCCGGCGAAATGCTGTTCCATCTGTAAAATTTGCTGTGGATAGCGCTGCGGATCAAACGCGGTCTGCAGATAGGTCAGCGTATTGTCCTCCTTGAGCGCATACAGGGTGGTGTGGTTCCAGCAGTATTCCATTAACGAGCTATTGCGCGCCCGGGCCTCATCGCTGGCCTGACGGATGGCGTTGGCCCCGCGATGGCGCTGTAACAGGCTGGCGCACACGCCTTCGCTCTCTTCGGCGATCAGGCTGATAACCGCATGCTGCCCGGGGCGGTAACGATCGTTGAGGTGGCTAAAATAGTCAGCGATCGGGGTGGCCAGCAGCGCGACCTGGCGCTTCACCAGCCCCGGCGAGCGGACGCAGGCGTTGGCATAGTTCAGGGCATCGGCGAAATCGTCAAACACGTCCAGGCGTTCTATCCACTGGTGCACGGGAGCCAGCGCCAGCTCAACCTCAAGAATGATGCCGTTGGTGCCGTAGGCATGATGCAGCAGCAGCGCTTCGGGTGCCGGGACGGTCAGTACGCGAGGGACCGGCTCGACGGTCATCACTTTGACGCTGAGCACATTGCCGGGCGCCGCCAGCGGCCCATAGTTGATGGAGCCGATGCCGCCGAACCCGCCGCCGTAGAGGCCGCCCAGGCTCGCCAGGCGGTAGGTCGACGGCATACAGCGCAGCTCCCAGCCCGTCGGGCGGGCGGCGGTTTCGATGTCCGCCAGGCGAATGCCGGCCTGGGCCCTCACCGTGCCGTTGCCGAGGGCGACGATCTGGTTGAGCCCGGTCATATCCACCAGCATCCCTCCTTCGAGAGGGACCAGCTGTCCATAGTTGCCGGTGGCGCTGCCGCGCAAGGTCAGCGGCAGCTGATGCTGCGCACAGGCGGCGACCAGCTGGCGCAGCTCCTCTTCATCGCGCGGGCGAACCACCGCGTCCGCCTGTTTTCCCGCCAGCTGCTCGGCGAGTACCGGACTGAACCAGTGAAAATCGCGGGAAAGCCGTTTGAGTTTCGCCGGCTGCAGGGTCCACTCCAGCGCCGGGAGTGCCTGCTGGATCGCCGCGACCGCTTGTTGACGCTGTTCATCAGTCATCATTCTTTTTCCTGTTCGTCAGCAAAACATTAATGAGATTGCACGGCTTCGCTTTCATGCCAGGCGCTGAGCGCCCGGCGCGAGACCCAGGACATCACGCCGAACAGCGCGATCCCGGCGAGAGAGATCAGCAGCAGCGCGGCAAACATCAGCGGGATATCCAGCTGGTAGCCGGCCTGCAGGATCTGATAGGCCAGCCCGGTATTGGTCCCGCCAGTGCCGGCGACAAACTCCGCCACCACCGCGCCAATCAGCGACAGCCCGCTGGAAATACGCAGCGCGCCGAAGAAATAGGGCAGCGCCGAGGGGATACGCAGCCGCACCAGGGTCTGCCAGCGGCTGGCGTGATTGAGGCGGAAATAGCTCAGCAGGCCGGGGGAGACGCTGCGCAGTCCCTGGGTGGTATTGGAGATGATGGGGAAGACCGCCATCAGAGTGGCGCACACCACCAGCGAGAGGGTGGCGTCCTTCACCCAGATGATGATCAGCGGGGCGATGGCGACGATCGGCGTCACCTGCAAAAACACGATGTAGGGAAACAGGGCGGTCTCCACAAAGCGGTTCTGCACCAGGATAAACGCCACGGCGGCGCCGATGACAATCGACAGCAGAAACGAGATCAGGGTGATCTTGAGGGTGAACAGCAGCGCCAGTAGCAGCGGCGTGAGATGCGTCCACAGGCTGTCCAACATCACCAGCGGCGACGGCACCAGAAAAGCCGGGATGCGGAAATAGCTTACCGCGCCCTGCCAGAGGAGCACCACCGCCACCGCGACGAGGGTCGGATAGAGAATTTTGAGAAAACGCGGATGCTGGATCCACGGCGTTGAGGTTGTGGTCTTCATATTATGGCTCCATACCGGACTGGCTGGCCTGCAACAGACTGTCCTGCAGCTGACGGGCATACAGGGAAAATGCCGGGCTGACGCGGAACGCCTCGCTGCGCGGGAACGGCTCCCGGATGGCGATATCTTCCACCACCCGTCCGGGACGGGCCGCCATCATGATCACCCGCTGCGAGAGAAACACCGCTTCGTGGATCGAGTGGGTGACGAAGACCACCGTCAGATTCTGCTCCTGCCACAGGCGCAGCAGATCGCTGTCGAGCTTGTTCCGCGTAATTTCATCCAGCGCGCCGAAGGGCTCATCCATCAGCAGCAGCTTTGGCCTGGTGACCAGGCCGCGGGCGATGGAGACGCGCATTTGCATGCCGCCGGAGAGTTCGCGCGGCAGGACGTCGGCGAACTTGCCGAGCCCCACCAGCTCAAGGACTTCACTCACCCGGGTGTTGCCCTCCGCGCGCGGCACGCCGGCCAGATCCAGCGGCAGCCTGACGTTATTGCGCACGCTGCTCCAGGGCATCAGGGTGGCCTCCTGGAAGACGAACGAGAGCGGATGCTGCGCTTTTTCCCGGCTGTCGCGCCGCCACAGCATCAGCTTGCCGTCGCTGGGCTCCACCAGGCCGGCGACCATCTTCAGCAGCGTACTCTTACCGCAGCCGGACGGGCCGAGCAGGGTAATGAACTCCCCCTGGTTGATGGTCAGATTGACGGGCAGCAGCGCCCGGGTGCCGTTGCTGTAGATCTTCTCCGCCGACAGCACCTCGATGGCCGGCGTGGCGGAGGCGGGTATAAAGCGGGTGTCGCTCATCACGGTCAGTTTCGGGGCGGTATTCATGGCATCACTCCGGCGTCTTTGACCATCTCCAGGGTGTAAGTCTGCTCAAACGGCACCTTGCTGGCGTCGATCAGGTTGTTTTTCACCAGCATGTCCCAGGTTTTCTTCAGCCGCGGCTCGGTGATGATGCCGATGCCGCCGGTCATGGCGTCGCCGCCGGTCACCAGCTGGTACTGCTTCATCTGGGCAATGCCAAAGGCGATCTGCTCGGCGCTCATTTGCGGGTTCGCTTTGCCGATCAGGTTGTTGCCGGGGCCAGGATCCTGCAGGTAGCTTTTCCACCCTTCCATGGAGGCTTTGACGAAGGCCGCCACCGCCGCCGGACGTTTGCGGATGGTGTCCGCCATACAGATAATCGAGTTGCCGTAGGGCGGGTAGCCCCAGTCGCTGAGCGGATAGACATAGAACGGCTGCCCGCCTTTGGCGACGGAGAACGGCTCGGAGGTCACGTAGCCCTGCTGCACCAGATTTTTATCGGCGAGGAACGGCTGAACGTTAAAGGTATAGGGGCGCACTTTGCTGCCAGCCAGACCCAGCTCGCTCTTCGCCCACGGCCAGAAGGAGGTATAGGCCTCGGTGGCGAGCAGGAAGGTTTTGTCTTTAAGCTCCGCCGGGTTGCTCACTTTGTCATGAGTGATAAACACCGTCGGCGAGTGCTGGAACACGGTGGCGACGGTTACCGCATGCACCCCGGCCTGCCAGGTCTCCAGCGCCTGGCCGTTGTCGCCAAGGGTGCAGTCCGCCTGACCGGCCGCCATCAGCTGCATGACGTTGATCTGCGGGCCGCCCATTTTAATTTCGACATCAAGTCCGGCGTGCTTATACAGCCCGGTGGCCTGGGCCTGGTAAAAACCGCCATGCTCCGCTTGGGCATACCAGTTGGTGAGAAACGTGAACTTCTCCGCCGCGACGCAGGAGGCTGAGGCCGCGAGGGCGGCCACGGTCAGCAGGGTAAAAACTGGCGTTGATCTGGTATTCATCAGGGCTCCTTGGATTCAGCAGCGAAAGAGGGTGGTAGGGACTGCACAAAGCCGTGCCAGTGCTGTTTGCCCCAGGTCGGTTCGCGACGTTCGACCCAGGCCATGCGGTGAATCTCGATGATTGCCTGCGCCCAGCTGGCGGCGAGGGAGTCGAGAAGCCCTTCGCCTTGCTCCCGCGTCGCCGGGGTTGGGTCGCCAATCACCCCGCTGGGGCCAAAGTCATAGGACGCCCACGCCGCCGCCGGGCGGCCTTTCGACAGGGTCGGGCAGGGGAATTCCGGCGGGAAGTTGGCGACCGCCCGCTCCATATGAACGCACTCCGGCGCCAGCGCCAGCATCAGCGCCGTTTCGCTATGCCCGGCGTGCATTGCCATCCGCTGTTCATGCGGGCTGAGGAACTGTTTTTCGCAGTTGGGCACGTTGAACACGTCGTGCGGGATGGCGATGAAATCCCCGTGGCGCAGGCGCATTTCCCGGCAGGCGATCTGCAGGATCTGCGGCTGGCCGCCGTGGCCGTTGATCATCAGCAGCTTGCGAAAACCGGCCCGATAGAGGGATTCGGCGATCTCCAGCAGGGTATGCAGCAGGGTATCGCCGCTGAGGGTCAGGGTGCCGGGAAAATGCAGATGCTCCTCTGACTTACCGTAGACGATCGGCGGGATGGCGTAGGCCGGGATCGCCGCCGGCAGCCGGGCGAGGGCATGGCCCGCCACGCCGGAGGAGATCACGCTGTCCACCGAGCAGGGCAGATGGGGGCCGTGCTGTTCGATCGCTCCGGTGGGGAGGACGATAACCGTATTGCTTTTATCCGGCAGGGCGGCCACGTCCGTCCAGCTCAGAAAAGGGAGAAAGCGCGCTGCAGGAATGTAACCGTTAATCATCGCGGTGCCTCGGAGTGAATTGGCTGGGGTAACCAGACGGTTGCTTCGACTTCAATCAATACCGTGGCGTCGGGCAGCATTTCGCTGACCTGCACCACGGTGGATACGGGCGGCTGGTCGGGATAAAACAGCTTCCTGACCCGGCTGTAATAGGGAAAATGGTCAAGGTTGCGAAAGTACTGCACCAGCTTGATAACGTCGCTCATCTGCCCTCCCGCCGACGCCACGGTGCGGCGGATGCTTTCCAGTACGTACCAGCTCTGGGCGAGGATCGGCCCCTGTTTCGCATCGGTTGAAAATTCCCCGGTCGCCCCCAGCAGCTCCCGCACCGGCTCAGGCACATCCTGAAAGCCGTTGACGATGGTGCCGGTCAGGGGATTGACCGGAATAATGCCGGAGAGAAAAATAAAATCGCCGGCTCTGCGCCAGGCGGCATACCGCGCCAGCGGCGCCCCCGCGCCTTTTTCAAGACTCATGTGCCATCTCCTCCTGCCACACTCGCCGGTGGGTTAACCTGCCGTGGTTAACCACCAGACGGGCGGCGCTGTTTAAAGGCCAGGTAAAACGGTCGCTACCCGGGAAAATCACCACGCTGGCCGCCGCCCCGACGGCAAAAGGGGCCGCGTCTGCCGGCGAACCGGTTAGCGCCGCGCGATCGCAGATCAGCCGAGACTGCCGGTCGAACGGGTCGCTGAGCTGGGCGCTGAACAGGCCGCAGGCCAGGGTGTCCAGCGGGTCGTAGCTTCCCGCCGGACAAAAAGCGTCCTGCACGTTGTCGCACCCAAGCAGGGTGGCCACGCCGGCGGCCTGCGCCTCGTGCAGCAGGGTGATCCCCCGCTGGCGCGGCGTGCGGCCGAACGTCGCATCCTGCAGCAGCAGGTTGGTCATCGGCAGGGCGATAAGGGTGACGCCGTGCGCCGCCAGCTGGCGCAGGATCAGCGCCGCCTGCGCGTCGCTGCCGGCGGCCAGCGCGCAGCCGTGGCTGCAGCAGATATGCCCGGGGAATGGGTGGCGGGAGAGATGATCCGCCAGCCAGGTCAGCCCCTGAGACACCTCGCTGAGCTCCTCATCGATATGCAAATCCAGATCCAGTTCCCAGCGGGCCGCGCTGCGCAGCAGGTTTGCCATGGCCGCGGCGTCCCAGTTGGAGGAGTGAATGAAGCCCCCCAGCAGGCAGCGCTCCCCGCTGTTGGCGACCGTCCGGGCAATGGCCTCGGCGTCCGCCGGATCGCGAAACAGGGGCAGCGGGACCAGCGCCACCCGTTCCAGGGTGATGCCGCCGGTATCGAGACGGGCGATCTCCTGCCAGGCGTCCGGCGCGTCGGCGGTAAACCAGTCGATATGGCTGCGTAAATGGGTCACGCCATTTGCTGCCGCCCGGGCCAGCGCGGCGGACGCCCGACGTTGAATATCCGCCCTGGTCCAGTGTCGGCGATCCTCGTGCATGGCGTGGATCGCCGCCAGCAGCCCGGCCTGCGCCGGACGGCAGCGTTCAATGGTAAAGGTTTTGTCCAGATGGGCATGGGGTTCCACCAGGCCGGGGAGCGTCAGGGCCCCCGCCAGGTCCCACAGGCCGGGAGCCGGCTCGGCGGACGGCGTCACGGCGGCGATCCGTCCATCGCGAAAGGCCAGGTCTGCCAGCCGCGGTTCATCGTTGGCCTGCATCGGCCAGCCGTCGGGCAGCGCCCAGGCCGGAAGTCGGGCGCGGCTGATGCCAGCGAACGGCGCGCAAGAGGAGGGGAACGTCATCGTCAGTCTCCTCACAGATCCAAAACCAGACCCGGCGATTTCGCCCGCGAACAGCAGAGCGTGATCTGGTCGTTGCCGGCTTTCTCTTCCGCCGTCAGCACGCTGTCCCGGTGCTCGGGGAGCCCGTCGAGAACCCCGGTAATACACGATCCGCACATTCCCTGTTCGCAGGAGAGCATCACCTCCACGCCGGCGTGCTGTAATACCTGAGCAATGGTTTGATCCGCGGCGACCTGCAGACGCTGCCCGCTGGAGGCCAGCTCAATATAAAATGCGTTGTTCGCCGCGATATTATTTTCCGCCGCGGGAGTAAAGCGCTCGAATACGAATTGCGACGGCGACCAGCGATATTCCTCCATGACTGACCGCAGTCGCTGAATAAAGCCCTCCGGGCCGCAGGCCACCACTGCGGTATCAGGGTGGGGCGTGGTTAAGCATTCGGGGATCCGCTGGCGAAACGACGCGCCTTCCTCGCTGCAGTGGATCGCCACCGTGCCGCTCGCGGCCAGCTGGGCCAGGCGCGATGTGAAGGCCGTCTGGCGCGAGCTGGCGACATAATAATGCAGCTCCAGCGCCCCTTTTCTGGCGGCAATCGCTTCGGCCATCGCCAGCAAAGGCGTGATGCCGATACCGCCGGCAAACAGCAGGTAGCGCCCGGCCTCCGGCAGGGGGAAATGGTTGCGCGGCGACGATATGGAGAGCCGATCGCCGTGTTTGAGTTGCTGGTGCAAATAGCGTGAGCCGCCGGTGGACGCATCCGTCAGCCGGACGCAAACTTCATAATGATTACCGCGGTCAGGCATGCCGCACAGGGAATATTGCCGCGGGCCAACGCCGGGAATAATAATATCGATATGCGCCCCGGCGGAGTAGGCCGGTAATATTTCCCCGGCCGCCGCCTGCAATATTAAAGATAGATTTCCTTCGCCGTTGGGGCGTATTTCCCCCACCGAGACCGAAATAAGATCGTGGCTGTGCATTACCGTTTTCTCTCCCTCAATCCGCTGTCTGCAGGGCGGCCAGGGGCAGCGAAGGGATACCCGCTCCTTCGCGGTGACTGTCCGGCGTGCAAAAATGGATGAAACGATCGTTTCTCCGCTATGAATGCTACGGTATTGTGATAAAACTGTTGCGTCCAGAGCTTTGATTCGCACAACCCGTTGCAAAAAAGAGAGCACCCAAACGATGTTTGCCTTCTCCCGATTTCTGCTCTATTTCACCGAAGTGGCCCGTCAGGGGTCATTTCGTAAAGCGTCAGAGGCGCTGCATGTGTCTGCGTCTTCTATTGACCGTCAGATTTTGCGCGTGGAACAGGAGCTGGCGATGCCGCTCTTCGAGCGCCATCCCACCGGGCTGCGGCTGACCGCCGCCGGGGAGCTGCTGCTGCACGCGGCCAATAACTGGAAAAAGGACTTTACCCGGGTCTGCGAGCAGCTGGATGACCTGCGCGGACTGCGGCGGGGGCATGTGCGCATCGCCACTATCGATGCCATTAACCGGCATTTCTTTTCGACGATGCTCAAAGAAGTGCACAAACATTATCCCAACATCTCTTTTACATTGACCACCATTAACAATATCCACATCCAGCAGGCGCTGATCTCCGGCGAGGCGGATTTCGGCATCATGCTCAATCCGCAGACCTCCCGCGAACTGCAGGTGCGGGCGTTTGCCGAAATGAATATGGGGATCGTAGTGCCGACCGGCCATCCGCTGGCCAGCCGCAGCGCTGTGCGCTTTAGCCAGTGCATCGACTACCCGTTTATCCTGCCATCCGCCCCGTTGATGATCAGCGAACCGGTGGAGGCGCTGGTGAACATCAGCGGCAACGAGGTGAAGGAGGTGGCGGTATCGAATAACATCCACATGATCCGCACCCTGATCAAAGAGCAGATGGGCATCGGCATCCTGTGCCGGCTGGATATTCTCGATGAGATCGAGTCCGGCCAGCTGGCGTTTGTGCCGCTAACCGATCCGCAGCTTAAGCCTTTCACCCTGGCGCTGTGCGTCTCGCCCGCCCGCCAGCTTTCCCTTGCCGCCTCGATGATGCTGAACCAGCTGGAGATGCTCTTCAGCCAGCTGTGAGAGACCGGACAGGCACTAAAATCATTCATCAACGCACCAAGGTGGTGCATTTATTGTGTGCATGAATCAAAGGTTGCATGCCCAAGGGCGGCGGCGCAGGCGATTTTTCGCGGCCGCTCGCGGGCCATCAAATCTGGCATTGTTTTTGTATAGCTGAGTGTGAGTAGAAGCGGTCAGTACGGGTTATCCATACGGGACATTGCTCAGTCACCATGTCGCGGTTCAATGTTGACCGGGATGGGAGGCTGAGCCACATTCGCTCGCTCCCCCTCCCGGCGTAAAGAGGAGAGGGATAATGAAAACAGGCGCACGCCTTCCCCGGGGCTTACGCTGGCTGGGCCTGATGGCCCTCGGCGGTGTCTCGCTGGCCGTTCAGGCCGAGGAAAAAATCGTTCTGCTGACCTCCTGGTACGCTCAGGCGGAGCAGGGGGGCTATTATCAGGCTCAGGCCACTGGGCTGTACAAAAAATATGGTCTCGACGTCGAGATCCGCTCCGGTGGACCGCAGGTCAACGGCATGCAGTTGCTGTTGTCGAAGCGGGCCGATGTGATCATCGGTTACGATCTGCAGCTGCTGGAAGGCATTCAGCGCGGCTTCCAGGCGAAAGCCATTGCCGCGCCCTTTCAGTACGATCCCCAGGGGCTGCTGACCCACGCCGATGTCACCTCCCTGCAGGGGCTGAAAGACAAAACCATTCTGGTCTCCAGCTCCGGTCAGGCGACATGGTGGCCGTGGCTGAAGGCGCAATACCAGCTGAGCGACGCTCAGGTTCGCCCCTATACCTTCAATATTCAACCCTTTGTCGTCGACGACGCTGTCGCCCAGCAGGCCTATGTCAGCTCCGAGGTGTTTCAGGTGCAGAAGGCCGGGGTGAAGGCGAACTTCTTCCTCTTTTCTGAGCACGGTTATCCTCCCTATGGCGGCATTCTCATCGCCCGCCCGGACACCATCGCTGAGCGTAAAGCGGCGATGGCGAAGTTTGTCCGCGCCTCAATGGAGGGTTGGGTGAGCTATCTCAAGGATCCGGCGCCGGGAAATGCGTTGATTAAGCAGGACAACCCGAAAATGACCGACGATCTGCTCGCCTGGGGCGTGACCCAGATCCGTGAGCATCATCTGATCGACGGCGGGGATGCCGCCAGCCAGGGCTGGGGGACGATGACCGACGCCCGCTGGCAAAAGACGCGCGATTTTATGGTCAGCGCCGGTCTGCTGGCGGCGGCCACCGACTGGAAACAGGCCTATACCACCGACTTTGTCCAGACCATGCAGGTTAAACCCTGAGGAGCGACGCCATGTCATTCATCATTAAAAATGCCCATGCCATCCTCAGCGGTCTGTCCGGAGAGGCGGCGCGGCTGGCCGGGCCGGATATTCGCATCCGCGACGGCAAGATTGCGGCCATCGGCAGCCTGACGCCGCTGCCGGAAGAGCGACTGATTGACGCCCGCGACTGCGTAATCTATCCGGCATGGGTGAATACGCACCATCATCTTTTTCAGTCGCTGCTGAAGGGCGAGCCGCAGGGGCTGAACCAGAGCCTGACGGCCTGGCTGAGCGCCACGCCGTACCGCTTTCGCGCGGCTTTCGATGAACATACCTTTCGTCTGGCGGTGCGCATTGGTCTGGTGGAGCTCCTGCGCTCGGGCTGCGCCAGCGTGGCGGATCACAACTACCTGTACTGGCCGGATATGCCTTTCGACACGTCGGAGATTCTCTTCAGCGAAGGGGAAGCGCTGGGGATGCGCATCGTTCTGTGCCGGGGTGGGGCGACCCAGGGCCGGGCGGTGGAGCAGGATCTGCCGGTGGCGCTGCGTCCGGAAACCTTCAACGGCTATATGGCGGATATTGAACGGCTGGTCAGCCGCTATCACGACCCGCGGCCTGACTCGCTGCGCCGGGTGGTGATGGCGCCCACTACCGTCCTGCACTCCGCGCCGGGCGCCCAGCTGCGGGAGATGGCGAAGCTGGCCCGCCAGCTGGGGATCCGGCTGCACAGCCATTTATCGGAAACCGTCGATTATCTTGACGCCGCGCGGCAGAAATTCGCCATGACGCCGGTGCAGTTCTGCGCGGAGCACGACTGGCTGGGAAATGACGTGTGGTTTGCCCATCTGGTGAAGCTTCTGCCGGAGGAGATTGCCCTGCTGGGCCGCACCGGAACCGGCATTGCTCATTGTCCGCAAAGCAACGGCCGACTGGGCAGCGGCATCGCCGATCTGCTGGCGCTGGAGCAGGCCGGGGTCCCGGTCTCGCTGGGGGTGGACGGCGCTGCCTCCAATGAAGCGGCGGATATGCAAAGCGAAGCCCATGCCGCATGGCTGCTGCAGCGCGCGCGCAAAGGGATGCTGGCGCAGCCGCGCTACGCCGGAGGCACCTTCGAGGGCGGAGCCGATGCGGCCACGGTGGAGGATGTGGTGCGCTGGGGCAGCGCCGGCGGGGCGCAGATCCTTGGCTTAGCGCAGAGCGGCACCCTGCAGGTCGGGATGCAGGCGGACCTCGCCATTTACCGGCTGGACGATCCGCGCTACTTCGGCCTGCATGATATGGCGATTGGCCCGGTGGCCTGCGGCGGCCGCGCCGCGCTGAAGGCGCTGCTGCTGAATGGCCGGCCCATCGTGGAAGATGACGCCATTCCCGGTCTCGACCTTGACGCGATGCGCCACGACGCGCTGGCGGCAGTCCGTACCCTCCAACAGCGCGCCGCTGTTTAACTGATCACAGGATAATGACGATGAACGCAACCACCCAAAATCAACGCTATGCCTTACAGGAACTGGAAAAAGAGGCGCTGATGGGCGCCCAGGGCGAAGAGACCTTTGCCCGCGAAGTGCGCTGTATCGACCTGTCTCACTTTGCCGAAAGAAAAAATGACATTGCCGAACAACTGTGGGAGGCGGCGGTGGAGATCGGTTTCTTCCAGGTCAGCCACCACGGTATTCCGCTGGCGGCGATCCGCCAGGCGTTCAGCACGACCGAGGCGTTTTTCGACCTGCCCGACGAGGTGAAGCGCCAGTATCCGCTGGCCGGCAACGCCGGCTGGGAGAGCAAGGCGCAGGTCCGGCCATCGACCCGCACGCCGGATCAAAAAGAGTCATATCAGATAACCCGTCCGCTGATGGACGGGCGCTGGCCCAGCGATCGGGAGCTGCCAGGCTTCCGACAGACGATGCTCGGATTTGAATCGCAGTGCTGGCAGCTGGGGATGAAGATCCTCTCCTGCTTTGCTTTAAAGCTCGGTTTTCCGGAATCGTTTTTTACCACCGCGCACGATCCGCAGCGTGATACCTATCAGAGCACCTTGCGCATGCTGCACTACTATGCAACCGAGCAGTCGCAGCAGGGGATGTGGCGGGCCGGCGCGCATACCGATTTTGACTGCCTGACGCTGCTGTTCCAGCGCCCCGGTCAGGGCGGCCTGCAGGTCTGCCCTGGCAAGGACCGCGAAAGCCAGCAGTGGACCAGCATTGAGCCAAGGGAAGAGGTCATCACCTGCAATATCGGCGATATGCTGATGCGCTGGAGCGACGACCAGCTGCCGTCTAACTTCCACCGGGTGAGAAACCCGCAGCCCCACGAATATCAGGGGCCGCGCTACAGCCTGGCGTTTTTCTGCCAGGCCAATAAAGATATCGAGATCCTTGGGCCGCAGAGGAAGTACCCGCCCATCAGCGCCGAGGATTATCTGCAGCAGCGGATCCAGGCCAATTTCGCCAAAGGGTAAACGTACCGGCGCGGGTCACTGCTGTTCAGGAGCGGCATGACCACGCGCCACGACCATCTTTTCCCGGCCGAGTACGGTAGCGAGATGGTCGGGCAGGGGCTGGTCAGTAATTAAACGGCTAATGCCCGACCAGCCCGCGTAGTGGTAGGGGTAGGTGAGGCCGAACTTCGAATGGTCGGCGACGACAATGCTCTTCGCGGCGCGCTGGATCATCGCCCGGTAAACCGTTCCGCTGTCGATTAACGCCTCGCTTGGTCCATCGGCGGCGATACCGCTGGCCCCCAGGAGCGTATAGTCCGCCGTGAACTGGCTGAGGAACTGTAGCGTCTGCGCACCGGTCATTGCCCCTTCGGTCGCGCAGTACTCTCCGGGAGCGACGATCACCCGGATGGTTGGATTCATTGACAGCACCGTTGCGACGCCGAAGGCGTGGGTGATGACCGTAATATCCCGCAGCTCGCTGGCCATCCGGCGGGCAACATGTACCGTGGTGGCGCCGGAGCCGATCATAAATATTTTGCCGTCGCGCATACAATGGACGGCATCCCGGGCGATGCGCTCGCGCTCTTCGGTAAACAGCTGATGGCGCTCCGTGACCGTCGGTTCACTGTTCATGGCCCGCACCGCACCGCCGTAAGTTCGGTTCAGAACGCCCCGGCGGGTAAGTTCGTCAAGATCGCGACGGATGGTTTCGGTAGAGACACCGTGGGTGCGCGCCATATCCCCAATCCGCAGGGTCGGGGTCTCAGCCAGTTCGCGCAGGATCTGTTGCTGACGGTCTTCTTTTCTCTTCGACATGAACGCTGGTTACTCTCCCTGAAGTCGCTGATGCCGTTAATATACCTGCACGCCGAGGGCAAACAAACTGGATGTTTGCCCTCCCGGTTAGACTATGCGTTCAGGTGGCCCATTACTTTCGCCAGCCGTTCGAGGAAGAAATCTGCATCATTGCGACTGAAGCACAGCGGCGGACGGATCTTCAGGCTGTTGCCAAAGCGACCGGCCGCGCCAATCAGCACGCCCTCAAGCTTCAAGTGATAGATAACGCGACTCGTCAGCTGCGGATCCGGCTCTCCGCTGTCTGGCCGGGCAAACTCGATGGCGTTGAACAGTCCGGCGCCGCGAATGTCGGCGATGGCCGGGAAATCCTGGGCCAGCTGGCGCAGTCCGGCACGCAGATAGTCCCCGTTGCGCTGGGCGTTGGTCATCAGGGCCTCCTGCTCAATCACCTCCAGTACCGCGAGGCCCACGGCGGCAGCCACCGGGTTACCGCCAAAGGTGTTGAAGTACTCGGTCTTTTCGCTGAACGCCTGCAGAATAGCCGGGCGCGTGATGACCGCGGCCATGGGAAAACCGTTCCCCATTGGCTTGCCGAGCGTGACGATATCCGGTTGCACACTGTGACGCTGGAAGCCCCAGAAATGAGAGCCTGTCCGACCAAAGCCCGGCTGGACCTCATCGGCGATAAACAGTCCGCCCCGCGCCTGTACGCGGGCGACCGCCTGGGCCAGAAATCCTGGCGGATCGGCGAAAACGCCATCGCTGGAAAAAATGGTATCCACCAGTAGCGCCGCGCAGCCGAAGCCCCGCGCCTCCAGCGCGTCCATGGCGCGCTCAACGTCGGCGGCGAAGAGGTCAGACAGCGTCTGGCCCGCGGTCAGCCTGCGCAGGTCAGGGGCGGGAATGGTATGCACCCACGGGGGCAGGAGGGCCTCTTTGTGCCCGGAGGGAGAGACCTCCATCACCGCCGTTGTATTGCCGTGATAGGCACTTTCGGTGACGATGATCCCCTGTCGACCACTGATAAAGCGGGCCATCCGCAGGGCGATGTCGTTGCTCTCGCTGCCGGTGCAGGTGAATATCACATTCGACAGCCCGGCGGGGAAAGTCGCCAGCAGGCTGTCCGCGTACTGCTCCAGTACCGGGAACAGATAGCGGGTGTTGGTGTTCAGTAACCCGGCCTGGCGCACCATCGCCTGGGTGATATGCGGATGACAATGCCCCACGCCCGGCACGTTGTTATACATATCCAGATAACGGTTGCCGGCGGAGTCTTCCATCCAGGCTCCGGAGGCCGACGCCATGACGATCGGTTGTGGATAAAACAGCACCGAACTGGTCCCCTGGGTGGCGTGACGACGGGCAATCTGTCTGCTCAGGTTTTCGTCGGCCACGCCGGTCAGCGCGTCAAAACGGTTCAGTTGAAGAATGGGGGTTTTATTGTTCATCAGCAGGTTCCTTGCAGTTAACGGTAGCGCTAAGCGGTGACGCCTGGAGGAGAAACGCCTGGGCCAGGCGTACGGTGATGGCGCCCCACTGCGGGCTGTAGCGACGGGCGGTGGCTGTCTCGCTATGGCTGGCCAGCCAGGCCGTCAGCTGTAAACGGCGCAGCATCACTAGCACCGGAAGCATCATTTCGTCCTGCTGGCTGAAGGGGCGGACGCTACGGTAACCCGCAAGCCACGCAGCGCGGTAGTCCGCAAGGGCCGGGTCGTCTTCAATGAAACTGACGGCGGTGGCAAAATCCCAGCCAAACCAGCAGATGCCGCAGTCGTCAAAATCAATCACCGTCAGCGAATTCCCATTCACCAGCAGGTTGGCCAGCCGCATGTCGCAGTGCACCAGCCCATAGCGGTCGGCGTCCTGCCCGTACGCTTCCAGTCTGGCGACCACTGTGGCCTCCACCGCCTCCAGCAGCGTAATATCGTCGGCGCTCAGTTGCGTCATTTTCCGCCAGTCCCCCCACCAGGCATGACGTCCGATAATCGTCTCGGTGTTCCACACCTTGCGATGAAAACCCTCAGGTTTTACCCAGCCTTCGCTGTGCCTGTGCAGTTTTCCCGCAACCCTTCCCAGGGCATGGTACCAGCCGGTGAGATGGCTACCGGTATCCGGTTCGCTGCCCGCAACAAAGGTGAATCCCACGACGTGGGTGACCGTTTCGCCGTCGATGAGGCTGGCGATACAGCTCCCATCATCCAGTACAAGCGGTACGGCGATGTTGATACCTCCCCGGGCATGCAGGGCGTTTAGCCACATCAGCTCAGAATGGATCTCCACCGCTGAGCTGTAGTTTGGGCGATGCACTCGCAGCACGATCTTTCTCTGCGCCGCCTTATCGCTGACCAGAAACGTGGCATTTTCTGAAACCGTCAGCAGGCCAATCTCTGCGCCTTCGCTGAGCCCCCAGCGGGGCAGGAGCGGCCGCAGCTTCAGGGTAAGTGTTGTTAAATACTCGTCGTTAAACATGCTGTCCTCAATTTGAAATGACACGCTTAACACATTTTTATGTTGTGGTTGCGGGATTTGCAAGATGTGTGAGGGTTTTTTTGTTTTCTGTTGCGCTTCAATCATGATTTTTGTTTGTTAATTATTTTAATAACAGATAGTTAGTGTGATTTTGTTGGCTGGGTTCAGTCGGTTGCACCATAACAGAACGTATAATGTGTGTTTTTCTCATTCAGGCGTAAAAAACGCGAGCTTATCCTTTTTAATTTGTTGATATATATGGATAAATTAATTGGTTGTTTGCACCAGTTCTGTGCCCAATCATAGCGCATTATTTTTATGCTGAAATCTCACATTAAAATGTTGAACATTCAACATTTACGTGATTATTCTTTTCCTGCCAGCGACGGAGATCGCTGCACGGCCAGGCCATACGGATGGGATCGCAAAACTTTCACAGACGGGGAAAAATGATGTCAGATTTTATGAACAAACATGTGCTGGTGACCGGCGGGAGTAGTGGGATCGGTCTTGGCATTGCACTCGGCTTTGCCCGCGCCGGAGCGAAGGTGACCATTACCGCCCGGACACCATCGCGTATCGATAGCGCGATCGGCCAGGCGGCGGAGCAGGGACTAACGCTACGCGGCCTGACCTGCAACGTCAGTCATGCCGAAGAGGTAAAAGCCTGTGTGGCAGAAGCCGCACAGCAGTGTGGGGGGCTGGATATTGTCTGCTGCAACGCGGGGATTTTTCCTTCGGCGCCGCTGGCAGACATGAGCGAACAGCAGTGGGATGAGGTGCAGGCGATCAACAGTAAAGGGACTTTTTTAACTGTCCAGGCGGCGCTGCCATGGCTGAAACGGGCAGAGTATGGTCGCATCATCCTCACCTCTTCGATTACCGGCCCGGTAACGGGTTATCCGGGCTGGGCTCACTATGCCGCCAGCAAAGCGGCCCAGCTGGGTTTTATGCGTAGCGCGGCGTTAGAACTGGCCGGCGACAACATTACCGTCAATGCCGTCCTGCCGGGGAATATCATCACGGAAGGGTTGAGGGATATGGGCGAGGACTATATCGCCGGGATGGCCAGCGCCGTGCCGCTCAAACGCCTTGGAACGGTGGAAGATATTGCCGCGGCAGCGCTGTTCTTCGCCTCCCGTCAGGCTGGCTACATCACTGGCCAGTCGCTAATTGTTGACGGTGGGCAGATCCTGCCTGAATCCGCCGCGTGCCTGAACTGAACGGAGCGTTCATCATGAGCAATGAAATTCTTGCCAATCCCGCGCCAGCGGCGGAGAAACATGTTGTACAGCGGCTGCGGCCAAATGCGGTAGGCCTTGGCGGGGTGCTGTTTATGACTATCGCCACGGCGGCGCCGATCACTGCGATGCTGGGCAATGTGCCGATCGCGGTGGGCAGTGGTAATGGCCAGTATGCGCCCGCGGGGTTTATGGTCGCCACCCTTATCCTTGCCCTGTTTGCCATCGGCTATGCGCAGATGGCCAGGTACATTACCGCTACCGGCGCATTTTATGGCTTCATTTCACACGGCCTGGGGCGGATCGTTGGCATGGCGTCAGGAGTGACGGTGACCATGACCTACATTGTCTTCGAGGCCGCGCTGGTCGGGATCTTCGCCTTTTTCTGCGAGGATTTAATCAATACGGTCTTCAGCGTACATATCCCCTGGCTCATCTTCGCCTTCGCCATGCTAATGACCACCGGAGTGCTGAGCTATTTCGATATTTCGCTCACTTCCAGGGTGCTCGGCCTGTGCCTGGTACTGGAAATTTTGATCCTCACCGCCGTCGCGGTGGCGGTGCTGATCCATGGCGGAGGGCCACAGGGTTTTGTCCCCGAGTCGATCAACCCGCTGAACGCCTTTACCCCGGCGAAAGGGGTGGTCGGCGCCAGTGCCGGAATTGGTTTATTCTTCGCCTTCTGGTCATGGGTGGGCTTTGAGTCATCGGCAATGTACGGTGAAGAGTCGAAGAACCCGAAAAAGATCATTCCCCTGGCCACTCTGCTGGGCGTGATTGGTATCGGCGTGTTCTACGTGTTCATTTCGTGGATGGCGATTGCCGGAACGGGACCGGAGCGGGCTATTGCCCTTGCGCAGGATCCTAACCGCGCAGGAGAGATTTTCTACGGTCCGGCACGCCAGTATCTGGGGGAGTGGGCGGTCGGGGTGTTTAAGCTGCTGGTGATCACTGGCTCTTTTGCCTGCGGGATGGCGTTTCATAACTGCGCGGCGCGCTATCTCTATGCGCTCGGGCGGGAAAATCTGTTTCCGTTTGCCGGGCGCACGTTGGGTCGTTCACACTCACGCCATGGCTCGCCCCATATTGCTTCTACGGTGCAGACCGTTATCGCCACGCTGATTGTGTTGCTGTTCTTTATCACCGGGAAAGATCCTTACGCGGATATTTACACCCTGCTGGCGCTGTTGGGTACGATGGGCATTATGATTGTCCAGGCGCTTTGCGCCTTTGCGGTGATAGTTTACTTCCACGGCAATAAAGAAAATATTGGCAAAGGACACTGGTTTAAAACGGGCGTTGCGCCGTTGCTTGGGGGGATGGGGATGATCTATATCGTCTATCTGTTATTCAAAAATATGGCGTTTGCCGCCGGCGCTGCCGCCAGCTCCTCCTTTTATCATGCCATTCCGTGGATCGTGTTGGCCTGCTTCTGCTTTGGCGCCGCCATCGCGGTCTGGTTTTACCTCTTTGATACGCAAAAGTACCGGGTCATAGGACGCATTGTACTGACGGATGATTGATGATGCGCACCTGCCGCCGGCTCTCGCTGGCCGCGCGGCAGGATATCCGGCGCTGGGCTTTTCAGCTACCGTGTTAAGTTCGCTGGTGTTGCTGAAATATCTGAAGAACATCCCCCTAAGCGTCAGCTGCAAGCTACCCTGGTAAAGGCCCCGGAAATCACGCCCTTTAGGTCGTAAACGCCGTAAAGCCAGCTCACCGGGGTTAAAAGTTCTTCATTGCTGATAGCGGGTTAAGGCTAACCAGGGCAGGGGGAAGACAGGCAGAGTTTATGACCCCGTAACCAGCTACGCCGGGCTTTCGGCGCCATTTGACTCTACAGACATATGTAACCTTGTCTGGCGCCTCCATGCCGCTGATGTGGCATTCAGAAGCTTCCTGATGCTGTAGGTGTTAACGTCTGCTCTGTGCCAAGAGCGGACGTTGCTGACCTCAGCCTGTATTAATCAATTGATAACAGGTCCGTTACGCAGTGAACGAAATGGATTGATAGCCATCTATCTGCGGTTGTGATAATTATTAATACCATAATTCTTGCATGAGCATGGCGGAAACATGAAAGGCAGTTGCATTTGTAAGCATGCCCAATACGGATGTGATAGTTTGGATGTTTTACCACTGTTAAACCAGTAGAAATGCCCTTGCCGTACACTATGCGCTGTGAGCGCGAAAATTTTCCCTAGCTAGTGGGAAGCGAATTATTGATTTCTGATAAATCCTTGCCCGGAAACATCCGTCACTTAAGTTCTTGTGGTTTGCACCTGATGGAGAAGAGGCCCGTTTTTAACGACGCCATCCAGTGTATGACCACTCTAGATGATGATTTAAGACTGATTCGGATCGGTCATATCGGTGCTCAGATGACATGCTATGACCTATAGATTAAAATGATGTGCCAGCCATCCTGAATTGCAACCCAACCGCATAAGTGCCTTGAATGTGGAGCACAAGTGAAATAATAATGAACAAAACACCTTCATACGAAGATTACCGGAACCATACTGGACTCCATTACCATAGACTATGGAAAGCAACGGGAGACGACTGGAGTTGCCCTGGGTGTGGACGAAGCAAATTTCAGATCATGAGATGGACCCTCAGATTTCCGAACACACAGGTCGCTTTTATGGACTGGGTTGCAGCGTTACACAAACACCACGACCATTCTGTTGACTACATGAGTCTAGGAGTGCCTCGGTTTCCTGAGACACTCATCTGTGATCAGTGTAATTCCGCGGATGGCACAGTAAAGAGGATGCTTAAATTGCCGAAAAATTTCTCGTTTTCTCCACAGGAGATGCGGGTATTCATCGAGGCGACACCGCACGGAAAACATAAAATTGATTATGAACGAGCACTTGATCTCTTCACGATACTAATGAATAGCAATGATCGTGGATCAAGATTATTTTTTAAAAATGAATAACACAGTTAACTGGCTGAAAATAAATGGCGCATATGGGAAACACTATTTTTTTGGTAATGGAATAAACAGACTTTCTAAAAATAACATCACCTGGAGTGATTTGCTGGATAATATAAAAGGTATCAACAAATTCGAGAGTGGGCAACTGCCCAACACTATGGTGTATGAACGAATATTTCTGGAAAAACATGCACCAGATACAAGCGAAAAAAAAGATGAGTTTGAAATAAAAAATGTTATAGCTAACGGACTGCGCAAGCAGGGAACAAATGAGGTTCTTAAGACGTTAGCATTATTACCCATTGAGCATTATCTTACTACTAATTACGACTACGCCCTCGAAAAGGCGCTTAACATCTCACCAGTTAAACTCAGTTCTGAGGATATCTACAGCCTGCGAAGAAAGAGGATGTACGAGTTAGAGAACGATACAAAGTTTCTCTGGAATATACATGGTGAAATAGATAACCCTAGATCCATCATGCTTGGCTTAGATCATTACTGTGGTTCAGTTAGCAAAATCGATGCATATGTTAAGGGTAAGTACTCACATAAGATTAATGGTGTTGACGTTACTGTTAAATCCATGCTAGAAAAAATTAGTGACTCTTCGTTTTGCCACACCTCCTGGGTTGATCTCTTTTTCTCAAGCAATGTCCACATTCTCGGTTTTTCATTAGACTACAGCGAAACTGACATTTGGTGGTTGCTAAACAAACGCGCTCGTTTTTCATCTGAGGCAACAATAAATAACAAAATATATTTTTACACCCACGATATTAGCGATGAGAAAAAAGGGTTGCTTGAAGCATTTAATGTCGAAGTTATTATAATAAAATTAATGGATAATAGCTTCGAGAATATGTATTGGTCTGCCATCAAGAATATAAGTGCTAATATCAATCAGGGTATGGTAGCCTAACTTAACTCATTGCGACTAGAGGAAATAAAATGAACATGATTTCATATTGAAAAATATTAAATCATAACATTAAGACGATGGGATGGTATTAATATATGGTCACTATGACCATAAGAACGAATACAACGGCGGTACTAAAGAACTCGGCGTTCACTGGGATAGATATCCGCAGTCGCGTGGAATACTCAGCCCCTGTGTCATACCAGCTAACACACGTGATGCTATGCTTTCTGGCCTTTTGCATCAGGCGGTGACAAGCGGTGATAATCAGGTGATGTATAACATTACAGAAGCAATTGAGTTCTTTAGTATCTGATATATGCTCTTTCCCTACGTTCGATGGCAAACCTTATCCTGAGAGAAAACTTATGACTTGCTTCCCATTGATTAAGGTACCGGAATTTAAGTGATGCCTTCATCGGTTGTGAGAACAACTGCCAACTTCCGCATCTCGCTCGTCGTAGACATTGCAGTGTGTCAGGTGGTCCGTTTCGTAGCAGAAGCGGACATCCATAGGAGAAATAAGCGATCAGTTCTTAAATTCGTTGTGATTTTTTGACTCTTTGTATTCGCAAAGGGATTTGTGTTGGTTGTATAATTATCTAATAGTCCTATAGTTGAATGGGAGATGTGGGATGAAGTTCTCGTACAGACATGGTTTTGATCCTGAGTATAATAAAGAGCCGATACGGGAAGATGCTCCAGAGTGGCTTCGCTCTTTATTTTTTGTAACTGTCCTCGATAATTTTTTGTACATTGATGGTGATAGCCGCATTGCGAATGATGAGAACAAGCCGCTGGGTATTAAGGCTTTGATCGAGCGACTTTGCGCAGAGAATGGTCAAGAAACGGATCATGAGGATTTCGATTCATGGTACTGCCATGATGCTTTGAAAGCGCGTTTGCAACATATGCGTTGGTTTCAATTTTATGATGCTGTTGAGATTATCGGAGATCTATTAAGAAAAAGAGATGTCGAAAGAGGCCATACTTGTAGTAAGAAGGTATTAGAAGACATTACTTTTACATCATATCGTCAGAAATTGAACGAGTTATTCGCATCTCGAAATATTGACTGGAAAATGAATTCTGCTGGTAGGTTAGAAACACCACTACCAAATGAACTAGAACAAAAAATCGATGAAACTAACAACTTATTGCAAGACCAGTTTGAACCTGCAAGGAGGCACTATGTGAAAGCCCGGGCTTTTGCATTAGGTGCGCATAAAGATCCAGAAAATTCCATAAAAGAATCAATAAGTGCAATAGAAAGCATGTGTCGGACTTATTATCCTTCAGCCTCAACCTTGGGCGAGGTATTAAAATTGATGAAAAAAGAAAACACTATCTCACCTATGCTATTAACTGTAATAGAGAAATTTTACGCTTATACAAATGCAGAGCCAGCAGTAAGACATGGTAGCAACAAGGTTTCTTCTGTCTTGGAATACGACGCTGAATTCGTTTTGCATATATCAGCAGCATTTATTAGAACAATAATACAAAGGAAAGCTGTTTTGGATAACTAAGCCAGACTTACAGCCAACTGACCGTCTCTTATTATTCAAAAATAATAATGTTAGGTCCGCTTATCGCTCGTAGCAGACCTTACGTATCTTCAGTCGGTCCATTCCGTGCCAGTAGCGGACTTTGGAGAAAGCATCAGATGTTAAGAATGAGAAGCTAATAAGCATAAAAAACTCAAATTCGTTTATAGTTTCTGATAGTCCTTAAATACAACAGAATATTATGAGGAATGGATGAAAAATAATGACAAGGCTGAAGTTAGCAAAGATATTTTGGGAAAACTATCCAATAAGGCTGATGAGCTAATTCTGAATGGTAGTTCCCTTGAATTATCAGAATTTGTAAAAGAATTAAATGACAGTTCTATGCATTTTGAAAATAAACTAGATGAATCTAAATTTTTATATATAGTGGGGAATTGTTATCAGGCTCTTTATAAGCATAGAGAAATGGAATGGTATTCTGACGATCTCAGTAAGGCCGTGATAGCTTTCAGAAAATCTTTAAATATTGCAAACAAATTAAAGCACCCAAATAAAGAAATCCTTTATTTTAAAAGTTGCATTGAAACAAACCTTGCAAATTTATTAAGTGCTCAAGGTCGAGCATTCTGCTGCATTCCATTATGGGATAAAGCCATCAGCCAAAACAATCCTATTGCAATGATCTGTAAGGCACAGAACGAGCTATATTTAGCTAAGGTTTTATATGACCCTGGTCATCAAGAATATCATTACTTTGTCGCTTACAAACTTATCGTTCAGGGGTTGAAATACAAAAATTATTTATATGAAGATCAGCAAGTTGCTTTTCATGAAGATGGTGATCTTATGAGCTTCAAACATTGGTTTGAAAGTAATTTTACTGAATCCTCTTTTTACGATTTCGAACAACAAAGTTACGACTTTGACTCAAGAAAGAAGAAGCATTATCTTGCATGGTGTGGAAAAAACAAGCTTTTTATCAATGATTTAAATGACGTGCTTTGTTCTGAAGTTGCTTTTCAAGATATAATTACGCTTCCTAGCTTCAGTTATAAATTGAATCAATCTTTGTCCATACATGAAACGTTAATGTATCATGGTAATTTTGATGAGTTAAAAAAAGATTTTTGTTATGCTCGTTATCTTTACTACACAGCGTTAAACATTCCTCAGGATAGAAACCATTTTTTTAACGACACATATCCTCATGTTGAAGACATGTCACACTCATTAACCAATTTAAAAGCAAATCATTATAAAAGTGCATTTAGAACTCTGTATTCGCTATTTGATAAAGTGTCTTATTTTCTTCATAGGTTTTTAGAGCTTAATGATATCAAAGATGATAACAAAATATCTTTTGATGCAATATTTAGAGATATTTCAAAAAAGAAAGCTTGGGTACCTCACCCACGATTAAAAGAGAGTAAAAATCAGTTCATTCATGCCTTATTTTATATTTTAAAGGATATCAGAGATGTTAAAGATGCAACCCCTACAACCCGTTGGCTTGACCCCGATGCAAAGTCATTTTCTGATATAAGAAACTCTATTGAGCATAGATCATTGAAAATCATCGATGATTTTGGATATACATTAATGCAATCAGAAAAAGAGAGCACCTCAGCTCAATTAAAAAAGTACATAGTCGAAAAGGATCAATGTGAATCGGAATTAAAAAAATTGCATCATGAGAAAAAGAACATCAAAAATGATAGCAATTTGGATGATGTGATAACTCTTGCTGAGAGGAAATCAGAATTAGAAATTAAGAAGAAAAAACTTGAATCATTAATAGATGAGAAACATAGAATGTCCACACATTCTTTGCTCATAACAATTAGTGAGTTTGAATCTAGGACTTTAACCCTTATGAAACTTGCAAGAAATTCAATCATATATTTATCATTAGCACTTCACTTAGAAGAGCAAAGTAAACCACAAACAGACGGACTAGTTATGCCAACTGTTGTACCGTTAAAGTAATATTTCTCAAGATTGAAATCATTAGGTCCGCTTTTCGCTCGCAGCAGACTTTAAACTTACCCAGTACGTCCGATTCGTTCTGTGAGTTCAATCGGTCGATGCAGCGCTTTCCTTAATCAAGGGGGGACGTTGTCATGAAACGAAGAACTCGGATTTACTCCACACCTGTTCGCCTTGGATATACGGAGTCGAGCTCCCGGTAACCGTTCAACCTGATGTGCTGGCGTGAAAGGTGAAGCAGAGGGCCATGTGCTGCGAATCAAGGTTCAGCGGTGCTGACTTTACTGACCTTAAGGGAAGGGGGCGGCTCACTCTGCTTCAGTGGGGGTAGCTAATCACCACAAATTGTTAGACATAAGGGACGGGGCTGCCGATGCGGGTGACAAGGGTATCTCTGCCGCAGCCATAAAATCGATAAAACAGCGTATTCGCGGCGACAGGTAGCGGCTGGCAGGCCACAGGACGGAGAAATGCCCATCCTTGACGCAACAGCCGGGCAACACCTCCTGCAGGTGTCCCTCATTGATGGCCTCACGCACAACAAAATCAGGGACATAGGCGATACCCATCCCCGCCGCGCTTAAGCGAATGGCAGCCTCAATGTTATTGACCCTCATCACGGAAGCGGCCCTGAAATCCCCCGTCAGCCGCATATCGCGCAGTTCCCAGGGCTGGATCAGCCCCGTCGAAGGGAAGCGAAAAAAAATGCACTTGTGCGCCGCCAATTCCGCTGGCGAGCCGGGAACGCCGTATTCCGCCAGATATGCCGGGCTGGCGCAGAGCACAAAACGAAAACCCCCCAGCTTTCTGGCGATCAAGCGGGAGTCCGCTAGTTCACCGCTGCGGATAGCGATATCAAATCCCTCATCGATCAGATTGACCAGCCGGTCACTAAAATCGAGATCCAGTTCAACCTGCGGATAAAGACGGCTAAAGGCGGTGAGGGCAGGGAGCAGCAGGCGGTAGCCGATGACAGGCAGTGAAATTCTCAATTTGCCGGAGGGCTGTGAGAGACTGCTCGTCAGCTCAGACTCGGCCTCCTGGATCTGCTCCAGGATACTCTGGCAGCGGGTCAGAAACGCGGCCCCCTCCGCCGTCAGGCTGACGTTTCTGGTACTGCGGTTAAACAGCCGGACCCCCAGCTTATGCTCAAGCCTGGCGACATTCTTACCCACCGCCGAGGCTGAAATGCCCAGCAGCCTGGCGGCCTGAACAAAGCTTAGCGTTTCGGCGGTGCGGACAAAGGACGTTAGCGAGGTGAGACTGTCCATCGATTATAAACCTTATGTCTCTTAAGAAGATATTTTCAGTCTATTTATCGGCATTAACATCCGCAATAGGATGGCGGCAGTTTATTCATTCCTTCCTTGCCGACTGATGAGGGCCGCCTGATGTTACTCACCGCCAGAACACATTCCCGATCCGCCAGCGCCCTGGCCGCGCTTTCTGTCTTTATGGCGGCCATGCTGCTGCCGTTAAGTTTTACCGGCGGCGTCATGACCACTCCGGCGATACAGCAGTCGCTGGGCGGCTCTCCCGCTGCGCTGTCGTGGCTGACCAATGGCTTTATGCTGACCTTCGGCAGCTTTTTGCTGGCCGCAGGCGTGACGGCGGATGCCATTGACAGAAAACGCATCTTTCTCGCCGGCGCCGCGCTGTTTTGCCTGAGCAGTCTGCTGTTTTGCCTGACGGACGATCTCTTCCTGTCAGGCGCGCTGAGGGCTCTGCAAGGTCTGGCCGCGGCGATGATTTTAGCCAGCGGCAGTGCGGCGCTGGCCCAGTTGTATGACGGCGCTCAGCGGACGCGGGCATTCAGCATCCTGGGCACGGTGTTCGGCGCCGGCCTGGCGTTCGGTCCGCTGCTGATCGGCTTCATGACCGACGCGGTGGGCTGGCGCGGCGTATACGCCCTGTTTGCGCTGCTCTCGGCGATGGTTCTGCTTATCGGTCTGGCGTATCTGCCCGCGGCAGAAAAAAGCGAGCCGCGGACACCCGACAATCTCGGCTTAACCCTGTTTACGCTGGCCCTGATGCTGTTCACTGCCTCGCTGATGGTCATTCCGGCCCGCGGTTTTTTATCGCTGACCACGCTGGCCTTGTTCATCGTATCGGGGGGGCTGTTCGTTGCGTTTGCCGTGCGCTGCCGAAGAGTGAACAACCCGGTGCTGGAACTCTCCCTGCTGCGCCATCCGCGTTTTGTCGGCGTACTGTTGCTGCCTGTCGCCACCTGCTGTTGCTACGTTGTCCTGCTGATTATCGTTCCACTGCATTTTATGGGCGGAGAGGGGATGAGTGAGTCGCAGAGCGCGCTGTATCTGATGGCGCTGACCGCGCCGATGCTGATTTTCCCATCCGTTGCGGCCCTGCTCACCCGCTGGTTTTCACCGGGGCAGGTGGCCACGGGGGGGCTGATGATTGCCTCCGTCGGGTTGCTGTTGCTGGGTGATGCTTTTCACAGCCACCGCCTCCCGCAGCTGGTGCTGGCGCTGATCCTGTGCGGGGCGGGGGCGGCGCTTCCCTGGGGATTGATGGATGGCCTGGCGATATCCGCAGTGCCGGTCGCCAAAGCCGGTATGGCGGCAGGCCTGTTCAACACCGTTCGCGTTGCCGGCGAGGGGATCGCCCTGGCGGTCGTCACCGCGGTATTAACGGCAAGCAATAATCTGACTCTGCAGAGTCGCGTTCACGGGTATGCGCCCGAGGTGATTCACCGCGCCGCAGGCTGGCTGGGGGCTGGTAATATGCCGCAGGCGGCTGCGCTTTTGCCTGACTTTTCCCTTCGGGCGCTGCGCGAGAGCTATGACACTGCTTATACGGTACTGTTTAGCGGGCTGGCGGTCGTCACCCTGCTGTGCGCCCTGATGGTCTGGCGAACGCTATGCCGCAAGGAGGGCGCTATCCAGACCCGCCACAGCGGATCCTGAACACCCATGACGGTGCATTGGCGTCACGCTCCCGGCAATCGTCTTTTCCGGTCTGCTCAGCGAACCGGGACTGTCATTGTTTCTCTGGCGGAACTATGCTGATTAGGGCGGCCACATGCGCCGCTCCGGCAGCGGAAACAGTGACTCACAGGTGGCGGTATGGCGAGCGATCCGGAACTGATTTACATCGAGATCCTTGAAACGGTGCTGATGGCCACCCTGGATCCTGATTTGTGGAAATCGGCGCTGCAGAAACTTGCGTTCCTCACCGGCCATCAGTACGCGGCATTTCTGTTCTACGATAAAGGCAATGCGCACCTGCTGACCGATTCACTCCTGCTGGAGGAGAAGGTTTTCACCGCCTATCGCGACGTGTTTCTGGCCATCGATCCCGCCGAAAAAATACTGACCGCGTTACCGGTCGGGCAGATGTACCGGGACCGCGAGTATTTAGGCGATAAGTTTATTGCCGGCAGCGTCTATTACAATGAGTTTCATCACCCCAACGATCTGAATAATCTTACCAGCGTCAAGCTGTGCACCCTCAATGGCTATGCCACCTATCTGTCACTGATGACGGCCAATACGGCAGCTTATCCGCAGCCGGCGCAGTTTGAGCTGTTCAGGCGCGTGATCCCGGCGCTAAAAACCGCCTGCCAGCTACACGCCCGGTTTGAACAGCTGCGGGACACCATAAAATACCAGAGCGCGGTGATGGACAATGGGATCTACCCGGTATGGCTGGTGGATCATAGCGGTAACATTCTCTACGCCAGCGCGCATGCCGAACGCTACCTGCGCGCCAACGCCCGCCTCTCCTGGTACAGCGGGGGCGATACGCTGTGCCTTAATACCGACAGCAAAAAACTGAAACGGGCTATCGAGCAGGCCACCCGAACGGCAGAGCCGCCAAGGGCAGGGCTGTGCTATACCGCCGGGCGCCAGCCGAAACCGATCCTGGTGATCCCGGCGGCCCGCCTTGCCGGGGTGGCCTGCGTGATTATTCCCGAGCCGTTTCTCACCGGCAGCGCCGTGATGGAGCTGTTTAACGTCAAGCCTGCCGAGAACGCAGTGGCGGAGCTGCTGGTGCGGGGCATGACGCCGGATGAGTGCGCCTTACATCTGGGCGTATCTATCGCCACCATCAGAACCCACCTCAGCGCCCTGTACCGGAAAACCCACACCCGTAATCAGGCAGAACTGTTGCTGATCATCCGCGCGATCCACGGCTGACAGCTTGCTCAGGAATGATGGTCGCGCAGGAAAACGGTCAGCACCTCTTTCGGCGGCACGCCGCCGCATTCGCCAATCATCCAGCCTACCGCGCCGCGGTGATAGGCGCCGTGAAAGAGCATGTGGTTGAGCATCTCCATCGCGGTCATATTGCCGTCGCCGCCGTCGACAAATTTGAAGGCGATACGTTCGTGGAAATCGGCGGGCGTCATGGCGCTGACGTACTGAATGTATTCGTCCGTACAGGCGGTCATGGCCGTTTCCAGCTCATCAACGGTTGGCGTCTCGGGGGTATTTAGCGCGGTGTAACCGTGCGTCTCGCCGCGCAGATTCGCCCGGAAAATCATGTCAACGACATGGATATGGTTCATTAGCCTGAGGGTCAGGTGACGCTTTTCGCCATGTACTGTACCGTCTATCGCGCGGATCGCCTGCAAGGTGGCAAGGTCAATCCAGCGCTTGTATTTCAACAGCGTCACTACGGTGTCTTTGTCCATTGTCGGTCCCGGGTTGGTTGAGCCATTATCTTAGCGATGATGCCTGCGAGTTGTCACTCTCCCGCGCCAGGCACAAAAAAGCCTCGCCGGGGCGAGGCTTTTTAATCAGCAGGTGATTTAGTCAAACACACCGTTAATCACGGCGGTAACGATGGCGGTGCTCAGGGCGACCAGCACCAGGTCATCGCCGACCGCGCGCCATTCATAGCCCGGGTAATAGGGCAGGTCGTTAATCATAGAAGCGGGCAGGGTCTTTTTCGCGATACCCGGAGGTAACGGTTTACCGCGGGCGACATTTTTGGCGATACCCGGAGGCAGCGCCTGATAGCCGACCAGACCGTAGTTCACGGCAAGGGAGCGCGCCCGCGAGAAGCTAATATCGCTGTCGACGTGGTCGGGCTTGCCGTAGTTTTTGCGGTTGCCATGATCGTCATTGGACTGACCTTTATTTTGTCCTTTATTGCCATGGTCGCCGCTGTTACCGCTGTTACCATGATTGCCGCTATTGCCATGGTTACCACTGTTCCCGTGATTACCACCGCCGCCATTGCCATTGCCGTTACCCGGGTTGGCATAGGCCGGAGCCGCCATGACGGCGAGAGAAATAACCGCCGCAAGTGCTGTTTTAATAGTGCGACGCTTAAGCATGATCTTGATTCCTTAATGTGGAGTACACGCATAAAAAATAAGATAAAGCTATGCCCCAGGCAATCTCATATAGTCTTATTTTTTGCCGGGTTTTCACGGGAAGGTCACAAAAGGATAGCGGGGCGCGGACGAGCAGTTCCATTGCTGCGTTTTGACAGACGGGCGACCGCGCCCCGCTAAATGTGTCGCCGGCAGGATCGCTCCCGGGCGTGTCGCAAAAAAATGCCCGAAGCCATCGGGCAAAAATGAATAAAAATATTACGCTTCATTCATAACGCGTCTCACAAGACGGAGCGGATAGTAAATCCTGGCGCCGCTGCGCACAATCGGCCGCTTGTTTAGAAATAAATAACCACGCCGACCGCGCTCAGGACGCGATCCAATGGCAGGCGACCCGATGGCCAGGGGCCACCTCGCGCAGCGCCGGCGCTTCTCTGCGGCACCGCTCGCCGACCTGCGGGCAACGGGATGAAAAACGGCAGCCGGCGGGAGGATTGACCGGATCCGGGATCTCGCCTTGCACCAGCTCCTGCGGTTCGCTGTGCGGGTCGAGGGTCGGCACCGCGGCCAGAAGCGCGCGGGTGTAGGGGTGGAGGGGGCGGCTGAACAGCGCATCGCGGCTGGCGCTTTCCACCAGTTGCCCGAGATACATCACCGCCACATCGTCACATAGATGCTCCACCACCCCGAGGTCGTGGGAGATAAACAGAAACGTGACGCCGCGGTCGTCGCGCAGGTCGGAAAACAAATTGATGATCTGCGCCTGAATGGACACATCGAGGGCCGAGATGGGCTCATCGGCGACGATAAAATCCGGGTTGAGGATCAACGCCCGGGCAATACCGATCCGCTGGCGCTGGCCGCCGGAAAACTGATGCGGGAAGCGGGCGTAGTGTTCCGGCGCCAGGCCGCAGATCTTCATCACGTCGATCACCCGGTCATACAGCTCATCGCGGGCGCAAAGCTTGTGCTGCAGCATAGCTTCGCCTATCGCCTCGCCAATGCGCAGCCGCGGGTTCAGCGAGCTGTAGGGATCCTGAAATACCAGCTGCATCCTCGGCCGAATAGCGCGCAGGGCAGGCGCGGTCAGGTCGGCCAGCTCCTGACCGTGAAATTTCACGCTGCCGGCGCTCTTCTCGTACAGGCCAAGCAGGGTTCGGCCGACGGTGGTTTTCCCGCTGCCGGACTCGCCCACCAGGCCAAAAATGGTGCCCGGACGGATGTTAAAGCTGACGCCGTCCACCGCGCGAAGCTCGCCGGTCTGTTGGCCAAACAGGCCGTCGCGCAGCGGAAAATATTTTTTCAATCCATCCACTTCAATAACAAAGCGTTCGCTCATGCTGTCGCCTCCGCAAATTCGCTGTAAAAGCAGGCGGCCCGCTGGCGCTCGCCGAGCAGCGGCGGAATCGCCTCCCGGCAGCGCGCCGTCGCCCGCTCGCAGCGCCCGGCAAAGGCGCAGCCCGTCGGCAGGGCGGCCAGATCCGGCACCTGGCCGGGAATCGAGTACAGCCGCCGACGCCGCTCGCCCGGCACCGGGCGGGAGGCGATGAGCCCACGCGTGTAAGGGTGCTGTGGATGGCGTAACACCTCCGCGGTGGCGCCCTGTTCCACAATCCGTCCGGCATACATCACCACTACCTGCTCGGCCATCTGCGCGATCACCCCCAGGTCGTGGGTAATCAGCATCATCGCCATCTGGCTGGCCCGCGCCCGGTCCCGCAGCAGACGCAGGATCTGCGCCTGCACGGTCACGTCGAGCGCGGTGGTGGGTTCGTCGGCAATCAGCAGTTTGGGCTGACAGCTCAGCGCCATGGCGATCATCACCCGCTGCAGCATGCCGCCGGAAAGCTGGTGGGGATAGCTGACCATCAGGCTGTCGCCGCGCGCCAGGCCGACCTCGCTGAGCAGCCGGGTAGCCTGCTGCCAGGCGGCTTTCGGCGTGGCGCCGAGGTGGCGGATCGCTGGTTCGCACAGCTGCTCTCCGATGGTCAACACCGGGTTCAGGGCCGACATCGGTTCCTGAAAGATCATTGCCAGCTGGTGGCCGCGCAGGTCGGCCATCTGTCTGGCTTTTAGCCGCAGCAGATCGCGGTCAGCGAAACGGATCTCGCCGCCGTCGATGCGCGCGGCCTGCGGCGGCAGGAGGCCCATCAGCGCCATCGCGGTGACGCTTTTGCCGCAGCCGGACTCGCCCACCACGCCAACGGTTTGCCCGGCCTGAATCGTGAAAGAGACGTCCTGCACCGCGCGCACGCGATGGCGTTCGCCAGCGAAAGAGACGGAGAGATGATTAAAGGAGACTAACGGTATGCTCATTTCAGCCTCGGTTTCATATTGGGATCCATGGCGTCGCGCAGGCCATCGCCCAGCACGTTAATGGCGATCACGGTGATAAAGATGGCGATCCCTGGCGGCATCCACAGCCAGGGACGGCGCTGGAAATCGATCAGGCTATTGGCGGCGTCCATCATATTGCCCCACGACGGCGTCGGCGGCACCACGCCGAGGCCGAGATAGCTCAGCGCGGATTCGCTGAGGATGGCGTTGGCGACAGCCATGGTCGCCATCACCACCAGAATCGGAATGGTATTCGGCAGCAGGTGGCCAAACAGCCGGCGACGCGCCGACAGGCCCAGCACCTGGGTGGCCAGCATAAAATCGCGTTCGCGCAGGGAGAGACATTGTCCGCGCACCAGCCGCGCCAGTCGGGGCCACTCCAGCAGGCTGAGCATCACCACCACCAGATAGATGCGCGAGTCCGGAGAAAAATCGAGCTCGGAAAGCATCGCCCCGGCGACGATCAACAGCGGCAATCCGGGGATGGTCATCACCAGGTCGGCCACGCGCATGATCACTCTGTCGGTTAACCCGCCGACATACCCCGAGAGAGCGCCGAGCAGATAGCCCAGGAACACCGACATCACCATGGTCAGCAGACCGATAATCAGCGAGATGCGCCCGGCCAGCAGCAGGCGGGTGTAAACATCGCGGCCGAGGAAATCGGTCCCCAGCCAGTGTTCGGCACCGGGCGGTTGGTTGATGCTCAGGGCGTCGGTGGCATCCTCTTTCCACGGCGACCAGACGGGCCCCAGCGCGCACCACACCGCCATGACCGCCAGCAGGAACAGGCAGAACATGGCCAGCCGGTTACGGCGCAGCTGTCGCCACCCCTGGCGCCAGGGAGAGGGGGTAATGTGCGCCAGCGCCGGGATAGCCGCCTGGCGCTGGCGACGACGGTAAGCAAAGTAAGACAGAATCATCATGACCTCACCCGAATACGCGGATCGGCCCAGGCGTACAGCACGTCGGCGAGCAAATTACCGACGATCGTTAGCACCGCCAGAAACAGGGTGAACCCCATCAGCACCGGATAGTCGCGGGCGGCCAGCGAGTCGATATGGATGTGGCCCGCCCCCGGCCAGTTGAATACCTTTTCGGTAATGATCGCCCCGGAGAACAGCCCCGGCAGCTCGAAGCCCAGCAGGGTGATGATCGGCAGCAGGGCGTTGCGTAGCGCATGTTTGAGGATCACCGTGCGCTCCTGCAACCCCTTGGCGCGGGCGGTACGGATAAAATCCATTTTCACCACGTCGAGCATACTGGCGCGCACATAGCGCGTCAGGCTGCCCGCCTGCAGCATCACCAGCGCCAGCACCGGCAGCGCCAGGTGGGCCGCCACCTGCAGCACATACTGCCAGCCGCTCTCGTCGCTGCCGGTATTGGTCATCCCGCCTACCGGCAGCCAGTGGAGATCGACGGCAAACCATTTAATCAACAGCAGGCAGAGGAAAAAGGTGGGGAACGACATGGCGGCAAACACCGCGACGCTCACCAGATGATCAAACCAGGAGCCGGGTCGCAGGGCTGACACCACGCCGACCGCCAGGCCAATGCCCCAGTAAAAGACCAGCGCGACGCTGGCCAGCAGAAAAGAGTTCCAGATGTACTGGTTGAGCAGCTGGCTGACCGGGATCTGATACTGCAGCGAAAAGCCTAAATCGCCGCGCAGCAGCTGTCCCAGCCAGTGGAGATAGCGGGTGAACAGCGGCTGGTCGAGGCCATAGATCGCCTTCAGCTCCGCGGCGCGGGCGGCGGTCAGGGTGATATTGCCATCGATAAAGTCGCCGGGGGTTTTGGCAAACAGCATAAAAATAATGAACGAGGCCAGCAGCAGCATCGGCAGCGTTTGCAGCAGGCGCCTCAGGATGAAATTTTTCATGACGATCTCGCATCAGCCGCCGGTTAACCCGGCGGCCAGGGGATTTACTTGACGATTTTCACATCCGGCAGGCTGCCGGTCAGGCCGTTGTAGATATCCGGTTTAAAGCCGGTGACGCGGGCGCTGCTGGCGGAAAGAATGTTGCGATAGCCGAGCAGGATCACCGGCGGATCGTCGGCCAGCACTTTGTACAGCTGGTGATAGATCGGCTTGCGCTGTTCGATGTCGAGCACCGCGTTGCCGGCGTTAATCAGCTTATCGACCTCCGCGTTGTGGTAGCCGGACGCTTTCGCTTCGCTGCTGTAGAAATCCCATACCCCATCGTGCGGGTCGTTGAGGGTGCTGGTGCTGAACGAGGCCAGATCGTAATTTCCGGCTTTGCGCTGCGCCATCAGGGCGTTGAAATCCACCACCTGCGGCTTAAGCAGCACGCCGATCTGCCGCCAGTTCTCTTTGGCGATGGGGATCAACGCATCGTTGAGCACCTTCTTGCTCACCAGCAGGGTCAGCTCCAGACGCTGGCCCTCTTTGACGCGGATACCGTCGGCGCCAGCTTTCCAGCCGGCCTCATCCAGCAGCTTTTTCGCCTGCGCCGGATCGTAAGGGTAAGGATTGACGCCTTCTGCGTTAAAGGCCCAGGAGATAGGAGCGATCGGCTCGATGGCGACTTTGCCGTACCCCTGATAGACCACGTCGATCAGCTTTTGCCGGTCCAGGCCGTAAATCAGCGCCTGGCGCACCCGCTTATCCTGCAGCGCCGGGCGATGAACGTTGAATTCCAACTGGCTGTAGTCGCTGGAGCCGTAAAGGTTAATGTTGGCGAAGCCGAGCATCTTCAGCTGTTCGATATCGTCAGGACGTGAGGTAAAGGCGTCGTAGTCGGTCTCCCCGGTCTGGAACAGCTGGAAGTTGGTCGACGGATTGGTTACGCGATAGATAAAACGCGGCGTTGGCGGCGTCCCACGGTAAAAGTGGCTATTGGCATGGAAGCGAATTTCCTGACCGGGAATATAGGTATCGTACACGTAAGGGCCGTTGCCCAGCGGCTTGCCGTGCAGTGAGCGCAGATAGTCGAGATTTCCCCGCTGATATCCTTTGCCGTACCAGGCTTTCGACAACACCGGCCCGCCAATTTTGGCCAGCGTGGTGGCGCCTGGCTGGGTGGTGGTCACCTGCAGGGTGAGCGGGTCGATGACCTTCAGACCGCTGACGCGGTCAGCCTTGCCGGCTTTGTATTCTGCGCCGCCGGCGATATTGGCCAGAGTGATGTCGGTATCGCCATCATATTTGGGGTCGAGCAGGACCGTCAGGGTAAAGGCGACATCTTCCGCCGTCAGCGGTGAACCGTCGCTGAAGGTCAGGCCAGGGCGCAATTTGATGGTATAAACTTTACTGTCCGGGCTGACCGTCCAGCTCTCCGCCAGCCCCGGGACCAGCTTGCCCTGGCTGTCCCAGTCGATCAGGCGTGAAAAAATGACGTTAGTGACGTTTTCATCCCAGCCGTTGACGAAAAAGTAGGGGTTGAAGATCCCCTGCGGCTCGGAGATCCCGGCCACTACCGTGTCTTTGCGCAGCTTAGCGCTGGCCGGGATCTGACTGGCGTCGGCGGCCGGGGTGATGCCTTCTTTCAGGAGACCCTCAGCAAAGACGGCAGAAGAAAATGCTACCACGCCGCCGAGCAGGGCCACTTTTAGCGCCAGGGCAAAGCGGGTTTTTCTGGTTTTTAATCCTTGTTGTAATCTGGACAAAAGTGCTACCTCATCAAGTGATTGCGTGGTGATTTACAATTCATGACGAAAGATAAGAGGCGCACTTCGCCCTGTCTAACACTGAAACGCTATGATTTATAACCAATTATCCTTAGCAAAGGTTCGGCAATATAATCCCATTCTTTGGCTATGAAGCAGTGGTTTCCGCTGCCCGATGAGAGTGGGCCAGCATGCTATCCGCGACCAAGCCTTTCCATCGCGAGGTTCTGAACAGGCGTCATACCTGCGCGGTATTCGCCGGATGGGCGAGAACGATGAGAGTGGACCCGTACCGACCGCCGTGTACGGCGTAAGGCACCGTGACGGTCGGTTCCGGGCGGACGTTAACGCTCCTTCGCCGCAGGGGGAAGCAGTGAGGGGGCGGTTGCGGCTAGCGGCTGCCAGAGCCGCTCGGGGTCGCGAAACCCCTCTTCGATGAGGGCATAAAAGCGGCTGGCGTGGAGACCGTCGACGAAGGCATGGTTAAATCGCCCGGCCACCGGGATCACGCCGTCTTGCAGTTTCCCCCAGGTGAGCGCCGGAACCGCGGCGCCCACCGCGTATTCCGCATGGGTCATCGAGGTGAAGTGGAGCCACGGCAGACAGCTGGCGCAGATAAAATGTTCGCCATCGACGATGAGCGGCGCAGGTGATGTCTCTCTTGCCGCGACGATCTTTGGCGTTGCCGCGGCGCTGAAGGTGATGAACTCGGGAGCGTTGTCGCACCATACCTGGCGGAAGCCCTCCTCGACGGTCATCACCGGCGTCATGACCGCCAGACTGTCATATTCAATCACCTCGCCATTGCGCATGCGCTGTCGGAGCTGCGGTACCCCGTTGGCCGCGCGCAGCAGGGCATAGAGCGCGAGCTGAAAAAACGAGACCCGACGGTCCTTCGCACATTCGTACAGGCGCTGCGCCTCTATCGGAACGCAGAGATTAAAGCTGGGGTTGGCAAATTGTCGGTAAAAGGTGAAATGGTCCCGACGGGGCCAGGCCGCGGTGTCGATGATCCGGTAATGTGCCATGGATGCCTCCTTATGGCTGGCGGTCTGCTGACTATGCGACGATTTCAATCAGGTTGCCATCGGGATCGGCGATCACCGCCTCATAATAGCCGTCGCCGGTGGTGCGCGGCGGTGAAACCAGTATTCCCGCCGCGCCGGCGCGCTGGGCAAGGGCATCGACCTGTTCTGCGCCGCCCACCGAGAGAGCCAGGTGCGCCCAGCCGGTATGGTTATTATCGGCGCTGGCCTGCTGCAGGCCAGGCTTGGTCATCAGCTCGATCACCACCTCGTCGTCGATGGTGACAAAATAGGAGGCAAAGCCGAGATTGGTCTGGCTGAGGTATTTTTCATTGATGCTGGCGGCAAAGAACTCGACCCAGAAGCGGGCCTGAGCCTCAAGCCGTTGGGTCCACAGGGCGAAATGGGCAATTTTCATGGTAAACCTCCGGGCAGGAACATTGACAATCACGGCAGGGCAGACGATCATGCTTGCTGTTGCTCGTTTATGATGATTTAAGGAGTTTCTTTGCTCGATTATGCTGCTTTTCCTCAACAGCGACAAGCGCTGATTTGCCAGATCCTGCAGGAAAACGGCAGGGTGGTGTGTGCGGAGCTGGCGGCGCGTCTTCAGGTGTCTGAGCACACCATCCGCCGCGATCTGCATGAGCTTAGCCGCGAAGGCGTCTGTAAAAAAGTCTACGGCGGGGCGGTGTTGAGCCTGCCGGAAGCGGGAGATTACAGTGAACGGAAAGATAAAAACCGAGCAACAAAACTCAGGATCGCGCAGCAGTGCGCCCGGCTGGTGAAACCCGGCGGCATCCTTTTCATTGATACCGGCACCACCAATCTGGCGATGGCCGAGGCGCTGCCCGCCGAGCTGGCGCTGACGGTGGTAACGAACTCTCCGGAGATCGCCGCGGTACTGGTGAAAAAGCCGCTCTACGAGGTGGTGATGCTCGGCGGCCAGGTGCAGCGGGCGAGCGGGGGCTGCGTTGGGGCCGCGGCGGTGGCTCAGGTGCAGGGGATGTTATTCGACCAGGGGTTTATCGGCGGCTGCGCCATGGCGCCAGAGTCGGGCCTGACCGGCTTTGACTATGCCGACTGCGAGTTTAAGAAAGCGGTGATTAAGCAGTGCAGCGAAATTATCATCGGCCTGACCTCGGATAAAATTCCGGCGGTGGCGCGATTCGTGGTGGCCGCGAGCAGCGATATCGATGTGCTGGTGGTGGAGGAGAACATCAGTCGCGAATATCGCGTTGCCTTTCAGCAACACGATATTCGCATCCATACCGTGTAGCCGCTAGCGGGTGAGGGAGGTGGCTATAAGCCGCAGTCCCAGCGCCCCCAGCACCGTCGCGGTGGCGATATCGATTCGCCGCTTCAGCCGCAGGTAGACCCGACGCGGACGATCAGCGGAGAGCACCAGCGCCACCAGCGAATACCAACTGACGTCAATCAGGAAACTCATCAGCGGCACGATGTAATAGAAGGCGGTGGGGATCTGCGCCGGCAGCACGGCGGTAAAAATCGAGGCAAACACCAGCGCTGTTTTGGGATTGCTCAACTGAGTATACAGCCCGTCGCGGAAAGTCTTCAGCAACGAACGGTTGCCGTCCATGCCGCTGGCGGAAAAATCCATCGGCTGCGCCGAACCGCGGAAAATCTTATAGCCCAACCATAGCAGGTAGAGCCCGCCCGCTACTTTCAAGCCAATAAACAGCTCCGGCACCGCGGTGAGCACCTTCTGCAGGCCCAGCATCGCCATAATAGAAAAAATGGCGGCGCCGGCGCCGGTGCCCAGGGCGGTCACCAGACCGTGCAGACGCGAGCGGGCGACCGCATTGCGCGCGACAAAAATAAAGCTCGGGCCGGGACTGATCACCCCCATGATCAGCACCGCGGCAAGGGCCATCAGGCTGGATAAGAACATAGCAACTCCTGGTATGTCCGCCGCCGGCAGGCGGTCGGCAACGTGGGGACGGTACGAGCAAACAGAGTAACAAACTGGCTCAGGAAAGCACGTGAAAACCCTGTGGAAAAGGCGAGGCTGAACGGGCATCCGCGGCGCGCGTTTTCTGCGCAACTGTTTGAATAACGATTCCCATTCCTGTCAGCGATGGTAAACTGAATAACTGTGATCTTTGTCATACCGTAATAACTACAGAGAAGAGACACTGCTATGCAACATATCATTGAGGGCTTCCTCAACTTCCAGAAAGAGATCTTCCCCCAGCGTAAAGAGCTCTTCCGCAGCCTGGCCTCCAGCCAGAATCCCAAAGCGCTTTTCATCTCCTGCTCTGACAGCCGTCTGGTGCCTGAACTGGTTACCCAGCAGGAGCCGGGACAGCTCTTTGTTATTCGTAATGCCGGGAATATCGTGCCGTCTTTCGGGCCGGAGCCGGGCGGTGTATCCGCGACCATTGAGTATGCCGTGGTTGCGCTGGGCGTGACGGATATCGTAATCTGCGGCCACTCTAACTGCGGGGCGATGAAAGCGATCGCCACCTGCCAGTGCCTGGAGCCGATGCCGGCGGTGTCTCACTGGCTGCGCTACGCTGATGCTGCGAAAGCGGTGGTGGAAAAGAAAACCTGGGCCAGCGAAACCGATAAGGTCAACGGCATGGTGCAGGAAAACGTCATCGCTCAGCTGAACAACATCAAAACCCATCCGTCGGTGGCGGTCGGTCTTCGCGACCAGACCCTGCGCCTGCACGGCTGGTTCTATGACATTGAAAGCGGCGAGATTCAGGCGCTGGATAAAAACACCAAATCCTTTGTTTCGCTGTCAGAAAATCCGGACGTCTTTTTCGAATAAAGCCGTTCCCAGGGCATGGAGGCCCTGTTCATCTCATCTCCTCACCACTACCACTCCACGCAAATTTTGCCGAAATGGGCGCCGCTTTGCAGATAGCGGAAGGCGTCTGGTAAGGCCGCAAAATCAAACACTTTATCGATGACCGGCCGCGACGCCTGCAGGTTCAGCGCGTTGACGTAGTCCTGTTGTTGCCGGCGATGACCCACCACCAGCCCCTGCAGTCGGGCCTGTTTACTCATCAGCAGATGGGTGGGCACATGACCTTCGAAGCCAGTCAGGACGCCGATCAGCGCGATGTGTCCGCCAACACTGACGGCCTCGAACGACTGGCCCAGGGTGCCCGGTCCGCCGAGCTCCAGGATAATATCGGCCCCGCGATGACCGGTGATGTCCTGCACCGTAGCGCCCCAGGCCGGGGTGGTGCGGTAATTGATGAGATGGTCAGCCCCCAGGGCGCGCGCGCGGGCGAGCTTTTCATCGGATGAGGAGGTGACGATGACCTGCGCGCCCATGCTTTTCGCCAGCTGCAGGGCGGTTATCGACACGCCGCCGGTGCCGAGCGTCAGCACCGTATCGCCCGCTTTTAGCCGCCCCTCCACCACCAGCGCGCGCCAGGCGGTGAGGCCGGAGGTGGTGATCGTCGCCGCCTCCCTGAAGCTCCATCCGTCAGGCGCATGGGTAAAATGACTGGCCGGTCTGACTACATACTGGCAGGCGAACCCCTCGGCGCCGTCGCCCGGCGTCTGGCTGAAGTCCTTCACCTGCGGGCCCGGACGGCCATCCAGCCACTGCGGGAAAAAGCCAGCGACCACCCGGTCGCCTGGCTGAAACTCGCTGACCCCGGCGCCAACCGCTTCGACCACCCCCGCGCCGTCAGCCATCAGGATCCGCCGATCGGCAGTGGGAATCACCCCCGTCGCTACCAGCAAATCGTGATAGTTCAGGGAGGTGGCGTGTAGCACTACGCGGATCTCGCCTGCCGCCGGCGCGCCGGGGTCGGCAAGATCGACAAGCTGCAGATTGTCCAGCGAACCGGGTTTGTTGACGATCCAGGCTTTCATCATGGGGCTCTCTTTTCCAGGGGATGCGCTAAGTATTGGCCCGTCATCGGCTGAACGCCACAGCGCGTCGGTCAGGAAATCACTGCCCGGAGAAAGAGGCGAAAAAAAAGCGCCGTTTTTGACGGCGCTTTTTTAATCGCGAAAGAGGGAAGAGATTATTTGCTCAGCTCAGCCGTCATATGAACGCGATTATTAAACTGGGCGCTGGTGATTTTATAGGACGCACCCTGCTCAGCGGCCTGGGCGGCGATTTTGGCTTCTGCACGGTCCAGGGTGGAAGCGGTGGCGCTGACGCTCTGGGCGAAGCTGACGGAAGAGAACAGCGACAGTGCAGCAACAGCAACGAAAGTTTTGATGGATTTCATGGTCATATTCCTTAATCTGGTGTCTGATATAGGGCTTGTCGCCCTGATGTGATAAAGAATACGCGCAAAGCCTGGCGGTTAAAATCAAAACAATTTGCGAAACTCATTCAAATAATATGAATGATTTTCGGCCGGTCGCGATGCAGCACGTCGTTGCCGGGCTGGCCGTAGCCCTGGTCTATAGCAACTCAGATCGGCGCAGAGGCGGCTAAACGTGGCCTCTGCGGTCATAAAATGATGAAAATGGGTATGGCTGACGAGGCGAAAATTACTTTTGATCCGCTCCAGTCCGTTGTAAACCCGCTTGCGATTGACGCCCAGCGTGTCTGCCATCTGATTAGTCGACTGTCCGCCGACCACGCCACGGATCATCTGCATCTCCAGGTCATTGAGTGGGGCTCGCAGCCGGGAGGAGCGACTCTGACGCTGAAGGCGCGGCGCGAAAGGGCGGCTGCGATCTGCCAGACGGAGCAGAAGGCGGCGGATCTCCTGAACGCTTTCCCGCTGGCTGACCCACAGGAGGGTATCCGCGTAAAAGGCGCGTCCGCGTTTGACGTTGTTGGCGGAGGTAAATCCGACCACCAGGCCGGGATAGCGCTGGGCTAATTCAGCAGCGGCCTGATAATCGTGATAGTTTTCCAGCGCTAAAATAATCACATCCAGCCCGGCCGGATCGGGCAGATGGCTGAGCGGCAGTGAATGAATAATGTTCAGACCGGGCAAGGTTTCCTGAATATCTCTGAAACACTGGGCGAGGCCGATATTAAAATAAATATTATTGCTGTGAATTAAAATATTCAAAGAATAAACCCTGTTACAAGCGATCTAAACGGCGCGGGAAGGAGATTAGCTGCGAACCAGAAGTTTATTCATATCAGCAGGCGAGGTGTTTATATAATTCATCATGCCCGGCGGTTTGAAGGAATAAATTTCGGCTACACAAGCAGGATTAATATAATACCCTGCGCACTTAACGCGGATAATTAACACGCTTTCGACCCCCGCCTGGTTTAAGCGAGATTTTAAGGTCTGAATGACCTGCCATAATCGCTGCGCGGACGGACGGAGATTATTTTTCTCCCAGACGTTAATCATTAACTCTTCATCACTGACCAGACGTTCTCTGCCATGCGCCAGCAAATATTCCAGTAAACACGCCATGGTGCTGCGCAGCTGAACTTGCGTTCGCGTCCCACGTAACGCGATAATTTCCCGATGATGCAGGCAGTAGAAAATATTATCCGCTAACTTATAGCCAAGTAGTTTATAGCCTGTAGTCATCCACCACTCCCTGACAAATCCCCGTATTGCCGGTGCAGAGTACCCGCCTGCGGCGGTCTGACCAAGTGAATTTTATGAGCTAGAATAATCAAAACAATTAACCACATTCGCATACATAACTAGAATAAAAATCTGATAAAATCGCTCACTTCTGTTGGATTATGTGGTATAGGAAAAGTCTTAATCAAGCGGTGCGCGAAGTTAAACGGTTGAAAATATAGGTGGTGGAAACAAAAAATTGCATTTACCTTGATCTAGATCAATTTTATGCCTTTCAGGTGGCAATCACCATTTACATAGCAAAACAAAGATTGAAATAACAACGTTTAAGTGATGATAAGCTGATTCTGAACTTATGGAATTACCCAGGGAACTGTTCATTACTTTTCAGGAGCGTTTTATGGTCATTGCAACTCGTAAGCCTCTGTGCAACAAACGCTGGGCCGCCAGCCCGGCCTCTCAGGATCTTCAGTTGACCCAGCTGCGTCACCCCTGGGTCGCCACCACAGCCAGCTGCAAAAGTAAAAAAGGCTGGAAGCGCCGCGGTTAACGGCTAATCCACTTCCCCGGACACCACGCCCCGGTCGCGTTAATGCCACGACCGGGGTTTTGCTGCGATCGGTGTTCTGCGTGAAGGTCACACCGGGCGCAGGCAGTAGCCTGAGGCGGTATTCTCCACGCTGGCGAAGCCCGGCAGGCCAAGATGCATACCGGCGACGAGCCACCGCTCGCTGGCGGCCTGGCGCAGGAGACTTTCCCGTGTACGCCGGGCCTGGTCAGGATCGACGTCAAAGGCCACCGATGCCTCTGGCCGGGCGCTCTGGATCGAGGGAAAGTGGACGATATCCCCCCAGATCAGCAGCGACGTTCCGCCCGCCTCGAGGCGATATCCGGTATGCCCCGGCGTATGGCCGGGCAGGGGACATGGTCGGATCCCGGCGATCCGCTCATTTTCATCGATAGCACGAATTTGCGTCGCGCAGATCGCCATTACGCGCCGGACGAGCAGCACGTTGCGTTGTCCACGCTCGCTGGCGTTGTCCAGTGTCGACGGCGCCAGCCAGTAAGCGCTTTCCCGCGAGGGCAGGAACACCGTGGCGTTGGGATAAGCCGGTGTACCGGCGGCGGTCAGTAGGCCGCCGATATGGTCCGGGTGCGCGTGGGTGAGAAGGATGGTGTCAATGTCCTCAGGGCGGACGCCGAGCAGCGCCAGATTGGCGATAAGCGCGCCGCCGACGCCGTTGGCCCCGCCGGTGCCGGTATCCACCAGCACCGTGTGCCCGCGTCCGCGGATCAGGTAAGCGCCGATCTCGATGGTTTCCGGCGAGATTACCCCGGCCTGGCGCTGCAGACGCGCCGCCTCTTCAGGGGCAATCCCCGCCAGTAACGTCAGCGGCGCCGTCATCTTGCCATCACTGATGGCGCTTATCGTCAGGTCGCCTGCTGTCAGGGAATAAAAGGGAGCTGGTGTCATGTTGACCTCACGCTTGCTCCGCCGGGTGACGCAACCGGGCGGTAATGGGCTGATAGACAAAGACGGCGGCCGTGGCGGCGTGGGGATGCAGGTCGTCACGCGGGACGATGGCAGCATAGCGGGCATGCCGGGTGGCCAGACCGCCGGGCTGCAGGACGACCGGCGCAACGACGGGCAGGGCTTCCGCGGTATCGCTCAGCAGCAGCACCTCGTCCGGAGCAACCTCCCGCAGCGCGTTAGTTGTGAGATAGAGGTGGCGATGCCAGTCGGCGATCGCCGATTGCCAGCGGGCAAAATGACCGCCGCCGTTGCGGCGATAGGCGTCGCTGTCGATGACGGCGGCATCACGGATATCGTGTAGTGCCAGGTAGCGAGGGCAGCCCTCGCTGAGCGCGCAGAAGCGCTGCGAGGCATGAAAACCGGGCACCGAGACCAGCGCCGGTAATTTTTCCAGATTGTAAAAGGTATTCCACGCCGCTTCGCTTTGCGGGTCGGTGTAGGCGCATTCGACGACATAGAGCATAGTGACCTCGAGAGACAGATGATTCAGCGCATAAGGCGCTTCAGTGAATTTACTTCATCCTATCTGGCGAAAATGGTGCTGAAAAACGATGTTTATTCAAGACTCAGTGATATTCTGTCACTGACTTTCAGTCAGCCCGCACAAGGAGCATTGGCTATGCGTCGTAAAATTCCCAGCAGCGCTGCGCTACTGGCCTTTGAGGCCGCCGCCCGCCACGGCAACTTTGCCCGCGCGGCGGCGGAGCTCGCGTTAACGGAAGGGGCCATCAGCCGGCAGATCGCCCGTCTGGAAGCGCTCCTCGACAGCAAACTATTCGACAGAATCGGGAGCCGGGTACGGCTCAATCCGGCCGGCGCCCGCTATGCCAGACAGGTCCGCGAGATCCTCAGCAGGCTGGAGCGGGAAACCCTCGACGTCAGCGGGATGCCGGCCGATGGCCGCAGTCTGGAGATCGCCGTGCTCCCCACCTTCGCCAGCCGCTGGCTCATACCCCGCCTCGGGCAGTTCACGGCGCAGCATCCGCATATCGTGGTCAATATCGCCGCTCGCAGCGACCCCTTCATTCTGCCGGGCAGCGGATTTGATGCGGCTATCCATTTTGATCACCCGGCGTGGACCGGAATGGATGTGACGTTTTTGTTTGCGGAGTATCTGCTGCCGGTCTGTCATGCTGCGCTGCTGACGGATAACGATCTCCCGGGGCTGCTGAACCGGCTGCCGCGCATTCATCGGCGGCAAAATCCGGATGCCTGGCTGCACTATGCCCGGGAGTGTGGTCTGGCGCTGGATAACCCGGCGCAGGGGCCGCGCTATGATCTGCATGAGATGGCGATCGCTGCGGTACTCAGCCAGCAGGGTGTGGCCCTGGTGCCGAAGATGTATGTGGAGAGCGAGCTGCGTAACGGGACGCTGGTCGCCCCGTGGCCGGGCTCCACGACGCTGGCCAAGCGCTTCTGCCTGATCAAACCCGGCGGCGGCGAGGGGGAGCCTGCGCTGCAGGCGTTTGAGCGCTGGCTGCAGACGACGATTGCGGCAGGTTAGTTTAAGGCGGGCCCGGGCGTACGCTGCGCCGCCCGCTGGCGGGCATATTTGCCAGGCGATGTCCCGGCATAGCGGGTAAAAGCCACGCTGAACGCGCTGGCCGAGCCATAGCCGAGGCGCTCGGCGATATCCGCCATGCTGATGCCCGACTCTCCCAGCCACCGCATCGCCAGGGTCATGCGCCAGTTCAACAGATAGCCCATCGGGGTCATTCCGGTCAGGCCGGTAAAGCGTTCAAATAACGTCGAGCGAGACAGCGCGCAGTCGGCGGCCAGGGCGTTGACGGTCCAGCGTCTGGCGGGGGTCTCATGCAGCAGACGGATGGCCTGGGCGATCCGCGGGTCGCTCAGGCCGCGCACCAGGCCTGGGGTGGCGAGTGTTTCGCAGGAGCGGATGGCCTCGATAAACAGCAGCTCAACCATCCGCGCCAGAACGAAAGATTTACCTGCGCGATCCGCCTGGGCTTCCTCTTTCAGCAGTCCGACAAAGGTGGCCAGCCGCGGCTGGTCGCGAACCACCACCAGGGCGGGCAGCAGCGAGGTCAGCAGGCTGGCGTTATCCGAATCGGCAGCGCAGTGGCCAATCAGCGCCAGCATCTCCGCCGGCTGGTCGAGGGCTCCCAGGCGAAAGTGTTCCTCCGCCAGTTTCACCGGGGTGGTCTCCAGCGCCGGTGAAGGCGGCGGGGTCAGGCTGGTAAGCGCGAAGCGGTACGCCGCCGGGATCAGCATAAAATCCCCGGCGCGCAGGGTCTGCGGCGGATGCTGGTCTATTTCCAGCCGACAGCCTCCTTCCAGCACCACGCCATAGAACGACATGCCCTGGTCCGAGCGAATGACGCGCCATTCTCCCGCCCCCTCAATGGTTTTGGTCAGCACCGCTCTGAGATTTAGCATCGCAATGATTTCCGCCAGCGGGTCGCTCATTTCCGGACTCCTGCTAAAGAATGATGGATTATTGACCCTATATCGTCCGGAGCGGGCTGTCTATGATGAAAAGGAAGAAGCCAATCGGAGACAGAGAGATGCAAACGATTATGATCACCGGCTGTTCATCGGGTTTTGGCCTGGAGACGGCGCGTTATTTTCTTGAACAGGGCTGGAAGGTTATCGCCACGATGCGGGTTCTGCGAGAGGATCTGTTGCCAGCCAGCGACCGTCTGCGGCTGGTGCGCCTTGACGTCACCTCAGCGCAGAGTATCGCCGAGGCGATTGCCGAGGCTGGAGAGATTGACGTTCTGGTCAATAACGCCGGAGTGGGGATGCTCAACGCCCTGGAGGGGGCGTCGCACGAGGCGATAGCGAACCTGTTTGCCACCAATACTCTTGGGACTATCGCCATGACCCAGGCGGTACTTCCCCGGTTCAGAGCGCGCCGTAGCGGGACGATCGTGAATATCACCTCGGCGGTCACCCTACAGCCGATGCCCCTGCTGGCGGTCTATACCGCGAGTAAGGCGGCGGTGAACGCCTTCACGGCGTCCCTGGCGCTGGAGCTGCGGCCCTTCAATATTCGCGTCGGGGTGATCCTGCCGGGACGCGATCCCCAAACCCGCTTCGGGGAAAACGCGCGTCGAACGATGGGCCAGCTCCCGGAGAGCTATGCGGCGCTCGGCCAGCAGATCCTCGACAGCATCCAGGAAAACGCCAGCGTGACGCGGGCTGTCGATGTGGCTCAGGCCGTCTGGCGAATGGTGAACGATCCTGATGCCCCTTCGCGGCTGCCGGCAGGGGATGATGCCCTGGCGATGGCGCAGGCTAGTCGGAGTCGCGAATAATCGGCTTTAGCTTTGTCGTTGGCAGGGTTCAATAACGTTCAGGCGGGAAGCGCAGAAGGCGTGCGTTTTCCGGTCAAGATGCTGCAGGGTAATGTTGAGAGGGAATGATAAGAAACAAGATTGGTGCGTCTGAATGGACTCGAACCATCGACCCCCACCATGTCAAGGTGGTGCTCTAACCAACTGAGCTACAGACGCATTATGGTGCGTTTAATTGGACTCGAACCAACGACCCCCACCATGTCAAGGTGGTGCTCTAACCAACTGAGCTATAAACGCATAATGGTGCGTTCGATTGGACTCGAACCAACGACCCCCACCATGTCAAGGTGGTGCTCTAACCAACTGAGCTACGAACGCAATGTTGTGGTGACAACGGGGACGCATATTAGCGGCAGGCAGGGGATGTGGCAAGAGGTAAACGTCACTTTTCTTGTACATTGCTTGCGATTGCGGATCTTTTACCCATTCCGGCGATATTTTACTGAACCACAAGGATATTTCTTCGCCAGCAGGCGCCTCGCCTCTCTTTTCTCCGCGGGTCTCAACCTGCGCACAAAGGTTGCCGTTGTGTTAAATTATCGCCCACCAGAAGAGAGGAGTAATAACGAAGATGAAATCGATAGGTATTTTCTGCGGTTCTTCAGCTGGCGAACATCCGCTGTATCTCGACACTGCCCGACGGGTTGGCCACACGCTGGCGCAGCAGGGCCTGGCTGTTGTCTATGGCGGCGGCAAAGTTGGCTTGATGGGGGCGGTTGCCGATGCGGCGCTTGAGGCCGGGGGCGTGGTGATTGGCGTGATGCCGCGCGGCCTGGTGGAGCGGGAAATTGCCCATCGCGGGTTGACGGAGCTGCATGTGGTTGAGGATATGCACGAACGGAAAACCAAAATGGCGGCGCTGGCCGACGGCTTTATTGCTCTGCCGGGCGGAGCGGGGACGCTGGAAGAGATTTTCGAACAGTGGACCTGGGCGCAGCTGGGCATCCATGAAAAGCCGTGCGCATTTCTGAATATTAAAGGGTATTACGATCCGCTGCAGGCGATGGTCAATAACATGGTGCGGGAAGGGTTTATGCACCCGCGCTACGCGGAGATGCTGCCGTTTGCTGCCTCGGCAGAGGAGATTATCGCCGGTTTTTGCGACTATACGCCGCCGGCGCGTAAATGGGTTCAGCAGCCCGCTATTTAAACATCAAGCGAAGGGTAAACAGCGCGCAGACGATGAGCAGAACCAACAGCAATTCGAAGCGATAGCGTTGCAGCATGATGTCCTCCTGAAAAAAACCGGCGCTATTCAGCGCCGGTTTATCACCTTAACGCTCTGACCGTTATGCCGCCGGTTGTACCGCCGGTTTGGCTGCGTGGTGCGCCGCTTTGTGGTGCTTCTTCGCCGCCTGGGCTTTCTGCGCTACTGCCGGTTTCGCTGCGGCTTTGTGGTGCTTCTTCGCCGCCTGGGCTTTCTGCGCTACTGCCGGTTTCGCTGCGGCTTTGTGGTGTTTCTTCGCTGCCTGGGCTTTCTGCGCTACAGCCGGTTTCGCTGCGGCTTTATGGTGTTTCTTCGCCGCCTGGGCTTTCTGTTCGGCTGCCGGTTTCGCCGCCGCTTTATGATGTTTCTTGTGATGAACGGTGGTGTGGCTGGCTGCGGCAGCCGGGGTGGTGGTCGCGGCATCGGCGGCGAAAGCAACAGATGACAGACCCATAGCAGCGGCAACAACCAGAGCTAATACTTTTTTCATGCTGAAATCCTCGAATTGGTTTCCTGAGTAACCCCACTGCGGGGCTGTTGGCCACACTATATGCATCTCCGGGGCGCTCATCAGTGAGTCTTTGGTGTCGGGGAGTAACGGAATGTACAACGCCGGAACAAAACTGAAGAAAGAAAAAGCCCGCCGGGGTGGCGGGCTTTGGCAGGATTAGCGCGCGGCGCGCTGTAAGATAGTGCTGGAGGGCTGGCGCTGCAGAAAACGCATCCGCAGCATCATCATAATGGCGGCGGAGGTCAGGCCGATGATAAATCCGCACCAGAAGCCGGCGGGCCCCATGCGGGGGACAATCACGTCGGTCAGCGCCAGCAGGTAGCCGCTGGGCAACCCCAGCACCCAGTACGCGGTAAAGGTGATAAAAAAGATAGACCGCGTATCTTTATAGCCACGCAGGATACCGCTGCCGATCACCTGAATGGAGTCGGAGATCTGGTAGACCGCCGCCAGCAGCATCAGATGCGAGGCCAGCATCACCACCTCAGGGTTATCGTTATACAGCAGGGCAATCTGCTTACGCATCAGCACGGTAAAGATAGCGGTAAACACCGCCAGGCAGACGCCCACGCCCACGCCCGTGCGGGCGGAAACCTGGGCATCGATCGTTGAGCCCTGGCCGAGGCGGAAGCCGACGCGAATGGTGACCGCGGCCGCCAGCGACAGCGGCAGAACGAACATCAGCGAGCTGAAGTTCAGCGCAATCTGGTGGCCGGCGACGTCAATGATCCCGAGTGGAGAGACCAGCAGCGCGACGACGGCAAACAGGGTCACTTCGAAGAACAGCGCCAGGGCGATGGGCAGCCCCAGCTGCACCAACCGCAGCAGAACGGCGAAATCGGGGCCGCTGAAGCCCTCGGCGCAGCGGATATCGCGCATCGAACGCGCCCGGCGCACCCACCACAGCATGCTGGCGAACATCACCCAGTAAACGGAGGCCGTCGCCACGCCGCAGCCGACGCCGCCCAGCTCCGGCATGCCAAAATGGCCATAGATAAAAATGTAGTTCACCGGAATGTTGACCAGTAAACCGATAAAGCCCATGACCATCCCGGGCTTGGTTTTCGCCAGCCCTTCACACTGGTTACGGGCGACCTGGAAGAACAGGTAGCCCGGCGCTCCCCACAGCAGCGCGCGCAGATAGCCAACCGCTTTCTCCGCCAGCAGCGGATCGATGTTGTGCATGGAGCTGATGATATACCCGGCATTCCACAGCACGATCATGATCAGCACCGAGACCAGCCCCGCCAGCCAGAAGCCCTGACGCACCTGCGGCGCGATACGCTCCCGCCGCCCGGAGCCATTGAGCTGCGCCACTACCGGGGTCAGCGCCAGCAGCAGCCCGTGGCCGAAGAGAATGGCCGGTAGCCAGATGGAGGTCCCGATGGCCACCGCGGCCATATCGGTGGCGCTGTAGCCGCCCGCCATCACGGTATCGACAAAACCCATCGCCGTCTGCGCCACTTGCGCAAGAATGACGGGTATAGCCAGAGCTAATAACTGACGCGCTTCAATGAAATACTTCTGCACGTGAACACCTTTGTATTGTTGTTTTTTTGAGACTAAAAAAGCCGCCGTAACTGGCAGCAAGGGGATAAAAATGAGGAAATTCCAGTCTATTGTAGCGAGGATTAGCCATTAAGCCAGTGAAAAAAGAGTCGAGGCACGAAGCGCGCTGGCAACCGCTCAGCCCTCCTGTTATTGTTCCCGATAGCGAAAACGGTAATGATACCGTCATGATTTTCAACAGGAGCCAAACATGTTTACTGGTATTGTTCAGGGAACCGCGAAAGTGGTCTCCATTGATGATAAACCCAATTTTCGCACCCACGTGGTGGAGCTGCCGGCGCATATGCTGGAGGGGCTCGAAACCGGGGCATCGGTAGCCAACAACGGCTGCTGCCTGACGGTGACCGACATCAACGGCGCGCGCATCAGCTTCGATCTGATGAAAGAGACGCTGCGGATTACCAACCTCGGCGATATTCAGGTCGGGGATGAAGTCAATGTCGAACGGGCGGCGAAATTCAGTGATGAAATCGGCGGGCATTTGATGTCCGGCCATATTATGACCACGGCGGAAATCGTGAAGATCCTCACTTCCGAAAATAACCGTCAGATCTGGTTTAAAGTACAGGATCCGACGCTGATGAAATATATCCTTTATAAAGGATTCATTGGTATCGATGGCATCAGCCTGACGGTAGGCGAGGTGACGGCAACCCGATTCTGCGTGCATCTTATTCCGGAGACGCTGCAGCGGACCACGCTGGGGGCGAAGAAGCTGGGCGACCGCGTCAATATCGAGATCGACCCGCAAACCCAGGCGGTTGTCGATACGGTTGAACGCGTGCTGGCGGCGAAAGAGGTCGCGGCTAAGGTCAGTGAAGCCTGACAAAAAATCCCCCGCCGGTGAGCGGGGGCGTGTTTTTTAACGGGCGACGCGCAGTCCGTGTTCAATCCCGCGCGAGAACACCACCTGCCAGAGCTGAATGTCGCGGGCGCGGAAGGCGCCGGCGCAGGCGTTCAGGTAATAACTGAACATGCGTTTGAAACGCTCAGAATAGTTATCGGCAATTTCCGGCCAGCTGGCGAGGAAACGCTCATACCAGGCCATCAGGGTGGTGTCATAATCGGCGCCGAAGTTGTGCCAGTCTTCCATCACAAAGTGCTTCTCGCTGGCATCGGCGATCTGCCGTACCGAGGGCAGGCAGCCGTTGGGGAAGATATATTTATTGATCCACGGGTCAACGTTATGGTCGGTGACTTTGGAACCGATGGTGTGCAGTAAGAAGCGGCCGTTGGGTTTCAAATTACGATCGGCGACCTCAAAGTAGGTGGCGTAATTTTTGGGACCCACGTGTTCGAACATGCCGACGGAGACGATGCGGTCGAAGCTGTCGTGCAGATCGCGATAATCCTGAAGACGAATATCCACGTCAAGGCCATCGCAGCGCGCCTGGGCCATCTTTTGCTGTTCGGCGGAGATGGTCACGCCGACAACGCTCACCTGGTAATTCCGCGCCATATATTCGGCAAGACCGCCCCAACCGCAGCCGATATCCAGCACTCGCATGCCTGGCTCGAGCTCCAGCTTACGGCAGATGAGATCCAGCTTATCCTGCTGCGCGGCTTCGAGGGTCTGCGCCTCTTTCCAGTACCCGCAGGAATATTGCATGTAGGGATCCAGCATCCGGCTGAAAAGATCGTTGCCGAGGTCATAGTGTTCTTTGCCGACGATCCAGGCGCGTTTTTTACTTTGCAGGTTAAACAGGCGAGCGCCTGCGATGCGGAGTGTGTCTTTGAAATGGTGAGGGAGTTGTTTTTCCAGCCCGGCGCGGAGCACTTTATGGAAGAATATATCCAGACGCTCGCAGTCCCACCAGCCGTCCATATAGCTTTCGCCTAAACCCAGCGACCCCTCCTGCAATACGCGTTTAAAAAAAAGAGGGTTTTTAATCCGCAGGTCTGACGGCGCGGAGCCATTGATTTCAATTCCCGCACGGCCCAACAATTCAGCTGCAATCCGGTACCAGTCATCATTTGGTACACTTACTTCTTCTATACACGATGAACTCATAGCTTCTCCATCACGCCCAAGTGATCAGAACCTTAAAACAGCGTAGACGCTTTTTTGGCTTTGTGAGAAATCTCACGGATAATCCGTGAAGTCGCTATCCGACGTAGAACAGAGGAAGGGAGATAACCCTTGCCGAAAGGCCTTCCATGGTGAAACGGAGGCATCCTGCATCCGTTAATCTGTTAAATATTTTTTATTTATGTGAACCCGGATCCAGTATAGGACGCTAAGTACTGGCTTTCAATAAAAATATCTTAGCGTGCTAACCACTGGTCCGGGCTCTGGCGACGGGCGTCAGGCGTGGGAAGAGTGGGCCGCCAGCGCTGGCGTCTGCTGCAGGCGATAACCCACTCCGGCTAACAAAATAGAGACCAGCATCACGCTGGTGGTGGTCAGCAGCGGCGTGGCGATCAGCGCGGAGACTAGCAGGCTGGTCAGGAAGCACAGGCCAAGCTGGAGGGTGTTCTGCAGCGCCGCCGCGCGGCCGGTTGCCTGCGGGAAAGGCTTCAGCGCCTGAGCGACCACGATGGGGTAGATCCCGCCGTTGACCACCGCCATCAGGCAGAACGGGATCATCAACGCCACCAGCGAGGCATGCGTTTGCAGACCCACCAGCCAGGTGGCGGCGACGCTGACGGCGAAGACCACCAGCAGCCACGGGAGCATCTGTTGCCCGGACCATTTTTGCAGCAGCGCGCGACAGCCATAGCCGCCCACCAGAAAAGCGATGGTCTGCGGGATATAGCTCAGGCCGATGGCGGTCGGGCCGTAGCCCATCTCATGAAGGATAAACGGCGAACCGGTAAGCCAGGCGAAGAAGCTGGCGGAGCAGGCGGCGTAGATCAGGACGTTGCCGCTGTATTCCCGGGAGCGCAGCAGCGCCAGAAAAGTGATTTTCTTTTCAGCCACTGTGGCCGACTTAGCGGCGGCCTTCAGGCGCAGGGCAGGCAGCATCAGCAGCAGAGTGATGGCAAACAAGGTGGCGAAGATGGCTTGCCACTCGAAGTGCACCAGCAGCCAGCTGCCCAGCAGCGGGGCCAGCGCAGGGGACAGTCCTACCAGCGGCATAATAGTGGCGAAGATGCGGTTGGTGCGCTGGGCGGGATAGTAATCGGTCACCATCGCCTGCCAGGTGACCGCCGCGGCGCAGACGCCAATCGCCTGCAGAAAACGCAGCGCCAGCATCAGCGTGGCGTTCTGCACCCACAGCATTCCCAGGCAGCCGACCGCGAAAATCGCCAGGCCGCTCAGCAGCACCGGTTTACGCCCGTAGCGGTCTGACAGCGGCCCCCAGAAGAGCTGGCCCAGCGCGAAGCCGGCGAGGAACAGGCTCAGGCTGGCGCTAATGGATGCGGCGGAGGTGTCGAGATCCTGCTGCATGGCGGCAAATGCCGGCAGGTACATATCGGTGGCCAGAAAGCCCAGCACGCTCAGGCCGGCCAGCCAGACTAAAAATCCTTTCCCAGGTTGTGACATAACGTTCTCATTTTTGGAGTACAGGTACGATGCCGCAGAGTGTAGGGAGTGCATTGTGGCTTGTGAAACGCTAATATTTGTCACATGCATTCAAAAATTTTGCAGGCAGAAAATGTGGTCTGAATACTCTCTGGAAGTGGTTGATGCCATCGCCCGTAACGGCAGCTTTAGCGCGGCGGCGCAGGAGCTCCATCGGGTGCCTTCCGCCGTCAGCTATACCGTGCGTCAGCTCGAAGAGTGGCTGGCCGTCCCGTTGTTTGAGCGCCGTCATCGTGATGTGGAGCTGACCCCCGCCGGGGTCTGGTTTTTACAGGAAGGGCGCTCTGTTATCAAAAAAATGCAGATCACCCGCCAGCAGTGCCAGCAAATTGCCAACGGCTGGCGCGGGCAGTTGTCGATCGCGGTGGACGATATCGTGAAACCCGCGCGGATGCGCCAGATGATCGTGGATTTCTATCGCCATTTTCCCGACGTCGAGCTGATCGTTTTTCAGGAAGTGTTCAATGGCGTATGGGATGCGCTGGCCGACGGCCGCGTGGAGCTGGCGATTGGCGCAACGCGCTCTATTCCGGTCGGGGGCCGCTATGCGTTCCGCGATATGGGGATGCTGAGCTGGGACTGCGTGGTGGCGAGCGATCACCCGCTGGCGAAGATGGCGGGGCCGCTGAGCGACGATGTCCTGCGCAACTGGCCGTCGCTGGTGCGGGAAGATACCTCGCGTTCGTTGCCCAAACGGACAACGTGGCTGCTGGATAACCAGAAGAGGGTGGTGGTCCCCGACTGGGAATCGTCGGCAACCTGTCTGTCGGCAGGGCTCTGCGTCGGCATGGTGCCAAGCCATTTCGCCCGGCCATGGGTGGATCGCGGCGAGTGGACCGCGCTGGCGCTGGAAAATCCGTTTCCGGATGCGGCCTGCTGTCTGACCTGGCAGCAGAATGATGCTTCGCCGGCGTTAAACTGGATGCTGGACTACCTGGGGGACAGCGACACGCTGAATCGGGAGTGGCTGCGGGCGCCGGAGTGATCCGCGCCCGCCAGTGCTTTAGCGACGATAGTCGACAAACGGGCCATCCGCCACCGAGCGGCGTTCGACCAGCCGAGGGTGCACTTCAATAGACTGCGACTCTTCGCGCTTGTTGACGATACGATCCAACAGCATATTGAACGCGGCTTCGCCCAGCGAATCTTTCGGCTGATGAATGGTGGTTAACGCCGGGCTGAAATAGCGGGCGTTGCGCACATTATCATAACCGATCAGCGAAATGTCCTGCGGCACGCGCAGCCCCATTTCATCCGCGGCGCAGATAGCGCCCATCGCCATAATGTCGCCGCCGCAGAAGACCGCCGTTGGACGGTGTTGTTGGCTCAGGATCTGCTGCATGGCGCGGTAGCCGGACTCCGGCTCGAAGTCGCCCTGTACAATCCAGTTTTCCGGCACGCTGATATGCGCCTCTTTCATCGCCTGCATGAAGCCGGCCAGTCGCCCCGCGCCGGTGTTGCGCTCCAGCGGGCCCGGGATCACGCCGATTTCGCGGTGACCGCGTTCAATCAGGTAACGTCCGGCGATATACCCGCCCTGGAAGGCGTTATCGATTACCGCATCGGTAAAGTCGGCTTTTGCTTCGCCCCAGTCCATCACCACCATCGGAATATGGCGATACTCTTCCAGCATGCTCAGGACGGAATCAGGGTATTCGGAACACATCACCAGCAGACCGTCGACGCGTTTTTGCGCCATCATCGACAGATAGGCCCGCTGTTTTTCCGGGTCGTTCCAGGCGTTGCCGAGGATCAGGGTGTAGCCCTTCTGGAAGCAGCTCTTTTCAACGGACTCAATGATTTCAGCGAAATAGGCGGCTTCGCTACTGGTCGCCAGCAGGCCAATCGATTTTGTATGATTGACTTTCAGGCTGCGGGCCACGGCGCTCGGCGAGTAGTGCAGCTCTTTAATCGCCGCCCATACCGCATTGCGCGTCTCTTCGGCAACGAAACGGGTTTTGTTAATTACATGTGATACAGTTGTAGTGGAAACGTTTGCGCGCTTCGCTACATCTTTAATAGTTGCCATTACATCTCACTCCATGCCTTGACCTGATCGCCTGATCATCGATACGTAAACGTTTGCCTACACACACCCTGAATACAATTTTCAACATTGCATCACGTCGGGAAAACGACACAGAACGACAGGAAGGGGTCAATGGCCGATACGCTTTTAAATTAGCGTGGGATTTTGTCCGATCTTGGGGCAAAGTGGAAGAGCAAAAATGTGCATCGCCCTAAATCCCGGAAGATTTTTGCGATTTTTTGTGCAAAAATGAGCAAGCTCACTTTTGGTGTGGGGATAACAAGAGGGAAAAATGATGGATACCAATTTAAAGTTTTCGCTGATCACCACGATTATTGCCCTCGGCGTGATCGTCGCATTCAGCCTGACCGCCATACTGCACTAATGTTCCGATGAGGGAGGAGCGCGGCCTCCTCCCCGTATCCCGCCATTATTATCAATTCTGCAAAAATCTTTTGTCATTTCGTTCACTTTTGTTTTTTTGTGATTGATGTCATGCTTTTGTCTTCTGATGTTACGCCGTCCTCCCTGACGGTCTGATGGAGTCATTGAATGAAAATCAACTTTCCTTTACTCGCGCTGGCGATCGGCGCCTTTGGCATCGGGACCACCGAGTTCTCCCCGATGGGATTGCTGCCGGTGATTGCCAAGGGCGTGGACGTCTCGATACCGGTAGCGGGAATGCTGATCAGTGCGTATGCCATCGGCGTCATGGTCGGCGCGCCGCTGATGACCCTGCTGCTGTCCCATCGCGCCCGACGCAATGCGCTGATTTTTCTGATGGGGATCTTCACCGTCGGCAACCTGCTGTCATCCATTGCGCCGGATTACACCACGCTGCTGCTGTCGCGCATTATTACCAGCCTCAACCACGGCGCCTTTTTTGGCCTGGGGTCGGTGGTGGCGGCCAGCGTGGTACCCAAGCACAAGCAGGCCAGCGCGGTGGCCACCATGTTTATGGGCCTCACCATCGCTAATATCGGCGGCGTGCCTGCCGCGACCTGGCTTGGAGAAACCATCGGCTGGCGGATGTCCTTCCTCGCCACCGCGGGGTTAGGCCTGCTGGCGATGGTGAGCCTGTGGTTCTCCCTGCCGAAGGGCAGCGCGGGCGAACGGCCGGATGTCAAACAAGAGCTTTCGGTCCTGTTACGGCCGCAGGTGCTTTCTGCCTTACTGACCACCGTGCTGGGCGCCGGGGCGATGTTTACGCTGTATACCTACATTTCGCCGGTACTGAATTCGCTGACCCATGCTTCATCGCTGTTTATCACCGCGATGCTGGTGCTGATTGGAGTTGGTTTTTCGCTGGGCAACTATCTGGGCGGCAAATTCGCCGACCGGTCGGTCTCCCGCACGCTGAAAGGCTTTCTGCTGCTGCTGATGGCGATCATGCTGGCGTTACCGCTGCTGGCGCAATCCCAGGCGGGTGCGGCCATCAGTATGATCGTCTGGGGCGCAGCCACCTTTGCGGTAGTGCCGCCGCTGCAGATGCGAGTGATGCGCGTGGCGCATGAGGCGCCGGGTCTCTCTTCTTCGGTGAATATCGGGGCGTTCAACCTGGGCAACGCGCTGGGCGCCGCCGCCGGCGGAGCGGTGATCTCCGGCGGACTGGGATATGCGTTTGTGCCGGTGATGGGCGCGATTATTGCCGGTCTGGCGCTGCTGCTGGTCTGGTTTAGCGGACGAGCGCAGCCGGAGGAGGCCTTTGCCAGCCAGTCATAAACGGTGGGGAAGGGTGTAAAAAAAACCGCAGCAGGGGTCACTCTGCTGCGGTTTGTCGTTTATGCGGCCAGGTTAGCGGCAACAAACTTCCAGTTAACCAGCGCCCAGAAGTGGTCCAGATAGCTTGGACGGGCGTTGCGGTAGTCGATGTAGTAAGCATGTTCCCAGACGTCAACGGTCAGCAGCGGCTTCGCGTCGGTGGTCAGCGGGGTACCCGCGTTGCTGGTGGAGACGATAGCCAGGCTGCCGTCGGCATTTTTAACCAGCCAGGTCCAGCCAGCGCCAAAGTTTTTCGCCGCGGCGTCGGTAAATTTGGCCTTAAACTCTGCGAAGCTGCCGAAGGATTTGGCAATTGCGGCCGCCAGCTCGCCTTCCGGTTCGCCGCCGGCGTTCGGCGCCAGGCAGTTCCAGTAGAAGGTGTGGTTCCAGACCTGTGCCGCGTTGTTGAAAACGCCGCCTTCAGAGGTGCGCACGATCTCTTCGAGCGATTGACCTTCGAACGCGGTGCCTTTGATCAGGTTGTTGAGGTTAGTGACATACGCCTGGTGGTGTTTACCGTAGTGGTATTCCAGGGTTTCTGCGGAAATGTGCGGCGCCAGGGCGTCTTTTGCATATGGTAATGCAGGTAATTCAAACGACATTGCTACTCTCCTTATAACTTTTTTGTTTTATCTCACATTGACAAGATGAGGTTTTCACCTGAATCGCGTTCTGACCGCCCGACGCTGTCGCGTCCCGGGCCTGTTATTGTATTGAGAATGTTAACATTTGCCGCAGGCAGTGAAAAGCCTTACAACGATAAAGGCTATTATCGCCGGCGCAACTGCCGAAGGCTTAACCGTTTTCTGCGGAGCGGCGCGTTAATATGCCCGCAGATGTTGCAAAAATGTATAAGTAAAAGGAGGCTGGGTCTCCAGCCTCTCACCGCGATGGTTAATTTCTCAGCAGGCCATCTTAAGGCCCCGCAGCGCAAACGACTGAGTGAAAATAAGCATTTTAAATCAAATAATTAATGACGCTATGCTTTCAGGCAATCGCCGCTATGCCAATAATTCATTGTCTATTTTGATATTTGTATGACAAATATAGCCGCCGGCAGTAATTTCCACAGGATGGCTACGATGGCAAAAACAGATGAAGTGGTAAGCCCGAAAATGATCCCGGTCGTGCAGGGGATCGTTGACTGGATCGAAGCACATATTTTTGACACCCTGCCGGTGAGCGCGATAGCGAAAAAGTCCGGCTACTCGCACTGGTATTTCCAGCGGCAATTCGCCATGGTGACCGGCTGCACGCTGGCGAGCTACGTCAGCCGACGGAAGATGACCATCGCGACAATCTACTTAACGCAGACCGAGGCCTCCATGCAGAGTATTTCCCAACGTCTGGGGTACGACGGGCAGGCGGCGTTCTGCCGCACCTTTCATCGTCACTTTGGCATGTCGCCCACCCGCTATCGTCGGGAAGCGCCGGTCACAGAGGCGAATATGCAGTTTCCCCTGACGGTGGGGGCGGAGAACGCGCAGGTGAAGAGGGCTGCCGCCGTAGCGGCAGACCGGGATCAGCGAATGGTTTTCGGGGTCATGACGCGACGGGCGCCGACGTAATGACGTACCCAGTAATCTTCGCTCAGGGAGGTGATTTGAATATCGCGGCCCGTGCGCGGGGACTGAATGAATTTTCCGTTGCCGACGTAAACGCCAACGTGGTCGGCAGTGCCGCGTCCGCGGGTGCGGAAGAAGACCAGGTCGCCGCTCTGCAGTTCGTCACGATCGACCGGACGCGCATCGCGCAGGTGGTACATTTCATTGGCGGTACGCGGGATATGAATCTTGACCAGGTCTTTGTAGGCGTAATAGACCAGCCCGCTGCAGTCGAACCCGGTGCGCGGCGAGGTGCCGCCCCAGCGATACGGTTTACCCAGCTGGCCCATCAGTTTGTTCATGGCGGTACTCTGCGCTTTTTGCACCCGGACTTTATGCGCGTCGGCGATCGTCAGATTCGCTTCGCTGGCCTCGGGTTTACAGCGTTTTTTATAGCCCTTACGCACCACGCATTTGCTTTTGACGCTGTTCAGCGCCAGGGTCGGCTCGGCGCTGGCGGCCACCGTTTTTGCGCACTGCTTTTTATACCCTTTACGCAGCACGCATTTTTTCGTGGCGCCGGCGGCCTGACGATGAAGCGCGGTTTGGCTTGCTGCGGTAGAGCGGGTAGGGAGCCGGGTGCTCGAGGATTTTTTACTGGTGGTTTTAGCGGTGGTTTTACTTTTTTGACTGGTTGCTTTTTTCTTGCGCTCTGAGCCGCTTTTCGCGGGCAACGCCTTTGGCGAGGCGGAGGCGTGCGTATGCCCTGAAGCCTGAGCCAGTGGCGTGAATGAGATAGATGTGAACAGTAATGCACAGAGCGATATCGCGATTTTGTTTAGCCGCGCCACTGAGCAATCCCCTGATTAATTACAGACATGTACAAATGCCTGACGATGAATGACAAACCGGAACGATTCTAAAGCATAAAAACCCGGAAAGTTAATATTCTTTTGTATCAAAAATGTCGATTGGTTAACGATTGCAAGAAAACGCGTCAGACATTGACCGCCTCGCACAGAAAATGCGCAACGCGCGCCTGCCCGCGACGGCAAAATGATATTTTTAAGGCAACTTCGCGCAACAGAAGATAAAATATGAATAGTGAAAAAAATGTTATTATCGGTCCTGCCCTCGGGACGCTACAATGACAAGTTACTGCCGTAGAAAGAAGTTTAAGGAAGCACGACAATGAGCTCGACTTTAGAAAAGATCCAACGCCAAATCGCTGAAAACCCGATCCTGCTGTACATGAAGGGTTCGCCGAAGCTGCCAAGCTGCGGTTTCTCCGCTCAGGCCGTTCAGGCGCTGTCCGCCTGTGGCGAACGTTTTGCTTACGTTGATATCCTGCAGAACCCGGATATCCGCGCCGAGCTGCCAAAATATGCCAACTGGCCGACCTTCCCGCAGCTGTGGGTGGACGGTGAACTGGTGGGCGGCTGCGATATCGTCATCGAGATGTACCAGCGCGGTGAACTGCAGCAGCTGATCAAAGAGACAGCGGCGAAATATCACACTGACGAGCCGAAAGCGGAATAATTCCCGCGGTCAGTAAAAAAGCGACTTCCTGGAAGTCGCTTTTTTTATCACTCCGGCGTCGCCACCGGCAGCGGCCAGCCGCCCAGACGCTTCCAGCGGTTCACTATCTCGCAAAACAGCTGTGCCGTCTGCTCGGTATCGTAGAGGGCGGAGTGGGCCTGCGCGCCGTCGAACGGCATACCCGCGGCAATACAGGCTTTCGACAACACCGTCTGGCCCAGCGCCAGCCCGCTCAGCGCGGCGGTGTCAAAGGTGACAAACGGATGGAACGGGTTGCGTTTTAGCCCCGCCCGTTCGGCGGCGGTCATGGTGAAGCTGTGGTCAAATGTGGCGTTGTGCGCCACCATGATAGCCCGACTGCAGTCGCTCTCTTTCATCCCTTTGCGTACCATTTTGAAGATGGCATGCAGAGCGTCGTATTCGCTAACGGCGCCGCGCTCTGGATCGTGCGGGTTAATCCCGTTAAAGGCCAGCGCTTCGGGCTGAAGATTGGCGCCCTCGAAAGGTTCAACATGGAAATGCAGCGTTTCATCGGGCATCAGCCAGCCTTGCTCATCCATCTTCAACGTAATGGCGGCGATCTCCAGCAGGGCGTCGGTTTTGGCATTAAATCCTGCGGTTTCAACATCAATCACCACTGGATAAAAACCGCGGAAACGGTCGCACAGACCATTCAGTTGAGCGTTCTCGGACATCAGATTCTCTTAGCTGGAAAAAAGTAGCGCGCATTATGGCAAATTTTGCCACGGCTTGCAGCAGGCAGGGGTGAAAACAACGGGCGCCGCAGCGCCCGGGCGAACGAGGTTAATGAAGTCGCTATGGTCGGGGGGTTAGTTGCCCAGCCCTTTGCCGGCGTCTTTCTCTTCAATCAGCTCGATTTTGTAACCGTCAGGATCTTCCACGAAGGCGATAACGGTGCTGCCGCCTTTTACCGGCCCGGCTTCGCGGGTAACGTTGCCCCCGTTCTGGCGGATCCGCTCGCAGGCTTCGGCGGCGTTGTCGACGCTCAGCGCGATGTGACCGTAGGCGGTGCCCAGCTCATAGCTGTCCACGCCCCAGTTGTAGGTCAGTTCGATCACCGCGGTATCGCTCTCTTCGCCGTAGCCGACGAAGGCGAGGGAGTATTTGTACTCCGGGTTTTCGCTGGTGCGCAGCAGCTTCATGCCCAAAACATTGGTATAGAAGTCGATAGAACGTTGCAGGTCGCCAACGCGCAGCATGGTGTGGAGTAAGCGCATAATGTCCCCTATGCAGTTTATTTGATAGATCAGAGCCTTGAGTATAGCGGCGATACGTCGCCGCTATCAATGGAGGGATTACAGCGTAGGATAATCGGTGTAGCCTTCCGCGCCGCCGCCGTAGAAGGACTCCGGGCGCTGCGGGTTGAGCGCCGCTTTTTTCTGCAGGCGGGCCACCAGATCCGGGTTGGCGATGTAATCGCGGCCAAAGGCCACGGCATCAATCAGCCCTTTGCTGATCAGGTCGTTGGCTTTTTCAACGGTGTAGGCGCCAGCGCCAATGATCACGCCCGGGAAGCGGTCGCGAACTTTCTGACGGAAGGCTTCGCTGTACGGCTTGCCGCCCGCCCAGTCCGGCTCGGACATGTGCAGATAGGCGATACCGCGTTTCGCCAGCTCGCTAATCAGATACAGCGCGTCTTCTTCTTCGTTCGGGCCATTATCTACATTCTGGAAGCTGCCAATCGGCGACACGCGGATGCCAATCCGGTCGGCGCTCCACTCTTTGCTCACGGCGTCAACCACCTCCAGCACCAGACGGGCGCGGTTTTCCACGCTGCCGCCATACTGGTCGGTACGCTGGTTTGCCGACGGCGAGAGGAACTGGTGCAGCAGATAGCCGTGAGCCGAGTGCAGTTCAACCAGATCGAAACCGGCGTCACGGGCATTGCCCACCGCCTGACGGAAATCATCGACGATCCCCGGGATCTCTTCGGTTTCCAGAGCGCGAGGCATCGAGGTATCGGCGCGGATGGCGTGGCCGTTTTCGTCGCGCAGCGAGGTGCGGGTGCCGGCGCTCAGCGCAGACGGCGCTACCGGGGCGGCGCCGCCGGGCTGCAGGCTGCTATGGGAAATTCGCCCGGTATGCCACAGCTGCACGGCGATATGGCCGTTTTCCGCGTGAACGCCGGCGGTGATTTTCTGCCAGGCGGCAATCTGCTCCGGGCTGTGCAGCCCTGGCGCGCCGGCATAGCCTTTGGCCTGGGCGGAAATCTGCGTCGCTTCGGTGATGATTAGCCCGGAGCTGGCGCGCTGACGGTAATATTCGCCCATCAGCGGGGTAGGGATATCGCCCGGCTCGATGCTGCGCAGACGCGTCAGAGGAGCCATAAATACGCGATTAGGGGCGGTGACGGCACCGACTTTCAACGGGGTGAATAATTTTGATTCCGACATAATGACTCCTGAGTAGACCGGTCGTCTAGGAACTGATGAAATAAAAACGCCTGTTAAACAGCAGGCGCCGCAATAATCTGTTTCGCGTGGGCAAGGGCGCTCTCCAGCGGCGTTGCGCTACGCGTTATTTTGGCCTGCAGGTTGGCACCGAGCCACAAGGAATAGAGCACCTGCGACAGGGTCATGGCCTCGCCGTCAAATGTCAGACTGCCTTCCTGGCGTCCTTTCTCCAGCGCGTCGCCCAGCAGGGCGATGATCTGGCTGGCGCCGTGGTTCATGGCGGTGCGCATGTCTTCCGACAGATCGCAGACCTCTGCCGACAGCTTGACGGTAAGACACCCGCTAATAATTCCCTGCTGGTAAAACTGATTCAGCGTGTGCTGATAGTAGGCCAGCAGCCGATCGCGATAGTTGCCGTCGCCATGGGCGAAATGCTCGACCAGGCGCTGCAGATATCCGGCGAAATGGTTTTCCAGCAAGGCGACGCCGAAGGCTTCTTTAGAGCGAAAGTAATGATAGAAAGAGCCCTTGGGCACTTCCGCCGTCTTCAGGAGTTCGCTCAAGCCCATGCCAGTAAAGCCGCGATGCATGCAAAGCCGCTCGCCGGTGGCCAGAATATGTTCTCGGGTATCGCAATCGCTGTGTCTGTTCATGGGGCACACTGTAGTAGACCGATTGGTCTAATGCAAGACCCGGGGCAAAAATGTTAGCTGGCGCAGCACGTAGTGAACAAAATTTGCGTCAGCGCGGGGAAACGTCTTCAATGAAAGGAGATGAGGGGACAGGAGGCGTGTGGTGGCAGAGCAGTTAGAGTTTTTCCCGGTGCAGAGCCCGTGCCGGGGAATTTGTCAGACCGATGAGCGCGGCTACTGTCGCGGCTGTTTCCGTAGCCGTGAGGAACGTTTTAACTGGCAAACGATGAGCGATGCGCAGAAACAGGAGGTATTGCGTCTGTGCCGTCAACGCCTGCTGCGCAAAATCCGCGCAAACAGGCCAGAGGCGGCGGAAGAACCGCAGCAACCCTCACTGTTTTAAGCCAAAAATTACGTATACTCAGAGCACTTTTTTATTGAGGAAGCGGTTATGGTTCAGCGTATTGCTATGGCTCCCCAGGGGCCGGAATTTTCGCGTTTTGTGATGGGCTACTGGCGTCTGATGGACTGGAAAATGTCGCCAGGCGAGCTGGTCGGCTTTATCGAACAGCATCTCGATTTAGGCATTACCACCGTCGATCACGCCGATATCTATGGTGATTACCAGTGCGAGTCCGCTTTTGGTGAAGCCCTGAAGCTGGCGCCGCATCTGCGTAGCCGAATGGAAATTGTCAGCAAATGCGGCATTGCCACCCGGGCGCGCGCTGAAAACACCATCGGTCACTACATTACCGACCGGGACCACATCGTGCTCAGCGCTGAGCAATCGCTGCGTAATCTGGCGACGGACCATCTCGATCTGCTGCTGATCCACCGGCCGGATCCGCTGATGGACGCGGACGAGGTGGCTGAAGCCTTCCTCGCGCTGCATCACAGCGGCAAAGTACGTCATTTCGGCGTCTCGAACTTTACCCCTGCCCAGTTCACCCTCCTGCAGTCGCGCCTGCCGTTTACGCTTGCTACCAACCAGGTGGAGATCTCGCCGGTGCATCAGCCGTTGCTGCTCGACGGCACCCTCGATCAGCTGCAGCAGCTGCGTATTCGCCCGATGGCCTGGTCCTGCCTCGGCGGCGGCCGCCTGTTTAATGAAGAGGGCTTTCAGCCGCTGCGCGACGAGCTGGCCCAGGTGGCCCACGAGCTTAACGCCGACAGCATCGAGCAGGTGGTTTATGCCTGGGTGCTGCGCCTGCCATCGCAACCGCTGCCGATTATCGGCTCGGGCAAAATTGAGCGCGTGCGCTCGGCGATTGTGGCTGAAAAGCTGAGTATGACCCGCCAGCAGTGGTTCCGTATCCGCAAAGCCGCGCTCGGTTACGACGTGCCATAACCGGCATTTCGCCTCCGGAAACCTGTTCCTGGTTTACACTTAACAGGGAGACAGCCATCCGGAGGTGTTATGCAACGATGTATTCTCGCTATCCTTTCCCTCGCATTTTGCGCTGGCGCGCAGGCCGTCAGTGAAGATGTGCAACTTAATCTCGTGACCAGCCAGGGCGTTGGTCAATCCATCGGCAGTGTAAAAATCACCGAAACCGACCGCGGACTCGAATTTGCTCCCGATCTGCGAGCGTTACCGCCGGGCAAGCACGGCTTTCATATCCATGCTGAAGGCAGCTGCCAGCCGGCGATGAAAGAGGGCAAAGCCGTGGCCGCCGGAGCGGCGGGCGGACATTACGATCCGCAACATACCGGTAAACATGAAGGGCCGCTGGGCACCGGACATCTTGGCGATTTGCCCCTGCTGGTGGTCAACGACGCGGGCGTGGCTGACCAGCCGATTATCGCTCCGCGTCTGAAAACGCTGGCGGAAGTGAAAGGCAAAGCGCTGATGGTTCATGTCGGCGGCGATAATATGGCCGACAGTCCGCAGCCGCTGGGCGGCGGCGGCGAACGGTTTGCCTGCGGGGTGATTAAGTAAGCTTTTCGCCAATCGTTCCGGCGACCGGAGCCTGTTCCAGCTGCGATAGCGCGCAATACAATCGCCAGATCGCGGCGGCCAGCTCCCGGGCCGCCGGCTGATGATGGTGGTTCAGAACCTCGCAGATCCGCAGCAGCTCCTGCAGCGTGGTGGCCAGCGGCCGCTGCTGCACGCCGCGCTCGCTCATGACATCGCGCAGCAGGTTGATACACAGATCGCGCACCTGGGCGAGCGGATCGGAGCGGGTTTCCCACTCGCGAAGCTGCCAGACCACGTGGGAGCAGTTCAGCAAGACCACTCCCCAGCGCAGTAGCCAGCGGCGCGCCAGCGCATCCTGGCTCTGACTGAGCTGGCTGACGTGGTGATATACCAGCGATTCAAATTCGTGCTCGCTGTGCTGGGGGTGGCGGCTGAGCTGATCGACAAAGTGACGCCGTAACGCTCTGATGTGCCGTCGCCCTTTGCGGGCGTCCGAGCCGGGACTGAGCACCGCAAAAGCCAGCCACGCAAAGCCCACGCCGACAATCTTGCTTAAATTGTCATTGAAAAAGGCCGCATAGTCGTACACCGGTGGGTTGGTGACGGAGATAAACGAGCCCATAAAGACGATAAGCTGCCCCCACAGGCCGGCAAATTTTGGCCACTGCAGCTTGAGTAACTGCATAGTGGTCAGCAACGGGAACAGAAACAGCAGGAACTGCCACAGGTCGGTGATCTGCACCATCAGGCCAAATTTCACCACAAAACTGAACACCGACAGCAGGACCAGGGTCTGCATCAGCAGGGTTAGCGAGCGAAACGGCGAGGCCGACACCGAGTAGAGTACGCAGCAGATGGAGGCCAGGGTCAGGGCCGCCGCGCAGCTGGTCCACTGGGTACTGATCCCCCACGCGCCTATCGCCACCAGGGCGCAAAAGGTACGAATGCCGTTGAGCAGGGCTTCCGCCTGGTCCGTGTGGCGGGTCAGCGCGGGTGCGGAAGGAACATTGAACTCGGCGATCGCTGAGGCATTTTCAACCCGGCGGATCCAGCGGCTGCTTTCCAGATAAATGCGACAGAAATAGCGTAACCGCGCCCAGAAGGCGAGGTGGCGGTAATCCGCGCCCGGCGGCGGCGCCAGCGGCGCCAGAATGCGGGCGACGTGATAGCTGTCAGCATGGGCGGTGGCGAGCTCCGCAAGCAACGACTCCAGCACCTGGCGGGTATTGGCCGGGGCGTCAGGCCAGTTCAGCAGCATACGCCGCAGGCTGGAAATGACGCTGGTCATTCGGAGCTGTTGGTGCAGCAGGTAGTTCAGCAGGGGATTCTGCCGACGGAAGCGGTAGTGGCTCCAGAAGGCCTGGATGCGCAGCAGGTTCATGGTCAGGATCTGGCCAATTACGCTTTCATGGGCGGTGCGGATAGCATCCGTCGTTTCCGGTACCCACAGCAGACTGGCGTGCTCCAGCAGGCGGGCGTGCATGGTTTTCAAAGCCGTCAGCAGGTTGCTGCCATCGGAGGTGCTGGGCAGGATCATCATCATCAACCCGCCGCACAGGATCCCGACGATGACTTCGCAGACGCGCGACTGGGCAATCACCCATAGCTCGTAGCTGTCGCTGATATTAATCACCGGAAAGGCGATGATGGCGCAGGTATAGCCCGCCAGCTGAAAGGCGTAGGCCACGTTGTTGGTGAACAGGGCGCAGGCCCAGGTGCAGAGCGCCAGCCAGCCGGAGATACTGAACAGGAACAGCCAGGGATCGTTGAGCGTATGGCCCGCCAGCAGCAGGGCGGCGCAGGCGCCGAGCAGGCTGCCGGCAATGCGGCCGAAACTTTTACTGATCACCCCGCCGACGGTGGGAAAGCTGACCACCGCCGCGGAGGTCATCGCCCAGTAGGGCTCATCCAGATCCAGCGCGTAGGCGATGCTCAGCGCAAGACACATGGCGATGCCGTTACGCAGCGCGTATCGCCACTGCGGTCGGGTGGCTTTAACCCAGGGCAGCGTGCGCCATGACAGGGTCTGCAGATTCATCACTGTCCGCCGATCGAGACGGTGCAGGTGGTGCCGGAGACCAGAGTGACATCGGCCGGCAAGCTATCAAAGGCAATCCGTACCGGGACGCGCTGGGCGAGGCGGACCCAGGGGATATTCGGTTTGATATTGGCCACCAGCCCGGTTCCCTGTTCCACGCTCTGGTCGACAATCGCGCGACCGATGCTGGCGACATGCCCCTGCAGCGTCTGCTGATTGCTGTAGAGAATGATTTGCGCCGGATCGCCGATGCGAATATGGCGCAGTTTGGTCTCTTCAAAGTAGCCCAGCACATAGAACGAATGGCTGTCCACCAGGGCAAAGACCGGATGGCCGGTGGTGGCGTAATCGCCGACCCGGGTGGAGAGGTTAGTCACCCAGCCGTCCACCGGCGCTTTGACTACCGTCTGGCTGAGCTGCCACTGCGCATGCTTTAGCGCCGCCTCGGTGACACCGACTCCCGCTCTGGCGGCCGCCAGGGTGGTGGTGGCGGTATTCAGGGCGGTATTGGCGTTTTCAAGGTCTTCAGCCGAGATGGCATTCTGCGACAGGTTTCTGCGACGGCGGGCTTCGCTGGCGGCTTTGCTTTGCTCCGCCTGCGCTTTCGCCACCTCAGCTTGCGCTTTCGCCAGCTGCGCCTGGGCGTTCAGCACCGCAATGCGGTAGGGGGTGTCGTCGATGGTAAACAAGACTTCACCGGCCTTGACTCGCTGGTTATCGGCCACGTTAAGCTGCAGAATACTGCCGGAGACCTGAGGGGTGATCCCGACCTGCTCGGCGCGCACTTTCCCGTCGCGGGTCCAGGGGGACTGAGTGTAGAAATTCCATAATAACCACGCGGCAACCAGTGCGATGGCCGCCACCAACAGCGTTGACAAATATTTTAATTTTTTCATAGCAGGTAGATCACCAGGCAATCAATAACAGCAGGGCCAGACAGACCGCGAGCGCGAACAGGGAGAGATCCATCAGCAGGGGATGCCAGATGTCGCCCGCATACATCCAGTCACGCAGCTGGCGATGTAAAAACAGCCAGATAAAGAAGCCCAGCAAGACGGCTTTGAACAACGGAGGGAAATAGACGGATGCGCCGAACATCAGGTCCTGCAGCGGCAATCCGGATGAATTAAGACTCAGTTTCACAAGCAAAAATCCTTTGCCATAACAGGGATAACCTCAGGACGTGCTACTCTTTAACAGTGTAAATCATTGTTTTGGTTTTTGTTGAATCAAGTAATTCATTTGTTTTGATTATTCAAATGCTGCACACTATTCTAAAATCAGTATAATAACTTAGCAAGCTAATTATAAGGAGATGAAATTGGAATCGCCACTTGGTTCTGATCTGGCACGTTTAGTTCGCGTCTGGCGCGCGCTAATCGACCATCGCCTGAAACCTCTGGAGTTAACGCAGACCCACTGGGTCACGCTGCATAACATCCACCAGCTGCCGCCTGAGCAGTCGCAGATCCAGCTGGCGAAAGCCATCGGTATTGAACAACCGTCGCTGGTGCGTACGCTCGATCAGCTGGAGGAGAAAGGGCTTATTTCTCGCCAGACCTGCGCAAGCGATCGGCGGGCCAAACGCATCAAGTTGACTGAAAAAGCCGAACCGCTGATCAATGAGATGGAAGAGGTGATAGGCAAGACCCGCGATGAAATCCTCTCGGGGGTCTCGAAGCAGGAAGTGGAGACGTTGCTCCACTTAATTCGTAAACTTGAACAAAATATCCTCGATCTCCAGGCAAAAGATTAATCCTTTTGCGGCCCGGGTTATCCCGGGCCTTTTTTTACCCACCCTGGCGTCGCCAGATCACCACCCGATTACGTCCGCTGTTTTTTGCTTCATACATGGCTTCGTCCGCACGCTGGACGCACTCCTCCGCCGTCACACTTCTGTCATGGGTGGTATACACCCCCATGCTGATGGTCATCCGCTCTGGCAGAGCGGTCTGCTCGGCGCTGACCGCCAGACGGATGCGCTCGGCGATCGCCTGCGCCTCGTTCTCTGAGGTGTTGACCAGCAGCAGGGCAAACTCCTCACCGCCGATGCGGGCGGCGACATCATCCTTGCGCGAATGGCTGTCCAGCACCGAGGCGGCAAATTGGATCACCTTGTCGCCGGCGATGTGGCCGTAGTTATCGTTGATGCGTTTGAAATGGTCGAGGTCGCTGATAATCACCGACAGCGGATGCTGGGCCTTCACCTTCGCCAGTTGCTGGTTTAGGGTGTCATAGAAGAAGCTGCGGTTATAGAGGCGGGTCAGCGGGTCGCGGATCGAATTCTGGTAGGAGTTGACATACTTGTGGTTAGACTCCCGATAGAGGATAAAGACGTCGACCAGCAGCACCAGGATCAGGAACAGGGTGCACAGCGTTTCAAAAAAACGCGCCTGATACCAGGCCTGATCGAGTTCCCCAACGGTAGAGAGCAGCCGGAAGAGGGTGAACAAATATGCGCTGCAAAAAAAAGCGCCGCTATACCAGAAAATATTGCGCAGTTTGCTCAAGCAAATTATTAATATTAGCGTGATAAACCAGACTGCCATCAGCAGCCAGCTGATAATACTTTGCCACAGCGGGGTGAAAGTATGATTCAGGTCGTCGATAAAATTGATGCTCAGCTTCGGCGAGTGGCTGGAGTACAGCCATGATAAATAAATAATGGTTAATACAAGAACAATACATGCCGCGAAAGTCATTACATGGGCTTTCCAGGAATGCATGATGCGCCGGCGGAAGTAATACAAAATAATTGATGACATGAATAAGATAGCCATCATTATATTGCGAAAGAAATAATATATGACGGCGTCATTTTGTTTCACCACCGGCGAGGGATTGCAGCTGAGCCAGTCCGGATAGCTACTGAGCGTGCCCAGCATCAGCAACGCCGAACAGGCAAAGCCGAAAGCGACAGGGGTCAGATACAGGCGACGCTTGCTGCTCCAGTATTTCATGCCCATAAAACAGGCAATAGTGATATGAAACACCATCAGAAAACTGGTCAACAGAGGAAATAGTGTAGATGAAGTGCTGTTAAATCTGGTGTGAAAAAAGTCCGTCAACCCGGTCATGCCGACCCCGGCCAGTAAACAAATACAAATATAAACGATAAGACGTTTAACGACATGATTCATGTGTTTGGGCATAGACAATATTCCACAGGGAAAAGCAAGGGCAACGATATTGCGTCGACATAAAAAGAGTAATGTGCAGAAGAGTAGTCGGGGATGACTGATAAAATATTGCGCAGGCGCAATGATTAATGCAATTCAAAAATTAAGATGTCTGAATGCTAATGCGAAGCTATTAGGGTGTAATACATGCAGAGGAAAAATACGATGCGGCATAACTGGCCGCATCGTCAGAGGGATTATCGAGGAGAGACGGTGACCTGGCTGCCGCTGCCGGCAATCGCCACGCGCTGACCCACGGAGAACGGGGTGCTGCCCTGTTTCTGCACCACCATAATGGTATTGCCGTCATCCTTACGGATTTCCAGTTCCACGCCCTGGGTTTTATTCATCGCACCCTGCACGCCCTGACCGGCTACGCCGCCCGCGACCGCACCTGCCGCTGTGGCCAGAGAGCGTCCGGTACCGCCGCCGATGGTGTTCCCGAGGAACCCACCCAGCACCGCACCGCCAATCGCCCCGATGGCATTGCTGTCGTCGCCGCTCTGGATCTGTACGGCGCGGGTATGCACGATGGTACCGTATGTCACGCTCTGCACCTGTTTGGCTTCAGATGCGGAATACACATCGCCGGACAGGCCGCTGCTGCTCACGCAGCCTGCGAGCGTGAAACCAATCATCGATACAGCCAAAACACGTAAAATCATTTATGAATCTCCTGTTCACCGAAGGTGTTCAATTGAACGTCCATGCGGTTAATTATATGGCATTTAGTCGTCGGCGGGCATAGCTTCTCTCCGGACTATACAAAAAATAATAATTAATGGTGCTTCAACCATAACTAAACGCCGGTTCTTTACGATGTTCTCTGAATTGTCGCTCTATTGTTAAAAAGTATTATTACAACATAGCATTAGCGGACACTTTATGGTGGAGTGAAGGATATACAAGGGTCATGGAATGAAGGAACAACGTATGAGATCGGGTCGCTTTATTGGCGTTATGTCTGGTACCAGCCTTGATGGTATCGATGTCGTTTTGGCTGCCATCAATGAAAACATGGTGGCGCAGCAGGCCAGTCTCACCTGGCCCATCCCACACGCGATAAAAGAAGAGATTCTGGCGATTTGCCAGGGCCAGTCATTGACCCTTTCACAGCTAGGTCGTCTGGACACCCGACTGGGGCGGCTGTTTGCCGATGCCGTGCTGGCGCTGATGCGACAGGAAAAGCTCAAACCCACCGACGTTATTGCCATCGGCTGCCATGGACAGACCGTATGGCATGAACCCCAGGGCGACGCGCCGCATACGATGCAAATTGGCGATAACAACCAGATCGCCGCCCACACCGGCGTCACCGTGGTGGGGGATTTTCGTCGCCGGGATATGGCGCTTGGTGGGCAAGGGGCGCCGCTGGTGCCGGCATTCCATCATGCGCTGCTGGCGCACCCCGTTGAGCGGCGGATGGTGCTCAATATCGGCGGGATCGCTAATGTATCGCTGCTGGTGCCGGGCCAGCCGGTGCGGGGCTATGATACCGGACCGGGAAATATGTTGCTGGACGCCTGGATCTGGCGCCAGCAGGGCAAACCGTACGATAAGGACGCCCAATGGGCCAGCGAAGGTAAAGTGCTCCTGCCGCTGCTGCAGGATATGCTGAGCGATCCATGGTTTGCCCTGCCGGCGCCGAAAAGCACCGGTCGGGAATATTTCAATTACGGCTGGCTGGAGCAGCATCTGGCTCGTTATCCTGGGCTGCGCGGGCAGGATGTGCAGGCAACGCTCGCGGAATTAACCGCCGTGACCATCAGTGAGCAGGTATTGTTAAGCGGCGGCTGCGAGCGTTTGTTAGTGTGCGGCGGCGGCGCGCGTAACCCATTGTTAATGGCGCGCCTGGCGGCCCTGCTGCCGGGAACTGAAGTCTCCACCACCGATGAGGCGGGGATCAGCGGCGATGATATGGAAGCGCTGGCCTTTGCCTGGCTGGCCTGGCGCACGATCGCCGGCCTGCCGGGTAATCTGCCCTCCGTGACCGGCGCCAGCGAAGCCACGGTGCTGGGCGCCATTTTCCCTGCTAACCCGCCGCAGAATCGGAGTTAACTGAAATCTTAAAGACGACGCGACCGGTAAACTGGACAAGTTAAGCGGAGGGCGGAGTGCCCTCCGTGACCGGGAAAGTCGAAGGCAAACGAATGAAAAAAATTCTTATCGCAGTTGTACCTTTTATGCTGGCGGGCTGTAGCTACTACAACCAGTTTGTCGAGCGGATGCAGACGGACACGCTGGAGTATCAATGCGACCAGAAACCGTTGACGGTCCATCGCAATAACCAACGCCAGCAGGTTAGTTTTATCTATGACAATCAGCAGCTGAATCTGTCAGAGGGGCTGTCGGCTTCCGGCGCGCGCTACACCGACGGCGTCTATGTCTTCTGGTCGAAAGGCGATACCGCCACCGTCTATAAGCGCGACCGCATCGTCCTCGATAACTGCCAGCTGCAGACCGCCAAACGTTGAGATTTCTGTCCGGGGGGCGCACAATAACGCCACCTTTTGACTATATCCTCAATGGCCATGTCTGATAACGACGAACTCCAGCAAATCGCGCACTTGCGCCGTGAATACACCCGTGGCGGTTTGCGTCGCCACGATCTTCCTGCTGAACCTCTGCCGCTGTTTGAGCGCTGGCTGCGTCAGGCCTGCGACGCGAAACTCGCCGACCCAACGGCCATGGTGGTTGCCACCGTCGATGAGCGCGGCCAACCCTATCAGCGCATTGTGCTGCTTAAGCATTACGACGAAAAAGGGCTGGTGTTTTATACCAACCTCGGCAGCCGCAAAGCCCATCAGATTGAAAATAACCCGCAGGTCAGCCTGCTGTTTCCGTGGCATATGCTGGAGCGCCAGGTGATGGTGATCGGCAAAGCGGAACGCCTGTCGACGCTGGAGGTGGTCAAATATTTCCACAGCCGCCCGCGTGACAGCCAGATCGGCGCCTGGGTCTCGCAACAGTCGAGCCGGATCTCTGCCCGCGGTATCCTGGAGAGCAAATTCCTCGAGCTGAAGCAGAAATTCCAGCAGGGTGAAGTGCCGCTGCCGAGTTTCTGGGGCGGATTCCGCGTCAGCATCGAGCAGATGGAGTTCTGGCAGGGGGGTGAACATCGCCTGCACGATCGCTTTTTATACCAGCGCGATAACGGCGCCTGGAAAATCGACCGCCTGGCACCGTAATTGCCGAAATTAGTTATCGAAGCGCTGGCGCTGAAAGGGCCGGCGCTTTATTCTATGTACTTTTCGCATCTGGCGAAAAGTCGTGTACCGGCAGAGGTGCAGTCGTTTATACATGGAGAATTTGATGGCAAGCAGTAACTTGATTAAACAATTGCAAGAGCGGGGGCTGGTAGCCCAGGTGACGGACGAGGAAGCGTTAGCAGAGCGACTGGCGCAAGGCCCGATCGCGCTCTATTGCGGCTTCGATCCTACCGCTGACAGCTTGCATTTGGGGCATCTTGTTCCATTGTTATGCCTGAAACGCTTCCAGCAGGCAGGTCATAAACCTGTGGCGCTGGTGGGCGGCGCTACCGGTCTGATTGGCGACCCAAGCTTTAAAGCCGCTGAGCGTAAGCTTAATACCGAGGATACCGTGCAGGAGTGGGTGGATAAAATCCGCAAACAGGTAGCCCCGTTCCTTGATTTTGACTGCGGCGACAACTCGGCGATCGCGGCGAACAACTATGACTGGTTTGGCAGCATGAACGTGCTGACCTTCCTGCGCGATATTGGTAAACACTTCTCTGTTAACCAGATGATCAACAAAGAAGCGGTGAAGCAGCGCCTGAATCGTGACGATCAGGGCATCTCCTTTACCGAGTTTTCTTACAATCTGCTGCAGGGTTACGACTTCGCCTGCCTGAACAAGCTGCACGGCGTGGCGCTGCAGATTGGCGGCTCCGACCAGTGGGGCAACATTACCTCCGGTATCGATCTGACGCGTCGTCTGCACCAGAACCAGGTGTTTGGCCTCACCGTGCCGCTGATTACCAAAGCGGACGGCACCAAGTTCGGCAAAACCGAGGGCGGCGCCGTGTGGCTGGATCCGAAAAAGACCAGTCCGTATAAATTCTACCAGTTCTGGATCAACACCGCGGATGCTGATGTCTATCGCTTCCTCAAGTTCTTCACCTTTATGGACATCGCAGAGATCGATGCCCTGGAAGAAGAAGATAAAAACAGCGGTAAAGCGCCGCGCGCCCAGTACGTGCTGGCAGAGCAGGTGACGCGTCTGGTGCACGGCGAAGAGGGCCTGGAAGCGGCGAAACGCATTACCGAGAGCCTGTTCAACGGCAACCTGAGCGACCTGAGCGAAGCTGACTTCGAACAGCTGGCTCAGGACGGCGTGCCGATGATTGAGATGGAAAAGGGCGCCGATCTGCTGCAGGCGCTGGTGGATTCCGAGCTGCAGCCGTCCCGCGGCCAGGCGCGTAAAACCGTCGCCTCTAACGCAGTGACCATCAACGGTGAAAAACAGGCCGATCCGGAATATGTTTTTGCCGACAGCGATCGCCTGTTCGGCCGCTACACCTTGCTGCGCCGCGGTAAGAAGAATTACTGCCTGGTTTGCTGGAAATAAAAAAATACTACCAGGGCGTGGGAAACCACGCCCTTTTTCTTTTTAGGGTTGTGGTAAGAAAATGAAGAACATCCTCGCCATTCAGTCTCACGTTGTGTTTGGCCACGCCGGCAACAGTGCCGCCGAGTTCCCGATGCGCCGCCTGGGCGCCAATGTCTGGCCCCTCAATACCGTACAGTTCTCTAACCACACGCAGTACGGCAAATGGACCGGCTGTGTGATGCCGCCTTCGCACCTGACGGAGATCGTCCAGGGCATCGCCGCTATCGATAAGCTGCAGACCTGCGATGCGGTACTGAGCGGCTATCTCGGCTCTGCTGAACAGGGCGAGCATATCCTGGGCATCGTGCGTCAGGTAAAAGCGGCCAATCCGGCGGCGAAGTATTTTTGTGACCCGGTGATGGGCCATCCGGAGAAGGGCTGCATCGTCGCCCCGGGCGTGGCGGAGTTCCACGTGCGCTATGCGCTGCCGGCAAGCGATATCATTGCGCCTAATCTGGTGGAGCTGGAGATCCTCTGCGGTCATCCGGTCGCCAGCGTGAGCGAGGCGGTGGCCGCCGCGCGGGAGCTGATTGCCCAGGGGCCGGAGGTGGTGCTGGTTAAGCATCTTTCCCGCGCCGGCATGAGCATGGACCGTTTTGAGATGCTGCTGGTGACCGCAGATGAAGCCTGGCATATCAGCCGGCCGCTGGTGGATTTTGGCCTGCGTCAGCCGGTGGGCGTTGGCGATGTGACCAGCGGTCTGCTGCTGGTGAAACTGCTGCAGGGCGCCAGCCTGCGCGACGCGCTTGAGCACGTCACCGCCGCAGTGTACGAGATCATGTTGACCACCAAAAACATGCAGGAGTATGAACTGCAGGTGGTGGCTGCGCAGGATCGTATTGCTGTGCCGGAGCACTGCTTCAGCGCCACCCGACTGTAACTTTCCGACTCTGCCCGGCAGAGCGCCGGGCAGTCTCTGGTCTTACTTTAAGCCTTCCGCTGCCAGTGCGTCAGCCACTGCCGGACGCGCCGCCACCTGCGCCATCCAGCTGCCGATATGACTACAGGCGGCCATATCCAGTTTAATCGCATAGCCCCAGCGCAGCACCGTGAACAGATAACCATCGGCGATAGTGAAGCGATGGCCGGTGAGCCACTGTTTATCCGCCAGCGAGGCATCCACGTACTGCAGTTTTTTCTCGAGCAACGCGCGCGCAACGGGCTTATAGTCCTCCGGGGTGTCCGGGCGGAACAGCGGCGTAAAGCCTTTGTGCAGTTCGGTAGCGACGTAGTTCAGCCATTCCAGGGTCTGGTAACGGGCAACGGAGCCCACGGGCGCCAGAAGATGGCGGTCCGGCACCTGATCGGCGATGTACTGCATAATAGCCACGCCCTCAGTAAGCAGGATGTCATCATCCAGCAGCAGCGCCGGCACCTGACCTTTCGGGTTGATTAGCAGAAAATCTTCCCCGTTTTCCAGCTGTTTCCTTGCCAGATCCACGCTCTGCAAAGTGAAATCCAGGCCGCTTTCGCGCAGGGCGATATGTGAGGCGAGGGAACAGGCGCCGGGTTTGTAGAACAGTTTCATGCGTTACTCCTCGTGGCTGCAGTTTTCTGTATGTTAGTCCCGCCAGGGGTAAAAAAAAAGCCGCTAACCTAACGTTAGCGGCTTAAAAATAATTGGTTTTCCCTGCGGCGTCAGGCTGCCGCGGTTTCGCGTGCTTTTACGTCCGCGCTGTCGTCCTGAGTCATTCGGTTCAGCTTCGGCGCGGTCAGCAGCATCAGGGCGGCGATGACCGCGGTGACGATACCGATCTGCAGGAACACGTGGCCATACACTTCCAGCGACACCAGCGGATCGGTGACGTTTTCCGGTACCGCCATCAGGTTGGCGATTTTCCCGGCGATGATTGCCGCACCGGCGGTGGTGAGGAACCAGCTGCCCATAATGAAGCCCATCAGACGCTGGGGAACCAGCTGAGCGACCATCGCCAGGCCGAGGCCGGAAATCATCAGCTCACCGATAGACTGCAGCGCGTAGCTCAGAATCAGCCAGTTAACCGAGACGATACCGGCGTCGCTGGCGAACTTCGCCCCTAAAGGCAGGACGAGGAACGCGCCGGAGCACAGCACCATACCGATAGCGAACTTGTGCGGCATCGGCAGGCGGTCGCCCATCTTGTTATAGATGGCGGCCAGAATAGGGCTACCAATCATGATCCAGAACGGGTTCAGCGCCTGGTACTGTTCCGGCTCGAAGGCGAGGCCGAGGATCGAGTGCTCCACGTTGCGGATAGCAAAGAAGTTCAGAGAGGTCGGCATCTGGCTGTACAGTACGAAGAAGACGATCGCTTCTACCATCAGCAGGAAGGCGACGATCATTTTGCGACGCGCGGCGCCTTTCAGGCCCATCGCCTCTTTGGCGAAAATCACCACGATACCCAGCGCGATGACGCCCAGCGCCATGCGTGCAATACCCTGGTTGTGCAGCAGCCAGGTAGCGATAGCGACCAGCACCACCACGCCAGCGATGGTCGCCAGCAGTTTACCCATATGCACCGGGGCAAAGTCCGGTTTCGAACCGTACTGTTTCACCCATTTCTGGCAGAAGGCGAAGTTAATGATGGTGATCACCATCCCCACCACGCTCAGGGCGAAGGCGACGCTCCAGCCGAAACGCGCGGCCAGCCACGGAGTTGCCAGCATCGAGAAGAACGAACCGATGTTGATGGACATGTAGTACATGGTAAATGCACCGTCCAGACGCGGATCGTTTTTGTCATAGCAGGTAGAAAGCAGGGAAGACGGGTTGGCTTTAAACAGGCCGTTACCGACGGCGATAGTCGCCATACCCATATAGACGATAGCGGCGTCATGACCGGACCAGGCGACCAGCGCATAGCCGATGGCCAGCACGATAGCGCCCAGCATAATGACGCGTTTGGTACCCAGCACTTTATCGCCCAGCCAGCCGCCAATGGCGACCAGGCCATAAACCAGCGCGCTAAAGGAGGAGAACAGAGTAATGGAATCCGCTTCCGACATACCCAGCTGTTTTACCAGGTAAACGGCCATGATCCCTTGCAGGCCGTAGTAACCAAAACGCTCCCACAACTCGATCGAGAAAATGAGATAGAACGCGCGTGGTTGTTTGAAAGCGTTCAGACTCACGCTTTCTGCTGGTTTATTGTTTGCAGTAGACACATATACCTCTTTTTTTACATCCCATATTTACTGGGGGGTGTTCGGGGCGCAATCTCGTTGGACCGCCGCCTTTATAGTTATTCTTGGAGGGAAAACGGCAGGTAATGTTCACTATCCTGGCGCATCAGGCAAGGCCTTTGTAATAATCTGTTACACATAATCAGGGCGGTATAATGCTCCGGTCATATGAATGTTATCCAGAGTTAAATTTCACCGTTACGTTATCGCTGCTATTTTTATCTTTTTGATTCGCCCATTTTTCCCGTAAAGGCGATATATTCTACTGATTGCGCAATAAAGTAGTGATATGGTCCATTATCCTAAAAATTCATGGCTTATTATCCTGGTGATCTTTGATCAGCCGTTGTGTTGCCTGACTTTTATTTCCATTTTAATAACATTCTTTCAACATCGAGTTGCGAGCATGATCTGGATCACAAATGCATAGAAATTTTGCGACACTAAAAAATTAATGAGCTGGTTGTTTGTTATATAACCGGATAATAGCCCATGAAAATGCGGTTTATGTGGTGTTAACGGCGGGTTAAATAGCTAAATGCGGACCATAACCTAAAGTTAGGCTATGGTCGTGAGTAAGACGATCAGGCGTAAACTTTGTCTTTGAATTCGCAAAGGTCTTCAATCAGGCAGGAGCCACAGCGCGGCTTGCGAGCGATACAGGTGTAACGGCCGTGCAGAATAAGCCAGTGATGGCAGTCGACCTTAAACTCGGCAGGAACCACCTTCAGCAGCTTCTCTTCCACCTGTTCGACGTTTTTCCCGGGGGCGAATTGCGTCCGGTTGCAAACGCGGAAGATATGGGTGTCCACGGCGATCGTCGGCCAGCCAAAGGCGGTATTTAGCACCACGTTGGCGGTTTTGCGGCCCACGCCGGGCAATGCCTCCAGGGCCGCTCTGTCCTCCGGTACCTCGCCGTTGTGCTGCTCCAGCAGGATCCGGCAGGTTTTGATGACGTTTTCCGCTTTGCTGTTAAACAGGCCGATGGTTTTGATATAGGATTTCACGCCCTCCACCCCCAGCGCCAGCATCGCCGCAGGCGTATTGGCCACCGGGTAGAGTTTGGCTGTCGCTTTATTGACGCTCACGTCGGTCGCCTGCGCCGAGAGCAGGACGGCAATCAGCAGCTCAAACGGCGAGCTGAAGTGCAGCTCGGTGGTGGGGTGGGGATCGTTGTCCCGCAGCCTGGTAAGGATCGCCAGGCGTTTGGCTTTGTTCATATTACGCTTTCCCTGTCGCGTCAGACGGTGCGACAGAGTCGGCCCGGGCCGCCTGCGCCTTCCGCTGCTTGCTACGTTCATCGATAAGGTATTTTACCGCCAGCATCATGCCGAGGCCAATAAAGGCGCCTGGCGGCAGCATAGCCAGCAGGAAAGGAGTGTCTGTATGGAAAACCTCGATGCGCAGGACCTTTGCCCAACTGCCAAGCAGGCTGTCGGCGCCGTCAAACAGCGTGCCATTGCCGAGGATTTCGCGCAGGGAGCCCAGCACGAACATCGCGCAGGTGGCCCCCATACCGATAGAGAAGCCGTCCAGCGCCGACAGCGCCGGTCCTTTTTTGGCGGCAAAGGCTTCGGCGCGGCCCACCACGATGCAGTTGGTGACGATAAGCGGGATGAAAATCCCCAGCGACTGATACAGACCGAACGCATAGGCGTTGATCAGCATCTGCACCACGCTCACCACCGAGGCGATAATCATCACGTAGATCGGGATCCGAATCTCCGCCGGGGTCCAGCGGCGCAGGCTGGAGATGGTCAGGTTGGTCAGGGTCAACACCAGGGTCGTCGCCAGACCCAGCCCAAGGGCGTTGGTGGCGGTTGAGGTGACCGCCAGCAGGGGACACATCCCTAACAGCTGAACCAGAGCGGAGTTGTTTTTCCACAGACCCTGGACGATGACGTCTTTAACTTCGCTCATGGTTACTCTCCACAGGCGCTGAATTCAGGAAGTTGCGCAGGCAGCGTTTGTGCATACAGGCCTGCGCGCTTAACGGCATTGACCACCGCCCGGGGGGTGATGGTGGCGCCGGTGAACTGGTCAAAATCGCCGCCGTCTTTTTTGACCGCCCAGTGGCTGTCGCCCTGGCCGTGGATGACTTTCCCGGTAAAATGGGTGATCCAGTCCGACAGGCGCAGCTCGATTTTATCCCCCAGACCCGGGGTTTCATGATGCTCGGTCACGCGGGTGCCGAGGACCGTGCCGCTAAAATCGGCGGCCACCAGCAGCTGGATCGCTCCGGAATAGCCATCCGGCGCGGTGGCTTCCATGACCGCGCCGATCGGCTGGTCGTTATTTTTAGCTATCCACACTTTATGCTGGCCTTTGCCCAGCGCCGGGGCGCTGACCAGATAGCAGCTCTTGAGCAGATCGTTATTATAGCGGTCGGCAGGTAAAACCTGGTCGAATAACGCTTTCTGCTGTTGTGCCGCCTGCTGGTCGATGGTGCTTTTGGTCAACTCATTGATCGCCGCCGTTAGCCCGGTGGAGCCGGCGGCAAACAGCGCCAGCGTGACGCCGTGTTTTCGCATGGTTTTTAACATCTTCGCTCTCTTAACGGTGGCCATACGCGCGCGGACGGGTGTAGTAATCGATCAGCGGCACGGTAATATTCGCCAGCAGAACGGCAAACGCCACGCCGTCCGGGTAACCGCCGAAGCTACGAATAAGCCACACCAACAGGCCGGCGAGGGCGCCAAAGATCAGACGGCCGCGGTTGGTTGTCGAAGCCGTCACCGGGTCGGTCAGAATAAAGAAGGCGCCAAGCATGGTGGCTCCGGAGAGCAAATGCATCTGCGGCGAGGCCAGACTCTGCGGCGAGAAGATCCAGCCGAGGGTCGCGCACAGGCCAAGGCTGACGAGGAAGCTGACCGGGATATGCCAGCGGATCGCTTTCTGCCACAGCAGAAAAAGTCCGCCCGCCAGCCAGGCGATATTCACCCACTGCCAGCCCAGGCCCGCCAGAACGCCGCCGTAAACCGGCAACTGCAGTACCTGCTGGACGCTATGTCCGGCATGCAGGGAGGTTTTGAAGGTATCCAGCGGGGTTGCCTGGCTGATGCCGTCGATACCCAGCCGCAGGCTGGCCATGTCGCCTCCGGCGGCGGTATGACCGGTAAAGATCATCTGCAGCGTATCGCTGAACGCCGGGATATGGGCGGCAATCTCGTATGAAGGCAGCCAGGAGGTCATCTGCACCGGGAAGGAAATCAGCAGCACGACGTAGCCGATCATCGCCGGGTTGAAGGGGTTATGGCCGAGTCCACCGTACAACTGCTTGGCGATCACTATGGCAAAGGCGGTGCCGAGCACCACCATCCACCAGGGGGCCAGCGGCGGAATACTCACCGCCAGCAGCAGGCCAGTGAGCAGGGCGGAGTTATCCCTCAGGGTGGACGCAACAGGCTGTTTGCGCAGTTTGAGAATAGCGGCTTCCATTGCCCAGGCCGTCAGAGCGGCGAGGACAATCTGCAGGACGGTGCCCCAGCCGAAAAACCATGTCTGGACCACAATGCCAGGCACGGCGGCGAGCAGCACCAGCAGCATAATGCGCGAGGTCTGCCGCTGGTTATGGGTATAGGGGGAGCTTGCGATTCTGAAAACCATTTATTCCTCGTTAACTGCCTGCTGTGTTGCTTTGCGCGCCTGAACGCGGGCGATCGCCGCGGCGACGGCCGCTTTGCGTGGGTCGTCATTGGCTGCGGTTGACGCGATTTCCGCCTGGGCGGCCTGCTGTTCGGCTTTGCGCGCTTTGGCGCGGGCGATAGCGGCTTCCACCGCGGCTTTACGCGGGTCGACCGGCTCGGCCGCCGGGGCTTCCGCCGCCGCGGCCTGCTGTTCAGCTTTGCGCGCTTTAGCGCGGGCGATAGCGGCTTCCACCGCGGCTTCACGCGGGTCGGCCGGCTCGGCCGCCGGGGCTTCCGCCGGCGCCGCCTGCTGTTCGGCTTTGCGCGCTTTGGCGCGGGCGATGGCGGCTTCCACCGCGGCTTTACGCGGGTCGGCCGGCTCGGCCGCCGGGGCTTCCGCCTGGGCGGCCTGCTGTTCGGCTTTGCGCGCTTTGGCGCGGGCGATGGCGGCTTCCAC